>NZ_CP082839.1:2580000-3180000 GCF_019930585.1 Sphingomonas nostoxanthinifaciens | reverse complement strand
GATCCGCCGCCTCGACGCTGAACGTCAGTCCTCGCTCATGTCCATGGACCAGATCGTCCAGGTGCCGCTGGCAGGCATTGCGAACGTGGGGACCGGCTACGATCTTTCCGGCGATGACGGCGCGCGCGTAGGCGGTGGTGCGATCAGTGGTAGCCGAAGAACTCGTCTTCTTCCTTTTCGTCGTCATCCGGCATCGCTACCTTGCTCCTGTCGGTGGGCGATGCGCCGAGCTTGCTCAGCACCGACTGGTACATGTTGAGCTTGGCGACGCCGACATCTTCGCCATCGAGGATCAGGCCGCGCACCATCGAGGCAAGTTCCAGCATCGCCTCGTCGGCGTTGCTCAGCCACGGCATCCGGCGGACGAACATGGCCCATGCACGCTTCGCGGCCGGCGATAGGTGGTCCGGTGCCCTGCCGACCGTCTTGACCTTCGGATTGGCGCGATCCTTGAAGCGCCCCGGACTGCGCGCGGCGGCGCCGGTTACCTTCGCAATCTGGCCGGGGAGGCGCGGCTTCGCCATTTTGACCCCTGTATTTTCAATCGTGAATGCGCGCGTTTTTGACAGGCGTGGTGTCCGGGCCCGGATCGGCCGAAATATCGTCACTCCCCCCCGGGGGGTGTGTTGCACGGGCGCTACACCCGGGCCACTGGCCACCCCTCCGCGTCAGTCGCGATCGTCGCGCGATGGTTGAACTGCTCCGCGGTCACCTCGTCGTGACAGGGCTTGCACAGGCACCGGATGTTGTCGTCGTCGTCGCTGCCGCCGAGGGCGAGCGGCTTGATGTGGTCCGGCACGGTCGACGCGGTGATGATCCCGCGTTCCTTGCACCGTCGGCAGAGCGGCTCGGCCTCAAGGCGACGTCGGCGCTGGGCCATACCGGCCCGGCCGCGTAGACGCTCAACCATCAGCCTTCAGGGGAAGGCAACGAGCGATGCGACACGGCGTTCGGTCCCGCGGATGGTCGCCCATGCGATAGCAGTCACCCAGACGGCGGCATGTGCATGCTCGAACGTCCAGGCTGTCGCGCCGGGCGCTTGGCATGCTCACCGCTTCCAGCCGCGCATCTCGCGCACCAGGTCCGGCTTCTCTCGGCTGAACCGCTCGGGATCGCTGTTGCTGTAGAACATGCGCGACAGGCGCTCCGTCGCGTTGTCGACCTGGGCGACCGAGATGCACACACTTGATGGCCGCATCATAACCGCTCCGCATTATGCGCAATGCGCCGGCTTAGGTGGTTGAGAGACACGAAGGATTTACGTCTGATGGCCTATGACCCGCCGCTCTGGAGTATTCAGTATGCGTATATTGCACGAACGGCACGACGAGCTCATTGATCTCGCCGAGAGTTTTGCCGAGCTACTCGAGCGAAGCGTCGCGCCCACGGCTCACGAACTCGGTTTGAAACGCATGACTTTGTCGATAGCCGTTAGGCATTATCTCGTTGAAGAGCACCGCTGTATCATCGCTCCACTGACCACAGTCGGTTCAGCTGAAGCGAAAGAGCTAATAGCTGTTTTTCTCCGGCAAACTGAAGATCTCCGGAGGGGATATTCTAAACATATTAGCGAATGGCCGGCTGCTCGCGTGCAAGACCGATGGGACGAATATAGAGCAGCATCAGGGCGGTTGATCGGAGAAATGAGGCGCGTGGCTCAGTCAAAACGAGAGGTGCTTTTCAGGCGATCTTCGGCGATCATCAATCAAAACTCTGAACGGAGAGTGGCATAGGTTTCGCGATACCGCGAAGCTCAGTCACTTGCAGGACGTGCCGTCGGTGGTCGGGCACGGCGCATTCTCCACCACGTTCGCCGGGTTGGGATCGAAGGTGGACGTGGTCGCACAGGCGGCCAGTAGGAGCGCAGCCGACAGGGCCGCGAGACGCAGGGCGTTCGACATGGTGTGTTCCTTCGGCTGTGGTGGTGGAGCGGCCAGCCGGGATCGAACCGGCGTCATCAGCTTGGAAGACTGAGGCCCTACCGCTGGACGATGGCCGCGTTGAACTTCGATAGGCAACCCTTCGCAGTACGACCGACGCACCATCGTGCGCCGGTTCGGATCGTGGCGGCGGGTTTGCCGTCTTATGGCTGCGGCAGCCGTCCAGTCCCACAAGCGGCTTAGGCCGCGATCCCCGAAGGTTCCCTCTTCGTTACATCATCTGTTCTCAGCAGCCAAGTGGCGATTTTCATCTCGAAGGGCTTGCCGAACAAGGTCAGCGCGACGCGCGCGTGCTTGCCGTCACAGTCCTGCACGATGCCGATCAGGCCACCAAAGGCTTGGTGTTCGACACGGACGTGAGCGCCGCGCGGGTAGATATAGCGCTGCGACCGCTTCTGCTTATGGGCGGCGCGCTCTTCAGCGCGGCGAAGCTCGTTCAGGTCCGCGGCTGCGATCAGCGGCACGCGACCCGCGTAGCGGAACAGGGAGAACCGCGGGTGCTGGCTGAACGGCGCGGCGATGATCGTGACCAAGTCGGGAACGCTCTCAGCCTTGGCGAAGACGAAGGATGGGGCGATCGCAACGGTGCAATCTTCTTCCGCCTTGCGTGCCCGGTGAATGCGGCGGCGCTGGGTCTCACGCGGCGTCCAGACCTCAAACCCGGCAGCAGCAAGGCTTTCGGCAAGCGGAAGGGTGCGCGCTGCGGAAGTGCGCAGGATGCACCACTTATCATCACCGACTGCAGTCATCGTGCCCACCCATAGAACGTAACAGAAACAGCGATGTTCGTCATGCCGCCTTCGCGTCGAGCCGCTCTAACAGGATCTGCTGTCGCGTGGCGCCGATCAGCCACGCCAGCGGCGGCTGGCCGTGCTTGTCGATCATCCTTCGCGCGAGCGCGGTATAGTCGTCGGCACGGACACCGACGTCGCGCCGCGCTCGGAAGCGGTTCGCGATAGCCTTCGCGATGATGAGGTGGCCCTGATCGCGTAGCGAATGCTTGGGTGCCACCGAGGCCATAACCTCTTGCGGGATATCTTTCGTTTCCTCCGCGGCTTCGGCATTCGCGACAGCCCTCGCTGCGGCGTCGCGCGATAGCCCTATCTCCATGTAATCAGCGACGGTCGGCATCCGCGCGGGGCCTCGCGGCGCGCGAGGCTCCGCGCGATCCGCGCGCAGATTGAACTCGTCAATGATCGCGGTCGCTTCCTCGGGGCGAATGAACGGGTCGCCGGCTGGTGGCTCGGGCCGATCGGCGGCGATGCGCTCGAGCGTCGCGAGCCTACCCAGATCGGCTTTGCGTCGTTCCCACGCGCCGCCTATCTCAGCGAAGATTGCCGCGATGATCTTCGACGGGTGGTCAACCTTCCTGCGGGCGGCCATGCAGCCTCGCTCGAGCAGGTCGGCGGGGATGCCGCGCAGCGTCTCTGCCGCCGTTGCGAGCCATGCCGTCGCGTCGTCCTGGCTCATGCCCGCCGGCGCCACCAGCGTCAGCGTCGGCGAGACCAGCCGGCGGAAGTCGCCGACGAGAGCTGGCGCAAGCTGAGCGCGCGCTTCGCCGATCGCGGTTGGCAGCATGCCGGCCAGCGCAGGGTTTAGCCACCGGCTGCATTCGACGGCGTCATCCTCGGTCCATGCCACCGAAGACGAAATCCGACGCAGCGCCAATGCGCCCTCCGGGGTGGCTACCGCCCGCCCTGCTGCCGTGGTGAGATCGT
Source organism: Sphingomonas nostoxanthinifaciens (assembly GCF_019930585.1). Lineage (NCBI taxonomy): Bacteria > Pseudomonadati > Pseudomonadota > Alphaproteobacteria > Sphingomonadales > Sphingomonadaceae > Sphingomonas > Sphingomonas nostoxanthinifaciens. The sequence goes on along the minus strand of NZ_CP082839.1, from coordinate 3,176,342 downwards.
TGGCCATTTCCGTTCCGCCTGCTGTTCCGTGCCCAGTTCCGCCAAGTCGCTGCCCAATCGAGCTTCACGCCGTCCTTCCCGGGCTTGGCGCGCCAATGGTCGCAGAAGCTGTCGCCCTCGCTTTCCGCATCGGTGCGGGACCAGCTGCGCTCCGACATCGCCCAGGCCAGCCAATCCTCCGGAACCGCGAAATCATCCGGAAGCCGAGTCCCCTTGCGTGCACGCGTGGTGGTCGCGGGGGTGTGGGTGGGGGCGGGGTTGGTTTGGGGGTTTGGGGGAAAGGAAGGGGAGGGGGCGGGAGAGGGGGTGTCGGTGACGCCAACCGTCACCGACGCGTCACCAGCGTCACAAGTGACGTGCTGTGACGGCGCGTGACGCTCGCGCCACCGTCGGGTGCGCAGCGCACCAGGCTTCGGAGCCTGCGCTGCGGCGATTTCCGCTTCGGCGCGCGCCGCCAGCATCGCAACCTCGGCGACCAACGCCGCCGGAGTTCCCGCTTCGATCAAACGTGCGATCAGGTCGGCGCTCATGACCAAGCCTTTCGTCGAAATTTCTCTTGAAATTTCGCGGCTTGCACAACGGTTAGGAAACCGGCGGACCTTATAACGGCTGCAGCCCGAGAGGAATCACATGAAGCACCCGAGCGGTTTAGAGCGCAGCAAGTCGTCGCCAATAGCGGTGGGATTGATCGAAATGTGGGCTGTTCTTTGGGCAGCTCGCGCTGCGCGGCGGCGCGCGAATGCGAGCGAGAATAAACACCGCTGTAGCTTGTGCCGCGCGCCAGCTCCGGTCGGCGAGATACTATGCGACTGGTGCTTCGTCGAACGGAGCTAAATCGAGTTCCGGTCGGCATCAGAAGCCGGTCTGTTCGATGATAATGGGATCGCGCGAGAGGTCATGTCGTTTTGAGCGGGCGCCGCGCATGCTGCGATCGCTATGCGACGGCCGGCGGGCGCGGCGCGTAGCCAGCGCCCGATCGAGGCGTGCTGCCATCGCCTCCTTACGGAAGGGATCAAGCGCTGACCGGCGCATCAGCCGAGCCCGAGCGCGGCTTTGTACGTATCGAGCAGCGCCTCGGCCTCGTCGCGGGCGTGCTTCTCCATCTTCCGCAGGCGGATGATGGCGCGCATGGTCTTCGTGTCGTAGCCCTGCGACTTGGCCTCGCCGTAGACGTCGCGGACGTCCTCGGCCATTCCCTTCTTCTCGTCCTCGAGACGTTCGATTCTTTCGATGAATTGGCGCAGCTGTTCAGCCGCTACGGTGTCGGACATCAGATCAGCTCCATTTGTGGATCGGGATTGGCGGCGATCCAGTGCGCCCGGCGTTTGTTCGCATCGTTGAGCGCCAGCACCGCTTCGGAGTGCTCCAGCTGAGCTGCAGCCACACGATCGTCCGCACGCAGCACCCGGCGCTCACAGAAGCCGACCAGCTCGTTCAGCTGGACGAGTTTCGGGTGCGGCTCAGCCTCGTCGATCATCACACCCGCATAGGCATGAGGATGCCGGTCCAAGCGGTGTCCGCCGGGTTCTTGATCAAGGCGGGCGCTGCAGCATCGCTCGTGTTGATTACAAACTCGCCTGGGCCAGCCGCCTCGATCATGTTGAGCAGATATTCGCCGTTGAAGCCGACCTCGAAGCCCGCATGCTTATGGTCGCAGGCGACGCGGAAGGTGCTGTCGATGCCGGTGTCGACAAAGTGCGAATCGATCTTTGCGCCTTCCGTGTCGAAGACGATCTTGACCGCTCTCGCCCTTCCCGATCCGGCGCTAACCGCCTCGACAGCGCGGCGAAGCTCTGCCGCCTGGAATAGGAAGGACTTGCCCGGGTCGGTGGGAACGACCCGCTTATAATCGGGGAAAGTGCCATCGATCAGCTTGGTCGCGACCGAGACTGCAACGTTGCCGACGCGCAGGCTCACACGAGCTCGTGTCGGGCTGCCGGTCTTCTCAGGCGCGGTTGAAGTCTCCCGGTTGGGCTTGTTCGTCGTGCCGACCGCTAATCCAATGCCGCTGTCGCTGGCGGCGGGCTTGCCCGCCATGCCGAGAAGCAGCCGGATCGTCTTCCTCGGCAGAATGATGCCTGCCAGCGAGCCGGCGGCATCCGGCAGCTCCAGATCGTAGAAACATAGCCGGTGGCCGTCGGTGGCGACAGCGCGGTAGGTCGTCCCCTCGACGTGATGCAGATAGACGCCGTTCAAATAATAACGGGTCTCTTCCGTCGAGACCGCGCCCGCGACGCGAGAGAGGGCGCGCAACTGCTCGTGGCTGAGCGACGCCGTGAAAGTCTCGGCCGCCATGGCGGCCGCATCACCGGGGAAATCGTCAGCCGGCAGCGAATTGCCGACCTTCAAAGCCAGCGCCCCAGAAGTGATGCCCACCTTGCCGTCTGCGGAGGTGATGCTCACCGTCTGGTCGCCGCCGGCATTGACCGCCTTCGACACGCTCAGAGCTTGGGGCAGAATGAACTCGCGCTTGGGGCCGCCGCCATGCTCGACCTTGGCCGTCAGCATGATGTCGAGGTCCGTGCCCGAGACCTCAAAGCTTCCGTTCGCGCGGCAGTGGAGCATCGACAGGATCGGGATTGTGGAGCGCGCCTCCAGCACCCTCGAGGCTATGGCTATGACGTCGCGAAAATCTCGCGACGCGATCAGAATCGATGCGTCAGGCATTCTGTGGTCCTTCCGTTGGTGAGAGGTGAGGCTGCAGCCAGCGCACGCGCGTTTCGCGATCGTGCGGGCGGGTCCAGACGATCCAGCAGAAGTCGGTCGTGCCGCCGCGGAAGGCTTTTTCGCCCAGCTCGGCGATCAGGTGTCCGGGGGGCATGCTCGGGCGTTTCGACAGGATCAGGACGTCGCTGGGCGGGAACTCGGTGAAGAGCGCGTGGCGCGCCTTGCTCGCGAGAAACGACAGCTGCTGGAGGATGGCCACGCGCCGATCAGCGAGCGCAAGGGCACGGCGTGCGATGACCTCGGCGTCCTTGAACGGCGGGTTGGTGACGATCGCGACGCGCTGGCCCGGCTGGACGGCGGCGGGCGTCCCGAACTGCGTCGCGTCCCACGCGCCGGCAAAGTGCTTGGCGCCGCGGTCGATGATGTCGGTGGGGATGATGAACCGGCCGCGCGCGGCGAACACGTCAGTGATGTTCCCGCCGCCCGCGCAGGGATCCCAAATCGAATGATCGTCGAAGTCGACCGCGTCCGCCAACTGCTCGACGCACCAGCGCGGCTCGACATACCAGTCGTTAGCGGCTCGCTCGTAATCGCTCGAGCGGAAGTTGCGGGAGGCGTTGCCGGCGCTCATGCCGCGCGCCGCCAGCCCTTGGCCTCGGCCAGGGCGATCATGTCGGCGATGGGGATATGACCCTTGCCGCCGACGTAATAGCGACCGCGGCCATCGTCGGGCACGCTCTGGCGCTCCTTCGGCGGCAGGATCTCGGATTTGTAGACGACCGGGCCGAGGTTCTGGAGATATCGGGCGGCGCGGGCTGCGAGCGACATATCGATCGTCGATGGCGCGGCCTTTGGTCCGCGGTAGAACGGTGTCCTGCCGGGATTCGGCCGCACGCCCGAGACGGCAAGCCAGCGATCGACCGTGTTCACGCTGACATCGAATTGATTGGCCAACTGAGCCCGGGTCATGCCGGCAGCCACGCTCGCAAAGTCGTCAGGCGCCGGCAGCCCAAGCGCGGTGCCGCGCAGCGGGAGCTTCGCAGTTATGATGCCCGTCTCGTTCGACCAGCTTCGCACGACCTGCTCGCGGCGGCCGTAATGGCGGGCGAAAGCGGTGAAGTTGAGCTTGGCGGCCATGACCGCGAGGTCAGCAGGGATGGCGTTGCGCGGCGCGCGCCGACGAGCGGGCTTGATTCCCTTCCGCCAGCGGACCTCGACCTCGCGCGAAATCCCATAGTGCGCGCGAATATCTTCACGGGTCAGCCGCGCCGCCATCTCGGCGAAGTCGGCCGGCGGATCCTTGCGCTTATTGCCCCAGAACTTCGGACGCAGGTCGTCCGCCGTGGAAGCGCATGCTCCCACGCCCGTCGTGTCGGTCATCTTCGTCATCCCTCTGCCGGGTCAGGGCCGGCGATGTTAAAACCTCAGTCGGTGCCGACCGCCTTTAGCGGAGCGGGCACGGTGCCGTCGTGCAGCGTGGCCAGGCGGCGCCGGAGCGCCATCAGGCCGCTGATGACCTCGTCGAGGATCGCGCCGCCGATGCCCTTGAGCTCGTCATCGTCGACGATCCCGTCGTCGAGCAGCGCGAGCGAGAGCAGGTGCGCGAGGTGCAGCAGCTTCGAGAGCCGCTCGTTGTCCGACATGTCCGCCGCGTCGAGCGGGCCGATCTGCTTGCCGATCATTGCCAGCACACGCGCGCCGAGGCGGCCGTTCCATTCGCGGAGGCCGAGCAGGAATGCCGAGACGGGCATCTCGCTGACTGCCTTGGAATAGTCGGCGGCACGGTCGTCGCTTTTGCCGAGCACCCGGCCGACGTCCTTCCAGCTCAGCTTGTCCTCTTCGCGGATGCGCGCGAGATCCTCGCCGATCGTTTCGAGGGCGTCAGAAACGGAGAACGACCGGCGCGTGCCGTGGATTTGCGGCGCGGTCATCGGGCATTGCTCCCGGCATGATGGTTCGGAACGAGATGACGAACGGGGCAGCCGACACGCTCGCAGGAGCGCGCGGCCGGATGCGTCATGTCGCAGGAGCAGCCCGGACAGCGGGCCAGGCGAGGGTGCACGCCGCGCATATGTCCAGTACCCGCGGCGCGCTGGAGCTTGGGCAAGGGGGCGTCGGCTGCTCCAATGGGGATGACCGGCAGGAAGGACGCGACGTTGCCGTCGGGGTCACGACCGAAGCCGGTGGGAATGGGGGAAACGGCAGAGGTCATCGGGCCTCCCGCGTCGATGCAACGCGTGCTATCTCAGCAACATGGCGGGCGAACTCGACGACATCCGGGCACGGGTGGACTGTCCCAAGTGCGGGACGGCCATCAACGTGGCGTACAAGCAGATCAGGCTGCACAAAGCAGCCGCGTGCAAGTGCGGAGCCCTCATCGTCCTTAAGGACGACACCCCGCTTGGGGCGGTCCAGCGGCTTATCAATGAAGCCAACCCGCCGCGCTCGGACAACGACGCTTAGCATCTATGCCGCCTCCTGCTGGGCGGGGAGCAGGAGGTCGGCTTCCGCAACGTCGCCGCGAGTCGCCGCGCTGATCTTCACGGCCAGCGCTAGAGATGGCTGGCGCTGGCCATATGCGATCTTGCGAATCGTGTTGGTGGCCTCGTCGATCTTGGCGGCGAAAGCCGCCACCGAGATTTGACGGGACTTGAGATGATCGAGAAGCGTCATGGAGCTTGATATGCCCCATGTGGGCACATCGGGCAATCGAAAATTGTGCCCTATACGTCCTCTATTCGGTTATGCCCGTGGCGGGCACAAGCGCGTTGTGGCAAGCGAGAATAACATTGCGGCGCTTCGCAAGGCGGCTGGGTTGTCGCAGACCCAACTCGCGGAGAAGATCGGCACCACTCTGAACATGCTCGGCAAGCTCGAGCGCGGCGGCCGCGATCTCAATTCGAAGTGGATCGGCAAAATCGCGGAAGCGCTCCACGTCGAGCAGCGTGATCTGCTCGCGGGGCCGACTAGCGACGCCCGGCCGCCCGCCAGCAAGGGGCCGGTAGTGGATGACGATTCCGAGATCGGAATGGTCGGCGTCCAGAACATCGATTTGCCGTGGGGCCTCGGCGCTACGTTCACCGATCAGGCCGTGCAGGTCGACGTGCTCCAGTTTCCCAAAGTGTGGATGGAGGCGATCTCGCCGACGCCGGCGGGGCTGCTCACCTGGGCGCGCGCTCGCGGCGATTCGATGGGGCCGACGATCGACGACGGAGACCTGATTCTGCTCGACCGCTCCAAGCGCCGCGTCGACGAGCAGGATGCGCTCTGGGCCTTCACCGTCGGCGACACCGCTTCGATTAAGCGGCTGAGGGTGAAGGGCGATCGGTTCGTGATCCTGTCGGACAACCCATCAGTGCCGGTCGACGAGGAGCCGATCGACTTCGTGAACATCGTCGGGCGGGTGGTGTTCGTGGGAAAAAGGAAGTGATCGCTGCCGGACGGTGCCATTAGCGTGCCGCATCGATACGGTGGAGCGTGGACCGAGTTAAAGCTCGATGTAGTCGAGGGCTATCTGCGATATTACACCGACGTTCTTAAGGCGGCTCCAAGCAAAGAGCGCCCATTTAAACTCTGGTACGTTGACGCCTTTGCCGGAAGCGGAAGCCGAACGACCGAGATAATCACCGGTGGGATTTTCGAGAACAGGCCTGCGAGCGTCGAAGAAGTGGAACTGGCCGGCTCGGCCCGCCGCGCGCTCAACGTCGAACCGCCCTTTCACAAGCTGGTGTTCATCGAGGGTGACGCCGGGCGCTTCGCCGACTTGGATCAACTAAGAATCGAGTATCCCGACCGCGACATCGAATGCCTGCATGGGGAAGCGAACAAGACCTTGAAGGCCATGTTTCAGGCGCCTCCATGGTCCAAGCAGCCGGGCGGCCGAGGGGGGCATAGAGCAGTCGTCTTCTTAGATCCGTACGGAATGAGCGTTCAATGGGATACGCTCGAGGAGTTGGCGAAAAGCGGGTCTGCAGACGTTTGGTATCTGTTCCCGGTCGAGGGAATCAACCGCCAACTATCGGATCGCCTGGAAAAGGTTGATAGGGCCAAGCAGCTAAAACTAGACGAGATTTTCGGCACGAAAGAATGGCGCGGAGACCTGTATAAGGAGGTGAGTTCCCCCGGCTTATTTGAAGAGGAAATTCGGTGGTCTGTTAAGACCATCACCAAATCGCAGGTCGAAACTTATGGTCTAAGGCAGTTCGGAAAGATATTCCGATACGTCGCACCGCCTACCCGGCTTTCCGCAAAGGGCCGAGGCCACGTCTTTTCGCTGATTTGCCTCAGCAACAGCGAAAGCAATGCTGCAATCGGTCTCATCAGCAAAGGGGTGGCATGGCTGCGAAAGAGCTTTGGCTAAGCCGCGGCAGGCGCAGGCATCTCATCGAATGTCCGCCCTCGAAACAATCGGCCCGCAGCCTTCTTATTGCGGCCGCCCCATTGCTTGAAGAAGAATGCTGTCCCGGTATCGCGACAGAGTTCTTCGATCTCCTCAACCCATTCTTCCGGCATGGCGCGAGATCGAGGCCCACTTTCGCCTCCAACAATCGCCCAATCTATTCCATCTAAATCTGCCTCAGCTACGCTGCCTATCAGAGGCTCGAACGAGATGAAGCGGACCGCCGCAGGCGTTGCCCGGAGATCGTCAATGCGATGGAGGACGGCGGCGTCTTCCACGCTAGTCCCGATCCAAACGTTTGGCAGCGGAGTGAATTCCGGCCCTGAGAGCACGACGCGCATCCGCTCCGGTCGTTTCGTTAGGATTTGGTAGGTGTGCTTCGGGGTGGCTCGCATCACGGCCCAGACCTTCGCGATGAAGGCAGTCGGCACCTCGTCATGAAACAGATCGGACATACTGTTGACGAATACGATGCGCGGAGCACGCCAGGCGAAAGGAGCGGCAAGCGCCTTCTCGTCTGTGATTACCTTGCCGGTCCAGACGTATCGATCGCCTGTCTTTCTTGTCAGTCCTTGGTACTTTGCCGTGCCCATCGCCTCAAGCCTAGCGGCCATCCGCATGGCATAGCAATTAGTGCAACCGGCGGTAGCGATCGTGCAACCCGCGACGGGGTTCCAAGTCACGTCGGTCCACTCGATTGACGTCTCGGCCATATTCAATAATATCCAGAACGAATCGGCAACGCCAGCCTTCAACCGTGTCTTGCTTAGCAAATGGGATGAACGGAGGGCGATGCCCATTGCCGCTCTATCGCTCGCCGTCGTGGGCGCAGCGCATTCGAACAAGAAGGGCGCGCCGACGCGCGCCTTCGCCATCCAGCTTTGTCGCCCCGGCGATACGGTCGAACTGGTGCCCGAGCCCAAGAACCCCGCCGACCCGCACGCCGTCATGGTCCTCAACCGAGAGGGTATGCAGATGGGCTATCTTACCGCTGAGCGTGCGCCATGGATCGGCGGCATGCTGGGGCAGGGGCGCGAGATCCGCGCGGTGTTTCAGGAGCCGACCAGCTACGGAGCCGTGATCCGCGTCGCGTTCGATGGCGAGGAGCCGGCGCTACCGGCGCCGCGCGAGCGAGAGACGGCGAATCGAGAGGTCGACTTCTACCCAGACGAGATATATCCCGACGAATGATGGTGCCCAATAGGGGCACATTTTGCGCTTGACGCAATATGCCCAGACAGGGCACATAAGCCCCATCAGCCGGTGAGCCGCAAGCGCAGACCCGGCCTCTTCGATGGGGTCTCGCCGTGGCATCTGCTGCCGACATCGCTGAACTTGACCGGCTAGGGCCGGTGCTCTGCCGCCTTGGTGGTCAGCGCGTGAGCCTGGAATACCAGCGGGGTCGCTCCGGCGATTTCTACTCGGTGAGCTGGAAGGACATCGACGGCCGCTACTTCTCGGGCACCGGTGATACGCCCGGCCAGGCTTATGCCGTTGCCCTGCGCTGGGACGCGGTACGCGCCGCCGGTGGGGTCCACGTCGATGCGTGAGACCCGGCTCATTCCCGCGACGCGCGTCATCCGGCTGCGCCCGATCGTCCTCTGGGCGCTTGTCCTCTGGCTTCCCCTGTTGGGGTTTTTCCTCGCGATCCTGTGGGTGACGCCGTGACCGACGCCATCTCGCTCCTGCTCGCGCGCGGTCGGCAGATCCCGATCGTCGCCCGCTCCTCCATTCCGCCTACCTCGGACGCGCCTTGCCCCTCCCGCGCGTCGGTCAACCGTGATCCCAGCTTCGAGGCTGCTGGGGTCACCAGGGCAGGGGAGGCGGCCGATGCTCGCCCGTAAGTCCACCCGCCCCCGCCGGCAGAACAGCCACCGCGCCGACGACATCAAGCGGTGCCCGCCGTTCCTGCAGTGGGTCCGGGGTCGCTCGTGCCTGCTGCTCGACAAGCGCGGCCACGAATGCCGCGGCAGGGTCCGCGCATGCCATGTGGATTATGCTGGGGATAAAGGCGTCGGCACGAAGGTCTCGGACCGCCACGCCGTCCCGATGTGCGACGGCGCGCACGCGGAGCAGACCGGCCAGCTGGGCTGGGGTCCGTTCGAAGCGAAGTGGGGAATCAACGCGCTCGAGAGCGCCGCCGATCTCTGGCGTTACTGGCTCGACGGCACCGTCATGGGTGCGAAGTGGAAGCGCGCGCGGGAAGGCGAGGGGGCATGAGCCGCCGCGCCATCACGCAAGCGGAGCTCAACGCCGCGCCACGGATCACGCCGACCGGGTACGCCGAGGAGGCGTATCAGGCGCGGCGCTCGCCGATGGCAGTCGGGCCGGCCGGCCTACCGATCCCCTCGGCGCGCGCGACCTATCGCACGACCGTCGATGGCCCGCTGCTCGTGCAGATCGCGCGCCGCGCCTATGCCGAGTGGCGCGCTGCGCAGCTGCCGCAGCTCTGGACCGATGCGGTGGCAGCGCGACTGCTGGCCGATCTGCGCGAGCGTTTCCCGGCGGCCGACATGGAAGTGCTGAAGCGCTACGGCCTCGCGGCGCCGCAGGATCGCGTCGTCGTCGACATGACCGAGGCCCTCTATGAGAAGCCGGTCTTCCTCACGCTGCCCGCGGTGATCGAGCTGCCCGCCGGCGCATTCCGGTATCGGTGGCGTGAGCAGGGGCAGGGCGCGCCGATCCCCGAGGCGGTCGAGCCCTATTTTGCCACCGGCGTCGCGGTCCGTCGCGCCGAGCAGCCCGACTTCATGAAGGTCGTCGGCTGGCCCAGCCAGTTCAAGCTGCAGAACAAGCGGTGGCCCACCTGGCGCGAGATCGAGGCGGCATGGCCGCGCATCGCCGAGTGGCTCGCCGAGCAGCGGGGGCGGTCATGCGCCCGCTGATGAGCATCACCTTGATCGGCGAGTCAGAGTTTGATCCGCGAGTGGACGAAATCGATGTCCGCCTTCTCGGCCGGTGTCTTTGGCGCGGGATTGTCTCTCTCCCACTCGTCGCAGAGCTCTCGCAGCTTTTTCGCCGCCCATTCCCCGTGAGGGAGGTGGTGCAGAAGTCCACCCTCCAGAAGGATCCCGAGAGCCCGAGCGCTGAAGACGGCCTCGGTCTTAAAGAAGCCGTCCCGTTTTCCATCTTGAAAGCCACTCATGCCTGACCGCCCCATCATCTTCTCGGCACCCATGGTGCGCGCGCTGCTCGACGGGCGCAAGACGCAGACGCGGAGGATATTGAACCCACAGCCAGAGCTGTTCCCGATCGATGAGAAGGGCACTCTCTGCACAGTATCCGCCATGCAAGTCGATGGCGACGATCATCACCGTGTGGCGCTCGGCAGCGAGAAAGCCGGCGTCCTTACGACGCAGCGCATCCGGTACGGGATCGGCGATCGGCTCTACGTGCGTGAGGCATGGTCGCATACCGGCGTCGGCGTTTGGTCGATCGGGCAGGCCCGCATGGCCGCGCACAGCAACGGCCATCCGATCTATCGCGCGACCGACAAGGCTGACGCGGGCACCAAGTTCTGGCCGTCGATCCACATGCCGCGCGAGTTTTCCCGCCTGACGCTGATCGTCGAGGGCGTGAAGGTCGAGCGGCTGCAGGGCATCAGCGAGGCGGACGCGCAGGCCGAGGGGGTCGCCAAGCTGTCGTGGGACGGCGAAGGCCATTGGTTCGAGGACGATGTGGCCGGCACCTTTCGCTGCGGCTTCGCCGGCATTTGGCAGCATCTTCACGGCCCCGACAGCTGGGACGCTAACCCCTTCGTCGTCGCGCTGACCTTCCGGGTCGTGCACGGCAATATCGATCGGATCCCAGCATGACCGACACCACCAGCCCGACCGCTGAGGCGCGGGAGTGCCAATACTGCGGCGGTGAATATGATGAATATCTGGGCTTCACTATGCACGCCAATGGGTGCGTCACCCTCTCCCGCCCGACCGCTGCGCCTGACGCAGAGACATGTGGGCACCATTGGAAGGTGGAACGGCGAGGAACTTCGTGCCTTAAGTGCGGCGCTAAGCTGATCGATGGGGACGCAGTGCCGACCGCTGCGCCTGACGGGGCGGAGGTGGAGCGCGTCGCAAAAATAATTCGGGGCTATTGCCGCGAGGGTGTCCAGCCTGAGCCGTTCGGGGGCTCGTTGGATACTGCCGACTTAGCCGCGATTGATATCCTCTCCACCCCGCCAGCCGTGTCGTGGGAAGCGTCAACCGCCGAAGGAGGTCGCCCATACCCGCAGTTGCTGACGAAGGACGAAACCAAGGATTTGCTCAAGCAAGCTGAGGAACTGTGGCGCGACCTGAAAGGTAACAATCTTGGCGGCTATTCAGGCATCAATCGGCCGTCTTGGATCGTTCATCAATTCCGGCAGGTAATTGAGCAGTTCGGCAATCGGGACACGGGGCTGCTTTGGTCCAAAAACCAACTCGACGCCGCTGCCCCGGCAGCCTCGCCTCCCATTGAGCGGGCGCGGGTTGAGCGGCTGATTAGCGCGGCTCGGCCGTTTGCTGAGTTGGCCAGCCCGATCAATGGAGAAGACGGGCGGCCGACATATCTTGAAGCGATCGAAGGCCGCGATGGCACCGGCGAGCTTTATCTCGGGTCTCACTTCGGAACTCAGAAACAGCACACGATGTGGACCGCCGATTTCATTGAGCTTGCCGCCGCCCTCCGAGCCCTCCCCGTGACGCGGGAGAGCGGAAAGTGAGCGGCTCGTTCCGTTGGGAAGCCGAATGCCTCGCCGATGATCCGTTCGCTGGTGATGACGGCGGCTCGGGCTACAGTGACCGCATCCTGTCCGACAAGATGGTCACCAACCGCAAGGGCGGCACCTGTCAGACCTGTGCTGGCGATTGTGAACCGGGCATCCGCAACCGCGTCCGTGCCGAGGTTTACGATGGTGACCTGATGCGCTTTCGCTGGTGCCAGCTTTGCTGTTTCGGAATGGCGATAGCAGGAATCGGACGCGACAGTCTGATAGAGAGGCAGATCGCTCTTGGGAACGAGCGGCGCGCCGCCCTCCCCGTGACGCCAGCGGGGGAGGAATAGATGGGCAGGCCCTATTCTGAGAAGGCGACCCCTGCCGCGTGGTGCCCGACGAGCGCCATGGTCGCGGCTACGATCAGCACCAGCAGCAGCACGAAGGCCGCCCCTCGCAGGTCTATTCGGTGCATCCGTGCCGTCTCATCCTTTCGCATAGGGGTGCAGGCCCCTGACCGTTGCCACGGCTCGCAAAAAGGCGGACCGATCAGCCGGCGATCCGCAAGCATCAATACGCCAATTGGTTTTTTGGCCAAGCTCCGGAACGGTTTGGACGGGGCCTACTATCGCGTGCCAGCCGTCATCGTTCGTGGTGCTTTCCAAGATCTCAACGATCAGCGCGCGCAGCTCGTCGGGGGAGGGGCGGTCGTCGGCGGCCATGGATCAATTCGGGTGTGGCGGCACGGTATCCGTCTGCCGTTCGTCGTCTTCGCGATCGGTGACATTGCCACGCGGCTTCGCTGCATCTTCGGGCTTCGCCGGCTTCATTTCGTCCGGCTTCTCTTGCTCATCGCTCATGGCCAGCTCCTGTTGCGGGTTGGAGGTTTAACGCGCGAGCGGGAAAGGAGGTGCCATGGGCGCGCTGGCTAAGCTCGATCACTCGCCTCGGGTCCGTTGGGGTCGGCTGCTGTCCGCTGACGATGCTGCCGAATATCTCGGCATCAGCCGAACGACGCTCGCGACCCTGACGATCCCGTCGAAGGGGATCGGCCGGCGCGTGCTGTATGACATTCGCGACCTCGACCGCTTCGTCGATCGTATGGGCGAGCAGGCGGAGGCCGCCGTGCCGGCCGAGCCGACGGATGCTGCAGCGATCGCAGCCGAGGAGCAGGCGTTCTTCGAGCGGAGGAAGAAGCGCAGTGGCCGGAACTGATCTGCGCTACACCTACATCGCCAAGGGCAAATATTGGCGGTTCCGGCACAAGCTGACCGGCGACGTCGCTCTGCCCCACGATCCGAAGCTGCATTCGAGCCTGCAGCCGCGGCAGCCGGCCTTTATCGCGCGCTATGCTGAGCTGGTCGCGGCCGTCGAGCGGCGCGGCCAGATCAAGGCGCCGAGCAACAAGAGCTTCGTGTGGCTCATCGGGCGCTACCAGAAGAGCGCGGAGTTCAAGGCGCTCGCCGACGACACGCAGCGCGACTACCAGCGCACGCTCATCCTGCTCGAGGAGGAACTGGGCGAGGTTCAGTTCGCGCTCGCGACGCGGGCCATCCTCAAGGCCGTGCGCGACGACCATTCCGCCACGATTCGGAAGGCGCACAAGATCAAGCAGATGATGTCGCGGCTCTACAGCTGGGCGGACGAGCAGGATCTGGTGCCGGCAGGCTTCAACCCGGCGAAGTCGATCAAGCGGCTGAAATCGAAGGGCGGCGCGCGCGAGATCGTCGTCGGTCCGACGCCGAGGTCGAGATGTTCCTGAGGGGCTGTGCTGCGCATCTGCGCACGCCCATCCTGATCGCGCTCTATACTGGCCAGCGCCGGAAGGACGTAGTCCACATGACGTGGAAGCAGTTTCAGGGGGATATCGTCCGCGTGCGCCAGTCGAAGACGAGCGCGCTGCTGGACATCGCCTGCCACACGGAGCTGCGGAAGCACCTCGACGGGCTGAAGCGGCGAGGCGTTGTGATCTGCACGACGGCGGCGGGGAAGGCGTTCACCGAGAACAGCCTGAGCCAGGCGTTGCGGACGGCGGTCGCGGCGACCGAGGGTATGCCGGCGAATCGCTCGATGCACGGGCTGCGCTATGCGGCAGGATCGCGGATGGAGGAGGCGGGCTGCACCGTCGCCGAGATCGAATCGGTGCTTGGACACCAGACCTTCAAGATGGCCTTGAAGTACGCGTCGCAGCGATTGCGCGCCAAGGCGGCCATGCAGAAGATGGAGGCGGTGGAGGCTTAGACGTCGCCGACATCAACAATCAGGGGGGACTCGAAAGCTCCATTCATCAGCCTCGCCTTATCGCAGGCGGCGATCCTGATCTCGGACGCAACCCGCTCGAAAGCGTCTGCGAGCGTGACCGACGGGGGGATCGCCCCATGCAGCTGCTCGATGGCCGCTCTGGTGGCACGGCCTTTGCCGTCTACGCGCCATGCCCAATCGGGAATGATAGTTGTATCGAACGATAGAACGAAATCGAAGTCGATGAAGCTCGCTTCAACGGCCACCTTGAGGACTCCCGCAGAGTTCGCACCCTGCCCCCTAACCCCCTGATATCTGGTGGCACGAACAGAGACCGAACCGAGCGAACCGCCGCAGTTTTCGGGTACAATGCGAGGATTTGCAGTCCTCTGCGTAACCACTCCGCCATCGGGCCAGCGGGGCCGGCGGCAATTGCGAGGCTTTGCGACCATTGTCAAACGATCGCTGCGATGATGTTCGTTTCCGGACGATCTAGCGGTGGCGCTGTTCGCTCGCGGACACGACCCACGGCCGGCCGGCTGTGGCGGCGGTGCCGCATCCGGCTGGCACGGATCATGCTGTTCACGTCATGCGACGATCCGCCTTGGCGCTGGGCGGGCCGCGCGATAGACGTTGCCAAGGCAGATGGTGTCTTGTATGTATAAGACACCGGGAAAGGGCGAGACGTGACCGAGCAGAATTTCGAGCAAATGCGCCGGGCGATGGTGGCGAGCCAGCTCCGGACCACCGCAGTGAACGATGTGCGCGTGGTGACCGCGATGGGCGCGGTCCCGCGTGAGGCGTTCGTCCCGGCCGCGCAGGCGCCGCTGGCCTATATCGATGCGAGCCTGCCGCTGGGGCATGGCCGCGCGCTGCCGACGCCGATGGTGCTCGGTCGGCTGCTGACCGAGGCGCGCGTGCGCCCGACCGACCGCGTGCTCGTGGTCGGCGCCGCCACCGGCTATGCCGCCGCGGTGCTGGCGCAGCTCGCCGCGGGCGTCGTCGCGCTGGAGGAAGAACCGGCGCTGATGGCATCCGCGCCGCTTCCCGCCACCGTCACGATCGCGCAGGGGCCGCTTGTCGCCGGCTGGCCGAACGCCGCGCCCTATGACGTGATCCTGTTCGACGGCGCGGTCGAGCATGTGCCCGACGCGATTGTCGCGCAGCTGGCCGAGGATGGCCGTATCGCCGCCGGCATCGTCGAGAACGGCGTCACCCGTCTCGCCATCGGCCGCAAGGCCGGGTCGTCGTTCGCGATGGCCTGCTTCGCCGATGCCGAGGTGCCGGTGCTGCCGGGCTTCGCGAGACCGCCCGGCTTCCGCTTCTAGCCATCGATCAAGGGGGAGGGGGGATGCGCTATCTTTTGACCGGAGCGGCGTTGATCGCCGCGCCGGCTGATGCGACGACGCTGCGCGACGCGTTCGTGCAGGCCTATGGCACCAATCCGACGCTCACCGCCGCGCGCGCGCAGCAGCAGGCGGTGGACGAATATGTGCCCATCGCCAAGGCGCAGTCGCGAGTGCAGGTGACGGGCACCGTCGGCGTGACGCAGAGCACCAACGGCATCACCACGCTCACCAATGGCGGCCGCGTCTTCACCGGCGGCGTCAACCTGTCCTATCCCCTGTTCCAGGGCGGTCGCGTCAAGAATGCGATCAATGCGGCCGAGGCGCGCGTCGTTTCCGGCCGGGCCGACCTGCAGACGGTCGAGGGCAACACCTTCACGCAGACCGTGCAGGCATACATGGACGTGATCCGCGACCAGTCGATCGTCCAGCTCAACGTCAAGCAGGTGCGCGTGCTGGAGACGAACCTGCAGGCGAGCCGCGACCGCTTCCAGGTGGGCGACCTCACCCGCACCGACGTGGCGCAAAGCGAGGCGCGGCTCAGCCTCGCGCGCAGCACGCTGGCGACGGCGCAGGGCAACCTCACCGCGAGCCGCGAGACCTATCGCCGCATCGTCGGCAGCTGGCCGGACAAGCTCGATCCGCCGCCGCCATTGCCCAAGCTGCCCGCATCGTCCGACGCCGCGGTCGAGATCGGCCTGCAGAAGAGCCCCTCGATCCAGTCGGCCGCCGCGCTGACCAAGGCGAGCGGCTATGACGTCCGCACGCAACGGGCGGCGCGCATGCCGATCTTCTCGGCGGTCGGTGGTACGTCGTACAACAATTATCTCGGCACGCGCGCGCAGGCGTCGGGCTTCAGCCCCTCGCAGAACAACCAGTTCGATCAGGTGGCGTCGGCCAATTCGGTCGGCGTGCAATTGTCGATCCCGCTTTATCAGGGCGGGCTGGTGGGCGCGCGCGTCCGCCAGGCGCAGGCCACGCAGAGCCAGGCGATCGAGCAGCAGGTCGATGTCGAGCGGCAGATGATCGCCAACGTCCGCGCCGCCTTCGCGGTGTTCAAGGCGGCAGGCGAATCGATCGTCGGCAACCAGCAGGCGGTGTCTGCCAACACGCTGGCGCTTGAGGGCGTCCGCGCGGAGAACAGCGTCGGCAACCGTACCGTGATCGAGGTGCTGAATGCCGAGCAGGAGCTGGTCAATGCGCAGGTCCAGCTCGTCATCGCGCAGCACGACCAATATGTCGCCGGCTTCGCATTGCTGAACGCGATGGGGGAGGCGCAGGCGCGCGACCTCGGGCTCGACGGCGGCACGCTCTACGATCCGGTGGTGAACTATCAGCAGGAGCGCAACCGCCTCAGCGAATGGAGCGAGCGGCCCGACTATTCCGCCAAGGCGACCTCGACGCGCGGGCCGACCCCGGACGACGCCGACGTCCAGCCGCTCGTGCCCGAGGCGACGACCGGCAGGATCCCCGTGACTCCGCCGCCGCGATAGGCAATATTCCCCGCTTATGAGCGACGGCACGCCCGATCAGTCGATGGAAGCGATCCTCGCCTCGATCAAGCGCGTCATCAATGCCGAGGTGCCCGCCGCCGGGCGACGGCCCGCCGCGATCGAGCCCACGCCCGACGAGGACGTGCTTGAACTGGGCGACGTGCCGGCATCCGAAGCAACAGCTGCCGAGCCGGGCGAAGACCTGCTGTCCGGCGCGAGCGTCGAGGCGAGCAAGGCGGCGCTGGCGCAACTCGCTGCGATCCGCGTCGATCCGCGCGCCGACGAGCATACGCTCGACGGGCTCGTGCGCGAGATGCTGCGGCCGATGCTCAAGGCGTGGCTCGACGCCAATCTGCCCGAACTGGTCGAGCGGATCGTCGCGCGCGAAGTGGCGCGCGTGGTCGGGCGCTAGCTTTCGCGAGCGATCTTGTAGCTTGCAGACAAAAGCAGACCGCCCGGATTACCCTGTTTTCTGCGGATTTCGGTGATAGGTAAGCCCGCATGAGCATCATCCTCTATGGCATCCCCAACTGCGATACCGTCAAAAAGTCACGCCTGTGGCTGGCGGATCGAGGCATCGAATATGCCTTCCACGACTACAAGAAGCAGGGCGCGGACGCCGCTCGGATAGCGGGTTGGGTAGAGCAGGCCGGATTGAGCCGAGTGCTGAACAAGGCAGGCACAACCTACAAGAAGCTGCCCGACGACGTTAAGGCTGCGCTGGAGGGGCAGAAGGCTGTCGAGCTGATGGCCGAGCAGCCAAGCACCATCAAGCGCCCAATTGTCGAATATGATGGCGGGCTACTCGTTGGGTTCAAACCTGAGGAGTGGGAGGCGGCGCTTGAAGCCTAGTGGGATGTGTGGACGCTGACGATGCTGCTTCAGAGCCAAGTTCAAGCAATGACCCTTTACCGAAAATCATGGTTGTTCATGGCTTGGACCATGCTTGTGTTCATAAGTTCACCGTTGTGGCTCTTCTGGCCGTTCATTCGTTGGGGGCTGTCCGGAGCGTTGCCGGGTATTATTTTCTGGCTCGCACATGGTGCTGCTTCATTATGGCTGTTTCGCTGTCCTGAATGCGGCACTTCTCCGTTTACGACGCGCTTGGGCTTTATCGGAATAAGTCACCCGTGGCCGCGAAGATGCTGCTCAAAATGCGGTCATGACCTAGCTTCGACTTAGGCTTTATCAGAGCCGCGTGAACGCGATCCTCTACGACGGGAAAATCTAGGGATTCGACTGGATGCGACCACTTCGTCATTCCCGCGGAGGCGGGAATCCGCTTGCGCCGCCGGCCCTCGTCCTGAGTGACCGCTCGGCGAATGGATCCCCGCCTGCGCGGGGATGACGGAGGGGAAGACATCATAGCGGGGCACCAGCCGCCGCGCCGATCGTTCTGCCCACGAATCCATCCGACAGGAGCGACCGATGAGCACCAACCCCGACACCACGACCACCGCCGCCACGCCGAACAGCAACGTGCCCGGCGTCGGCCCGCTGATCGATCAGGCCAAGGCGTTCGCCAAGGCGCGCCCGTGGGCGAGCGCCACTTTGGCCGGCGTGATCGGCATCGCGCTGATCAACACGCTGCGCGGCAAGTCCTGATCCTGTCGTAGAGGAGAGCGGCTGGCTTGCCACGGCGGGCCAGCTTGCTACTCCTCCGGCATGAAGAGCCTTCTGATCGCCGCGCTCGGTGCGACCTGCTGTTTCCCCGCCCTTGCCCGCCCGTTCACACCGCAGGACATGGTGTCGCTGTCGCGCGTCGGTGCGCCCGCCGTTTCGCCTGACGGGCGCTGGATGGTGTGGGACCAGCGCGAGACCGATCTCGCCGCCAACAAGGGTCGCCAGGATCTGTGGCGGCTCGATCTGCGCGCGAGCGGCGCCAAGCCCGAAAAGTTCGCATCGCTGGCCGAGGCGAACGAGAGCGATCCCGCTTTCGGCCCCGACGGCATGCTCTACTTCCTCTCCGACCGCCGCGGCGGCAAGTCGGCGGTGTGGCGCGTGGCGATGGGCGGCGGCGCGGCAGCGCAGGTGACGGGCGATTACGATCTGTCGGGCTTCAAGGTCTCGCCGACGGGCGGCGCGATCCTGGTCTGGGCCGATCGGCCGGTCGGCGCCAGGTCGCTCGACGACATGCCCGCCAAGCCGTCGCCCGAGCAGGGCAGCGCGCGCACCTTCGACCAATTGTTCGTGCGCCACTGGGACAAGTGGGCCGACGGCCAGCGCTCGCAATTGTTCGTGATCCCGCTGGCGAACGGCCGCGCGACGGGCGCGGGCCGCGCGATCGAGGGCGGGCTGGTCGGCGACACGCCGCAGCAGCCCGGCGCGGGCGGCGAGCAGATTGCGTGGAGCCGTGACGGCCGCATGGTCTATTTCGCGCTGCGCGAGGCGGGGCGGATCGAATCGACCTCGACCAACCTCGACATCTTCGCCGCGCCCGCCGACGGCACGACCCCGCCGATCAACCTCACGCCCGACAACAAGGCGACCGACACTTTGCCGACCGTGTCGCCCGACGGCCGCTGGCTCGCGTGGGTGGCGATGCAACGGCCGGGCTACGAGGCCGATCGTCAGATATTGATGCTGCGCGAGATCGCGACCGGCGCGGTGCGGATGCTCACCGGAAGCTGGGATCGCTCGGTCGAATCGATCGCGTGGGCGCCCGATTCGCGCGCTTTGTTCGTCACCGCCGAGGACACGCTCGACGTGCCGGTATTCCGCGTCGACGTCGCCGACGGCAAGGTCCACCGCATCACCGGCGCGGGCCATGCCGCCAATGTGGCGGCTTTGCCCAAGGGCGGCTTCGTCTACACGCTCGACAGCCTGACCGCGCCGGCCGACATCTGGCGGTGGGACGGTTCGGCCGCCGCGACGCGCCTGACATCGCAGAATGCCGCGCGGCTCGCCGGGGTCGAATGGGGGCAGGTCAGCCGCTTCTCGTTCAAGGGCGCGCAGGGCGATACGGTATGGGGCTTCGCCGTCCGCCCGGCGAGCCTGCCCGCCGGCGCCAAGGCGCCGATCGCCTTCCTCGTCCATGGCGGGCCGCAGGGCAGCTTCAACGACAGCTGGTCGTATCGCTGGAATCCGTCGGCATGGGCGGGGCATGGCTATGCGGTGGTCTCGGTCGATTTCCACGGATCGACCGGCTACGGCCAGGCCTTCACCGACGCGATCAACCGTGAATGGGGCGGGCGGCCGCTCACTGATCTCAAGGCCGGGCTGAAGGCCGCGACCGAGAAATTCGACTTCCTCGACGGCGCGAATGCCTGCGCGGCGGGCGGATCCTATGGCGGCTATATGATGAACTGGATCGAGGGCAATTGGCCCGACCGTTTCAAGTGCATCGTTCAGCATGACGGCGTGTTCGACGCCCGCGCCATGGCCTACGAAACCGAGGAATTGTGGTTCGACGAATGGGAGCATGGCGGCCATCCTTATTATGATGCGCCGGCCGAGTTCGAGCGATGGAACCCGGTCAACAAGGTCGCCGACTGGAAGACGCCGCAGCTCGTCATCACCAGCGAGAAGGATTTCCGCATCCCCTACACGCAGGGCATCGCCGCCTTCACCGCGCTCCAGCGGCGCGAAATCCCGTCGCGGCTGATCGTCTTTCCCGACGAGAATCACTGGGTGCTGAAGCCGAAGAACAGCCTGCAATGGTATGCCGAGGTGTTCGGCTGGATGGATCGCTGGACCGGCAACGCGCGGTAGGGTGTGCGCGGGGCAGCGCTCCGGCAGGCCTAGGAACGTCCGTTAGTGGTGGGAAGCGGCCATTGACATAGTTCTGTGGATTGAGATCATCACAGCATGGATGATCTAAGTGGATCGTTAATGATCTTCGGATCGGCGGTTCTCGCAGTCGGCGTTGTCGGCTGCAGCGCCTTGATATGGTGGCGCCACCGCTATCTGCCTTCAACATCAGCCTTATGGGCAAGCTGGACGGCGTTCCTATGGGGTTATTTTAAATTGCTGGGCTTGGCGACCACTCCCGCCAACCTGGTTCCACGTGCGGCGGTCAACGCCGTTTTGTTGGGTATTCCGATCGTCGCTGCGGCATGGTTCATCGCAAGATTGCGGTCTTCTCAGAGCTAACTACGATCGAGCATGACGGGCGGCCGAACGTCCGCAATTGGGGCGAAAACCGCCTTCCTCGCTGTCATCCCGGACTTGATCCGGGATCCAGCTTCTTCTTGCCTTATCGGTGAACGAAAGTGGAGCCCGGATCAGGTCCGGGGTGACGGTGGGTTATGGCTGCCCGCGGCTTCGTGACCCGACCCCGGCATGGGCCCGCCGCCGGAAGGTGACAAAGGTAACGCTACGTCGGGGGTGGATGCGCTTCCTCCCGCTTGCGGATCGCCGAGACGCGTCCGCCCGACGACGCACCGGCGCGAGGCTGCGCGGAGGCATGTGCGGATCGGCGACGTGGGTCATGGCGGGAACTCCTGATCGCAAGCGTGGAGTCGTGCCATCTGACCCACCAATTCCTACTTTGCAAGCAAAATGTTCATGATCTGTTCGCGCTGTCGGCGGGCCGATCTATGCGCCGTGCGGGCGGCGAAATGCGCTCAGTCTGCGTTAAGGCGCGGTGACCGATTTCACCGTCACCCGAGAGGGATTTTTTGAGGGTCTGAACGCCGATGACACGAGGAATGATGAAACAGGCGGCCCTGCTGGCGACGGGCCTGTCGGTGGCGATCTCGCCGGTCGCGCTGTCGGCGGCGTCCGCGCAGAATGCCGATCCGAATGCCTATCCGCAGGACCAGGGCTATCAGAACGGCCAGCCCTATCAGAATGCCCAGCCCTATCAGCAGCAGCCGAACGGCCAGCCGCCGGCCTATCAGCAAGGCTACCAGCAGGGGTATCAGCAAGGCTATCAGGCCCCGCCGCCGGGGTACAATCAGGGTTATCAGCCGCAGCAGGGCTATCCGAACGGTGCGCCCAATCAGGCCTATGGCAACCAGCAGGCCGCGCCGCCGCCTCCGCCCCCGCCGCCGGGCTATGACGGTTCGCAGCCGCCGCCGCCTCCGCCCGGTTACCAGCCGCAGCAGGGCTATGCGCCCGATACCGTGGCCGACCAGCGCTACGAGGCCTATGCCGAGGATTGGGCGCAGCGCTGGTGCGTCAAGAGCCATGGCGATACCGCCGCCGGCGCGGTGATCGGCGGCCTGCTCGGCGCGCTGGTGGGATCGGGCATCGGCGGGCGCGGCGGCCATACGCCGGGCGCGATCATCGGCGGCGTCGCCGGTGCCGGCGCGGGTGCGGCGATCGCCGACAATGGCAATCGCGCGACCAGCCCCGGCTGCCCGCCGGGCTTCGTCACGCGCGGCAATGCGCCGACCTTCTACTATGATGGGCCCGAATATATCTATGCCGCGCCCGATTGGTATCGGCCGTGGGCGTTTTACGGCGGTCGCTGGACTTATCGGCCCTATCCGTATCACGTCTATTACTATCGGAATTACTATTATCCGCGCTATTATGGACGGCCGGGTTATTACGGGCGGGGCTATTATCGCCCCGGTCCGCATCGCTGGTGATTTTGCGGCGAGGGGTGTGCGAACCCCTTCCGTTTCATGCGCGAAGTACGATATGAGGGCTTGCCCTAGCGATCCGGTTTCACCGGGCCCGCCGGGCGCATTTGCAACTTAGCGAAAGGAGGTGATCCGATGTCTCATGGTTCAGCTTGGGGGTCGGTTCAGTTCGTTCGGGGGATGCGCCACTGATCCTCATCCGAGGATCGGGCGCCGGGGTCTCCCGGGCCGAATAATCCGGCCGCTGACCCATGTAGGGAGGGTCGTCGGGGCGAG
The DNA here is from genome assembly GCF_019930585.1 of Sphingomonas nostoxanthinifaciens. Classification (NCBI taxonomy): domain Bacteria; kingdom Pseudomonadati; phylum Pseudomonadota; class Alphaproteobacteria; order Sphingomonadales; family Sphingomonadaceae; genus Sphingomonas; species Sphingomonas nostoxanthinifaciens. The sequence goes on along the minus strand of NZ_CP082839.1, from coordinate 3,153,696 downwards.
AGCCCTGGCGGCCCTTCTTCTGTTTTGGGGGGGCGTATATCGCCGTCATTCCCGCGAAGGCGGGAATCCATTCACGCAGCCGCCGCGATCATCGAGCGACCGCTCGGCCAATGGATCCCCGCCTGCGCGGGGATGACGATCAATAGCGACCCGCCTCAATCCCGCTCGAGCAATTCGTCGCGGATGGCGATCGCGCGGACCGCGATCCGTACTTCGTGGATGAACAGGGCCAGCCCGGCGATCAGCAGGCACAGCGACAGCGCGAACACGATCGACAGCGTCCGCGCGAAGCCGAACCCCGCCAGCCGCAGCAGGAACATCGCCGCGACGACGGTGCAGATGCACACCGCGCTCGCCGTCACGAGCATGATCGAATTGTTGACGATGCGCATACGCCGGTCGAGCAGGCGCATCTCGCGCACCTGATCGGCGCGGCGCGCCTCGCCGCGCGGCGCCAGATTCTCCTCGATCCAGCGCGCGCGATCGACGATCCGCGCCAGCCGGTTGGTGAGCGTGATGAGCAGCGAGCCGATGCCGGTCAGCAGGAACACCGGCGCCATCGCGAGCTGGATGTCCTTGGCGAGCCCCGGAAGGGTGGACACCTGGAACAATCCGGTCAGGTCCAACGGCTTGATCCTCTCTACTACGCGCGGGCGCAGGCGCACGCACCTACGCGCGGGGTGGCTTTTCGTGCCCGCAACGACTAGATAGGGGCGGTGCAGGCCGATCGGCCAGCCCATTCGCAACCAGCATCGGAACACCGCATTGGCCACGACAACGCCTGCCGTCCCCGGCAGCGACATCTCGCCCATCAACATCGTCGACGAGATGAAGTCGAGCTACCTCGATTACGCGATGAGCGTGATCGTTTCGCGCGCATTGCCCGACGTGCGCGACGGGCTGAAGCCGGTGCATCGCCGCATCCTGTACGCCAGCCAGGAGGGCGGGTTCGTCCCCGGCCGCCCGTATCGCAAATGCGCCAAGATCGTCGGCGACGTGATGGGCAATTACCACCCGCACGGCGATTCCGCGATCTACATGGCGCTGGCGCGGCTGGCGCAGGATTGGTCGATGCGGCTGCCGCTGATCGACGGCCAGGGCAATTTCGGATCGATGGACCCGGATATGCCGGCGTCGATGCGCTACACCGAGGCGCGGCTGGCCAAATCGGCGATGACCCTGCTCGAGGATATCGAGAAGGACACGGTCGATTTCGGCCCGAACTATGACGGCTCGCGCGACGAGCCGCTGGTGCTGCCGGCGCGCTTCCCCAATCTGCTGGTCAACGGCGCGGGCGGCATCGCCGTCGGCATGGCGACCAACATCCCGCCGCACAACCTCGGCGAGGTCATCGCCGCCTGCAAGGCGTATATCGCGCGGCAGGTGCGCGGCGGCGAGCTCATCACCAACGAGGAACTGATCGAGATCGTGCCGGGGCCGGACTTCCCGACCGGCGCGCTGATCCTCGGCCGCGGCGGGGCGCGCAACGCCTACACCGCCGGCCGCGGCTCGATCATCATGCGCTCGCGCCATGTGGTCGAGGAAGGACGCGGCGACCGTCGCTCGATCGTGCTGACCGAAATCCCCTATCAGGTCGGCAAGGCCGGGCTGGTCGAGGGCATCGCCGACGCCGCCAAGGACAAAAGGATCGAGGGCGTCAGCGACATTCGCGACGAATCGAACCGGTTCGGCGTGCGCATCGTCATCGACCTGAAGCGCGACGCGACGCCCGAGGTGGTGCTGAACCAATTGTGGCGCCACACGCAGGCGCAGACCAGCTTCCCCGCCAACATGCTCGCGCTGCGCGGCGGCCGCCCCGAAATCCTGTCGCTCAAGGATATCATCGAGGCGTTCGTCCAGTTCCGCGAGGAGGTCATCACCCGCCGCTCGAAATACGAGCTGCTGAAGGCGCGCGAACGGGCGCATATCTTGCTGGGCCTCGTCGTCGCGGTGACCAACCTCGACGAGGTGGTGCGCATCATCCGCCGCTCGGCCTCGCCGGCCGAGGCGCGTGGCGCGTTGCTGGCGCGCGAATGGCCGATCGCCGAGATCGCCAGCTACATCCGGCTGGTCGAGGCGGTCGAGGAAGAGGTGACGGGCGACGTGTATCGCCTGTCGGAGGCGCAGGTGCGCGCGATCCTCGATCTGCGGCTGCATCGCCTGACCGCGCTCGGCCGCGACGAGATCGGCGACGAGCTGAAGACGCTCGCCGGCTCGATCGGCGAGCTGCTGGAGATCCTCGGCAACCGCAGCCGCCTGTACGACGTGATGGAGGAGGAGCTCGACGCGATCCTCGCCGGCTTCGCCACCCCGCGCCGCACCGAGATCGCGCCCGCGGGCGACGATATCGACGACGAGGATCTGATCGAGCGCGAGGACATGGTCGTGACCGTGACGCTCGGCGGCTACATCAAGCGCACGCCGCTACAGTCGTTCCGCACGCAGGCGCGCGGCGGCAAGGGCCGCTCGGGCATGTCGACCAAGGACGAGGATGCGATCACCAAGCTGTTCGTCACCTCGACGCACACGCCGGTGCTGTTCTTCTCCACCGCGGGCAAGGTCTATCGCCTGAAGGTCTATCGCCTGCCCGAAGGCGCGCCGCAGGCGAAGGGCCGCTCGATGAACAACCTCCTGCCGCTGGCGCCGGGCGAGACGATCTCGACCGTGCTGCCGCTGCCGGAGAATGAGGATGAGTGGGGCAAGCTCCACATCATGTTCGCCACCGCCAAGGGGCTGGTGCGCCGCAACTCGATGGATGCCTTCACCAACATCCGCGCCGCCGGCAAGATCGCGATGCGCTTCGGCACCGACGACGAAAGCGAGGACCAGTCCGACCGGCTGATCGGCGTGTCGCTGCTGACCGAGGAGGACGACGTCCTGCTTGCCACGCGCAACGGCAAGGCGATCCGCTTCTCCGCCACCGACGTGCGCGAATTCCAGAGCCGCACCTCGGCGGGCGTGCGCGGCGCGCGGCTGCTGGGCGACGACGAGGTGATCTCGCTCTCGATCCTGCACGGCACGCCGTGGGATCAGGATACCGAGCGGCGCGAGGCCTATCTGCGGCAGGCGCCGTGGAAGGAAGGCGATCGCGAGGGCACGCTGTCGCAGGCCGACATCGACGAGATGGCGGCGAAGGAGGAGTTCATCCTCACCGTCTGCGCCAACGGCTATGGCAAGCGCTCGTCCGCCTACGCATATCGCCGCATCGGCCGCGGCGGGCAGGGCATCACCAACATCGACAATCTCAAGCGCAACGGCGCGGTCGTCGCGAGCTTCCCGGCGCATTCGGGCGAGCAACTGATGCTCGTCACCGATCAGGCGAAACTGATCCGCATGTCGGTCGGCGACACGCGCGTGATCGGGCGCGGCTCGGCCGGCGTGCGGCTGTTCCAGGTGGCCGACGGCGAGCATGTCGTCGCCGCCGCGCGGATCGAGGAGGCCGAGGAGGAGGCCGAAGCCGACGTCCGCGGCGAGATCGACGCGATCTCGCCCGAGATCGACCCGCAGGTCGACGGCGACACCGACGAGGATCTGAGCGACGGCGGCGAGGCCTGAACCGGGCTTCGCGGTGGGCGGCTCACCATCTGATCTTGAGGCGATCCACCCCCCGTTCGTGCTGAGGAGGCATTGAGCGCAGTCGAAATGCCGTCTCGAAGCACATGCCCTTCGAGACGAGGCTTCGGCTTCGCTCAGCCTCTCCTCAGGGCGAACGGCGTATTTTGCGACCGCTCGGCATATGGATCCCCGCCGGCGCGGGGATGACGATGTTGGAGGCATAACCGCCGCACGTGCCTGCGTCACGCGACAGGCGTAGACTCGCCCGAACGACTCGGGAGGGGAGCGCGACAATGTCCTGGCACGGCAATTTCTGCTGGTACGAGCTGATGGCGTCCGATCTCGACGCCGCGCAGGCCTTCTACACCGACGTGGTCGGCTGGACGATCGAGCCGTCGGGCATGCCCGACGGCGATTACCGGCTGTTCCTGGCGGATGGCGTGCGCAATGCCGGGCTGACGTCGGCCATGCCCGACGGCGCGCCGCAAAGCTGGGTCGGCTATGTCGCGATCGACGATTGCGATGCCATCGCCGATATCGCCATCTCGCTCGGCGGGACGATCCACCGCGAGCCTGCCGACATTCCCGGTATCGGCCGCTTCGCGGTGCTCGCCGATCCGCAAGGGGCGGTGTTCGCGATCATCGCGCCGATCGCGCCCGACGACGGCATCGAGACGCCCGATCCCACCACGCCGGGGCGGTGCGGCTGGCACGAACTGCACAGCAGCGACGCGGATGCGGCGTGGGGCTTCTATGAGGAATTGCTGGGCTGGGAGAAAGGCGAGGGGCTGGATATGGGCCCGGCGGGCACCTACCAGATGTTCCGTCCGGCCGAGGCGACGCGCGACATTGGCGGGATGATGACCAATGCCGACGCGCCGCACCCGTTCTGGATGTTCTATTTCTCGGTCGCGGCGCTGGGGCCGGCGGTCGAACGCGCGAACAAGGGTGGTGCCAAGCTGATGAACGGACCGATGGAAGTGCCGGGTGGCCAGTGGATCGCGAACTTCCTCGATCCGGCGGGTGCGCCCTTCTCGCTGGTGGCATCCGGCCAGTGAGCATGCCCGACAGCGTCGCCTACAAGATCCTCACCGCCGACCAGCTGGAAACGCTGGAGCGCGACGGCAGCTTCGCCGGCGCGCCCGTCGACCTGGCGGACGGCTATGTCCATTTGTCGACCGCGGCGCAGGTGGCGGAGACGCTCGACAAGCATTTCGCCGGCCAGCCCGGCCTCGCGCTGGCCGCGGTCGATCTCGACGCGCTGGGCGAGGCGGTGCGGTGGGAGCCGTCGCGCGGCGGCCAGCTGTTCCCGCATCTCTACGCGCCGATGACGCTGGAGACGGTGCTCGCCTACGGCCCGATCGAGCATCACGAGGACGGATCGATCAAGCTGCCCGTCGCGGGGTGACGGGATCGCGTTCGCCGGCGGCGAACAAAGTCGTGGTCTCGCAAACGGCAGCGCTTCGGTCTGTCCGCGAACGACTAGAAGTGGTGGGAAGCGGCCATTGACATAGTTCTGTGGATTGAGATCATCACAGCATGGATGATCTAAGTGGATCGTTAATGATCTTCGGATCGGCGGTTCTCGCAGTCGGCGTTGTCGGCTGCAGCGCCTTGATATGGTGGCGCCACCGCTATCTGCCTTCAACATCAGCCTTATGGGCAAGCTGGACGGCGTTCCTATGGGGTTATTTTAAATTGCTGGGCTTGGCGACCACTCCCGCCAACCTGGTTCCACGTGCGGCGGTCAACGCCGTTTTGTTGGGTATTCCGATCGTCGCTGCGGCATGGTTCATCGCAAGATTGCGGTCTTCTCAGAGCTAACTACGATCGAGCATGACGGGCGGCCGAACGTCCGCAATTGGGGCGAAAGCGGCCACTCTTCCGTCATCCCGGACCTGATCCGGGATCCAGCTTCTTCTTCATACGCGATGGTGAGCGGGAGCCCGGCTCAAGGCCGGGGTGACGAAGGAATGGCCCGCAGATGACACTTCGTCACCCCGGACTTGTTCCGGGGTCTACGGGGCGAGGAAGGATGACCGAGGAGGGGTTTCCAAGGATCCGGTGCTCGATCCCGCGCGGGTCGCTTGCCTCGCGGTGGACCCCGGAACAGGTCCGGGGTGACGGGAATGTTTGTCGGTAATCCTTCCGGTGAGGTGGCGGCAGCTTTTGCCAGCTAGGATTTGAGCCCGTTCACCCTGAGCGAAGTCGAAGGGGCGCCGCTTCCGGCCCGTGCTTCGATGTCGCTCGGCACGAGCGAAGCCGAAAGCCGCGGCAACGCCCCTTGCCTAAAGCGCGACGATGCGTCCATTCTCACGCTTTCAGGGGTGAAGGGGGGCGGCATGATCCGGAAACTGGGCGCGGCGTTGCTGGCGGCATCGATGCTGGCGGGGCAGATCGGGGCGGCATTGCCGGCCAACACCGTCTCTGTGCAGTTCCCAGCGGCGGTCAGCGCCAGGCCGCTCGACGGGCGGCTGATCCTGATCGTCACGCCCAAGCCGTCGCCCGAGCCGCGCAAGCAGGTCGCGCTCGAGGCGCCTTTGCGCTCGGCCTATATCTTCGGCAAGACGGTCGACGGCTGGGCGCCCGCCACGCCGACGACGATGGGGGCGGAGACCAAGGGCTGGCCGGTCGAGCTGGCCGATCTACCCGAGGGCGATTACAGCGTGCAGGCGGTGCTCAACCGCTACGAGACGTTCCATCGCGCTACCGGCCCGGCGGTGAAGCTGGCGCCGGACATGGGCGAGGGCCAGCATTGGGAGCGCAAGCCGGGCAACCTCTATTCGAAGCCGGTGCGCGTGCATCTCGGGCCGAATGCCGCGCCGCTGACGCTCTCGCTCGACGCGGTGATGCCGGCGGTGACGCCGCCCGCCGACACGCCGTTCGTCAAGCATATCCGCATCCAGAGCGCGCTGCTGACCAAATATTGGGGCCGGCCGACCTATCTCGGCGCCTATGTGCTGCTGCCGGCGGGCTTTGCCGAGCATCCGCAAGCGCACTTCCCGCTGATGGTCAATCACGGCCACTTCCCCGAAGGCATTGATGGCTGGCGCGAGAGCCCGCCCGACCCGACCCTGAAGCCCGATTATTCGGAGCGCTTCCACCTCGCCGGCTACAACCGCATCCAGCAGCAGGAGAGCTACGCCAATTACCAGAAGTGGATCGCGAAGGATTTCCCGCGCTTCCTCGTCGTGCAGATCGAGCATGCCAATCCGTTCTTCGACGACAGCTATGCGGTCAATTCGGCCAATCTCGGGCCCTATGGCGATGCGATCAACAAGGAGCTGATCCCCGAGATCGAGAAGCGCTTCCGTGGCATCGGCCAAGGCTGGGCGCGCTTCACCTATGGCGGCTCGACCGGCGGGTGGGAGGCGATGGCGACGCAGGTCTTCTACCCGGACATGTACAATGGCGCGTTCATCGCCTGCCCCGATCCGATCGACTTCCGCGCCTACACCACGATCGCCCTCTACAAGGACAAGAACGCCTTCTTCGAGCAGGGCGTGGCGGTGCGCAACGAGCGCATCGCGATGCGCGACTATCTCGGCCAGAACATCGCCACCCAGCGCGACGAGAATATCATGGAGCTGGTGATGGGCGACAAGACGCGCTCGGGCGGCCAGTATGACATCTGGCAGGCGGTGTTCGGGCCGATGGGCGCCGACGGCTATCCCCAGCCGATCTTCGACAAGGCGACCGGCGTGATCGATCCCGCCACCGCGGCCTATTGGCGCGAGCATTTCGACCTGACCCACATCGTCGAGCGCGACTGGAAGACGCTCGCGCCGAAATTGCAGGGCAAGCTGCATATCTATGTCGGCTCGGCCGACACTTATTTCCTGACCAACGCGGTCTATTTCGCGCAGGATACGCTGGAGAAACTGCAGCCGGCCTATGGCGGATCGGTCGATTATGGCGACCGCGCCGAGCATTGCTGGAACGGCGACCATCAGGCGAGCAACGCCTATTCGCGGCTGCATTATAACTGGATGTACCTGCCGATCATCATGAAGCGCATCCAGGAAACCGCGCCCAAGGGCGCCGACCTGACGAGCTGGCGCTACTGAGCAAGCGGGCGGGTCGCCATCGGATCAGTGGCGTTTGAAATATTGGACGTCGCGCTCGTGCTTCTCGGCACCGGCACGATCAGGGAAGGTGCCGAGGTTGCGGCGTTTGCCCGTCTTGGGATCGACCTTGCGCGAATAGAGCCGGTATTCGCCCGATTTCAATTTGCGGATCATCGCCGCCTCCTGTCCTGCCGGTGGAAAAACCGGCGGGGCAGGGCGCGGGTTCCGGATCTCGACGTTGCGTGGATTCGTCCGATCCGTTCGCCCTGAGGAGGCACTGAGCCTGCCGAAGTGCCGTCTCGAAGGGGCATGCGCCGCGTGGTTCGAGACGAGCCTGCGACAGGCTCAGCCTCTCCTCACCACAAACGGGTGTTGGACCGCGCGTGTTTTAGCGGCAATCCTCGATGACGCGCGCGGGCTCGGCCCAGGCGGGCAGGTACAGGGTCGGCGTGCCCGCCAACGCGATCGAGACGCGGCCGCGGCTGAACGCGATCTGGTCGAGGAACGGGTCGCGCGCGGCCAGCGTCGCCTCCGCCACGCCGCCCGTGCCGGCGCGCGTCGCGATCGTCCGCTCCGCATAGGATGTGCGGACCGTCATCGGCCCGGCCGTCGCTGTCGGGCGCGCAAGCACGATCTCGTGTGTCGCAGGCCGGCAGCGGATCGTGAACAGGGCGGCACCGGCCGCGCCATAGCCCGCCGACGATCCGTCGCTGCCCGGCATGTAGCGCCACGTGCCGGGCGTCAGCGGGATATCGCGCCAATCGGTCTGCGCGGGCGTCGGCGGCACGGGTGCGGGCGCCGCCTTCGGCGGAGGCGCGACGTGCTTCGGCGGCGGCTTGGCGGGCGGCACGCACGCGGCCACGACCAGCATGAGCGCGGGGGCGCCCCGTCGAACGATCCTCATACCGCGACCGGCGCCGCGATATGGGCCTGCGGGAAATAGTCGCTGATGGCGATATCCTCGATGCGATAGTCGAAGATGCTCGACGGGCGGCGCGTCAGCGCGAGCTTCGGCGCGCCGGCGGGGGTGCGCGCGAGTTGCTCCTCCACCAGATGCGCGTGGTTGAGGTAGAGGTGGACGTCGCCGCCGCTCCACACCAGCTCGCCCGGCTCCAGATCGCATTGCTGCGCCAGCATCGCGATCAGCAGGGCCGCCGAGAAGACGTTGAAGGCGAAGCCGAGGCCGAGGTCGCACGACCTTTGCCACAGCATGCCCGACAGGCGGTTGCCGCTGACGTGGAACTGGTAGGTCATGTGGCAGGGCGGCAGCGCCATCCGGTCGAGCTCGTCGACGTTCCAGCCGGTGAAGATGTGGCGACGCGACGCCGGGTTGGTGCGCAGCCCCTCGACCAGCGCCGCGATCTGGTTGTGTCCGGCGGCGCGGCGATACAAACCGGGCTCGTCCGCCGCCTCGTAGCGCGGCCAGTCGACCCACTGCTTGCCATAGACCGGGCCGAGATCGCCATACTGCTCGGCGAAGACATCGTCGGCGAGGATGCGCGCCTCGAATGCGTCGCGGTCGATCGCCTTGCCGGTCTCGCGGCGATAGCGGTCGAGCGGCCAGTCGGTCCAGATATGGACCTTCTCCGCGACCAGCGGGCGAATGTTGGTCGATCCGCTGAGGAACCACAGCATCTCGCGCGCCGCCACCTTCCACGCCACGCGCTTAGTGGTGAGCAACGGCACCGCGCCGTCGCGCAGATCGAACCGCATCGTCGCGCCGAACAGCGAGCGCGTGCCGATGCCGGTGCGGTCGAGCCGCTCGTCGCCATGCTCCCACACCTGGCGCAGCAGATCGAGATAGGGCTGTTCGTAATGCGGGGCGGTGGCTGGCATGCGGCCGCGCTTATGCCGCGTCCGACGCGACACGCCAAGCATCGGCTGTTTGCGCCGAAACGGATGGAAGGTCCGGCAGTATCGGATTCGTTCCGCTTTGATTCTTCTCGCCGCGCGCGGGACGATGCGGGCGGAGGTGATGCGTGGGCGACCGGCAGGGGGTGTGGGGCGAGACCGTGGCGAACGATGCGGCCGCGATCCGCATGCTCGCGCCGGGCTTCGCCGGCCAGGCGAGCGAGCGCTTCGGCGTCGTGTTCCTCGACGCGCGGCGCCGGATGGTGGCGCGGACCTATTTCGGCGGCCATTCCTGTTCGGAGGTGGAGGTGCCGATGCGCCAGCTGTTCCGCCAGGCGTTGGAGGTCGATGCGTGGGCGATCGTGATCGCGCACAATCACCCCGCCGGATCGACCGAGCCGAGCGCCGCCGACATCGCGGTTACCCGGCGGCTGGCGACCCTCGCTCGCTCGCTCGGCATTTCGCTGCTCGATCACCTGATCTTCGCCGCCGAGGGCACCACCAGCTTCCGCGCGCTGGGGCTGATGTAGCGCCGGCTGCGGGCTGCTCAGCCGACGGTGTCGCGTACATGTTCGTGGTGGCGGATCACCTCGTCGATGATGAAGCGCAGGAATTTCTCGGAAAAATCCGGGTCGAGCTTGGCCGATTGCGCGAGCTGGCGCAGCCGGGCGATCTGCGCCGCCTCGCGCGACGGATCGGCCGGCGGCAGAGCGTGCGTCGCCTTGTAGCGGCCGACCGCCTGCGTCACCTTGAACCGCTCGGCGAGCATGAAGATCAGCGCCGCGTCGATATTGTCGATGCTTTGCCGATATTCGTCGAGCTGCGCGTCAGCCATCGTCGTGCCTCTATCGTTTCGCCGCGCTTTGCGGGCTGGGTGGCCCCAACGCAAGCCGCGCGCGCTTGCCTTTGTGGCGCGCGCGCGACAAAGGCGCGGGATGGCTACGGTAACGCCCCTCCGCCGCACGACCGCGCCGTCGCTCGACCCGATCATGGCGCTGGTCGCGGCTGACCTGAACCAGGTCAACAGCGTCATCCTGGCGCGGATGCAGTCCGACGTGCCGCTGATCCCCGAACTGGCCGGCCACCTGATCGCCGGCGGCGGCAAGCGGATGCGGCCGATGCTGACGCTCGCCTGCGCGCGGCTGCTCGATTACCAGGGCACGCGCCACCACAAGCTGGCGGCCTGCGTCGAGTTCATCCACACCGCCACCCTGCTGCACGACGACGTCGTCGACGGTTCGGGCCTGCGCCGCGGCCGGCGCACCGCCAACATCATCTGGGGCAATCCCGCGAGCGTGCTGGTCGGCGATTTCCTGTTCAGCCGCTCGTTCGAGCTGATGGTCGAGGATGGCAGCCTGCGCGTCCTCAAGATCCTGTCGAACGCCAGCGCGGTGATCGCCGAGGGCGAGGTCAACCAGCTCACCGCGCAACGCCGGATCGAGACGAGCGAGGCGCGCTATCTCGACATCATCGGCGCCAAGACCGCGGCCCTGTTCGCCGCCGCCTGCCGCATCGCCGCAGTCGTCGCCGAGCGCGACGAGGCATGCGAGGAGGCGCTCGATGCCTATGGCCGCAATCTCGGCATCGCCTTCCAATTGGTCGACGACGCGATCGACTATGCGTCGGACGGGGCGACGATGGGCAAGGATGCCGGCGACGATTTCCGCGACGGCAAGGTCACCTTGCCGGTGATCCTCGCCCATGCCCGCGCCGACGAGACCGGGCGGCGTTTCTGGCGCGATGCGATCGAGGGGCGGCGGACGAGCGATGCCGATCTGGCCTACGCCAACGAATTGCTGGTGGCCTCCGGCGCGATCGCCGATACGCTGACGCGCGCGCGCCATTACGGCCAGCGCGCGATCGACGCGCTCGGCCCGATGCCCGCGAGCAAGGCCAAGGCGGCGTTGGTCGAGGCGGTCGAGTTTGCGGTGGCGCGCGCTTACTAGGCGGTAGGCTTCGGGGCTGCGGGTCGGCTTCGCCCCCACAAATCCGCGCCCATAATCTACCGTCACCCCGGACCTGATCCGGGGTCCCGCTTTTTTTTAACCCACAAAGGAGGAAGAAGCTGGATCCCGGATCAAGTCCGGGATGACGGAAGTGTGAGTGCAGCGCCCGCCCATGTCCGGCCGTTCGTTACCAAGCGGGTTATGAGTTCACGGCCTTGCCAGCGGCGCCGACGAGAGGCGGCATTTCAGTGAAAAGATGTTCCCCGGCGAAGGCCGGGGCCCAGGATTTCAGGCGACAACGTTCGCAGCCCTGGGCCCCGGCCTTCGCCGGGGAACGAGAATCACAGTGTCATCCGTATCGTTCGGCGTGACGTCGGGTTCGCGTCAGCGCGTGGCCAGCGCGATCTGCTGGACGGGCGGGCGGCCGAGCGCGGGCAGCTGGATGCGGCTGCTTGCTTCCATCTCGCGGAGGCAGCGGTCGCGGTCGGTGGCTTCGCGCAGCGCGGGGGTTTCGGCGCGGCACGCAATCGCCGCCACGCGGTGGACGCGCGCGATCAGCAGCGCGCGCGACGTGGGCGAGGACAGGTCGATGTCGGCCACCCGCACGCGCGCCGTCACGGGCATGCGATCCTGGGCGAAAGCGGGCATGGCAAAGGCGGCTGCGGCGAACGCCGCGCCGGCAAAGGCGATCTTGAACATGGCATCAGGGCTCCTGCTTGCCTGTCGCGCCCGGGCGTCGATCGCGCCCGGGTCGCCGGCAGCCACCCGCTAGGCCCGACGCCTTACCGTTCCAAGACGGTCGCGCGGCGCAATAATGACGCCGCAGCGAAGTGGTTGAAACTCAAGCCCAAAAACCAACATCGAAAAAGATCGATGATGAGAGGCCGCCGAGTCGAAGCAATCGATCCCGAGTCGACTTGATCGACTCGGAGGAAATCCTTGCGTCGAGGATCAATGAACCTCGACGCGATTTCCGGCCTTCTTCATGTGCGAAAGCTGATGTTCGACATTCAGGTTGAATACATCCTTCGCGCGCCGCTGATTGGCGAGGCTGATATCCTCGACCATCGGCTTCTGCGTGTCGACGCCGCGCAGCGCGACCAGCGCCGCCTTGATCGGGTGGCGCACGGTATCCATCACCGCGGTCGCCTCGAAGCCCGAATGGACCATGCAGTCCTGGCACTTCTCGTAATTGCCGACGCCGTAATCGTCCCACGCGGTCGATTCCATCAGCTCCTGATAGGTATCGACATAGCCTTCGCCGAGCAGGTAGCAGGGCTTCTGCCAGCCGAAGACGGTGCGCGTCGGGTTGCCCCACGGCGTGCAGGCATAGGCCTCGTTGCCCGCCAGGAAGTTGAGGAACTGGGTCGACTGGCTGAACGGCCACTTCTTGCCGCCATTGCCGCGCGCGAGGATGCCGCGGAACAGCTCCTTGGTGCGGGTGCGGTTGAGGAAGCTGTCCTGATCGGGCGCGCGCTCGTAGCTGTAGCCCGGCGACACGGTGATGCCGTCGAGGCCCAGCGCGGTCACGTCGTCGAAGAACTTCGCCGCCCGCTCCGGATCGGCGTCGTTGAACAAAGTGGTGTTGATCGAGACGCGGAAGCCCTTGGACTTGGCGAGCTTGATCGCCTCGACCGCGACCTCGTACACGCCGTCCTGGCTGACCGCCTTGTCGTGCATGCCCAGATCGCCGTCGAGGTGGATCGACCAGGTGAAGCCGGGGTTCGGCTTGTACTGATCGATCTTCTTCTTCAGCAGCAGCGCGTTGGTGCACAGGATCACGAACTTCTTGCGATCCAGATAGCCCTGCACGATCTTCGGCATGTCGCGGTGGAGCAGGGGCTCGCCGCCCGCGATCGACACCACCGGCGCGCCGCACTCGTCGATCGCCTGCATGCACTGTTCGTAGGACAGGCGCTGGTTGAGGATCGAATCGGGATAATCGATCTTGCCGCAGCCCTTGCAGGCGAGATTGCAGCGGAACAACGGCTCCAGCATCAGCACGAGCGGATAACGCTCGACGCCTTTCACATGCTTGCCGACGATATAGGCGCCGATCCGCGCCACCTGACTCATTGGAATACCCATAAGGGAGCGCTCCTAGGCCGCTTCGGTTCGCGGGGCCAGCCGGTTCAGCGCCGGTGGCAGGCGGAATTGTAGCTTCTCTTCAATGCCATCGAGCGTCTCGACCGTGATCGGGCGAAGCGCGGCGATGGCGGCGATGACGCTCTGCACCAATTCCTCGGGGGCAGAGGCGCCGGCGGTGAGGCCGACCGTCTCGACTCCCTCGAGCCAGATCGGGTCGATCGCCGAGCCGTCGGCGACCAGATAGGACGGCTTGCCCATCTCCACGCCGATCTCGCGCAGGCGGTTCGAATTGGAGCTGTTGGCGGAGCCGACGACGAGCAGCAGGTCCGCCGCCGCACACAGATCGCGCACCGCATTCTGGCGGTTCTGCGTCGCGTAGCAGATGTCGGCGGTGCCGGGGCCGACCAGATCGGTGAAGCGCGTCTTCAGCGCTTCGATGATGTCGCGCGTGTCGTCGACCGACAGCGTCGTCTGGGTTATGTAGGCGACCTGCGCATCGTCCGGCATGTCGAGCGCGGCGACATCCTCGACCGTCGCGACCAGATGGATCGGCCCGTCGATCTGGCCGAGCGTGCCCTCCACCTCGGGATGGCCGGCATGGCCGATCATCACCAAGGCACGACCGCTGGCGACGTAGCGCCGGCCCTGCGCGTGAACCTTGCTGACGAGCGGGCAGGTTGCGTCGAGCACGGGCAGGCCGCGCGCCTCGGCATTCTTCTGCACCTCGCGGCTGACGCCGTGCGCGGAGAAGACGGTGACGGCGCCGGTCGGCACCTCGTCCAGCTCCTCGACGAAGATGGCGCCCTTGGCCTTCAGCGTGTCGACCACGTGGCGGTTGTGGACGATCTCGTGGCGCACATAGACCGGCGCGCCGACGCGATCGAGCGCGCGGTCCACCGTGTCGATGGCACGGACGACGCCGGCGCAAAAGCCACGCGGCTGAGCGAGGATGAGTTTCACCGGATTTTCTCCCGCCGCGACGATCGTTCCGTGCATTAACTTCCTCTTCGCGATTGCGAAAGTCGCATTACGCCATTGTGACAGCTATTACGCCTGCCTGACGGCAGCCTTACACCGCGGGGGCAACCCCTTGGTACGGCAGGTGTTCAGCCCCCATTCGGACGCCGGCGTACAACCGGCGCTGAACCAAGTTAGGAAGGTCTATGCAGCATCCAAGCCTTTTGCCCATTTTCGCCGCCGCTGTTGCAATCGCGTCACCCGCTCATGCCGCCGACGAGGCCGCCCAGCGGATCGGCGCCTATGATGATGCGGTGATCGCGATCATGAAGCAGAAGCTTGCCGCGGGCGCACGCGCCGATCGCTTCGAAAGCGTCGTGCGCAGCTATTACGACATGCCGGGCATCGCCGCTCTGGTGATCGGCCCCGGCTGGTCGAGCGCATCGGCGGCAGATCGCAATGCGGCGATCGCGGCGCTGACGCGCCACTCGGCGGTCAGCCTCGCGCGCAACTTCAAGAGCTATGACGGCGAGAAGTTTGCCGTTGATCCGACGGTGGCGACGCGCGGCCCCAACCGCATCGTCAAGGCGACGATCAACGGCACTGTGCTGCTCTACCAGCTCCATCAGGCCGAAGGGACGTGGAAGATCGTTGACGTGGTGTCGGGCGGCGTCAGCCAGCTGGCGGTGCAGCGCTCCGATCTCGCCAGCACCGTCGCCAGCGGCGGCGCGGCCGGCCTCGCCAAGCGCCTCCAGCAGGTCGACGCGGCGGCAAAATGATCTGAGCTTGGTGTGCTCCTGCGAAAGCAGGAGTCCAGAGCGGAGGGCGTGGCGCCGGCGACCCTGGGCTCCTGCTTTCGCAGGAGCACGGTTTCGTGGCGCCTCAGCTTTGCTTGCGCTGGGGCGGGCCGAGCAGAGCCGGCTCGAACAGCAGGGCGCAGACGAGCGTCCAGACGAGCGAGATCATCAGGATCTTGCCCATGCTGGCCGTGCCCGGATGGCGCGACAGCCACAGGCTGCCGAACGCGCTGCCGGTGGCGAGCGCAGAGAAGAAGATCGCGCGGGCGAGACTCGACTGGAGCAGGTCGGTCGCGCCGCCGCGCCACGCCATCACGAAATAGATGTGGAAGGCGACGCCGACCCCGAACAGTAGCGGGAAGGCGATGATGTTGGCGAAGTTGATCGGCTGGCCGATCAGCACGCAGCTGCCGAGCGTCAGGAAGATCGACAGGATCACCGGCGCGAGCGTGAACGCGACCTCCTTCACGTTGCGCAGCACCGCCAGCAGCAGCAGGCTTACGACGACGAAGGCGAGGATGCCGGCGACGACGAAGGCTTGCGCGATCGTCGAGGCCGCGCCCTGCATCGATACCGCGGTGCCGGTCGCGTCGGGCGCGTCCTTCAGCACGGCGCGGGTGAATTGGGCGAGCGCGCGATTGTCGTTGGCGCCCGCGCGCGGCATCGCCTCGACCCGCATCGATCCGTCGGGCGCGATCCAGCGGTCGCGTATCTCGGCGGGCAGGGTGGCGAGGCTGACCGGCCCGGCGGTGAGGATCGCGCGCAGCTGATCGAGCGTGGTGGCGAGCGGGCGCACCAGCAGATCCTGCGCCTGCAAACGCGCGCCCGGCGAGGCGGCCGCAAGCGTATCGAACTCCGCCGCCAGCGCGCGCGCATGGGCAAGCGGCGCACCCTTGCCGGGGGCGGCGCGAAGCTGCGCCGCGGTGGTGCGCAGCGCGGCGATCGTGTCCGCATCGGTCGGCGGTGGCACGGGCGCGATCGGGTTCAGCGTCAGATCGAGCAGCAGGCGCGCATTGTCGATCACGGCGAGCTTGGCCGGCTGATCCTTCGGCACGAACGTCTCGGCGGTGATGACGCCGCCCACTTCGGGCAATTTCTCCAGCCGCGCCTGCAGCGTGTGCGCCGCCGCGGCATTCGGCACGAGGATGTCGACGACGTTCGGGTTGCGATCGGGATCGCGCATCAGGTCCGCCAGCGTCGCCATCGCCTCGCCGTCGGGATTGCGCAGGTGGAGCGGATTGAAATCGAAGCGGACGAGCGGCAGCACCGCGATGCTGAGCAGCATCGACAGGCCGAACAGCGCCAGCACCGCGCGGCGGCGGCGATGCAGCAGCGCGTCGAGCGGGGCCATCGCCGCCGAGCCGATCTCGGCGCGCGGCCGGCCGGGATCGAGCAGCATCAGCAGCGCGGGTAGCAAAGTGAGGCTCATCGCCAGCGCCACCGCCATGCCCATCGCCGCGATCAGCCCGAGCTCAGCCACGCCGACATAAGCGGTGGGCAGGAAGGCGAGGAAGCCGAGGCACACCGCGCCCGCCGCCAGCAGCAAGGACGGCCCGAGCGCCGCCGCCGCGGCGCGCATCGCCATGGCGGCGTCGGCGCCGAGCCGCTCATGCTGGAAGCGCACGCTGAGCTGGATACCGAAATCGACCCCGAGCCCGACGAACAAGGGGATGAACGCAACCGAGATCAGGTTGAAGCGGCCGACCACCGCCAGCCCCAGCGCGCTCGTCACGACCAGCCCGGCGATGGTGGTCATCAGGATCGCCGCGACGATCCGCCACGATCGCGTCGCGAGGCGGAGCGTCACCAGCATCGCCACGAGCATTGCCACGCCGATTTCCCAGGCGTGATCGGACAGGCTGGCAAATTCCTCGTCCGACAGCGGCACCGATCCGGTGATGCGGACGGTCACGCCATGCGTGGCATCAAGGCGGAGCGCAGCCGCCGCCGCGCGCGCCGCAGCACTCGCGCCTTCGCCCGGCATCAGCGAGCCATAGTCCAGCACCGGCGTCGTCAGGATCAGCCGTCGTTTGGGCGCGTCGCCACCAAACAATTCGGTCCATGAAAATGCCGCCGGCCGCCCCGCGCGTCGATCGGCGAGCGCCTTGCTCAGGCCCGCCAGCGGCGTGTCGATCATGGTGAGCGAGGCATCGCCGCGCGCGACCCCCTGCAGGATCGTGCCGAGCGCGTTGGCGATGCCGCGCAGCGACGGATCGGCGGCGAGCGGGCCGAGGAACGGCTGCGCGTCGATCGAGCGCTGGGTGGTGTCGGTGACGCTCTCGGTCGAGCCGAGCAGCAGGCCCTCACGCGCGAGATAATCGCCGCCATCGGGGCGCGAGACGTTGCGGAAGTGGGCGTGATCGGCCGCGAGCTTCGATGTCAGCGCCGCCGCTGCCTCCTCGGCGCGCTCGGGCGTGGCCCCGTCGATCACCACCAGCAACGTATCGCCATTGGCGGGGAAGGCGCGGTCCATCCGCTCTTCCGCCTGCCGCCACGCGACCTTGGGCGAGATCAACGTCGTCGCGTCGGTCGTCATCGCGATGTGGCCGACGGCGAACCATGCCGCGCCCAAGGTCAGCGCCAATGCCAGCCCCAGCACCCGCCACGGCCATGCACAGGCGAGGGCGACGAGGCGCGCGATCATGCGTTCAATCGAGGAAGTAGCGCAGCAGCACCGGAATGGTCTGCGTCTCGGTGCCGTGATCGAACGCCGCCACGGCGAAGGTCGGTTTCTTGAGCTTGTTCATGGCATCGTTGGAGAAACCGATGCCTTCCTTCGGGATGCCGAACATGCCGCGATCGAGATCGCCATTGGCGTTGGCATCCTGGAACGCCTGCACCGCATAGCGGCCGGCCGGAATGCCGTGCAACGTGACCGAGACGCTGCCGCGCTGTGCCGGCGCCGTCGCCGACCACGGGCAGGCGTGGAGGAAATTCGCCTGCGGGCAGACGTCGACATGGATCAGCCCGTCGGCGGAGCGGACGCCCGCGACGGTGACGGTGATCGAGCCGGTCGACGGCGCAGCGGCGACGCTCGACGTGGCCAGCAGCGCCATCACTGCCGGCAATGCGGACAGGATCACCCGGCGATGCCCAGCCCAACCGGGGAATTGCGCTGGAGCGCCGCGCGCACCGTCGCCACCATCGACTCCGCATCGAGACCGGCCTCCGCATATTGCAGCTCGGGCTTGTCATGATCCTGGAAGCGATCGGGCAGGCGCAGCGTGCGCAGCTTGAGGCCCGCGTCGATCAGCCCCTCGTCCGAGGCGAGCGTCAGCACATGCGCGCCGAAGCCGCCGACGGCGCCTTCCTCGACCGTGATCGCGACGTCGTGCGTCGTCAGCAGGCGGCGGATCAGCGCCTCGTCCAGCGGTTTGGCGAAGCGCAGGTCGGCGACCGAGGTCGACAGGCCCATCGCATCGAGCTGGTCGGCGGCCTTGAGCGCCTCCTCCAGCCGCGTACCGAGCGACAGGATCGCGACGGCCTTGCCCTCGCGCACCATCCGTCCCTTGCCGATCTCCAGCAGCTGCGGCGTTTCGGGAATGCCGATGCCGGTGCCGTTGCCGCGCGGATAGCGCACCGCGCTCGGGCCGTCGTCATAGGCGGTCATGGTGTGGACCATGTGGGTCAGCTCGGCCTCGTCCGCCGCCGCCATCACCACCATGTTGGGCAGGGTGGCGAGATAGGCGATGTCGAACGATCCGGCGTGAGTCGCGCCGTCCGCGCCGACCAGCCCGGCGCGATCCATCGCGAAGCGCACCGGCAGATTCTGGATGGCGACGTCGTGCACCACCTGATCGTAGGCGCGCTGCAGGAAGGTCGAGTAGATCGCGCAGAACGGCTTCATCCCCTGCGCGGCGAGGCCGGCGGCAAAGGTGACCGCGTGTTGCTCGGCGATGCCGACGTCGAAAGTGCGGTCGGGGAACGCCTTCTGGAACTTGTCGAGGCCGGTGCCCGACGGCATCGCCGCGGTGATCGCGACGACGCGATCGTCGGCCTCAGCCTCCTTGACGAGCTGCTGCGCGAACACGTTCTGATAGGCGGGCGGCCCCGGCGGCGCCTTGGCCTGCACGCCCGAGATCACGTCGAACTTCTGGACGCCATGATATTTGTCGGCGGCGGATTCGGCGGGTGCGTAGCCCTTGCCCTTCTTGGTGACGACGTGGATCAGGCACGGCCCCTCGGCCGCGTCGCGCACATTCTCCAGCACCGGGATCAGGTGATCGAGATTGTGGCCGTCGATCGGGCCGACATAATAGAAACCGAGCTGCTCGAACAACGTGCCGCCCATTGCCATGCCGCGCGCATATTCCTCGCCACGCTTGGCCGCCTCGTGCAGCGGGCGCGGCAGGTGGCGGGCGAGCCGCTTCACCACTTCGCGCAGGCTGAGGAACGGCTTGGACGAGACCAGCCACGCCAGATAGGCCGACAGGCCGCCCACCGGCGGCGCGATCGACATGTCGTTGTCGTTGAGGATGACGATCAGGCGCTCACCCGCCGCCTCGGCATTGTTCATCGCCTCATAGGCCATGCCGGCCGACATCGCGCCGTCGCCGATCACCGCGATCGCCTTGCCGGGCTTGCCCGCCAGCTTGTTCGCCATCGCGAAGCCGAGCGCCGCCGAGATCGACGTGGACGAATGCGCCGCGCCGAACGGGTCGAACTCGCTCTCGCCGCGCCGGGTAAAGCCCGACAGGCCCTTGCCCTGGCGCAGCGTGCGGATGCGGTCGCGGCGGCCGGTGAGAATCTTGTGGGGATAGGCCTGGTGGCCGACGTCCCAGATCAACACGTCCTCGGGCGTGTTGAACACATAATGCAGCGCCACCGTCAGCTCGACCACGCCGAGCCCGGCGCCGAGATGGCCGCCAGTGACCGAGACCGCTGAGATCATCTCGGCGCGCAGCTCGTCCGCCACCTGGCGGAGCTGCTCCGGCTTCACCTTGCGCAGCGCCTGCGGCGTCGGCACGGTATCGAGCAGCGGGGTAGAGGGACGTTCGGACATGATTGGTTACAAAACTCCAGTGCGTTCCATCTAGGCGCATGCCTTTACGACGGGAAGCCGTGGTGAACGGACGGTCATAGGTCGTGGTGCCACCTGTTGCCAATAGGCAGCAGTTTTGACGTATCCGGCCGAACTTGAACGGCTTATTGCGTGGTTGACGGTCGCGCGACGCAGGCGGCGCACCGCCCGCGCACCTCGATCACCGGCCGGATCGGCTGAAAACCCGCCGCGCGCGCGCTGGCGCGCACCCGCTCGGTCAGCGTGTCGTCGTCGACGTGGGTGGTCTGCCCGCATTCGTCGCAGACGAGGAAGATGCAATCGTGGCGGCAGGCCGGATGCGCGTTGACGACATAGGCGTTGGCGCTCTCGACCCGCTGCGCCAGGTTCGACGCCACGAACAGATCGAGGATGCGATAGATGCTGTTGGCCGCGACGCGGCGGCCCTCGGCGCGCGACAGCGACTCCGCAATGTCATAGGCCGAGGCGGGGCGATCGAACGACGACAACGCGCCGAACACCTGCGCCCGCATAGGGGTCCATTGCTCGCCGGCGCGCTCCAAAGTGGTGCGGGCCGCCGCCTCCAGCGCCTCGCCCTGGTGCATCTGGTGCATGTGGCTCATGCCCGGGATTTAATGGCCGGGCGGCCGGACGACAAGCCGCAGCCCTGTCGGCATTGAACCGGCGCGACCGCCGCCGCTATAGGGCCGCCATGCCGTTCTCCGTTTCCGCCGCCCCGTCCCGCGCCGCGCCGCGCGCGCTGGCGATCTGGCTGCTCGTCGTCGCGGCGATGGTGTTCGCGATCGTCGTCGTCGGCGGCATCACCCGCCTAACCGAATCGGGGCTGTCGATCGTCGAGTGGGATCCGATCCTCGGCACCGTCCCGCCGCTCACCCATGCGCAGTGGCAGGCGGCGTTCGACGGCTACAAGGCGATCCCGCAATATCATGCCTTCAACCAGGGCATGACGCTCGACGGCTTCAGGCACATCTTCTTCTGGGAATATCTCCACCGCCTGCTGGCGCGCATGATCGGCACCGTGCTGGGGCTGGTGCTGCTGGTGTTCTGGTGGCGGCGCCGAATCCCGGCGGGCTATGGCTGGCGCGTGCTGCTGATCCTCGCGCTGGGCGGGCTGCAGGGCGTGATCGGCTGGTGGATGGTCGCATCGGGCCTGCAATTCCGTACCGAGGTCAGCCATATCCGCCTCGCCGTCCACCTGAGCGCGGCGATGCTGATCTATGCCGTGCTGATCTGGACCGCGCTCGACCTGCTGGCGCTCGATCGCCGCGGCACGGATGCGCGGGCGCGGCTGCGCCCTTGGCCTGCGCTCGCCTTGCTGATGTTGGCGGGGCAGATCGTGCTGGGTGCCTTCACCGCCGGCCTGCGCGCGGGCTATGCCTTCGCGTCGTGGCCGCTGATGGGCGAGCGCCTGTTCCCCGACGGCGGCTGGCTCGATGGCAAAGGGCTCGTCGCGAATCTCGTCTCCAATCCGATCGTCGTGCAGTTCGTGCATCGCTGGTGGGCGTGGGCGGTGGCCGTCGCCGCGGTTTTGCTCGCGCTGGCGGCGCGGCGGGCGGGCGAACGGCGCGCGCCGGTGGTGCTGGTCGCGTTGGTCGCGCTCCAGATCCTGCTCGGCATCCTCACCTTGCTCAGTGGCGTGCGGATCGAGGTGGCGGTCGCGCATCAGGCGGTCGCGGCGCTTCTGCTGGGCGCGATGGTGTGGACCGCGCACGGGCTCGGGCGGTCGCGCGCTGTAAGGTAACATAATACCTCACGCGAAAACGCCCGTTTTGCTTGACTTTCGGGGTGCCTCGCTGCAATTGGCCGTCATTCGCGCCGCTCGGGCTCCGGGCGGCGCGGTTGTTTTTCGGGCGGGTCGCATGACCGCCCTCAATCAAGGGTCTGGTCCATGAGGACGCTTTCGAAGACCACCAAGGTCGCGACTCCCGCGACGGTGGAAAAAAAGTGGCATCTGATCGATGCCGACGGGCTGGTCGTCGGCCGCGTCGCCTCGATCATCGCCAACATCCTGCGCGGCAAGCACAAGCCGAGCTTCACCCCGTTCATCGATTGCGGCGACAACGTCATCGTCATCAATGCGGACAAGGTGCGCTTCACCGGCCGTAAGGCCGGGCAGAAGGTTTATTACAAGCACACCGGCTTCGCCGGCGGCATCAAGGGCGTCACCGCCGCCAAGGTGCTGGCGGGCAAGTTCCCCGAGCGCGTGATCGAGAAGGCCGTCGAGCGCATGATCCCGCGCGGGCCGCTCGGTCGCCAGCAGATGCGCAACCTGCGCGTCTTCAAGGGTGCGGAGCACGATCACGAAGCGCAGTCGCCGGAGCCGATGGATATCGCCGGCCTGAACCGCAAGAACAAGGTGGGCGCATAATGTCCGACAATCGCCAGTCCCTCTCCGACCTCGCGTCGCTGACCGGCCGCGAAGCCGTCGCGACCCAGGCCGCCGCCGCCTCCGAGGATCGCGCCGACGCCTACATGGCCGGCCAGATCGAAGAGCCGTCGACGCCCGCGCCGCTGCGCGAGCAGCAGATCGACAAGCAGGGCCGTGCCTATGCCACCGGTCGCCGCAAGGATGCGGTCGCCCGCGTGTGGATCAAGCCCGGCTCGGGCAAGATCACGGTCAACGGCCGCGATCAGGAAGTCTATTTCGCGCGTCCGACGTTGCGCCTCGTCATCAACCAGCCGTTCGGCGTCGCCGATCGCGAAGGCCAGTATGACGTGATCGCAACTGTGGCCGGCGGCGGCCTTTCGGGCCAGGCCGGTGCGGTCAAGCACGGCATCTCGCAGGCGCTGACCCGCTACGAGCCGGTGCTGCGTGCGCCGGTGAAGGCGGCGGGCTTCCTCACCCGCGACAGCCGCACGGTGGAGCGCAAGAAGTACGGCAAGGCGAAGGCCCGCCGGAGCTTCCAGTTCTCGAAGCGCTAAGCTTCAGCCAGTTCGACGTTCCGAAAGGGCGGTCCCGGGATACCGGGGCCGCCCTTTTCGCTTGTCGGGCGGACGGCGACGCTCAAGGATGGCGGTGAAGCTGCGGCCGGCCGATCGCGGCAATCGAAGGACCGAGGACGCCTCATGACATATCGCCTGATGCTCTGCACCGCCGCTGCGCTCGCGACGCCGGCCCTCGCGGCCTCGTCGGGGCCGGAGGTAAAGACGGGATCGGGCACGGTGCGCGGTCAATCGGCCGACGGCGTGACGTCCTTCCTCGGCATCCCCTTCGCCGCCGCGCCGGTCGGGGCACTGCGCTGGCAGCCGCCGCGGCCTGCGCCTCGCTGGCAGGGGGTGCGCGACGCGCAGGCCTATGCGGCGGACTGCATGCAGAAGCCGTTTCCGAGCGATGCCGCCCCGCTCGGCACCACCCCGGCCGAGGATTGCCTCTATCTCAACGTCTGGAAGCCGGCCTCGGCAGGGCGGGGGCCGTTGCCGGTGCTGGTGTGGATCTATGGCGGCGGCTTCGTCAACGGCGGCTCTTCCCCGCCCACCTATTCCGGTGCGGCGCTGGCGCGGCAAGGCATCGTGGTGGTGAGCTTCAACTATCGCGTCGGCCGTTTCGGCACCTTCCGCCACCCGGCGCTGACGGGCGAGGGCGCGTCGGGCAATTTCGGCTTCATGGATCAGGTGGCGGCGTTACGCTGGGTGCGCGCGAACGTCGCGGCGTTCGGCGGCGATCCCGCCAAGGTGACGATCGTCGGCGAGAGCGCAGGCGGCATGTCGGTGCACATGCTGCTCACCTCGCCGCAGGCGCAGGGGCTGTTCGCTAGCGCCGTGATCCAGTCGGGCGGCGACGGCCATGGCATGCCCACCGCCGACGCCGCGCATGCCGAGGCGGCGAGCATCGCCTTCGCCCGCGCGCACGGGGTCGACGGCAACGATGCCGCCGCCGCGGCGCGGCTGCGCGCGCTGCCCGCAGAGGAGGTGGTCGACGGGC
The DNA here is from genome assembly GCF_019930585.1 of Sphingomonas nostoxanthinifaciens. Taxonomy (NCBI): domain Bacteria; kingdom Pseudomonadati; phylum Pseudomonadota; class Alphaproteobacteria; order Sphingomonadales; family Sphingomonadaceae; genus Sphingomonas; species Sphingomonas nostoxanthinifaciens. The sequence continues at coordinate 3,129,493 of NZ_CP082839.1, read as the reverse complement.
TCAACCTCGCGACGATGCGCCCCGCCGGGCCGCCGACCTTCGCCAGCCCCTATGCCGACGGCATCGTCTCCGTCGACGCTGCCAATGCCTACGCCGCTGGCCGGTTTGCGCACGTGCCGGTGATGGTCGGCGCCACTAGCAACGATATCGGCGGGGCGACCGGCTGGATGGTGCAGGGGGCGCGCAGCGTCGCCGCCACGCTCGCGGGGGCGGGGGTGCCGGTCTATTATTATCGCTTCGGCTATGTCGCCAATGCGCGGCGCGCGGAGGACAATCAGGGCGCGCCACATGCGAGCGACATCCCCTATTTCTTCGACACCGCCGCGATCAAATATGGCGATGCCACCACCGCCGATGACCGGCGGACGAGCAGCACGGTCAGCAGCTATCTGGTCGCGTTCGTGAAGAACGGCGATCCGAGCAGCAACGGACTGCCGGCATGGCCGCGCTACAGCGCTGCGCAACCAGTGATGATGACCTTCGCGCCCGATGCTAGCGCGAAGGCCGGGGTGGAGACGCCACCCACCCCTTGACCAACAATGCCGTGCTCCTGCGCAGGCAGGAGCCCAGAGCTTCAGAGGACGACGCTTGCAGCCCTGGGCTCCTGCCTGCGCAGGAGCACGTGGCATCAACCCCAGAGCGTCTCGATCACGCCCGCATCGGGATAGGCGACCAGAATGTCGGCGCCCTCGTCCAGCGTCAGCGGCGTCTCGCCATCGACCAGCCACGCGGTGCCCGCCTCGAACGCCTCGCCGCCGATCGTGCCGGCGCCGGTCAGCGGGACCAGCCACAGCTTGCGCCCGTCGCTCTTGAGCGTGCCGTCGCCGCCCTTGCACCAGCGCTCGAGCACGAACTTCGGCCCGTCGGCGAGGATCGTGCGGCCCTCGGCGATGTCGTGCGCCTTGTAGGGCGCGACATAGGGTACGGGGTTGCTGGCGGCGACGCCGTCGTCGAGATGCAGTTCGCGCGCGCTGCCATAATCGTAGAGGCGATAGGTCAGGTCGACATTCTGCTGCACCTCGACGAGCGTCAGCCCGGGCCCGATCGCGTGGATCGTGCCGGCCGGCGTGTAGAAGCTGTCGTCCTTCTTCACCGGCTTCCAGTCGAGCAATTGCTCGATCGAGCCATCCTCGGCCGCCTTGCGCTCCTCGTCATGCGTCAGCACCTTGAGCGTGCCCAGCGCGATCGAGGCGCGCGGCTCGGCGTCGAGGATCACCCACGCCTCGTCCTTGCCGCGCGGAAAGCCCTTGGACTGCGCCTGGGCATCGGTCGGGTGGACCTGCACCGACAATTTGTCGCTGGTGAAGAGATATTTGATGAGCAGTTGCGGCCCGTTGGGGTCGCCGTCCTTCTGCCCCGGCACCTCGAACCAGATCTCGCCGACCGGATCGCCGCCCTCCGGCACGCTGTCGAATGCCGGCCACAGATCGCGCCGACCCCACGGCTTCTCGACGCGCTTGGTGGTCAGGCGGGTGGCGGTCATCGGTCGATCTCCATCGGTGGTGCCGGAACGCACCTTGCCGCCGAACGTCGGGAAAGGCGATGGCGTTCCTGCGGTTCCTCGCGTCGATCGCGCTGCTCGCGGCGGTGGGGATGCTTGCGATCACGGCGTTGCCGTTGTTGCGGACCGGCATGTCCGATCGGCTCGATCCGGGCGAGGCGATCGGCCCGCTGACGGGGACACGGATCCTGGCGTTGCGCGGCGATCGTGCGGCCTGCACCGCGGCGCTGAACCGCGCCGGCGTCGCCTATCGCGCGCTTGCCGAGCGCGTCGCCGGGGATTCGTGCGGCTTCGACGATGGCGTGACGTGGGCGGCGGGCGGCGCGCGTACGGCTCGTTACGCCCCGGCCGCGCCGCCGCTCGCCTGCCCGCTCGCGACCGCGCTGGCGATGTGGGAGTGGGACGTGGTGCAGCCCGCCGCCGCGCGGCTATTGGGCACGACCGTAAGCGGGGTCGACCATTATGGCAGCTACGCCTGCCGCCGCATCTATGGACGCGCGGCAGGATCGTGGAGCGAGCATGCGCGTGCCGAGGCGATCGATGTGGCCGGTTTCCGCTTGGCCGATGGGCGGCGCATCACCGTGGCGCGCGATTGGCGCGGCGACGATGCGGCGGCGGCATTTCTGCACGCGGTGCGCGATGGCGGCTGCCGGCTGTTCGCGACGACCCTGTCGCCCGATTACAACGCCGCGCACCGCAACCATCTGCATCTCGACGAGGCGGCACGCGGCGGCTGGCGCGCGTGCCGCTGACGCGATCAGTTGGGCAGGGTCGCTTCGATCTTGTCGACCCATTCGGGGTAGAAGCAGGGTTGGCGGTTCGACCAGCCGGGCGCGGTCGCCGCGGCTTCGCTGATCGACTGGAGCAAGGCGCGGCGCTTCTCCGGATGGAGATGCGGCAAGGCCGCGGCGGCGCAGAAGGCGCCGGGCAGCCATGGCCGCACGCCGCCGCCGATCAGCCGCTCGTAGAGAAAGCGATAGGCGGCGAAGCTGGTGATCCGGCCCTGGCCGAGATCGAAGGCGGAGATCGTGACCAGCGGCGCGAAGAACATCTCGACCTGATCGAGCCCGCTATCGTCGGGCAGATGATCGCGGATATGGTCGAGCCGGCAATAGATGCGTCCCTGCGCCTTGATGCTGGCGGCTTCGACCACGTCGCGCGACCAGCGGCCCATCGCGTCGTCGCGGCCCAGGCCGACGTCGAGCGAGCGGCGAAGATAACGCTGCGTCGCGGCAGGAAAGCCGGCAAATTCCTTCATTTCGGCGAGTGCCATCGCCCCGTCCGCCGGCCGCATCTGTACGCCCATACCGCCCTCCACCAAGAGGATCACGGTATGGCACCATCGTGGTTGCTGCGCCGTTAACCCCGCGATCCTTTTCGTATACGAAGGGACCATAAAGGGTGTTGCGGCGCAACATGGCATTTGTGCAACAGTGACGGTAATGTGAAATCGCGGCGACGGCGGCGCGAAATGCACGCCGCCGCCTGCGGGAATCAATGTTCGGAGGCGATCTTCGCTTCTTCCGCTTCATCGAAGCCGGACGAGGGCGCGGGATCCTTGCCCTTGCCCGGCTGGGTGTTCGACGGCGCGTCCGACGTCGGGAAGCTCTCGTCCAGCGCCACGTCCAGCTTGGCGTCCTCGTCGGACGGGTTGTTCTTCAGCTTGGCATGATCCGACGCATCGATCGCGGTGCGGATCTCGGGTGCCTCGGGCGTGGTCTCGTCCTGCTCGCTCATGGATCGTCTCCTTCGCGTAACAAAACGCTACAGCGCGCCGGCGGTTGCCGCGGGGATCGCGTTCCAGTTGGGCGCCGCCTGTCCGGCGAGGTTGGTGAGGAAGAAGTCGAACTCCTTGCGCTGGACATAATCGATCGGCCCGGTCGAGCGCCCGACCGAATGGCCCTCGCCCGGCACCATCAGGAAATCGAACACCTTGCCCGCCTTGATGAGCGCGTTCGCCACCTGCAGCGTCGAGGACGGATCGACATTCTCGTCGAGCTCGCCGACGATCATCAGCAGGCGCCCCTGCAGCCGCGCGGCATTCACCACGCCCGAATTGGCGGCGTAGCTTTCGTCCACCGGCCAGCCCATCCACTGCTCGTTCCAGCTGAGCTTATCCATGCGATTGTCGTAGCAGCCGGCGAAGGCGACCCCGACCTTGTAGAAATCGGGATGGAAGAGCAGCGCGTTGAGCGTGTCCTCGCCGCCGGTCGAGGCGCCGTAGATGCCGACGCGGCTCGTATCGTACCATGCGAAGCGCGCGGCCGCCGCCTTGTGCCACGCGATGCGATCGGGGAAGCCGGCGTCGGCGCGGTTCTTCCACGCATAATCGTGGAACGCCTTCGATCGGTTGAGCGTGCCCATGCCGTCGATCTGGACGACGACGAAGCCGAGATCGGCGACGCTCTGCATGCCGATCACCTTGTCGCCGCCGGCATGATAGCCGAACGGCCACCACGTCTTCGGCACGAAGCTGCCGTGCGGGCCGGAATAGATGTTCTCGATCACCGGATAATGTTTCGCCGGATCGAAATCGCGCGGCTTCACGATCAGGCCGTAAATATCGGTGGTGCCGTCGCGGCCCTTGGCGACGAACGGCTCGGGCGCGCGATAGCCGGCGGCGACGAGGCGCGAGATATCGCCCTTCGCGACGGTCGCGACGACGCTGCCATCCTCGGTGCGGCGCAGCTCCGAGACGGGCGGCATGTCGACGCGCGAGTAAGTATCGACGTAGAGGCTGCCGTCGGGCGACAGCGCGACGTCGTGATAGGCCGTCGCCGGCGTCAGCGGCACGAGATGCGTGCCGTCGAGATCGATCCGGTAGAAATGCTGAAAATAGGGGTCTTCGCCCGGCGTCATGCCGCTGGCGGTGAAGTAGATGCGCCCCTTCGCCTCGTCGACCTTCAGCACGTCGCGCACGATCCAATGCCCGCGCGTGATCTGGCGGCGCACCGCGCCGGTGCGGCCATCGAACAGATAGAGGTGGTTCCAGCCGTCGCGTTCGGACATCCAGATCACGCCGCGACCATTGTCGAGATCGTAGCGGAAGCGGCGGCCCTCGTTGATGAAGGTCCGCGCGGTCTCGGTCACCGCGGCGTGGGCCGCGCCGGTATCGGCATCGAGCGCGATCACGCGCGCGAGCTGGTGGCCGCGCTGCTCATATTCGAACGCGACGCTGCGGCTGTCCTTGCGCCAGTCGAGCGCGCTCATGTCGTAGGGATTGGCGAACAGATCGGTCGCGACCGGAATCTGCCGTCCGGCGGCGACATCGAACAATGCCGGCTGGTCGATGTCGACCGCGTCGCCGGGCTTGGGATAGAGCTGTTGCGTCACCTCCGGCTGCACCTGATCGGCCGGCGAGGAGCGGACCTTGGTGACGATGCGGCGATAGCCGGGGCGCACGCGATAGGCGGCGAGCTTGGTCGAATCGGGCGACCATGCGATCGATTCGGGATCGTAGAAATTGCCTTCGGAGCCGTCGCTGCCGATCCGTTTCCAGTCGCCGCCGACCGGCCGCACGGCGATGTTGTAATTCTCGACGTGCGCCTCCCACTTGCCGTCGGGCGATCGGCGCGGATGGTTGTCGGCCGCCACGGCGGTGTCGCGCACGACGCCGAAGGCGCGCGGCTGATGCGTGCGCACCTGCTTGGCGCACGCATAGTCGGTCAGCGTGCAGCGCCAGCGCGTCTCGTCCAGCGTGAAGCCGATCGCCTGCCCGCCGTCGGTGAAGGCGAAACGCTCGAACGGCAGGCGCGGCGGATCGTAATGTTCATGCGTGGCCGTGCCGAGCGCGGCGGCGAGGCGCGGCTGATCGAACGCCGCGGTCACGGCGTGGCTGGCGGCATCGAAGCGGCGAAAGGCGAACCCGCCCTCGACGGTGGTGCGATAGACGAACGCCTTGCCGTCCGCCGTCCAGCTCGCCGGATCGGCGACGTCGCGCGTCAGATACATCCAGTCCTGCCGCAGATGGACCGAGCGCTCGATCTCGGCGGGCGTGATGGCGGGGGCGGCACTCGCGATCGCCATCGCCGCCAGAACCATCATGCGCATCGTCTTCACCTTGCCTGTCAGAATCGTATACCATCTAGCGGGGTGGGGAGGGCGGGTCCAGCGCCGCGGGCTTGAGACGATGCAGCCGCCGTTCGTGCCGAGGAAGCATTGAGCGAAGTCGAAATGCCGTCTCGAAGCACCCTTCGAGGCGAGGCTTCGACCGGCTCAGCCTCTCCTCAGGCCGGACGGCGAGGGTCGGTGCCGGCCTGTGCCGCTGCCTCCCGACGCTCGAGAAGGGCCGCCCCCGCGTCATCCCGGACATGATCCGGGATCCAGCTTCTTCTTGAAGCTACAGGCAACGAGCGGGATCCCGGATCAAGTCCGGGATGACGAATTAAGCTGAAGCTCCGCTAATGGTGGAAAACGGTCGTTGCTACTGGTCTGGCTGGTCTCCGATATATCGGACTATGAGCGAACCGTCCGGCCTACCGTGGCCACCAAAGCGCCTGCGAGTTTGACCGTCGATCTTCGCAGTATGGATGGTGACAGATAGGTCATTCGGCGATGTCCATGTCACCTCGGGATTTGGCGTGGCGATTAGATCGGTCTTCAAATCTTCAATGAAAAACCAACCATCATCGCCGTGTGGAGCGGCGTCGACGCGCAACCGAAACGCGTTGCTCTCACCGTCATTGTAACTGTCCGTAAGCAGGGTCGCACCATAGGGCGAACGGCCCGGTGCTGGGACTGGCGTTTTTGTCTCAGTATGCTTGGAGCATCCCGGCAGTAGCAGGCAAACAAATAGAGCCAGACGCGTGATCGACATCATTGTCGTTTATCGTGAAACATGCTCGTCCGCTATCGGGGCGAAAGCAGACACCCATTGTCATCCCGGACTTGATCCGGGATCCAGCTTCTTGTTCCTCCCCCAGGGCAGGCTGGACCCCCGATCAAGTCCGGGGTGACGGGGGGAGGTAAGCGGAAGCTGCCCGTCCGCGTTCGACGCGCACCCCTCGCCCAAAAACGAAAGGGCCGCCCGGTTCGCACCGGACGGCCCTTCGTCACATTATCGCACGGTTCACTCGGCGGGCGTGGGATCGGTGTCGGTCTGGGCCGCCGCTTTCTTGCGCTTCTTGGGCGGGGCGCCGACGATCTCGAACGACAAAGCGCCGTCCTTCATCCGCACCTTCACCTCGCCGCCATGGACGAGCTTGCCGAACAGCAATTCCTCCGCCAGCGGCTGCTTGATCTTCTCCTGGATCAGGCGGCCCATCGGGCGCGCGCCGTACAGCTTGTCATAGCCCTTCTCGGTGAGCCACGCCTTGGCTTCCTCGTCGAGGCTGATGTGCACGTCGCGGTCGGCCAGCTGCAGTTCGAGCTGCAGGATGAACTTCTCGACCACCCGCGCCACCACCTGCGACGGCAGGTAGCCGAACGGCACGATCGCATCGAGCCGGTTGCGGAATTCCGGCGTGAACATCTTCTTGACCGCTTCCTCGTCCTCGCCCTCGCGGGTGAGCTGGCCGAAGCCGAGGCTCTCACGCGCCATGTCGGCGGCGCCGGCATTGGTCGTCATGATGAGGATGACGTTGCGGAAGTCGACGGTCTTGCCGTGGTGGTCGGTCAGCTTGCCGTTGTCCATCACCTGCAGCAGGATGTTGAACAGATCCGGATGCGCCTTCTCGATCTCGTCGAGCAGCAGCACGCAATGCGGCTGCTGGTCGATCGCGTCGGTCAGCAGGCCGCCCTGATCGTAGCCGACATAGCCGGGAGGCGCGCCGATCAGCCGGCTGACCGAGTGACGCTCCATATATTCGGACATGTCGAACCGCTGGAGCGGGATGCCCAGGATCGAGGCGAGCTGGCGCGCGACCTCGGTCTTGCCCACGCCGGTCGGGCCGGTGAACAGGTAGTTGCCGATCGGCTTGTCGGGATCGCGCAGGCCGGCACGGCTGAGCTTGATCGCCGACGACAGCAGCTCGATCGCCTTGTCCTGCCCGAACACGACGCGCTTCAGATCGGTGTCGAGCGAGGCGAGCGCCTTGGTGTCGTCGGTCGAGACCGACTTCGGTGGGATGCGCGCCATCGTCGCGATGACCTGCTCGATCTCCTTGGCGGTGATCGTCTTCTTGCGCTTGTTCGGCGTGACCAGCATCTGCATCGCGCCGACCTCGTCGATCACGTCGATCGCCTTGTCGGGCAGCTTGCGGTCGTTGATGTAGCGCGCGCTGAGTTCCACCGCCGACTTGATCGCGTCGGGGGTGTACTTGACCTTGTGATGCTCCTCGAACGCCGAGCGGAGGCCGGTCAGAATCTTGATCGTATCCTCGACCGTCGGCTCGTTGACGTCGATCTTCTGGAAGCGCCGCAGCAATGCGCGGTCCTTCTCGAAGTGGTTGCGGAATTCCTTGTAGGTGGTCGATCCGATGCAGCGGATCGTGCCGCCCGACAAAGCCGGCTTGAGCAGGTTCGACGCGTCCATCGCCCCGCCGCTGGTCGCGCCGGCGCCGATGACGGTGTGGATCTCGTCGATGAACAATACCGCGTCGGGCATCTTCTCGAGTTCGGTCACGACCTGCTTCAGCCGCTCCTCGAAATCGCCGCGATAGCGCGTTCCGGCGAGCAAAGCGCCCATGTCGAGCGAGTAGATGACCGCGGGCAGCAGCACCTCGGGCACGTTGCCCTCGATGATCTTGCGCGCCAGCCCCTCGGCGATGGCGGTCTTGCCGACGCCGGGATCGCCCACATAGAGCGGGTTGTTCTTCGAGCGGCGGCACAGGATTTGCACCGTGCGGTCGACCTCGGCGGTACGGCCGATCAGCGGATCGACGCGGCCTTCCTTGGCCTTCTCGTTCAGATTGACGCAGAATTGTTTCAGCGCGCTCTCGCCCTTCTTGGCGGTCTCGGCCTTCTGCCCTTTCTCTTCTTCCTGGCCCTTCACCTCGCGCGCCTCCGTCGGCTGGCCGGCCTTGCCGACCCCGTGACTGATGTAGCTCACCGCATCGAGCCGGCTCATGTCCTGCTGCTGCAGGAAATAGACGGCGTAGCTCTCGCGCTCGGAGAAGAGGGCGACGAGCACGTTGGCGCCGGTCACCTCCTCGCGGCCCGAGGATTGGACGTGAAGGATCGCGCGCTGGACGACGCGCTGGAAGCCGCTGGTGGGCGAGGGATCGTTGCCCGACTCGCTTTTCAGCGCGTCGAGTTCGGTATCGAGATAGGTGGTGACCGCGTCCTTCAGTTCGCCGAGGTCCACGCCGCACGCGATCATCACCTTCGACGCATGCTCGTCCGCAACGAGCGCCAGAAGGAGGTGCTCGAGCGTGGCATATTCGTGGTGACGGGTCGACGCGGCGGTCAGCGCGTTGTGGAGGGTCTGTTCGAGCTCGCGGGCGAAGGATGGCATCTAGACGTTACTCCCGCATCGGCGGCGTCAATGCCGTCATGCTAGCCTGTATGTCGGAACGGTTATGCCGCCGATCAAGCATCGTCCGGGGACGCAGCCTGATGACGGCGCCGTTCCTCACCGCCTGAATAACCCGTCTGCCTTTGCGCGATGGTTAACGGCGCGTTCGATTTTCTTACGACTACGGTCGATCTCGCCTTCCAGCGCGGCGATGCGCGTCTCCAGCTCGGCCACCGAGAGCGGATCGAGATCCTGGCGCACCAATGCGGCCAGCGGATCGCCGGGCGCCTTGGGCAGGATGTCGTCAAGGTCCATGGCGTGATGGTTGACCTCGGCCGCGCCCCTGTCAACAAGCCGCGCGATCAGTCGAGTTGGAAAGCGAACCGCCCCCATGTTGCCCTCTACGATGCGTGCGATCGACCCTGCCGAACCGGGCGGCCCGGAGGTGCTGGCGCCGGTCGAGCGGCCCTTGCCGCGCGTCGGCGAAGGCGAAGTGCTGATCCGAGTCGCGGCGGCGGGGGTCAATCGGCCGGATCTGATGCAGCGCGAGGGCAATTATCCGCCGCCGCCCGGCGCGCCGACCATATTGGGGCTGGAGGCGGCGGGCGAGATCGTCGCGGTGGGCGAGGGGACCGATCCGGCGTTCCTCGGCGCGCGCGCGTGCGCGCTGATCGCGGGCGGTGGCTATGCTGACTATGTCGCCGCACCGATCGGCCAGTGCCTGCCGGTGCCCGAGTCGCTGAGCATGGTCGAGGCGGCCGCGTTGCCGGAGACGATCTTCACCGTCTGGGGCAACGTCTTCCACCGTGGCCATGCGCGTGCGGGCGAAAGCCTGCTGGTCCATGGCGGCACCAGCGGCATCGGCACCACCGCGATCGCGCTCGGGCGGATGCTCGGCCTGCGCGTGATCGTCACCGCCGGCAGCGACGACAAATGCGCGCGAGCGGTGGCGCTGGGGGCGGCGCACGCGATCAACTATCGCACGCAGGATTTCGTGGCCGAGGTGAAGGCGCTGACCCACGGCCGCGGCGTCGACATGGTGCTCGACATGGTCGGCGGCGAGTATGTCGCGCGCAATCTCGCCTGCCTGGCCGAGGAGGGGCGCCACATCTCGATCGCGGCGCAGCGCGGCGGCGAGGCGGCGGTGCCGTTATGGCCGATCATGCGCAAGCGGCTGACGCTGACCGGCAGCACGCTGCGCGCGCGCGAGGCCGCGTACAAGGCGATGCTGCGCGACGAGATCGCCGAGACGGTCTGGCCGTTCGTGGCGGACGGCCGGCTGCGCCCGGTGATCGACCGGACCTTTCCGTTCGCCGACGCGGCCGCCGCCCACGCTCATCTCGAGGCGGGCGACCATGTCGGCAAGGTGGTGCTGACGCTCGGCTAGAACGCCGCCTGGTAGCGGAGCGCCACGCCGGTATCGTCGTGCGCGGCGGCGATGTTGCCGGGCTGATTGCGCCAGAACAGGTTGCCGTCGACCCAGCCGCTGCCCAGCCGGAAGCCCATGTTCGCCTCGACGTCGCGTTCGTGACCGCTCGGGGCGAGGTTCAGGCGGGTGAGCGCATAGCCGACCGCGCCGGTGTCGTAATCGTAGCTGTCGGGCACCGAGAGCGCGAAGCCGCCCGAGGTGACGCGCGTCGGCTCGGCATAGCGCAGGCCGAAGCGGACGCCGCCGCGGTCACGGCCCAGCTCGAACGACGATGCCGCGGTCTGCAGCCGGCCGTTGCTGAGCGCACCGCCGGCCGCCGCGACCGTCCAGCCGTGGCGATACTGGCCGTGCGCGAGCCAGCCGCCGCCGAAATCGAACGTCGCGCCGGCATCGGCCATCTGGGTCGAGGCGCCGCGGCCGCTAAGCGCCGCGCCGAAGCGCGCGCCGAGGACGCTCTCGGCCTCGTCCAGCACCGCGCCGCCGAAGGTCAGCGACAGCGGCCCGAACGCCTGCTTGGCGCGGAGCGACATCATCGTATAGGCCGCCGGCCGATCGGTCTTGCCGAGCATCGCCGGCAGCGTGCCGCGTTCGGCGCTGCCTTCGATCGAGAGCGTGCCGAGGCGGTGGCGCATCGCCATGGCCATGCCGGTCAGGCCCTGGAAGCCGGGGCCGTCGTCGGGCGCACGCGCGACGAGGAACGATCCAGCGGCGCGCGGCGCGTCGAGCAGGTCGCCGATCCGCCGCCCGCTCTGCGCAAAGCCGAAGCCGCTGCTGGTATGCGCGTCGATCGCATAGGTGACGGTGCCGGAGACGGCGCGGCTGGTGATCTGGCCGTTGGGGGTGAGGCCCTGCTGGGCGAGGCCGACCCACGGCGCATTGGCGGTATCGCGCGCGATCGTGAACGAGACGTGCGCCGCGCCGAAGCTCTGGTCGCGCACGAACAGGTTGCCGGAGAGCGCGTTGGCGAGCGGCCGCTGCTGGCTGACATGCGCGACCGTGCCGCTGAGATCCATCAGATAGGCGCGGCCATAGCTGTCGAGGATCAATGTCTTGGCGAGGCCCGCGCCGGTGGCGGTGGCGTCGCCCATCGCGGTCGAAAGGACGGCGTTGACCCCGGTCGACACCGCCTGCTTGCTGCCGGCAAGGCTGAGCGTGCCCGACGGCTGGAACGCCTTCACCAGGTTGAGCAGGCCGTGGCCGTAGACCGAGTCGACGCCGGTATCGCCGGCGTCGGTCGCGGTCGAGAAGAGCAGGCTTACCACCTGCGCCGCGGTCAGCTTCGGGAAGGCCTGCTCCAGCACCGCCACCGCCGCCGCGATCGCGGGCGCGGAGAAGGAGGTGCCGCTATAATAATAATCGACGCCCTTGTTATCGAACGAGCGCACCGACGTGCCGAGCGCGGTGAGATAATATTGGCCGAAGCTGCCGGCCTTGTCCGAGAAGGTCGAGATCACGCCCGAGGCGTCGTGCGATCCGGCGATGATGACGAGGCCGTTCGCCGACGCATCGGACGCGACCTGCGCAAGCGCGTCGGGCGAGGTGTCGCCGTCATTGCCCGCGGCGATCACGACGATGATGCCGGCCGCCGTCGCGCGGCCGATCGCCGCCTTCAGCTGGGTGGTCGCGCTGCTGCCGCCGAGCGACATGTTGATGACCTTGGCGCCGTGCTGGGTCGCATAGTCGATCGCGGTCGCCAGCGTGCCGGTGTTGAACTTGCAGCCGTCGGTGGTGCCGCACGAGCCGGTCGAATCGGCGCGCACCGCCAGGACGGTCGCGCCGAAGGCGATGCCCTCGATGTCGCTGCCATTGTGCGCTGCCGCCGCGACCGCGGCGACCGCGGTGCCGTGGCCGTCCTGATCGGCATAGCCCGCGCTGTCGCTGACGGCGGTGCTGGCCGAGGCGATGCGTCCGGCGAATTCGGTGCCGGTGGCGTCGGTCAGCCCGGTGTCGAGGATGGCGATGGTCGTGCCCGCGCCGGTCGCGCCGGCATTCCACGCGGTCGCCGCCCCGGCATAGCTGGCCGAGTTCGAGCGCTGATATTCGGCGTCGTTATAATTGATCGAGTTGGGCGTCGTCGCCGGCGTGGTCGTGCCCGAGCCGTTCGAGCCGGTGCCGCTCGACCCGGTCGTCGTGGTCGTGGTCGACGTGACCGGCGTCGGGGTGGATTGGACGCTTCCGCCGCCGCCCCCGCAGCCAGACAGCAGCAGCACGGCGGCACTCGCCAGCCAGTGTTCCTTGCCCAAGCGCATTGTTCCCAGATCCTTGCGTGTCGCGACGCCCCCACCCGCAACCAGCACTATCGGGACATGGTTAATGTTGCCCTAATCCGGGCCGTCGTCTAGCGCGGCGGCCGATGGTGCCGGCGCTCGCCCATATCGATGCCTGGATCTTCGATCTGGACAACACGCTCTATCCGGCCTCGTGCGACCTGTTCGGGCTGATCGACCAGCGCATGACCGCGTATGTGGCGCAGGTGACCGGGCTGCCGCGCCACGAGGCCTATGCGCTGCAGAAGCGCTTCTTCCGCGAGCATGGCACGACGCTCGCGGGCCTCTCGATCGAATATGACGTCGATCCGCACGAATTCCTCGCCGACGTCCACGCGATCGAGCTCGACGCGCTGAGCGAGGACCGGCGGCTGATCGACGCGCTCGCGCGGCTGCCGGGGCGCAAGCTGGTCTTCACCAATGGCGACGCGCCTTATGCCCGGCGCGTGCTCGACCGGCTGGGCCTGTCGCGCACGTTCGAGGCGATCCACGACATCCACGCCTGCGGGCTCCGGCCCAAGCCCGATCCGCACGCTTATGCCTCGATGCTCGCCTCGTTCCGGATCGAGCCGACGCGCGCCTTGTTCGCCGAGGACATGGCACGCAACTTGAAGCCGGCCAAGGCGCTCGGCATGACGACCTTGTGGGTCGATAACGGATCGGAACAAGCGGGCGATGGCGCGCGCGATCATATCGACTATGTCACCGCCGATCTTGGCGCGTGGCTGCACGCCCTAACGGAGACGACAGGCGAATGAGCGACGGACTGGAAGCGACGATCGATGCCGCATGGGATGCGCGCGACGGCCTCAACCCGCAGACCACGGGCGACGTGCGCGACGCGGTCGCGGCGGCGCTTGCCGGGCTCGACGCCGGCACGCTGCGCGTGGCCGAGAAGGGCGCCGACGGCGGCTGGACGGTCAACCAGTGGCTGAAGAAGGCGGTGCTGCTTTCCTTCCGGCTGAACGACAATCGCGTGATGGACGGGCCGGGCGATGCACCGTGGTTCGACAAGGTGCCGTCGAAGTTCGCTGGTTGGGACGAGGCACGCTTCCGCGCCGCCGGCTTCCGCGCGGTGCCGGGCTCGATCGTGCGCACCGGCGCCTTCATCGGCAAGGGTGCGGTGCTGATGCCGAGCTTCGTCAACATCGGCGCCTATGTCGGCGAGGGGACGATGGTCGATACGTGGGCGACGGTGGGAAGCTGCGCGCAGATCGGGCGCAACGTCCACCTGTCGGGCGGCACCGGCATCGGCGGCGTGCTGGAGCCGCTGCAGGCCGGCCCGGTGGTGATCGAGGACGATTGCTTCATCGGCGCGCGCTCCGAAGTGGCCGAGGGCGTGGTGGTTGAGCAGGGCGCGGTGCTGTCGATGGGCGTGTATCTCGGCGCCTCGACCCGCATCGTCGATCGCGCGACCGGCGAGATCTTCGTCGGCCGCGTGCCGGCTTATTCGGTGGTGGTGCCGGGCAGCATGCCGGGCGCGAGCGGCGGCCCGAACCTGTATTGCGCGGTGATCGTCAAGCGCGTCGACGCGCAGACTCGCGCCAAGACCGGCATCAACGAGCTGCTGCGAGACTGATCCAGGCCCCCCGTTCGTCCTGAGGAGCCACTGAGCGCAGCCGAAGTGGCGTCTCGAAGGATAAAGTCGCCGATGGTTCGAGACGAGGCTTCGACTGCGCTCTGCCTCTCTTCACCACGAACGGTGGGCGGTGACGGTCGGTCCCTGGCACGCGCGCACTTCATCCCCCGGCAAGCTCGCGCTACGTAGGTCCATCATGATGACTTACGGAGTGGCTCGGATGGGTTTCGGCAAGAGGCTGGCGGCGCTGGCGGCAGGCACGGCATTGTGCGTCACGTCGTTGGCGGCGACCCCGCGCTACGGCAGCTGGGGCGTGGACATGGCGGGCTTCGATCGCTCGGTGAAGCCCGGCGACGATTTCTGGGCCTATGCCAATGGCGCGTGGGATCGCATGACCCAGATCGCGCCCGACCGCAGCAGCGCTGGGATCTCGACCGTGCTGCGCGACCAGGCCGAGATCGACGTGCGCAAGATCGTCGAGGATCTCGCCGCCGATCCGAACGCGACCGGGACCGATCGCAAGATCGGCGACGATTATGCCGCGTGGATGGACGAGGCCGGTATCGAGGCGCGCGGCCTCGCCCCGCTCAAGCCGTGGCTGGCCCGGATCGATGCGGTGAAGACGCGGCAGGATCTGCTGCGGCTGTTCGCGGCGCAGGGCTATGCCTCGCCGGTGGAGCTCGGCATCGACGCCGATTTCGCCGATCCCACGCGCTATGCGGGCTATGCGGGGCAGGCCAGCCTCGGCCTGCCCGATCGCGATTACTACCTGCTGCCGGGCGCGAAATATGATGCCTTCCGCGCCGCTTATCGTGCCTATGTGCTGCAGATCCAGACGCTCGCCGGCTTCCCCGACGCGGCGGCGCGCACCGATCGGATCATCGCGCTGGAGACGATGCTGGCGAAGGACCAGTGGGCGCGCGCGCAAAAGCGCGACATGAAGGCGATCTACAATCCGATGAGCCGCCAGCAATTGATGGCGCTGGCGCCGCAATTCGACTGGCCGACGCTGCTCGACCAATCGGGCATGGGCAAGCTGGATACGATCATCACGATGGAGCCGAGCGCGGTCGCCGCCGCCGGCAAGGCGCTCGACACCGTGCCGCTCGCGACGTGGAAGGAGTATCTTGCCTTCCGCTTCGTCAGCGATCACGCCTCGTTCCTGCCCAAGGCGTTCGACGACGCGCATTTCGGCTTCTTCAGCAAGACGCTGAACGACGTGCCGCAGCAGCGCGCGCGCTGGAAGCGCGGCGTCCAGAACGTCAGCGACGCGCTGGGCGAGGCGATCGGCCAGGTCTATGTCGCGCGCCATTATCCGCCCGAAAGCGAGAAGCAGATGGCGGAGCTGATCGAGAATCTGCGCGCGGCCTATGCCGACAATATCCGCGCGGCGACGTGGATGGACGACGCGACCCGCCAGCAGGCGCTGGCCAAGCTCGCCGCCTTCGATCCGCGCATCGGCCATCCGCAGAAATATATCGATTATTCCAACCTGCAGGTCAGCCGCACCGATCCGCTCGCGAACGACGTCGCCAGCAGCGATTTCGAGTGGAAGCTGCAGCTGTCGCGCCTCGGCAAGCCGGTCGACCGCACCTTGTGGGATATGACCCCGCAGACGGTGAATGCTTATTACAGCCCGCTGATGAACCAGATCACGTTCCCGGCCGCGATCCTGCAGCCACCTTATTTCGATCCGGCGGCGGACCCGGCGGTCAATTACGGCGCGATCGGCGCGATCATCGGCCATGAAATGGGCCATGGCTTCGACGATCAGGGGCGGCAGTTCGACGCGACCGGCAAGTTCCGCGATTGGTGGACGCCCGCCACCTCCGACAAGTACAAGGCGAACGTCGCCCGGCTCGGCGCGCAATATGATCAGTATGAGCCGGTCGCGGGCACGCACATCAACGGCAAGCTGACGATGGGCGAGAATCTGGGCGATCTCGGCGGGATCGAGGCCGCCTATCGCGCCTATCACCGCTACATCGCGCAGCATGGTGCGCCCAAGGTGATCGACGGGCTGACCGGCGATCAGCGCTTCTTCATCGCCTACGCCGTGGCGTGGCGCGGCAAGCGCCGCGAGGGCGCGCTGCGCCAGCAATTGCTGACCGATCCGCACAGCCCCGACAAGAACCGCACCGACGGCATCGTCCGCAACGTCGACGCCTGGTACAAGGCGTTCGACGTCAAGCCGGGCGAGAAGCTGTATCTGCCGCCCGCCGAGCGCGTGCACGTGTGGTGATGGCGCCGCCGTGGTTCCGGATCATGCCGGGACCGCGGCGTTGCACCGCAAGGCCAACGGTCGCTTCGGCCACCCTATCCGACGGTGGGTGATCGGAGCGTGAGGCCCGGTCGTTGCGATCGCGTATCGCCCGGAAGCCAGCGCGGCGACCAGCGTCGCCGTCTCGCGATCAACAGGCGCAGGGCATGGTCAGGACGAAGCGCGTTTCGCCGTCGGCGCAGATTGCCTCGATCGTACCCCCATGTGCTTTCGCGATCTCGCTTGCGATGAAGAGGCCGAGCCCCAGCCCATTGCGCGAAGATCCCTCGGCGGAGCGCGTGAACGGCTGGAAAAGCGTCGGCATGATGTCCGGAGGGATCGTCGGGCCGCCGTTGACGACCATGAGACGGAACACCCCCTCCTTGCTTTCGGCGCTGACTTTTACGGGCTCATCGGGCGCGCCGTGTGTGAGCGCGTTCCCGACGAGGTTGGACAGGAGCTGGCCGATCCGCGCCACGTCACACGTAACCGGCTCGTCCAGTGCAATGTGCACGTCGATCGGACGATCGGGATGCACCAGCTGCAGTTCGGCAACGACCTGCTCGATGGGCGTTGCGAGCGTCAGCATGGGCGCTGTGTCGAGCGTCAGTCCGCTGCCGAGGCGTCCGCGTGCAAAATCCAGCAAATCCTCGATCAGCGCGCCGATGCGCCGCGTACTCTGCTTCATTTGCGCGAGGATCGAGGCACCCTTCGCATCCTGCACGATTCTGCCGAGCATGGTCGTGCCGGCATCGATCGCCGCGACCGGATTGCGGAGATCGTGCCCCAGGATCGCAATGAACCGCTCCCGGATTTCCGTGGACCGATCGGCATCCGCCAACAACGTATCCTTGCGCGCCATGTCGTCCTGAAGGTCGAGCTGGAGCCCGATCAGTCGCGCAAAATT
Organism: Sphingomonas nostoxanthinifaciens; assembly: GCF_019930585.1. Taxonomy (NCBI): domain Bacteria; kingdom Pseudomonadati; phylum Pseudomonadota; class Alphaproteobacteria; order Sphingomonadales; family Sphingomonadaceae; genus Sphingomonas; species Sphingomonas nostoxanthinifaciens. Next base: position 3,112,157 of record NZ_CP082839.1, on the reverse strand, counting down.
CTCGAACGTGCCGACGATATCCGGGGCGGAAAGCTTGGCGGGAAGCGGATCCAGCGCGCACAAGGTTCCGAAGAAGCTGCCGTCGCGCCTAAGGATCGGGATCGAGATATAGCTTTCGAAGCCATAGCGGCGCGGGGTATGATGATCGCGGAAAACGGGGTCTTCCGAGACATGGTCGATGATCACGCCTCTGCGCGAGTCCCGGATCTCGTCGCAGATCGTCGTCTTGAGATCGAGCGAGCCGCCGACCTCGAGCCCGAAGTCGATCTCGTCCCGCACCGCGCAGGCGATCCAACTCGTATCGGTGACACGCGCTACGGCGGCGAAGCGAAGGCCGGTGATCCGACAGGCAATTTCGAGGATGGATGGCACGGCGTCGATGCGGGCCACCGCCGCAATATCGCTCGCAACCAAGTCTGCCATCTACGTGTCCCGTTGCTCCCGGGCGCATCGTTAGCCAGTAATCTGCGCGGCGGCCAGCGCCATACCCTGTCCGGCTGCTGAAGCTGTTTGGCGCAGCAGCGATACAGGTCGCTTTCGCTAACGCAGACTTCGATTCAGTCGTCACCCCGGACTTGATCCGGGGTCCAGCTTCTTTTTTCTTCATCGGCGAAGGCAATCGGACCCCCCGGTATCAGGCCCGGGATGACGAGAGCATGGCTGCTTTCGTCCCGGTTGCAAACATTGGCAGTTCGAGCGATCACCTCTTCATGCAGCAGCGATGCATTTCCCCCATCGCTAACCCGGGCTCGGTCGATCTGCCGGCCCTGACGCGGGCGCTGGAAGCCTCTTGGGACCATCTGACCTCGTATCAGGGCGTGACCCGCCCCGGTAATCCAGCTTTCGGCCAGTGCTACCCGACCTCTCGCGTCGTACAGTGGTTCTATCCCGAGTATGAGATCGCCAAGGGCGAAGTCTGGACCGGGAGCAGTGTCGAACAGCATTTCTGGAACGTCCGCGGTATGGCCGGGGAAGCCAAATGGCTCGATCTGAGCTGGGAGCAATTTCCTGCCGGGTCGGTGGTGCGAAACTTCTTAATACTCGACCGCAATTCGCTGGGAGACAGCGAGCGAGCCAGGGAAAGGTGCGCGCTGCTGCTCCAGCGTGTGCTGGGCCATCTCGCTGGAAATCAGGATTAGCCGCTTCGCAAGTGACGCTTCCGACCACATTCAGACGTCGATTTCCCGCGTCACCCCGGACTTGATTCGGGGTCCGGCTTACCTTTGCCGGTGAAGAAAGAAGAAGCTGGATCCCGGATCACGTCCGGGATGACGTTATTAAGCAGGGTGGCGCCCGCCGTGCGTTTGCGGCGGGTCGTAATCAGACCCCGGCTTGCGCCAGCAATTCCTTCGCCTTGGCGCCGGTCCAGTCGAGGTCGCCGCGCAGGCGCCACACTTCCTTGCCGTCGGCGCCGTAGAGGATCGTGACCGGCAGGCCTTCCTCCTTCAGCGCCAGCATCAGCGCGTTCGAGGTGTCGAGATAGGGCTTCAGCGTCTTGAAGCCGCGCTTCGCCACGAACGGCGCCACCACGCGCGCGCCCTCCAGATCCTGGCTGACCGCGACCACCTGCAGCTTGCCCGCCTGCTGCGCCGCCAGCGCGTCGAGCGTCGGCAATTCCTTCACGCACGGCACGCACCACGTCGCCCACAGGTTGACGAGCAATGGCTTGCCCTTGAGGTCGGCCAGCTTGACCGCAGTGCCGTCGAGCGTCTTGATCTCGGCCGCGGGCAAAGCCTTGCCCTTGTCGTCGGTGACCACCGCCAGCGCGGGGGCGGCGGGCTCGGGGGTCGGGGCGGCCTGCTGCTGCGCTTGCGGGGCCGGGGCCTCCTGCTTATGGCAGCCGCCCATCAGGGCCAGGGTCGTCAGAGAAAGCAGGGCAAATCGCGCCATGTCGGGTTCCAATGCGATGTGGGGCGGGCGGTTCGCCGAAGGGCCTAGCGCGATCATGCGCGAAATCAACGCTTCCATTCCGTTCGACAAAAGGTTGTGGCGGCAGGATATCGCCGGCAGCCGCGCACATGCCGCGATGCTGGCGGCGCAGGGCATCGTCGATGCGGACGCGGTGAGCGCGATCGACGGCGGCCTCGCCGAGATCGCCGCGCTGTACGAGGCGGAGGGCCCGCCCGAGGATCTGGCGCTCGAAGACATCCACATGACGGTGGAGAGCAAGCTCTCCGCGCTGATCGGCCCCGACGCCGGGCGGCTGCACACCGCGCGCTCGCGCAACGATCAGGTCGCGACCGATTTCCGCCTGTGGGTGCGCGACGCGATCGACGCGGTGCTGGCGGGGCTGGAGGCGTTCCAGCGCGCGCTGCTGGTGCGTGCGGAGGAGCATGCCGCGACGATCATGCCCGGCTTCACCCACCTGCAGGTGGCGCAGCCGGTGACGCTCGGCCACCATCTGATGGCGTGGTACGAGATGGCGGGGCGCGACCGGTCGCGCTTCGCCGATGCGCGCGTGCGGATGAATCGCAGCCCGCTGGGCAGCGCGGCGCTCGCCGGCACCGGCTTTCCGGTCGATCGCCACGCGACGGCGCAGGCGCTCGGCTTCGACGGGCCGACCGACAACAGCCTCGACAGCGTGTCCGATCGCGATTTCGCGCTCGATTACCTGATGTCCGCGACGCAATGCGCGCTGCACCTCAGCCGCATGGCGGAGGAGTTCGTGATCTGGGCGAGCCAGCCGTTCGGCTTCGTCAGCCTGCCCGACGCTTATTCGACCGGCAGCTCGATCATGCCGCAGAAGCGCAACCCCGACGCGGCCGAACTGGTGCGCGGTCATTCGGGGCGGATTGCCGGCTGCATGGTGGCGCTGACGATGACGATGAAGGGCCTGCCTTTGGCCTATTCGAAGGACATGCAGGACGACAAGCCGCCGGTGTTCGAGGCGCACGATCTGCTCGCATTGTCGATCGCGGCGATGACCGGCATGGTCGAGACGACGCGTTTCGTGCCCGAGCGGATGCGCGCGGCGGCGGAGGCGGGCTTCTCGACCGCGACCGACCTCGCCGACTGGCTGGTGCGCGAGGGCGGCATCCCGTTCCGCGAGGCGCACCACATCACCGGTCATGCGGTGAAGCTGGCGGAGCGCGAAGGCGTGGCGCTGGCGGCGCTGCCCCTCGACGCGCTTCGGCAGATCGATCCCCGCATCGACGAACGCGTTTATTCGGTGCTGACGGTCGATGCCTCGGTTGCCAGCCGCACCAGCCATGGCGGCACCGCGCCCGATCAGGTGCGCGCGCGCATCGCCGCGGCGAAGGCTGCATTGGGGGTTGCGGCGTGAGGACAGTCGCCCTGACGGTGAGCGGTCTGGCCGCATTGTTGCTCCTCGCCGGGTGCGGTGACGAGCAGGCGTTGACGCCGCGTCCCGGCCGGCATCTGCCGGTCAAGGCCGCGACCGCGCCCGGCGTGCTGAACGCTGACGAGCTGCTGCTTCCGTCGGCGCACGAGCGGCCCGGGCGAAGCGACGAGCTGCTCATCAAGTCGCAGCCGCGCCCCGACGATCGCTTCGATCTGCCGCCGCGCTGACATGGACCATTTCGATCTCAAGGACGGCGTGCTCCACGCCGAGGACGTGCCGCTGGCGGCGATCGCCGATGCGGTCGGCACGCCTGCCTACGTCTATTCGACCGCGACGATCGAGCGCCACGTTCGCGTCTTCCGCGACGCGCTGGCGGCGCTCGCCGATCCGTGGATCGCGTTCGCGGTCAAGGCCAACCCCAATGCCGCGGTGCTGGCGACGCTCGCGCGGGCGGGCCTGGGCGCCGACGTCGTGTCGGGCGGCGAGTTGCGCCGCGCGCTGGCGGCGGGCGTTCCGGCCGCGAAGATCGTCTTCTCCGGCGTCGGCAAGACCGCCGAGGAGATGGCGCTCGCGCTCGATGCGGGCATCGGCCAGTTCAACGTCGAATCGCTGGAGGAGCTGCGCACCCTTTCGGCCGTCGCTGCGGCGCGCGGCGGCAAGGCGCCGATCGCCTTCCGCATCAACCCCAATGTCGATGCGGGCACGCACAGCAAGATCTCGACCGGCCGCGCCGACGACAAGTTCGGCATCGCCTATGATCGCGCGAGCGCGGCCTATGCCGAGGCGGCGGCCTTGCCCGGCCTCGCGATCCGCGGCGTCGCGGTCCATATCGGCAGCCAGCTGACCGATCTCGCCCCCAGCCGCGCCGCGTTCGAGCGGATCGGGCGGCTGATCCAGCGGCTGCGCGCCGAAGGGCATGCGATCGCCACCGCCGATCTCGGCGGCGGCCTCGGCGTTCCCTACAATCCGGCGGTGCCGGTGCCGCCCGATCCCGCCAGCTACGGCGCGATGGTGGCGGAGGTGACGGCGGGCTGGGACGTGCGGCTGATCTTCGAGCCCGGCCGCGTCATCGTCGGCAATGCCGGCGTGCTGATCGCACGCGTGGTGCGGGTGAAGGAAGGGGTGGAATATCCCTTCGTCGTGGTCGATGCCGGCATGAACGATCTGATGCGCCCCAGCCTTTACGATGCATGGCATACCGTGCGCGCGGCGGCGCCGTCGGGCGCGCGCTTCACCGCCAACATCGTCGGCCCGATCTGCGAGACCGGCGACACCTTCGCCCGCGGTCGCGAGATGGAGCGCGTGGCGGAGGGCGATCTGGTCGCCTTCATGACCGCCGGTGCCTATGGCGCGACGATGGCCGGCACCTACAATAGCCGTGGACTGGTGCCGGAGATTATGGTCTCCGGTAACAATTGGGCGGTAGTGCGCGATCGCCAGCCGATCGAGGCATTGCTCGCCGCCGATCGATTGCCCCCCTGGATGGAGGACGAACCAGCATGACGACCAAGCCCGTGCGGAAGGCCGTGTTCCCGGTTGCCGGTTTCGGCACCCGCTTCCTGCCCGCCACCAAGGCGGTGCCGAAGGAATTGCTGCCGGTGGTCGACCAGCCCCTGATCCAATATGCGGTCGACGAGGCGCTGGCGGCGGGGATCGACCAGCTGATCTTCGTCACCGGTCGCGGCAAGGGCACGATCGAGGATTATTTCGACCGGCAGTTCGAGATCGAGACCGATCTGGAAGCCAAGGGCAAGACCGAGATCCTGAACGCGCTCGGCAAGACCCGCCTCAAGCCCGGCCAGGCCGCCTTCGTGCGCCAGCAGGAGATGGCGGGGCTCGGCCACGCCGTTTGGTGCGCGCGCCACCTGATCGGCGACGAGCCATTCGCGGTGCTGCTGCCCGACGAATTGCTGTGGAACCCGGCCGACCCGTGCCTCGCGCAAATGAACCGCACCTACGAAGCGAAGGGCGGCAACGTCATCTCGGTGCTCGAAGTGCCCGAGGAGCATGTCCACCGTTACGGCGTGATCGATCCCGGCGCGGCCGAGGGCGCGGTGACCGAGGTGAAGGGCATGGTCGAGAAGCCGAAGCGCGAGGTCGCGCCGTCGCGCCTCGCGGTCGTCGGCCGTTACATTCTCCAGCCCGAGGTGCTGAAGGTGCTCGATGCGGGCAAGAAGGGCGCGGGCGGCGAGATCCAGCTGACCGATGCGATGGCCGAGCTGATCGGCGTCCAGCCGTTCCACGCCCAGACGTTCGACGGCGCCCGGCATGATTGCGGCGAGAAGGCCGGCTTCATCATCGCCAACCTCGCGCTGGCGCTGGAGCGGCCCGACATCGCCGACACGATCCGGGCTTACGCGCGGACGATCTGACCCGCGGTCGCCCCGGCACCGACGGAGGGGACATGGCCGATCTGCCGATCTTCGTCCGCCTCGCCGGGCGCCCGGTCATCCTGATCGGGCAGGGCCCGGCGGCCGAAGCCAAGCGTCGATTGATCGAGCGCGCGGGCGGGGTGGCTGTCGGCGAAGACGCGCAGGCCGCGCTCGCGATCGTCGTCGACGACGATGCCGCAGTCGCCCGGCTGAAGGCGCGCGGCATCCTCGTCAACGCGGTCGACCGCGTCGCGCTGTGCGACTTCACCCTGCCGGCGATCGTCGATCGCGCGCCGGTGCTGGTCGCGATCGGCACCGGCGGCGTCTCTGCCGGGCTTGCGGCGGCGTTGCGCCAGCGGCTCGAGACGATCCTGCCACCCGGTCTTGGTCGGCTCGCCGAGGCGCTGCACGCTGCGCGGGCGGCGCTGCGCGCGCGCTATCCCGATGCCGGCGCGCGGCGACAGGCAATCGGCGCGCTGCTGGGGGAGGGCGGCGCGCTCGATGCGCTGGCGGAGCATGCCACGCCCGCCGTCGCGCTCGACTTCGCGCCGGTCGATCGCATCGAGCGGATCGCGATCGCGTCGCCCGATCCCGACGACCTCACGCTTCGCGCTGCGCGCCTGCTCGGCCAGGCTGACCGTATCTTCCACGATCCGCTGATATCGTCACGCATCCTCGATCGCGCTCGGGCCGATGCGGAACGGATCGCCGGCCCGGCGCCCGCGTTGGCCCCGCCGGGTCTGAACCTCGACCTGTTGTGGAAGCCGCGATGAATCACTGGGCATTGGCATTGTGCGCGGACGGTCAGGTCAGGTCGGTCGATCCGGGTGCGGCCTGCGCCCAGCCTCCGGCCGAGGCGGCATTCGTGTGGATCCATCTCGACGGCAACGCCCCCGAGACGCTGCAATGGCTGCAGGCGCACGGCGGCATGCCGCAGACGGTGGTCTACGCATTGACCGCGGTCGAGACCCGCCCGCGTTCCGAGGGCATCGCCCATGGCGCGCTCATCAATCTGCGCGGGCCCGCCGTCGAGGGCGACGACGGCGACGACCGCTTCGTTTCGATCCGCGTCTGGGTGGAACAGGGGCGGGCGGTCTCGGTCAGCCTCCATCGCATCGATGGGCTCGACGTGCTGCGCGAGCAGATGGAGCATGGCGAGATCCGCGATCCGGGCGACCTGATCTCGCACCTCGCACTGATCATCACCAAGCGGGTCGACCCGGTCATCGCCGAGCTCGGCGATCTGGTCGACGATTGCGAGGTGGTGCTCGAACCCAAGCGGGCGTTCGAGACGCGCCGGCGGATCGCGGAGGCGCGCGCCGACGCGATCGGCTATCGCCGGTTCGTCGCGCCGCAGCGCGAGGCGCTGGTCAATCTGGCCGCGCTGGGCGTGCCCTGGCTGGACGACGACGATCGCGTCCACCTGCGCGAGGCGGCCGACCGGTTCGCGCGCATGGCCGAGGAACTGGAAGCGGTGCGCGAGCGCGCGGCGCTGATTCACGAGCAATTGACCGATCTCAGGTCCGAGCAGATCGAAAATCGCGCGCTGCTGCTTTCGATCGTCGCGCTGATCTTCCTGCCGCTGACCTTCATCACCGGGCTGCTCGGCATGAACGTCGAGGGCATTCCCGGTTCGCATGCGCCATGGGCGTTCGATGCGGTCTGCGCGCTGTGCCTGATCCTGGCGCTGGCGATCGCCGCATGGTTCGCCGCTGCACGCTGGTTCAAGGGCTAGCGTGGCGGCGTGCGCGGTTCGCCGCATTAGGATGTTGCCGCGCCACCCTTCGCCCCGCTAGAGCGAACCACCAATGGCCGAACCGAGCCCCCCCATCCTGCTGCTCCCCCTCATCGTGGTCGGGCGGTTCGTCGTGAATGCGCTCGCTGCCGTCGGGCGCGTGGCGAAGTTCACCGCGCACACGCTCGTGCGCGCGGCGACGCCCCCTTATTATCCGCTGCGGCTGGCGGAGCAGCTGGCGCATATCGGCTGGTTCTCGCTGCCCGTGGTCGGGCTCACCGCGATCTTCACCGGCGCGGCGCTGGCGCAGCAGATCTTCACGGCAGGATCGCGCTTCTCGGCGCAGTCGACCGTGCCCGCGGTCGTCGTGATCGGCATGGTGCGCGAGCTCGGGCCGGTGCTGGTCGGGCTGATGGTGGCCGGGCGCGTCTCGTCCGCGATGGCGGCCGAGCTCGGCACGATGCGCGTGACCGAGCAGCTCGACGCGCTCGCGACCTTGCGCACCGACAGCTATCGCTACCTGATCGCGCCGCGCCTGTTCGCCGCCGTGATCGCGCTGCCGCTGATGGTGCTGGTCGCCAATGCGATCGGCATCATGGGCGGCTGGCTGCTGGCGGTGGAGAAATTGCACTTCAATTCGGTCAGCTATCTCGACATCACGCGCAAATATATGAGCGTCGACGATTTCGAGATGGCGATGATGAAGGCGGGCGTGTTCGGCTTCTTCATGGCGCTGATGGGTTGCTATCACGGCTATCGCGCCGAGGGCGGGGCCGCCGGCGTCGGCAATGCGACGCGCAGCGCGGTCGTCTCCGCCTTCGTGCTGATCCTCGCGTCCAATTTCCTCATCACCGCGACGGCCTTCGGCTGATGGCGGAGTGCAAGATCGTGCTGGACGACGTCGCCAAGGCGTTCGGCTCGCGGACCGTGCTCGATGGCGTCAACCTGTCGATCGAGGCGGGCGAGAGCGTCGCGATCATCGGCCAGTCGGGCAGCGGCAAGTCGGTGACGCTCAAGTGCATCCTCGGGCTGGTCCACCCGGATCGCGGTTCGATCCGCGTGGATGGCGAGGAGGTGGTGGGTCTGCGGGGTAATGCGCTCGACCGGGTGCGCGCCAAGTTCGGCATGCTGTTCCAGGGCTCGGCATTGTTCGATTCGATGCCGATCTGGCGCAACGTCACGTTCGGGCTCACCCGCGGCCAGCGCACCAGCCCCTCGCGCATGCGCGCCATCGCCGAGGAGAATCTCGAGCGGGTTGGGCTCGACAAGCGCATCCTCAACCTGCGCCCCAACGAATTGTCGGGCGGTATGCAGAAGCGCGTCGCGCTGGCCCGCGCGATCGCGCCACGGCCCGAGATCATCTTCTTCGACGAGCCGACCACCGGGCTCGATCCGATCCGCGCCGACGTCATCAACGATCTGATCGTCAGCCTGGTGGACGATCTGGGGGTCACCGCGCTCACCATCACCCACGACATGGCGTCGGCGCGCAAGATCGCGCATCGCGTCGCCATGCTGTATCAGGGCAAGATCGTGTGGAAGGGGCCGCGCGACCGCCTCTACGACAGTGGCAACCCGTATGTGGACCAGTTCGTTCAGGGACGCGCGGAAGGGCCGATCCAATAATCGGCGCAGGGCAAGCCGAGGAGAATTGATCGATGCTGGGCCGCGAAGTTCCGAACGTCACGCTCAAGACGCGCGTCCGCGACGAGAGCATCGGTGGCGACAATCCGTTCCGCTGGCAGGATGTCGAAACCGGGCCGCTGTTCGCATCCGGCCGCTCCGTGGTCTTCTCGTTGCCCGGCGCGTTCACGCCGACCTGCACGACCGAGCAATGCCCCGCTTATGAGCGCGATTATGACGCGCTGCTCGGGCACGGCGTTGGCCAGGTCTATTGCATCGCGGTCAACGACGCGTTCGTGATGTACCAATGGGGGCGCAAGCTGGGTGTGTCCAAGCTGCGGCTGCTGCCCGATGGCTCGGGCGACTTCACCCGCCGCATGGGCATGCTCATCAACAAGGACCATCTCGGCTTCGGCGTGCGATCGTGGCGCTATGCGATGGTGGTGGACGACGGCCGCATCGTCGCGTGGTTCGAGGAACCGGGCATCAACGACGACGGCGCCGACGACGACCCCTATGGCGAAAGCGCGCCCGACAAGGTGCTCGCCTGGCTGGCGGCGAACCCGCGCTGACATGCGTGGCGGGCGGATCGCGAGCGGGCTGATCGCAGCGGCGGTGCTGGTGGCGCCGGCGCATGCGCAGGAGCGCAAGCCGCCTTACTGGGCGTCGATCGCCGCGACCGAGGCGATCCTGCGCGCGGGCCCCGACCGCTCCTATCCGGCCCTGTGGGTCTATAAGCGGCGCGACCTGCCGGTGCGCGTGCTGCAGATGGTCGGGCCGTGGCGGCGCGTTCAGGAGCAGGACGGCACCAGCGGCTGGATGCTGGCGATGCTGCTGAGCGCGCGGCGCACCGCGACCGTGACGGGTGTCTATCGCCCGATCCGCGACGCGGCCAGCGATGGCGCGCGGCTGCTTTGGCAGGCCGAGCCCGGCGTCGTCGGCCGCATCACGCATTGCGACGGCCAATGGTGCCGCATCCGCATCGACGCGCGCGAGGGCTATATCGCGCAGAGCGGTATCTGGGGCACCGACACGGGCGAAACCGTCAAGTAATCCGCCCGGCCGGCACTCCGCATTCGCCGGGCGCCGGCGCAATCCGACAATAAAAACCCCGCCGCATCGCTGCGGCGGGGTTCTTCATTCAGACTGATCCGAGGATCAGAAGGCGACGTTCAGCGTGCCGCTGATCGCGCGCGGCGGGCTGATATAGGCCGTCGAGACCGAGGTCGTGTTGTTCGTGCCGCTGAACCCGGCGACGTAGAACTTGTCGAAGATGTTGGTGACGTTCAGCTGGAAGAAGGTCTTGTCGTTGAGACCCAGCCACGCCATCGAGAAACGCGCGTCCAGATCGAACACCGTGTAGCCCTTGGCGAAGGCGCCGTAGACCTGGCTCTGCGTGCCCGTGCACTGGTTGCTGTTCACGAACGCAACCGAGCACTGCACGACCGGCAGGTTCTGGTCGTTGATGTAGCGGCGGCCAGTGCGCTTGCCCTGGAAGCCGACGACCAGCGGACCGTAATTGCCCTCGATGCGGCCGCCGAGCAGGTAGACCGGGGCGCCCGATTCACGCTTACCGGCGGTCGCTGCGTAGACATAGTTCGTGGTCGACGTGCAGGGGCCGATGTTGGTCACGGTCGTGCAGCGGCCGAGCTGCGTATCTGCGTCGATCTTCGACTTCAGGTACGAGCCGAACGCCGACAGCGTGACGTACTGGATCGGCTTGTAGGCGAGGCTGCCGTCGACGCCATACTTCTCCACGGTGCCGAGGTTGCGGTAGACGCTCACGTCCAGGAACGGATCGTAGGCCGAAGCAAGCCGGTTGTGGAACTTGGTATACCAGCCCGACACGTCCGCCTGGAACTTGCTGGACCGATAGCGCGTGCCGACGACGAAGTTGTCGGTGGTTTCCGCCTTCGGCTGCGCCTGATCGGCGGTGTAGCCGAGCGACTGATACAGGTTGTCGGTGCCCGGAACCTGGACGTTCTTGTTATAGTTCGCATAGGCGCTGATCTGCGGCGTGAACTGGAAGGTCAGGCCGGCCGAAGGCAGCCACTTGTTGAAGTGGACCGTCTTGCTCGTCGGGCCGACATAGCCCGGGCTCGCCGCGAGGAACGCCGCCTGGCTCGCCGCATCGGTGAAGCAGTCGACGAAGCTGCCGCCCGTCTCAGTGACGCAGAAGTTGTTCAGCTTGCGCGTGAACGCCTTGTAGGTGACGCCGGCGTCGATCGTCAGCTTGTCTTCCAGGAAGTGACCGACATACTCGCCGAAGCCCTGGTTGAGGACGGCGTAGGACAGGCGGTTGCGCTTCTGGATCGCGAGGCCGTTATTGTCGAGCAGCGGGTTGTCGATCGGGAAGTACTGGCTGGTCGCGCCGCTCTGCTGCAGCGGAGCGATCATGCCGGTCTGGCGATGGCGTCCGTGATCGTAGGTATAGCCGACGCGGAACGTCTGCGTTTCCGTCAGATCATAGCGCAGCGACGTATTGATGATGTAGCGGTTCGTGCCGGTGTGGCTCGACGAATAGACCTCGACGCCCTGCGTGGTGTTGGTCAGCGCGCCACTCGCCGCGCGGCCCGGCGTGTCGAGGATGTCGCCGTCGCCGTTCAGATCCTTGCCGCCGAAATAGGCCTGGCCACCGATATAGCCGTAGATCGGCGCGGTGATCGCGGCCAGCCCCGACGTCGCATTGGCTGCGCGGGTGTAGAAGCCCTCATTGGCCTTCACCGCGCCGGTGCCGCCATTCGCCTTGGTGTACGAATAAGCCGGATCGATGTTCAGCGTCAGCTTGTCGGTCAGCGTGAAGCGCGAATTGGCGCGGATCGTGGCCGTGTTCGACGGGTTGAAGCTCTGGTCATAGAGCGTACCGCAGCTGTTCGGCACGTCGGCGACGCCCGCCTGCGGCGTGTCGATGCCGCCACGATTGCTGTTCGACGCGCTGGGCGCGCAGCTCGCCCGGACGGTCGAGGTGTAGTTCACCTCGTCGAAGCCGTTCGGGAAGCGGTTGCTCGAGCTCGATCCCACCGTGCGGTTCGAGTCGGAACGAAGGTACAGCGACGAGAAGTTGTTGTTGCGATTCTCGTTGTAGTTGCCCGCGACCCAGATGAAGTCGCCGTTCGAGCCGATCGGCTGATAGACCATCGCATTGGCCTGCGTCTTGCGCGCCTGGGCGAGGTCGTTGAACGGGTTGCGATACTGCGAGTTGCTGGCCGACACCCACGCCTTGGTGCCGAACGGGGTGAACTCGCCGGTATCGACCACGCCGAACACGCGGAAATAGCCATATTCGCCGGTCGAGCCCGCGAGGCGCGCGCCGAACTTATCGGTCGGGATGCGGGTGCGGTAATTGACCGTGCTGCCCGTCGCCGAAGCGGTCGGCGAGTCGATGTCGTTCGTGCCCAGGTTCACGCTGATCTGCTCGATCAGTTCGGGATCGAGCTGCTGGTTCGAATAGAGCGCGTAATTGCCGGTGTCGTTCAGCGGGAAGCCGTCGATCAGAAGGCCGATGCGGCTGGCGTCGAAACCGTGGATGTTCAGCGTGCCGCCCGACGAGCCGTACGGATCGTTGTTCTGGAAGCTGACGCCCGGGAGCTGGTTGATCGTGTCGAGAATCGACTGGCCGGGGGTCTGATGCTGGATGAACTCGCTGGTCAGTTCCGCCTTGGCCTTGGTGGTGTTCGGCGTGATCTTGCCGTCGATGCCCTTGGCGCTGGTGCCGGTGACGACGATTTCCTTGGCCTCGAGGTCCGCCGTGCCCGACGTCTGCGCATAGGCGCTCCCCGCTGCCAGCGCGCCCATCGCGCAGCCGATCAGATACTTCTTCATGTCGAAAAATGTCCCCTTGGTAATCTTGTTGGCCGGCCCTTGGCAGCGGCACATGACAAATTTGTGATGTAAGGCGCCGTCCCCGCGCCGAATGACACGGGATTATCCGAGCTGTTGCCGCGCTGCAATAATGTCGCCGCCGCATTGCACAACGCCGCCACGCTGTTGCGTCGCTGCCGCACTCGCCGCATTCGCGGGTGGGAACAGGGTGAAAAGGCATGGGTTGGAACGCGCCATGGTGCTGATCGCGAGCTACAACATCCGCAAGGCGATCGCCGCCGACCGCCGCCGGCGGCCCGAACGCATCCTCGATGTGCTCGCGGAAATTGGCGCCGATGTGGTGCTGATGCAGGAGGCCGATCGCCGCTTCGGCGAACGGCACAGCGCGATTCCCTTCCACATGCTGGCGGAGCAGGGGCGTTACCGCGCGGTGCCCTACGACATCCGGCACGGCAGCATCGGCTGGCACGGCAACGCCGTGCTGGTGAGCCACGCGGTGGAGATCGTTCGCCACCAGCCGTTCCACCTGCCCGCGCTGGAGCCGCGCGGTGCGGTGCTGGCCGATCTGCGTGTCGGCGGACGCGATCTACGCGTCGTCGGCATGCATCTCGACCTGTCAGGGCTGGTGCGCCGCCGTCAGGCCCGCGCGATCCTCGCGCAGCTCGACGAGCAGACTGAGGCGCTGCCGACCTTGCTCGCCGGCGATCTCAACGAGTGGACGTCAGGGGGATGCCTGCGCGATTTCGGTGGCCACCACGTGCCGGTTCCGCTCGGCCCCAGCTTCCACGCGCGGCGGCCGGTGGGGCGACTCGACCGCATGTTCGTCAGCCGCGGCGTCCGGGTCGAGGCGAGCGGGGTCCATTCGTCGATGCTGACGCGCACCGCATCCGATCATCTGCCGGTCTGGGCGCGGATCGCGATCGGCTGAACGATCGCGCTGGCTTTCCGCGCGCCGCCGTCCCATCCTCGGCGACGACTCACGTGGCGCGAAAGGATCGAATGAGCCGCAAGCCCGTCCCCGCCCAGGCCGGCGATCGTGCCCGCCTGGAGATTATGTTCGATCGGCCGCAACTGCTCGGCCGCCTGTTCGGAGAATATGATCAGAACCTCGTCGCGATCGAGAATCGGCTCGGCGTCTATATCGCGGCGCGCGGCAACAAGGTGCAGATCGAGGGTGAGGCCGAGAGCGCGGCGCGCGCCCGCGAGGTGCTGACCGGCCTCTACAACCGCATCGTCAAGGGTGAGGATATCGACGCGGGCAGCCTGGAGGCGGTGATCGCGATGTCGGCCGAGCCGACGCTGGCGGGCATCATCCGCACCGACGTCAGCCAGCCGCCCTCGGTGATGATTCGGACGCGCAAGAAGACGATCGTTCCGCGCTCCGCCACCCAGACGCGCTACATGCATGCGCTGGCCTCGGCCGACGTGATTTTCGCGCTCGGGCCGGCAGGCACCGGCAAGACCTATGTCGCGGTCGCGCAGGCGGTGCAGATGCTGATCCAGGGGCAGGTGCAGCGGCTGATCCTGTCGCGCCCCGCGGTCGAGGCGGGCGAGCGGCTGGGCTTCCTGCCCGGTGACATGAAGGAGAAGGTCGATCCCTATCTCCGTCCGCTGTACGACGCCCTCTACGACATGCTGCCGGCCGAGCAGGTCGAGCGGCGCATCGCGTCGGGCGAGATCGAGATCGCGCCGATCGCCTTCATGCGCGGCCGCACCCTGTCGGATGCCTTCATCATCCTCGACGAGGCGCAGAACACCACGCCCGCGCAGATGAAGATGTTTCTCACCCGCTTCGGCCAGAACAGCCGGATGGTGGTGTGCGGCGATCCGCGCCAGATCGATCTGCCCGACATCGGCAAGTCGGGCCTCGCCGACGCGGTCAACCGGCTGGAGGGCGTTGAAGGCCTCGCGACCATCCGCTTCAGCGCGGCCGACGTGGTGCGTCACCCGATCGTCGGGCGGATCGTCGAAGCCTATGAGGGCCCGGACGCGGCCTAGAGGTGAAGAAGATCTAGGCGTCGGCGCGCTGCTCGACGCCGAGCGCCGCGAGCAAGGCCGCGTTGAAGGCCGGGAGATCCTCGGGCTGGCGGCTGGTGATGAGGTTGCCGTCGACCGCCACCTCCTTGTCGATCACCGTCGCCCCGGCGTGGCGCAGGTCGGTGCGGATCGACGGCCATGCCGTGACGGTCCGCCCGTCGACCACCTCGGCCTCGGCGAGCAGCCACGGGCCGTGGCAGATCGCGGCGACCGGCTTGCCGGCGGCCATGAAGTCGCGCACCAGCCGGACGGTGGCCGCGTCGGTGCGCAGCTTGTCCGGATTGGCGACCCCGCCCGGCAGGACCAGCATGTCGAAATCGTCGACGCGCATGTCGGCGATCAGAGCGTCGGGCGTGATCGTATCGGCCTTCTCGTCGAGGATCGTCCCCTGGATGGGATCGAGCGCGAGACTGGCGAGCCTGACGTCGACGCCGGCATCGAGCAGCGCGCGGCGCGGCTCGAACAGTTCGGATTGCTCGAAGCCGTGGGTGGCGACGATCAGGGCTTTCGGCGTGGTCGGCATCGCGATTCTCTCGATTGGATGAGACGGCAGAACATAAGGCGGCGCGTGCCCGTTCCTGCGATCGGGCGCATGAAAGCGACTTCGCGCCCACGCGTGTCATTGTCGAGACATGTCGGAACCGTAATAAGGGTGCATGCGTCCGAATCGCGGTTATCCGAAGCCAGCAGGTGGCGTCGTGCCGGCGCGCCGGAATGCTATCGCCCGTATGGCGGGGCTGGCGGCCTTTGCGCTGACCGTCGGCGCGATCGGGTGTCGCCCGGCACCCTCGGTCGCGCCCGAAGGGGAAGCGCGGGCGGCGGCGCCGGCCAAGGGCCACATCCTGCTGCTGCCCGACAGCGCGATCGTGGTCGATCCCGGTTCGATCGAGGAACAGCTCGCGCAGTTCCTCGCCTCCAAGGAGCCGGCGCCACGCACCTTCCGCTTCGTCGGACGCGAGTTCGAGCCGTGGGCGAGCGAGCCGACACCGGAAACGCTGCAGACCATGTATGCGCTGGTGCAGATCCTGCGCGCCTATCCGCACGTCACGGTCACGATCACCGGCTATACCGACAATGTCGGTCCGGACGAGCGCAACCGCGCACTCGCCACCGCGCGCGCGAAGAAGCTGGCCGGGCTCCTCGAGCAAGGCGGCGTCCGCCCGGTGCGGATTTCCACGGTTGGTGCCGGGCCGATCGACTTCATCGGCGACAATGCGACCGAGGCCGGGCGCCAACTCAACCGCCGCATCGAACTGACCGTCACGCGCAAGTAGGTGAGTCGCCGCCGGGCTGCCGCGGCGGGATGATCGCCCTGCCGAAATAAGCGGCACCAACGCCTTAATCTGCATCGTTTCCGGGCAGACGGTGCATGGTTTCGGCAGGGCGCAGGCTGGCCGCTTGCGCGCCCCGTTCTGGCACGTTTATTGAACCTTTCAGACGACCGGAGGGCCGGGCGTCCGCTCGGATGGGGCAGGCCGCATGAAAAAGATCGAGGCCATCATCAAGCCGTTCAAGCTGGATGAGGTGAAGGAGGCGCTGCACGAGGTGGGGGTCTCGGGCATTACTGTCACCGAGGCGCGCGGTTTCGGCCGACAGAAGGGCCATACCGAACTCTATCGCGGCGCCGAATATGTCGTCGATTTCCTGCCGAAGGTGAAGCTGGAGGTCGTCGTCGAAGACGCCCTGGCCGAGCGCGTGGTGGAGGCGATACAGCAGGCCGCGCAAACCGGCCGCATCGGCGACGGCAAGATCTTCGTCACGACCATCGATACGGTCGTGCGCATCAGAACCGGAGAGAGGGATGCCGACGCGGTCTGACCGCGACGGACAAGGCAGCAGGCGGCCAGCGTGCCGCATTTTCAAGGCTTAGCGGGAAGGGCAAATCTATGGCGAACACGGCGTCCGACGTTCTCAAGATGATCAAGGACAAGGAGATCGAGTGGGTCGATCTCCGCTTCACCGATCCCAAGGGCAAGTGGCAGCACCTGACCATGGTCGCGGGTGTCGTCGGCGAGGACGAGCTCAACGACGGCTTCATGTTCGACGGCTCCTCGATCGAGGGCTGGAAGGCGATCAACGAGAGCGACATGATCCTGAAGCCGGATCTGGACGCGGTGTGGATCGATCCCTTCTCGGCGACGCCGATGCTGATCCTGGTGTGCGACATCGTCGAGCCCTCGACGGGCGAGCTTTACAGCCGCGATCCGCGCTCGACCGCCAAGCGCGCCGAAGCCTACGTCAAGACGCTGGGCATCGGCGACACGGTCTATGTCGGGCCGGAAGCCGAATTCTTCATGTTCGACAACGTGCAGTTCGATAACACGTATAACGAGAGCTACTACAAGATCGACGATGTCGAGCTGCCGACCAATACCGGCAAGGAATATGAGGCGGGCAACCTTGCCCACCGTCCGCGCGCCAAGGGCGGCTACTTCCCGGTCGCGCCGGTCGACAGCGCCGTCGACATCCGCGGCGAGATGGTCTCGACCATGCTCGAAATGGGCCTGCCCTGCGACAAGCATCACCACGAGGTCGCGGCCGCGCAGCACGAGCTGGGCCTGACCTTCGGCACGCTTGTGACGACCGCCGATCGCATGCAGATCTACAAGTATGTCGTGTGGCAGGTGGCGCAGGCCTACGGCAAGACCGTCACCTTCATGCCGAAGCCGATCGCCAAGGACAACGGATCGGGCATGCACACCCACATGTCGATCTGGGACGGCGGCACGCCTTTGTTCGCCGGCAACGGCTATGCGGGCCTGAGCGACACCTGCCTCTACTTCATCGGCGGCGTCATTAAGCATGCCAAGGCGCTCAACGCCTTTACCAACCCGACCACCAACAGCTACAAGCGGCTGGTGCCGGGCTATGAGGCGCCGGTGCTGCTGGCCTATTCGGCGCGCAACCGCTCGGCCTCGTGCCGCATCCCGTACGGCGCGGGCGCCAAGGCGAAGCGCGTCGAGTTCCGCTTCCCCGACGCGATGGCGAACCCCTATTATTGCTACGCGGCGATCCTGATGGCGGGCCTCGACGGGATCGAGAACAAGATCCATCCGGGCGAGGCGATGGACAAGAATCTGTACGACCTGCCGCCGGAGGAGCTGAAGGAAATCCCGACGGTGTGCGGCAGCCTGCGCGAGGCGCTCGACAGCCTCGCCGCGGATCACGCCTTCCTCACCAAGGGTGGCGTGTTCACCGAAGACCAGATCGAGAGCTACATGGAGCTCAAGTGGCCGGAGGTCGCCCGCTGGGAGATGACGCCGAGCCCGGTCGAGTTCGACATGTATTATTCGGCCTGATTTCGGGCATCACCGGAGCGAGACGACGCCCGGGAGGAAACTCCCGGGCGTTTTTCGTTGGCGAACCGTCGCCCCTGGCCTGATCTGGAGCCCCGCTGCATTCGTTCGATGTGAGAGGCGGGATGCCGGATCAAGTCCGGCATGACGGTTGAGTTTAAGGCTGTTGGGCCGGCCCCGCCGCGAGTTGCGCGCGCAGGCTGCGGAGCGTCTCCTCCGGCACCGGCGGCAGCGCCTGCGCCGGCCGGCCGCGCTGGAGCCGGCGGCGATCCGCCTCGCTCGGCTCGATCCGGCGGACACGGACCGCCGCCATCCCCTTGGCCCGCACGCCAAGCTGCTCCGCCGCGCCGCGCGACAGATCGAGGATGCGCGGGCCGCGCACGAACGGGCCGCGATCGTTGATGCGCACGATGATGCGCCGCCCGGTGTCGAGCGCCGTCACCTCGACATAGGTCGGCAGCGGCAACGTGGTGTGCGCGGCGGTGATCCAGTCGGGGCGGAAGCGCTCGCCATTCGCGGTGCGATTGCCCGATTCGCCGCCATACCAGCTCGCAAAACCGAGCATGTCGTAGCTCGGATCGGCGGCGGGCACGTAGGTCTTGCCGCGCACCGCATAGGGCCGGCCGATCCGGATCGGCGCGTCGCTCACCGGCCGGAACCCGCCGGCGCACGCGCACAGCGCCAGCAGAAGCGGCAGGGTCGCGATGTGCCGGCAGGAAATCCGCATCGCCCGGCGCTCTAGCGGGGGCGGGGCGGATGGGTAAGCGCCTGCGAATTGCCGTGGGGTGTGTCACGGCGGACCTTCTCGCAGGGCGGCGGCGCTGGCATGTGGAGCGACGATGATATCGGGGGCATGTTCATGATCGATCGGCGGCAATTGCTTGCGGGGAGCGCTGCATCGTTGGTCGGCGCGGCAGTCGCGGCGCGGGGCAGGGCGGCCTCGCCGGCAATCGTGGTGCCGCCCGCGCCGGTCGCGAAGCTGACGCCGACGCGCGACACCTATTTCGGCGAGACCCTGGTCGATCGCTATCGCTGGATGGAGAATGACAAGGATCCGGACTGGCTGCCTTATCTGAAGGCGCAGAACGATCGCACCCGTGCGGTGCTCGATCGATTGCCCGGCCGCGATGCGCTGCTCGCCCGCATCCAGCAGCTGTCGGGCGATATCGTGCTGACCAGCAAGGTGCAGCGCGCCGGCGGCCGCATCTTCTTCCAGCAGCGCCCGCTCGGCGCCGACAATTTCAAGCTGTTCGTGCGCGAGAACGGCGCGGATCGCGTGCTGGTCGATCCGACGGCGATGAGCGCGGCGGGCGTCGGACATTATTCGCTCGACTGGTGGCATGCGTCGCCGGCCGGCGACAAGGTCGTCTACGGCGTGTCGAAGGACGGCAGCGAGGATTCGGTGCTGCACATCCTGACCGTCGCCGACGGCCACGATCTGCCCGAGCGCATCGCCAACACGCAGATGGCCGATCCGCGCTGGCTGGATGATGGCACCGGCTTTTTCTACAACCAGCTCACCGGCGCGGTCGACACGCCCGAGCGCTTCCTCGACAGCCAGGCGCGCTTCCACCGCATCGGCACCGATCCGTCGACCGATCCGATCGTGATGAAGCGCGGGCTCGACCCCGCGATCGTCTTCGAGAAGATCCAGGCGCCTTATGTGCTGACCTTCCCGGGGTCGCGCTACGCGATCCTGGGTCTCGGCGATGTTCGGCCGGAGGCGCGCATGTTCGTGGCGCCGGTCGCCGACGCGCTCGCGGGCAAGGCGCGCTGGGTGCCGGTCACCGATTTTCCCGACGAGGTGACGTCGGCCGAGATCGACGGTGACGATCTCTATCTGCTCGTCAACAAGGGCAGCCCGCGCGGCCGCATCGTCCGCATGCACGCTTCGGCCCCGAGCCTCGCCACCGCCACCGTGGTCGTACCGCAGGGCGCGCAGGTGATCGAGGACATCGCCCGCGCGAAGGATGGGCTGTATCTCAAGATCATGGATGGCGGGATCAGCCGCCTGCGCCGACTCGGGCGCGACGGGCGGGTGGCCGAGGTGGCGCTGCCGTTCGACGGGACGATCGGCGCGGTCTTCGCCGAGCCCGATCTGCCGGGCGTGCTGATGCCGCTGTCGGGCTGGCTGACGCCGACCGGCATCTGGTCGGTGGATGCGGCGGGTCGGGTGGCGGATACCGGGATCACGCCGCGCCCGGCGATCGATACCTCTCCCTATGAAGCGAAACGCTTCTTCGCGACCGTGCGCGACGGCACGAAGGTGCCGTACACATTGATCTACCGGAAGGGGATGAAGCTCGACGGCAGCGCGCCGTGCTGGATATCGGCTTACGGCTCCTATGGCGCCGCCGCCTACACGCCGAGCTTCCAGCAACGGCAGCTGGCGCTGATCGATCAGGGCGCGGTGGTCGGCTATGCCAATGTGCGCGGCGGCGGCGAATATGGGCGCGAGTGGCACAAGGCCGGCCAGCTCGCCAACAAGCCGAATACGTGGCGCGACCTGATCGACGTCTGCCAGGACATCTGCGTCAAGCGCTACACGTCACCCGCGCATCTTGCGATCGGCGGTCGCTCGGCGGGCGGCATCACCGTGGGCCGCGCGCTGACCGAGCGGCCCGATCTGTTCGCGGCGGTGATCGACGGCGTCGGCTGGTCGAATCCGCTGCGCTACGTGGTCGAGCAGAACGGCTATGGCGAGGAGCCCGAATGGGGTGCGATCGCCGATCCGGACGGCTATCGCTACCTGAAGGCGATCGACAGCTATCATGCGGTCAAGGACGGCACGGCCTATCCCGCGGTCTTGCTCACGACCGGCGTCACCGATCCGCGGGTCGCGCCGTTCCACGTCGCCAAGATGACCGCACGGCTGCAGGCGGCGTCGACCTCGGGCAAGCCGATCCTGCTGCGGGTGGATTACGATGCCGGCCACGGCATCGGTTCGACCCGCGCGCAGCAGGATCGCGAGGCGGCCGATACCTACGCCTTCCTCCTCTGGCAGACGAAGCCGGGCGGTTCGCCGCACGCCTGAGCGACTTTCCGATCCGTTCATGGAGCCGAAACGAGCGCTGCTCCAAAAAAGAGTACCACACGGTACGGAAAGCGGTTGACGCACTGCGGCGCGCTTTATATACCGCTTGGTATTGAAGACCCGGGCGAGGACCCGGCAGGAGGCGGCGATGGGCTATCTGGATTTGAGCACTGCAGGTCTGACGGGCGGAGCGGCCATGCTGATGACCAGCGAGGCGGCAGCCGCAACCGGCTTTTCCGCGCTGGAATGGCTGGTGATCGCGCTGGCTGAGCGTGATCGCCCCTCCAGCCTCGGCAATCCGGGCCGGATCGCCGCCGCGCTGCATCGACTGTTCGGCAGCAACGGCGCCAAGTCGCGGCTCGCCAACCCCCGGCTGGAGGCGCTGCGTCGTTTCGCGGTCCTCGCCTGGCATCATGGCGGCGTCGTCGCGCGCTCGGATCGCAGCGCGTTCGTCGAGGCCGGCTTCTCGCTCGAGCAGGCCGAGGTCTTGCTGGAGAACATCATCCGTCGGCGCGGCGGGCGTCGGGTCGGCGCGTCGGCCTGATGCGCGTTGATCGATCCAGTCGATCAACTCAGCCGGATTAAACTGTTTTCTTTTGCTGCACCTGCTTACTAGATAGGGGACCTCCCCGATCAACGAAGCCAAGGAGCAGCGCAGTGGCCCTCATCAACACCACCATCAAGCCGTTTGAGGCGCAGGCCTTCAAGGAAGGCAAGTTCGTCACCGTCACCGACGCCGACGTGAAGGGCAAGTGGGCGATCTTCTTCTTCTACCCGGCCGACTTCACGTTCGTCTGCCCGACCGAGCTCGAAGATCTCGCCGATCATTACGAGACGCTCAAGGGCATGGACGTCGAGGTCTATTCGGTCTCGACTGACACGCACTTCAGCCACAAGGCGTGGCACGACACCTCGCCCGCGATCGGCAAGATCAACTATTACATGCTGGGCGACCAGAACCACGTCCTCGCGACCAACTTCGAGGTTCTGCGTGCCGGTCAGGGTCTGGCCGATCGCGGCACCTTCCTGGTCGATCCGGACGGCGTGATCCAGTTCATGGAAGTCACCGCCGAGGGCGTCGGCCGCAACGCGACCGAGCTGCTGCGCAAGGTTAAGGCCGCGCAGTATGTCGCCGCCCATCCGGGCGAAGTCTGCCCCGCCAAGTGGGAGCAGGGCGAAGAGACGCTCGCACCGTCGCTCGACCTCGTCGGCAAGATCTGAGCCCGACGACACGATGACGATATCCGGGGCGGCAGGCGCCGTCCCGGATATCGCCCGACCGTAACGGAGATCCAACATGCTGGACGCAAATCTCAAGGGCCAGCTGAAGGCCTATCTCGTCAACATCCGCCAGCCGATCGAGCTGGTCGCCTCGCTGGACGACAGCGCCAAGTCGCTGGAACTGGCCAAGCTGCTGGAAGACATCGCGGTCCTCGCGCCGGAGAAGATCTCCGTGCTGCGCGAAGGCGATGCCCGCACCCCGAGCTTCATGATCCGCCGCGTCGGCACCGATATCGGCGTCCGCTTCGCCGGCCTGCCGATGGGCCACGAATTCACCAGCCTCGTGCTGGCGCTGCTGCAGGTCGGCGGCCATCCGTCGAAGGAGGCGCAGGAGGTGGTCGAGCAGGTGAAGGCGCTCGATGGCGATTTCCACTTCGAAACCTATTTCTCGCTCTCGTGCCAGAACTGCCCCGACGTGGTGCAGGCGCTGAACCTAATGAGCGTGCTCAATCCGCGCGTCAGCCACGTCGCGATCGACGGCGCGTTGTTCCAGGACGAGGTGACCGACCGCAAGGTGATGGCGGTGCCGACCGTGTTCCTGAACGGCGAGCCGTTCGGCCAGGGCCGCATGGAGCTGGAGCAGATCGTCGCCAAGCTCGATACCGGTGCGCAGGCGCGCGCCGCCGAGAAGATCAAGGCGAAGGATGCGTTCGACGTGCTGGTGATCGGCGGCGGCCCCGCCGGGGCGGCGGCGGCGATCTATACCGCGCGCAAGGGCATCCGCACCGGCATCGCCGCCGAACGCTTCGGCGGGCAGGTGCTCGACACGATGGCGATCGAGAACTTCGTCTCGGTATCGCACACCGAAGGCCCGAAGCTCGCCGCGCATCTGGAGAGCCATGTCCGCGACTATGAGGTGGACATCATGAACCTCCAGCGCGCCGAGACCCTCATCCCGGCGCCGCATGTCGGCGGCCTGCACGAGGTGGTGCTGGAGAATGGCGCCGCGCTGAAGGCCAAGACCATCATCCTCTCCACCGGCGCGCGCTGGCGGCAGATGGGCGTCCCCGGCGAGGAGGAATATCGCAACAAGGGCGTGGCCTATTGCCCGCACTGCGACGGCCCGCTGTTCAAGGGCAAGCGCGTCGCGGTGATCGGTGGCGGCAATTCGGGCGTCGAGGCGGCGATCGACCTTGCCGGCATCGTCGCGCACGTCACGCTGATCGAGTTCGGCGAGGAATTGCGCGCCGACGCGGTGCTGCAGCGCAAGCTCCACAGCCTGCCGAACGTCGTCGTCATCACCTCGGCGCTGACGACCGAGGTGCATGGCGATGGCGAGAAGGTCGTCGCGCTGACCTATCGCGACCGCACCACCGACGCGACCCACCGCGTCGAGCTGGCGGGCATCTTCGTCCAGATCGGCCTCGTGCCGAACACCGAGTGGTTGCACGGCACGGTCGCGCTCAGCCCGCGCGGCGAGATCGAGGTCGATGCCCGCGGCGCCACCTCGGTGCCCGGCATCTTCGCGGCGGGCGACGCGACGACGGTGCCCTACAAGCAGATCGTGATCGCGATGGGCGAGGGCTCGAAGGCGGCGCTGTCGGCGTTCGACTATCTCATCCGGCTCACGCCCGAGCAGGAAGCCGAGATCGAGCGCGAGGCGGTCGCCGCCTGAACGGGGGCGGGGGAGCGGGCGTTCGGCCTGCTCCTCGCGTCACTCCGGCTTTAACACCGTCATGCCAGCGCAGGCTGGCATCTCGCGCTTATGGCCAGCGCCGTGCGCACCTCGCGAGATCCCAGCCTGCGCTGGGATGACGGAATGCGGATGACGGCGCGGGGGGCCGTCTATTCGTCGGCGGGCAGCGAGAAGCCGTAGTTCAGGAAGGACGGCACCGGGCCGTTCCAGCCATCGTCGGGCCCATCCTCGCGCTGCGACTCGCGCCGCCGCGGCTCGGGCTTCGGCCGGGCCTCTTCCTTGGCCGGACGCCGCTCTTCGCGCGGGGCACGTTCCTCACGGGGGGCGCGTTCCTCACGGGGTGCGCGCTCTTCGCGCGGCGCGCGTTCCTCGCGGGGTGCGCCGCGTTCCTTGTCGACCCGCGGGCCGCGCTCCTTGCCGCCACGGCTGCCGCGACGCGGTTCGCGCCGTTCGGGCAGGGGTGCCTCCTCGGCGGTTTCGGCCGGCCCGGCGGGTGCCGCCGCCTTGCCGATGCGCGGAATCTTGGTGCCGGTCAGCTTCTCGATATTCTCGATCGCCTCGGCGTCCTCGGGCGTCACCAGCGTGATCGCCTTGCCGGTCGCGCCGCCGCGTCCCGTGCGGCCGATGCGGTGGACATAATCGTCCGGATGCCATGGCACGTCGAAGTTGAAGACGTGGCTGACGCCCTTGATGTCCAGCCCGCGTGCCGCGACGTCGGATGCCACCAGGATGTTGATCTCGCCCGCTTTGAAGCGGTCGAGCTCGCGCAGGCGCTCGGGCTGCTCCATGTCGCCATGGATCTGTCCGGCGGCAAAGCCGTCGCGACGCAGCGCGTCGGTCAAATCGCGCACCATCGTCTTGCGATTGGAGAAGATGATCGCAGTGGTGACGTCGTCGGCGCGCAGCAGGCCGCGCAGCGTGTCGCGCTTGCCGCGCGTGCTGGTCTCGACCACCGCCTGCTCGATCGCGGCGTTGGCGCTGGCGGCGCGCGTCACCTCGACCTGCTTGGGATTGGACAGGAAGCGATCGGCCAGTTTCTTGATCGGCGCCGGCATCGTCGCGGAGAACAGCAAGGTCTGCCGCGTCGCCGGGAGCTTGGTGCAAATCTCCTCGATGTCGGGGATGAAGCCCATGTCGAGCATCCGATCCGCCTCGTCGATCACCAGGATCGAGCAGCCCGACAGCAGGATCTTGCCGCGCGCGAACAGGTCCATCAGCCGGCCCGGCGTCGCGATCAGGACGTCGACGCCCTTTTCGAGCGCCTTCAACTGGTCGCCCATCGAGACGCCGCCGATCAGCAGCGCCATCGAGAGCTTGTGATACTTGCCGTATTTCTCGAAATTCTCGGCGACCTGCGCGGCCAGTTCGCGCGTCGGCTCGAGGATCAGCGAGCGCGGCATCATCGCGCGGGTGCGCCCGTGCGCGAGCACGTCGATCATCGGCAGCACGAAGCTCGCCGTCTTGCCAGTGCCGGTCTGGGCGATCCCGATCAGATCGCGGTTCATCAGTACCGGCGGAATCGCGGCGGCCTGAATGGCGGTGGGTGTCACATAGCCCGCGTCGCCGAGCGAGCGGAGCAATTCGTCGGAAAGGCCGAGGTCGGCGAAGGTCATGGGCGTCCGGGCTAAAGGCCGCGAACGCACGGGACTGGGCGCCGCAAACCGCGCGGCGCTTCGCCCGAAACAGGCATGTCTGTCAAGGAAAAGCGCTTATTTGCGCAGCGTGAGCGCCCGAAAGCGATCGATCGCGCATTCGCCGCCGGCGCGATCACGCACCACGTCGCGATCCGAGCAGATCAGCGCGTCGGGCGGGGGGGCGATGTAGAAGCCGCTATAATAATCCAGGGTCGGGCATGATGCGGCGAAGCGGGCGCGAACGCGCTGGCCCCCGCGCAGCACCAGATCGACGCTGTTGGGCACCAGCACGGCCGCGCCCGCGATGTCCGCCATCGGCACGCAATGCGGCCCCTTCTTCTCGCGCCAGGCGTCGGGCGCGGGCGTGGGCGGCGGCGCGGTGCGCACGCGGATGACGACGCGCGAATGGAAGATCACCTGGGCATATTCGATGCGCGTTGCGCCTCCGGCCGGCGCGGCCGAATTGCCTGCGGCCGACACGGGGGCGGCCGCGAGGGCGAGCAGCCCGGCGATCAGCAGGAAGATCACGATTCTTGGTCCATGCGCAGGCCACGTCGTTCGTGGCCGGGGCTTTAATGGCGGATGAACTGGCGCCGTGGGGGCGTGCGGGACTATGGCGTCGCGCATGACCTGTGCCCCGGATGCAACGCTCCTCGCGCGCCTCGCGCGCCTGCTCGGCCCGAAAGGCTTCACCGTCGACCCGCAGGCGCTGGCGCCGTGGCTGACCGACTGGCGCGGCCGGGCCACCGGGGCCGCCGCCGCCTTGCTGTCGCCCGCCTCGACCGAAGAGGTCGCCGCGATTGTTCGCCTTGCCGCCGCGCACCGCGTCGCTTTGGTGCCGCAGGGGGGCAACAGCTCGATGGTGGCGGGCGCGACCCCGCCGCCCGACGGGGTGGCGCTGCTGCTGTCCTTGCGGCGGATGAACGCGATCCGCAGCGTCTCGGCGGACGACAATGTCGCGGTGGCCGAGGCGGGGGTGGTGCTGGCGGACCTGCACGCGGCGGCGGCGGGGATCGGCCGGCGCTTCCCGCTCAGCCTCGCGGCGAAGGGCTCCGCGACGATCGGCGGGCTGGTCTCGACCAATGCCGGCGGCACGCAGGTGCTGCGCTTCGGCACGATGCGGTCGCTGGTGCTGGGGATCGAGGCGGTGCTGCCTTCGGGCGACGTGTTCGACGGGCTGTCGGCACTGCGCAAGGACAATCGCGGCTACGATCTGCGCCAGCTGCTGGTGGGGGCGGAGGGTACGCTCGGCATCGTCACCGCCGCCAGCCTTCGCCTTTATCCTGCCGTCGGCGCGCGCGCGGTGGCGTGGGTCGGGCTCGCCACCCCGTCCGACGCGCTGACATTGTTGCGCCGGCTGGAGGCGACGACGGGCGAGGCGGTCGAGAGCTTCGAGATCCTGCCCGCCGAGGGGCTCGCGCTGGTGCTGCGCCATATCCCCGGCACGCGCGCGCCGCTGGCCGGCGACCACTTATGGCATGTGCTGATCGAGGCGACCGCACCCGCCGGCGCGGCCGATCCGGCGCTCGCGCTGACCGACGCGCTCGGCGCGGCGGCCGGCGACGGGCTGATCGAGGATGCGGTGATCGCCGCGAACGAGACGCAGGCCGAGGCGCTGTGGCGGCTGCGCGAGTCGATGTCGGAGGCTGAGCGGATCGACGGCATGGCCGCCAAGCACGACGTGTCGGTCACCGTATCGCAGATGCCGCGCTTCCTGGAGGAGGGGAAGGCCGCCGTCGAGGCGCGTTTCCCCGGCACGCGCGTTCTCGCCTTCGGCCATCTCGGCGACGGCAATGTCCATTTCAACGTCCGCGCGCCGGCCGGCGCCGACGATCGCGCATGGTTCGCGGCCGAGGGCAAGGCGGTCAGCAGCTTCGTCCACGACGACGTCACCGCGCGCGGCGGCTCGCTCTCGGCCGAACACGGCATCGGCCAGTTCAAGCTCGCCGACTTTGCGCGCACCGCCGCGCCCGCACGGCTGGCGGCGCTGCGCGCGATCAAGGGGGCGCTCGATCCGCTCGGCATCATGAACCCCGGCAAGCTGGTTCCCCCCGTTGCGCCCGGCGAGGCGAGCCAATAGACCGTGCCCACCCGCGGTCGGCGCATGCGCGTCGGCCGCTTTCGCATCAGGAGAGTTTTCGATCATGGCGAGCGCCGCCCCGCAGGGCCTGCCCCTTCTTTACAACGATCTCGTGCCGCTCTCGAAGAACGAGCATGCCGGCTACAGCCTGAAGCCGATGGAATCGCTCGCGTTCATCCAGAACGTGCACGCGCTGCCGGTCACGGTCGACGAGTTCCTGATGGCGCAGCGGACGATGCCGATCGTCTTCTCCTCGGGGCCCGATCCGGTGCCACTGGCGCTGATGGGCCTGAACGAGGGCATCAACACCTTCGTCGGCGAAGACGGCAAGCTGGCGGACGGTGCCTATCTGCCCGCGTTCGTGCGCCGCTATCCCTTCATGCTCGCCCGGCTGCAGCCGAACAGCGACGACATGACTTTGTGCTTCGATCCGACCGCCGGGCTGGTGGTTCCGGACGATACCGGGCTGCCGCTGTTCGCCGACGGCGAGCCCACCGAGCACGTCACTAACGCGCTGAACTTCTGCCAGGAATTCGAGATGTCGGCGCAGCGCACCGGCCAGTTCGTGCGCGACCTGCAGGAAATGGGCCTGCTCGAGGATGGCGAGATCACCATCCAGAACGAGCAATTCCCGCAGCCGTTCGTCTATCGCGGCTTCCAGATGGTGAGCGAGGCGAAGCTGCGCGAGCTGCGCGGCGACCAGCTGCGCAAGATGAACCAGAACAACATGCTGCCGCTGATTTTCGCGCACCTCTTCTCGCTCAGCCTGATGTCCGACGTGTTCGGCCGCCAGATGGTGCAGGGCAAGGTGCCGGCGCAGATCCCATCGATGACGATGTGACGCCAGCGCAACGGTCGCCGCTCAAAATCATATCGCGAGGGCCTTGCAACCTTCTGGCCTCTTGACTATTTAGATTGTGGTGCCGGCCGTGTTCCCCTTTCGCGGCTCGGCACTAACGCGCTCCGGCGCGTTTCCTCCCTGAACCTTGGCCACTCCGCGCATCGCGCGGGGTGGCTTTCTTTTATGGTTTACTCCGCCGCGAGCGCCGGCGGCACGATTGCGGAGAGCGCGCACGACGCGAGCGCCCCGATCAGCACGCGCACGCGCCCCAGCCCGGCGCCGGCCGTCCGCAGATCCGATTGAAGGTAGAGCGTCCGGTCGATCTCGATCTGGACGGCGTGGATATTCGCGGCCGGCCGGCCGTGGCGCGCAAGGCTGTACGCCCCGGCATATGGTGTGTTCAGCGCGGCGGCGGTCCCGGCCGCCTCTGCGGTGGCGGCGAGGAGGCGCGCGAGCGGGGCGGCGGCGCTGCGGCCATGAAGGTCGCCGATCACGACCCTGGCGGCGCGCGCGCCACGCAGCGGCGGCATCGAATGGCAGTCGAGCAGGATCGCGAACCCGAAACGGTCATGCGCGTCCGCCAGCGCGCGCGCGATCGCGGCATGATAGGGCGCGTGGACCGTGGCGATCCGGGTGTCGGCATCCGCCGCGCGTGGGGGCGTATGCCACAATTCGTGGCGCCCGATCCGCGTCGGGATCAGGCCAAGTCCGGATCGTGCCCGCGCGCTGGCTACGCCCCCGCCGCCGCGCGGGTCGCGCATTTCGGGGGCGATGTCGGCCTCGCCGCGATTGAGGTCGATCCACGCCCGCGCCACGCGCGCAACGATCGCGACCGCGCCGTGCGCGACGGCGTCCGTGACCAGCAGGTCGGCATGACGGTCTTCGAGCTCCTCCAGAACGCCGAGCGGGCAGGCTGCATTCTCCAGCAGCGCAGGCGGATAGTATCGGCCGGCGTGCGGCACCGCGCACACGATCGGCGAGATCGCGGCAGCAGGGCCGAGCCGCTCGAAGACAGGAACCGGAAGTGTGCCGGGCATGTCCATGCGCTAACGCGATCGGCCACTGGAAAGAAGCTTTCTGTCGTTTCGGATGAGTCGGTGCCCAGAAATGCGGCAGCCGGCTATGATTTGTTAACGGATCGGCTACTATGCCTGATCTTTGCAAGGCGGCTGGCTGCTTCGGAGAGCTTGATGATTCGCATCCTTTTGGCCGAGGACGACGCGTCCATGCGCGAATATCTCGCGCGGGCGCTGGAGCGTACCGGCTATGGTGTGACCGCGGTTGATTGCGGCACCGCGGCGTTGCGGTTGCTGGAACGCGGCACTTACGATCTGCTGTTGACCGATATCGTCATGCCCGAACTCGACGGGATCGAGCTGGCGCAGCGCGCATCGGCTCTGCACCCGTCGATGCGCGTGATGTTCATCACCGGCTTCGCCGCGGTGACGTTGCAGAACGGCTCGATGCCGCCCGATGCCAAGGTGCTGTCGAAGCCCTTCCATCTGCGCGACCTGGTGCTCGAGGTGGACCGCATGTTCGAGATCGGCACCGCCGCCGACCTGTGACGCTTGCGCGGCGCGATACCCTTCGCTAGGAGCCGCGGACCGGTTCGAGGGTCCGAACCAAGCCGCGCTTCAAAGCACGCGGCGATGATCGGATCCCGCGTGGGCGTGTAGCTCAGTGGTAGAGCACTGTGTTGACATCGCAGGGGTCGCAAGTTCAATCCTTGCCACGCCCACCAGATAAAAGCCCATCAGGTCAGCGACTTGATGGGCTTTTTCGTGTTTCGAATAAAAGCTGACGCGGATCGCGCGAGGATGGCGCTTCGATCGGCCCGAAATTAGCGACTGGAAATGATCCTGTATCCCGGCACGGCGGCGCCTATGATGGCCGCAGCAGATGGAGCGCATATGGCCAGCGAATTGAAGGCGCTTGAATCGGAGCGCAACCGGCTGTGGGCGGCGGCACGGCTCAGAGGCTTGCCGGTCGGTACGCCTGAGCGTGACCGAATCGCCGAGCTGGATAGCCTCATCCGCGAGCTCAGGGCGGCAAAAGCGCAGTAGGGGTCAGGCACGTGGCTGCGGCTCGCGCGCCGCAGCCGATGCCTACCGCTCAATCCGCCCAGTAGAGGCGCATCGGATTGTCGACGAGCAGCTTGCGCTGCAGTTCGGCGGTCGGCGCGATGCGTCGGATGATGTCGACCAGCCCGCCATCGTCGGGGATGCGGCTTTCCATATTGGGGTGGGGCCAGTCGGTGCCCCACAGGGCGCGATCGGGATAATCCTCCACCAGCGGGCGCACCGCGGCGACGAAGGCGTCATAGGGTTCGCCGGCCGGATCGAGGCGGTCGGGACAGGTCGCCTTGAACCAGATGTCGTCGCGGCTGTCGAGCAGGCGGCGGAAGGCAATCATGTCCGCGCCGTCGGGCCCCTGCGTCACGTCGGGTCGGCCCATATGGTCGATTACGAGCGGCACCGGGATCGCGGCGAGGAAGGGGCGCAACTCCTCGAGCGTGTCGGCCTCGAAATAGACGACGACGTGCCAGCCGAGCCGCGCGATGCGGCGCGCGACGTCGAGAAATTCGTCCTTGGGCGCGTCGTCGACCAGCCGCTTGAGGAAGTTGAAGCGGATGCCGCGCACGCCGCCCGCATGGAGCGTGTCCAGCTCGGCGTCGCCGATCGCCGGATCGACCACGGCGACGCCGCGCGCCATGCCGTTCGCGCGCGCGATCGCGTCGAGCGTCGCGGCATTGTCGGTGCCGTGGCAACTCGCCTGGACGACCACGTTGCGCGCGAAGCCCAGCCGGTCGCGCAGCGCGAACAGCATGTCCGGCCCGGCATCCTGCGGCAGATATTTGGCCTTGGGGCTGAACGGGAAGCGCGCCATCGGCCCGAAGACGTGGCAATGCGCGTCGACCGCGCCCACAGGCGGCACAAAGGCGGGTGTCGACGGAGCGAGCGTCCAGCTCCGGATGCGGCCGGTTTCGTCCTTGCTCATCCGAAGATCACTCCATCCATCAGCTTGCGCGCGGTGCGCAGCATCCCGGCCTCGATCGGCTGTCCCGCCGCATCGACGGTGACGACGCATTCGGTGACACCGCTCGGATGCTCGACGCCCAGCGTCTTGGTCGTGCCGTCCGGAACCCGCGCCACGACAGCGGCGGGCGATCCCTCGACCAGGCAGGCGGTGGCGACGCTGACCGCGCCGAGCACGCCGATCGAGGCGTGGACGCGGTGGGGAATCAGCGATCGCACCGCGATCGCGCCGCCGTCGCGCGGGGGCGCCACCAGCATCATCTTGGGCACCGATTTGGCGGCGACGTCGCCGAGGTTCATCAACGGCCCGGCCTTCAGCCGGATCGCCTCGACCTTGGCCTTCAGCGCCGCATCGGCGTCGAGCGTCTCGCGATCCTCATAGCCGGTGATGCCGACGTCCGCCGCGGCGAGGACGACGCACGGCATGCCATTGTCGATCAGCGTAACCCTGGTGCCGTCGATCTCGTCCACGCCATTGCCGGTCGGCAGCAACGCGCCGCACGACGATCCGGCGGTGTCGCGGAACGCGAGCGGGATCGGCGCGGCGGTGCCGGGCACGCCGCTGATCGCGGCATCGCCATCGTAGCGGACACGGCCGCCCGGCGTCTGCACCGTCGCCACTGCGACCTGGCCGGTATTCTCCATGAAGATGGCGACGCGGGTGGTGCCGTCGGCAGCGGCGACCAGCCCGCGCTCGATCGCGAACGGGCCGATCCCGGCGAGGATGTTGCCGCAATTCTGCGCGTCGGTGACGATCGCCTGATCGACGAAGACCTGCAGGAACAGATAGTCGATATCGACGCCGTCGCGCGCCGATTTGGCGACGACCGCGACCTTCGAGGTGAGCGGATCGGCGCCGCCCATGCCGTCGATCTGGCGCGGATCGGGCGAGCCCATCGCGCGCAGCAGGAAGGCGTCGCGCGCGGCCGGATCGGCGGGCAATTCCTCCTTCAGGAAATAGCCGCCTTTGGAGGTGCCGCCGCGCATCCACATCGCGCGGATGCCCTGCGCCTCAGACATAAATCAGGCCCATCCGCTCGAGCGTGCCGCGCATGTCGTAAATGTCGAGGCCGAGTTCACCGGCGGCCAGCCGCTTGCGCTTGACCTCCTCTCGCGCCTCGCGTGCGCGCGCTTCCTCCAGCACCGCAGGGGCGTCGGCGCGCTTCACCACGCACACGCCGTCATCATCGGCGACGATCACGTCGCCCGCCGCGATCGCCGCGCCGGCGCACACCACGGGCACGTTGACCGAGCCGAGCGTCGCCTTGATCGTGCCCTGCGCGAACACCGCCTTCGACCAGACGGGAAAGCCCATCTGCGTCAGGTCGCGTATGTCGCGCACGCCCGCGTCGATCACCAGCCCGCGGCAGCCGCGCGCCATCGCCGAGGTCGCGAGCAGATCGCCGAAATAGCCGTCGACGCACGGGCTGGTCGGCGCGAGGACGAGGATGTCGCCGGCCTTCAATTGCTCGATCGCGACGTGCCCCATCCAATTGTCGCCGGGCGGCGCCGAGATCGTGACCGCCGAGCCGGCGATGCGCGCACCCGGATAGATCGGGCGCATATGATGGCCGAGCAGGCCGATGCGGCCCTGCGCCTCGTGCACGGTGGCGACCCCGGCATGCGCGAGGCCGTCGATGACCTCCGGCGCGGCGCGTTCGATGTTCTGGACGACGACGGGCATGGCTTCTCCTCAGGCGAGCTCCTCATCGGGCAGAAGCTCGGTATCGATCTGCGCCTGCGCCGCCGGCGAATAGCGGGCGCCGTCGAGCGCATTGGGCGGAAACAAGGCGTCGGCGGCGGCGATCGTCGCGAGATCGAAGGCGATCGTCGCCGCCTTCAGATCCTCGTCGAGATGCGCGATGCTGCGCGTGCCGGGGATGGGGATCAGGTCGTCGCCCTGCGCCAGCAGCCAGCCGAGCGCGAGCTGCGCCGGGGTCACGCCCGCACCCTGCGCCAGCGCCGCGAAGCGGCCCGCAAGATCGAGGTTGCGCGTCAGCCGGTCGCCGACGAAGCGCGGCATCGAATAACGCAGGTCGCCCGCCTCGTAGGCGCCGTCGGTGACGCCGCCGGCCAGCAATCCGCGCGCGACCGGCGAGAAGGGGACGAAGGCGATGCCGAGCCGCCGGCACGTCGCCAGCACCGCCACCTCGGGATTGCGCACCGCCAGCGAATATTCGCTCTGCACCGCCGCAATCGGGTGGACGGCGTGCGCGCGTTCGATCGTCGCCGCCGACATCTCCGACAGGCCGATCGTGCGCACCTTGCCTGCCGCGACCAGCTCGGCCAGCGCGCCGACCGAGTCCTCGATCGGCACGTCCTTGTCGAGCCGGTGGAGGTAATAGAGGTCGATCACATCGGTGCCGAGCCGCGCCAGCGCCGCTTCGCACGTCGCCTTGATCCGCTCCGGCCGCCCGTCGAGCACGCGCTTGCCGTCGGCATAATCGAGCACGCACTTGCTCGCGAGCGTGAACTCCGCCCGGCGATGCATCACCGCACGGCCGAGCAGCCGCTCATTCTCGTTGTCGCCATATAATGCGGCGGTGTCGAGGAAGGTCACGCCCGCATCCAGCGCATGGTTGAGCAACCGCGTCGCCGCCGCTTCGTCGGGGAAGGGCGGGTAGCAATGGTTGAGGTTCATGCAGCCGAGCCCGATCGCGGAAACGGCGAACGGTCCGATCTGGCGGGTCGGCAGGGAGGCGGCGTCGGTCATGGCGGAGGATCAGCCCTTCAGTTGTTCCTCCAGCGCGCCTAGCACACGATAGCAGGGCATCACCTGCGCGACTGAACTGTTCGGCTCGCGTCCCTCACGGATGGCGGCGACGAATTCACGATCCTGCAGCTCAATGCCGTTCATCGATACCGCGACCTGCGAGACGTCGACCGGCTCCTCGCGGCCGGTTACCAGATCGTCGTAGCGCGCGATCCACGTGCCGTTGTCGCAGATGTAGCGGAAGAAGGTGCCGAGCGGCCCATCATTGTTGAACGACAGCGAGAGCGTGCAGATCGCACCGCTCTCCGCCTTCAGCTGGATCGACATGTCCATCGCGATGCCGAGCTCGGGATGGATCGGCCCCTCGATCGCATTGGCCTTGACGATCGGCCCGGCCTGATAGGCGAACAGGTCGACCGTATGCGCGGCATGGTGCCACAGCAGATGATCGGTCCACGAGCGCGGTTCGCCCTTGGCGTTGATGTTCTGCCGCCGGAAGAAATAGGTCTGCACGTCCATCTGCTGGATCGCGATCTCGCCCGCCACGATCCGGTCGTGGACAAATTGGTGGCTGGGATTGAAGCGGCGGGTGTGGCCGACCATGCAGACGAGCCCGGTCTCCCGCTGCTTGGCCAGCACCGCTTCGGCATCGGCGAGGCTGTCGGCGAGCGGGATCTCGACCTGGACATGCTTGCCCGCCGCCATGCAGGCGATCGCCTGTTCGGCGTGGATCTGCGTCGGCGTGCAGAGGATGACCGCGTCGACCTCGGGCAGCGCGAGCGCGTCGCCAAGCTCGGTCGAGACGTGGCCGATGCCATATTTGTCGGCGACCTTCAGCGTGTTCTCCAGCGTGCGGCCGATCAGGCTGACGACCTCGACGCCGTCGATATTCCTGAGGCCATCGAGATGTTTCTCGCCGAATGCGCCGGCGCCTGCGAGTGCGATCTTCATTCGTCAAACTCCTCGATCGTTGCCCGGCCGAAGCCGGGCTCTGTGCCGTATGAAGCCCCGGCTTCGGCAGGGGCGACGGCTACGAAATCAGGTCCTGCGCGGCGGGCGAATTGGCCTCGATCGTGTCGCTCGCGGGCACGTCGGGCGCGTCCCCGACAGGCTCGAGCACGACATGGCCGACCGCGGTGTTCGACGCGGGCACATGATAATGGCGGTGCAGCAGCCGCGTCTCGCGCCCCAGCGCGCCGCGCATGATGAGCCACATCACCATCTCGATGCCCTCGGAACCGGTCTCGCGCAGATATTCGATGTGCGGGATGGAGCGCAGCGCGTCGCTCGACCCGACGAGCCCGTCGATGAAGCGATTGTCCCATTCCTGATTGATGAGGCCGGCGCGCGGCCCCTGGAGCTGGTGGCTCATCCCGCCGGTGCCCCAGATCTGGACGTTCAGATCCTCCTCGAAGCTCGCCACCGCGCGCGCGATCGCCTCGCCCAGCGCCCAGCAGCGATTGCCCGAGGGCGGCGGATAGGTGACGACGTTCACCGCCAGCGGGATGACCCGGCACGGCCATTCGGCCGGCTTGCCGAACATCATCGTCAGCGGGACGGTGAGGCCGTGATCGACGTCCATCTCGTTGATGATGGTCATGTCGAATTCGTCGAGGATGCAGCTCTGCGCGATATGCCAGGCGAGGTCGGGATGGCCCTTCACCACCGGCACGGGGCGCGGGCCCCAGCCCTCGTCGGCGGGTTGGAATGCCTCTGCGCAGCCGATCGCGAAGGTCGGGATGATGCGCATGTCGAACGCGCTGGCATGGTCGTTATAGACCAGCACCACCACGTCGGGCCGCTGCTCCGCCTCCCATCTTTTGGTCCATTCGTAGCCGGCGAAGGCGGGGCGCCAATAATCCTCCTGCGTCTTGTCGAGGTCGGACGCCGCGCCCAGTGCGGGGATGTGGCTGGAGGCCACGCCGGCGGTGATGCGCGCCATCAGCGGCCCTCCTTGATCGAGCGCATGCCTTCGGGCGAGCGGCCGCCGGCGATCATCATCGCCTGATAATCCTCCAGGCTCATGCCGCTCATCGTGCTGACCGCCAGCAGGAAGCTCTTGCCGTCGGTCGAGAAGATTTTCGACAGGAAATAGATATTGCCGCCGAGATCGAGCAGCCGGTTATAGTCGCGGTCGAGCACCGCCTGCTTCTGATCGTCGGAGAGCGGCCATTGATCGAGATAGGCGCGCTCGTCAGCCCTCCAGCGTTCGCGATTGTCCGGCTTCATCAGGCTCATCGCGAACTGGTTGAGCTGATAGCCCTGGCGCGCGCGCTTGGCGGTGAAGACGCGCGTGCCGGGAATGTCGTCGAACGCGCCGAGATAGGCGTGGATGTCCCGCGGAACCGTCATAAGCCGCGCCGCCTGAGGTCCGCGTCGAGCCGGGGGAAGACGCGGCGGGCATTGCCGGCGAAGATCGCGGCGCGCGCGCTTTCCGGAATGTCGAGCGCGTCGACATAGCGCTTGGTGTCGTCGAAGTAGAAACCGGTGGTGGGATCGATCCCGCGCACCGCGCCGACCATCTCGGACCCGAACAGGATGTTCTTGGTCTCGATCACGTCGGCGAGCAGGTCGACGCCCGGCTGGTGGTAGACGCAGGTATCGAAGAAGACGTTGTCCATCAGATGCGTGGCGAGCGCGGGTTTCTTCAGCATGTCGGCCAGCCCGCGATAACGCCCCCAATGATAGGGCACCGCGCCGCCGCCGTGCGGGATGATGAAGCGCAAATTCGGGAAATCGGCGAACAGATCGCCTTCCAGCAACTGCATGAAGGCCAGCGTATCGGCGGCGATGTAATAGCCGCCGGTCGCGTGCATCGCCGGATTGCAGCTGCCCGAGACGTGGATCATCGCCGGCACGTCCAGCCGCACCATCGCCTCGTAAAATGGATACCAGTAACGATCGGTCAGCGGCGGCGCGGTGAAGTGGCCGCCGCCCGGATCGGGGTTCAGATTGCAGCCGATGAAGCCCATGCCGACGCAACGCTCCAGCTCGGCGATCGAATTGGCCATGTCGGTGCCGGGCGACTGCGGCAGCATGCATACGCCGGCGAAGGTCTCGGGATAGAGGCCGACGACGCGCGCGATCAGATCATTGCAGCGCGTCGCCCACTCCTTCGCCACCGCCGCGTCGCCGACATGCGGCGCCATCGCCGAAGCGCGCGGCGAGAAGATCGTCATGTCGGCGCCACGCTCACGGATCAGGCGCAGCTGATTGGCCTCGATCGTCGCGCGAATCTCGTCGTCGGAGATTTCGGGGTAGGGGGGCGCGGGTGTGCCGGCCTCGAACGCCGCAATCTGCGCCGCGCGCCACGCATCGTGGGCCTTGGGCAGGACGGTATAATGGCCGTGGCAGTCGATGATCATGCGGCCTGCGCCTCTCCCGTGCGCGACGCCAGCAGCGCCAGTTTCTCGTCGAGCCCGGCCGGCGGACGCACGAATCCGCCTTCGCCGATCGCGCGCTGGCGCCCGACCGTCGCGCGCGTCATCGCGCTGCCGGTGCCGAGCGCGTCGAGCGTCTTCACGACTTCTTCCATCTCGGCGGCGCGCCGCAGCCCGTGCACCATCATCCGATCGAGATTGTAATCGGAACGCGCGGCCCAGGAGGGCGGGGGTGGACTCGCGTCGAGTGAAACGAGCACCTCGTCCAGTACGCCCGCTGCATCGGCGGCGAGCACGCATTCGGCGGTCAGCGCCTCGATCCCCTTGACCATCACCGAGCGGATCATCTTGATCGAAGACGCGCGCCCGACCGGCCCCGGTACGACGCTCGCCCGCGTGAAACCGATCGCGCCGAGCATCGCCGCGCCCGCCTCGGCGTGCGGGCCGGACAGCAAGAGCGGCGCCGCGATGCGCGCGGGCAGCACGGGCGACATCACCGCCACATCGACATAGCGGCCGCCGGCCGCCTCGATCGCCTGCGCGGCAGCGCGCTTGGTATCGGGGCCGACGCTGTTCATGTCGAACCACAAGGCATCGGGCGCGATGGCCGGGGCTGCCGCACTGGCGGCGGCGACCGCCTGATCGGCGGTGACGAGCGAGAGGACGGCTCGTCCGGCGTGCAGGGCCTCGGCCATGCTGGCCGCGCCCGCAATGCCGGCGGCGCCATAGTCGGCCCACTTCGCGCCGGCGGTGGCGGGATCGTCGGTCTTGCGATCATAGGCCGAGACGGTCGCCGCCGCCGCGATCAGGCCGGCGGCGAACGCCGCGCCGGCCTCGCCGAAGCCGATCAGGACGACAGTCTCTCCCATATCGCCCGATGTGCACCCGCATGATGGCGCCGCGCCAATCACAATCGCGGTCCGCCATAAGCAGAAGCTAATCGAGTCTCGTCGCAACCTCGCTCAGTGCCCCCAGCAGCGCGGCCTGCGCCGGCACCGGCCGCCAGTGCGCGCGCGTCGTCACGCCGATCGTGCGCACGCAGGCGGCGAGCGGGCCGCCGACATGCGCCAATATGCCGGCCGCGACCTCGACGGCGACCTGCGCGGGCGAGAGCAGGGTCAGATAGTCGCCGCCGCGCAGCAGTTCGCGGATGGTCATCACCGATCCGCATTCGATCGGCGCGGGCGGCAGCGGCCGTCCGGCGAACAATTGCTCCCAATGCTGGCGGAGCGGCGCGCCGGCCGGCCCGACGATCCAGCGATGTCGCGCCAGATCCTCGAGCGGCGGCAAGGCTGCGCCGGCAAGCGCGTGATGCGCGCCGGCGACGATGACGAGACGATCCTCGAACAACGGTGTCTGCGCCAGATCCGCCACCGCCGGGCCGTCGCGCAGCGCGCCGACCATGAGGTCGATCGTCCCGTCGCGCAGCGGCTCGACCAGTTCGCGCCACGATCCCTCGATCACCGCGACATGCGCGTCGGCGATCGTCGCCAGCAGCCGCTCGATCGCGCGTGGCAGCAATTGCGCACGCGAAAGCGGCATCGCACCCACCGCCAGCGCGACGCGTTCGGGCTGCTCATGCGCGGT
The DNA here is from genome assembly GCF_019930585.1 of Sphingomonas nostoxanthinifaciens. Lineage (NCBI taxonomy): Bacteria > Pseudomonadati > Pseudomonadota > Alphaproteobacteria > Sphingomonadales > Sphingomonadaceae > Sphingomonas > Sphingomonas nostoxanthinifaciens. Next base: position 3,072,750 of record NZ_CP082839.1, on the reverse strand, counting down.
CTCGGTGATGGCAGCAGCCATTTCCGCCGCGACCAGCCGGGCGATACGTGCCAGCGATCGGCCGCGTTCGGTGAGCATGATGCCGCGCCCGCGACGCTCGACCAAAGGAACTGCGAGAATCTGTTCCAGATCGCGCACGCCGCGATGGATCGCCGCCTGCGACAGGCCGACGGCACGTGCGGCGGCGTGGTAGCTGCCGGCGTCCGCCACCGCACGGAAGGCGCGCAACTGCGCCGAAGTGACGAGGCGTTCCGGGGAGGCGAAGCCGCGCGCCGCGGGCAGCGCGCGCAGGTGCCATAGCGCGCGGGTGGCGCGGTCTACGGCCAGCGCGCCCGCGTCGGTCGCGCGCATCCCGTCGGCGCGGCGCGCGAACAGCGGTTGGCCGAGCTGCGCCTCCAGCCGGGCGAGGCCCTGGGTCAGCGCCGGTTGCGTCATGCTCTCCGCCTCGGCCGCCGCACCCAGCCGGCCGCGCTCGGCGATGGTGCGCAATGCAAGGAAATGGCGGAGGTTGAGGTCGAACGGGTCGCGCACCCGCCACTTATAAGCGCAGGTTGTTCGTGCTGCCAGCGCCGCGCGAGGGATTAGCGGAACGGCGGCTCGTTGAACGCGCGCAGCTTGCGGCTGTGGAGCTGTTCGCCGGCCAGCTTCAGCTCGTCGATCGCGGCGATGCCGATCTGCAGATGCTCGGCGATGGCGCGCTCGTAGAAGCGGTTGGCCTGCCCCGGCAGCTTGATCTCGCCATGGATCGGCTTGTCGGAGACGCACAGCAACGTGCCGTAGGGCACGCGGAAGCGATAGCCCTGCGCCGCCAGCGTCGCGCTCTCCATGTCGATCGCGACCGCGCGGCTCTGGCTAAAGCGCAGCGCCGAGCGGGTGTAGCGCAGTTCCCAGTTGCGATCGTCGCTGGTGACGACGGTGCCGGTGCGCAGCCGGCGCTTGAGCTGCTCGCCGCTCTCGCCCGAGACGCGCTCGGCGGCGCGGCCGAGCGCGACCTGCACCTCGGCGATCGCCGGGATCGGGATTTCGGGCGGCAGCACGTCGTCCAGCACGTGATCGTCGCGCAGATAAGCGTGCGCCAGTACATAGTCGCCGATGCGCTGGCTCGGGCGCAGCCCGCCGCAATGGCCGATCATCAGCCACGCCTCGGGCCGGGTGACGGCGAGGTGATCGGTGATCGTCTTGGCGTTCGACGGGCCGACGCCGATATTGACCAAAGTGATGCCGCCGCCGTCGGGTGCGACGAGGTGATAGGCCGGCATCTGGTGGCGCCGCCACGCACTGTCAGCGATCGCCGCCTCGACATCGGTATCGCCCGGCCGGATCTCCACCCCGCCTGCGCCGCTGAGCAGGGTGTAGCCCTTGTCGCCGTTCAGCTCGGCGCACGCCCAGCGCACGAATTCGTCGACGTAGCGGTGATAGTTGGTGAACAGGATATATTTCTGAACATGCGCCGGCGGTGTGCCGGTATAATGACGCAGCCGCGCGAGGCTGAAATCGACCCGCGCCGCATCGAACAATGCCAGCGGGCGCGGTCGGCCGGGGACTAACGGCGCGATGCCGTCGGCAATCTCGTCGCCGATATGGGCGAGGTCGGTCGATGGAAAGATCCGCGCCAGCTCCACCGCGGCGGCGCCGGTCAGATCGATCTCGGCGTCGAGCACGTAAGGGTAGGGGATTTCCTCGGCGCTGCGTCCGATCGTTACGACCGCGCCGAAATCCTCGACGAGGAAATCGAGCTGCTCGGCGATATAGGTCCGGAACAGGCCGGGCTGGGTGACGCTGACGGCATAGTCGCCGGGCTCGTTCAGGCGGGCGAAGGCCCGGCCATAGCCGACCACCGGCCGCGCGCCGTCATAGCGGACGCGCAGTTCCGGATAGCAGAAGGCGCCGCCCGCGCGCATCGCCGGATCGGGGCGCGTGCCGGTCGCGATATAGGCGGACAGGGCCGTGCGCAGGTTCGCGACCGACTCGCGATACAGCGCGTCCAGCGCATCGACATGGGCCAGGCTGGCGGCGCTCGGCATCGGCGTCAGAGCCGCGCCAGCACATATTCGGCGGCGCTCACCTCGAACTCGCCCGGCGCCTCGACGAACAATTGCTCGACGGTGCCGTCGCCGACGATCATCGCGAAGCGACGCCCGCGCATGCCGAGGCCGAAGCCGGTGCAGTCCATGTCCAACCCCAGCGCGCGTACGAATTCGCCATTGCCGTCGGCGAGCAGCGTCACGCGATCGTCGACCGCGCTGGCCTTGGCCCACGCCGCCATCACGAACGGATCGTTGACGGCGGTGCAGACGATCTCGTCCACACCTTTGTCCTTGAAGGCTTCCGCCTCGGTGATGAAGCCCGGCAGATGCTTGGCCGAACAGGTCGGCGTGAAGGCACCCGGCACGGAGAAAAGGACGATGCGGCGGCCTTTGAAATAGGCGCCGGTGGCGATCTTGTCCGGTCCGTTGGTGCAGACACGCACCAGGGTAATGTCGGGCACCTTGTCGCCGGGCTGGATCGTCATCGGGGTCTCCTCGAAGTCGGCGGCCCGGTCCGTAACAGCCGTACCACCAGATCGGAAGGGGCTGTGGCTGGACCCCCGTCGCCCCCCGTGCGTATAGACCAAGGTATGACGGACAGCGGCTCTCTTTCGCTTGCCGGCCAGCTGCTGCTGGCGCTGCCGGGCATCGGCGATCCGCGGTTCGCGCAAGCGGTGATCGCGCTGTGTATCCACTCGCCCGACGGCGCGATGGGCATCGGCATCGGCCGGATCGTGCCGCAGCTCGGTCTCCATACATTGCTGGGACAGCTCGACATCGAGATCGGCGAAGCGCCCGACGCGCCCATCTATCACGGCGGCCCGGTCGAGCCGCAGCGCGGCTTCGTCCTCCATTCGGTCGAGTGGCAGGGCGAAGATACGTTGGTGGTCTCGTCCGATCTCGCGGTGACGACCACGCTCGATGTCCTGCGCGCCATCGCCGATGGCGTCGGGCCGGATCGATGGCTGGTCGCGCTCGGCTATGCCGGTTGGGGCGACGGCCAGCTCGACGAAGAGCTTGGCCGCCACGGCTGGTTCACCGTCGCCGCGCGCGACGAACTTCTATTCGAGACACCGGTGTACGAGCGCTGGCCGCGCTCTTTCGCCGCCGCCGGCATCGACGTGCGCCTGCTCGCCCCGACGAGCGGCCACGCCTGATCCCCGATATGATGACCGACCCACGCCCCACCATCCTCATCCTCGCGCCCGTCAGCCCCCGTGTCAGGGAGGGCTGTGCCGCCTTCGCCGACGTGGTGGCGATCGATGGCCCCGATCAGCTCGATCGACCCGAGGCGCGCGACGCGCGCGCCATCGCGACCAACTGGCATTGGCGGATCGACGATGCGTTGCTCGATCGGCTGCCGAAGCTGGCGATGATCTCGAGCTTCGGCGTGGGCTACGACACGATCGACCTCGCCGCGCTCAAGGCACGCGAAATCACGTTGTCGAACACACCCGATGCGGCGATGGACGAAACCGCCGATCTCGCGCTTGGACTGCTGCTGATGACGGTGCGCCGGCTGGGCGTGGCCGAGCGCTACCTTCGCGACGGTCGCTGGGCGGAGGCGCAATTCCCGCTGTCGGCGACGACATTGCGCGACCGCACCTTCGGCATCCTCGGCATGGGGCGGATCGGCCAGGCGATCGCGCGCCGGCTGGCGGGCTTCGGTCGGCCGATCCTGTATCATCAGCGTCGCCGGAACCCCGACCTGGCCTTTGACTATGTCGACAGCGCGCAGGCGCTGGCCGAGCGGGTCGACACGTTGATCTCGGTGCTGCCGGGCGGCGATTCGACCTATCACATGGTCGATGCAGCGCTGCTCGCCGCGCTCGGCCCGCGCGGTGTGCTGATCAATGTCGGGCGCGGCAATGCGGTGGACGAAGCCGCCTTGCTCGCCGCGCTGGATGCGAAGCAGATCGCGGCCGCCGGGCTCGACGTGTTCGAGCATGAGCCGCACCCGCTGGCGGGGCTCGTTGGCCGCGACGACGTCGTGTTGCTGCCGCATGTCGGCACCGCGACGCAGTTCACCCGCGACGCGATGAGTGACATGGTGGTCGACAATCTCCGGCACTGGTTTGCGACGGGCGAGGCACTGACGCCCGTCACCTGACATCCGTCGCGCCGACGATCAGGGGGCGAGCCGGCCGTCCTTGATCGCTGCCGATTCGAACCGAAACAGGATCTTGTCGTCGGGCGCCTCGACCGTGTCCGCGATCTCCGGCGGCGCGATCGAGCGCAGCAGATGGCGGATCACCGCCAGCCGGGCCGGCTTCTTGGAATTGGCGCGCACGCAGAACCACGGTGCGATCGGCGTATCGGTGCGCTCCAGCATAGTGTTGCGCGCCGCCGAATAATCGTCCCACTTCTTCTGGGCGACCTTGTCCAGATCCGACACCTTGAGCACCTTCAGCGGATCGGCACGCCGCGCGTCGAGCCGATCCTTCTGCTCGGCGCGGTCGATGTCGAGCCACAGCTTGACCAGCGTTATGCCGCTTTCGATCAGCATCCGCTCGAACTGCGGCGCATCGTTGAGGAATTCGGCCTGCTGGTTGGGCGTCGAAAAGCCCATCACCACCTCGACCCCGGCGCGGTTATACCATGATCGGTTGAAGATCACGATCTCGCCGGCCGCCGGCAGGTGGGTGGCATAGCGTTGCAGATACCATTGCGATTGCTCGCGATCCGACGGCTTGGGCAACGCCACGACGCGTGTGGCGCGGGGGGACAGATGCTCGGTGATGCGCTTGATGTTGCCGTCCTTGCCGGCGCCGTCGCGGCCTTCGAGTACGACCACGGCGCGCGCGCCGCTCGCCATCATCGCCTGCTGCATGCGGACGAGCGCACCCTGCAGATAATCGAGCTCGTGATGATATTTGCCCATCGGCGCCTCTTTGTTGATCTGACCTGATTAGGCGGACGAGCGGCCGGTTTGTTCCGTGGGGGGCTTCAGATGAGCCCGTTCACCACTTCCATGAACCGCGCGACCGGGACGGGTTTCGACACATAGGCTTCGGCGCCGGCCTGGCGGATGCGTTCCTCGTCGCCCTTGGCGGCGTAGGCGGTCACCGCCATCACCGGGATCGCGCCGAGGGCCGGATCGGCCTTGATCGCCTCGATCAGCTCGAGACCCGTGACGTGCGGCATCTGGATATCCATCACGATCAGATCGGGGCTCACCGCGTGCGCCCGGTCGATCGCCTCGCGGCCGTCGGTCACCGGCTCCGCCCGATAGCCATGGGCGCGCAGCAGATCGCAAAACAATTTGAGGTTCAGCTCATTGTCCTCGACAACCAGCACGGTCTTGGTCACGGGGGCGGGCTCCGGCTCTTTCATCAGGTCTTAGGCCCCCTCACTCAAACTACCATGAGAAATCTTGAACACCGCCTTAGCGATCCAGTTGCGCTGGCGCTTCAAGCGCTTGCATGGATCATGTCCGATACGGACCGTGCTGAACGCATGCTGGCCGTGACCGGCATCGCGCCCGACGATCTGCGTGCGCGGGCTGCCGAACCGGCGGTGCTGGCGGCCGTGCTCGCCTTCCTGGAGGCGTACGAACCCGATCTGATCGCTTGCGCCGACGCGCTCGCCACGACGCCGACGGCGCTGGTCGCGGCCCACGAGGCGCTGGAGGCATGAGCCGCCCCTTGCTCATCACCGACTGCGACGAGGTGCTGCTGCATATGGTGCGGCATTTCGGCGCGTGGCTCGACGAGGCGCACGATATCGATTTCAATCCGGTCGGCGGCGCGTTCGGCGATGCGCTCACCCGGCGGGGCAGCGGCGGCATCGTGCCGACGCACGAAGTGTGGCCGCTGCTCGACGGCTTCTTCCGCACCGAAATGTCGCGCCAGACCTTGGTGCCGGGGGCCGCGGCCGCGCTCGAGCGGATCGGTGCGGTCGCCGACATCGTGATCCTCACCAATCTGCAGGACTGGTGCCATGCCGGCCGCGCGGCGCAGCTCGACGCCTTCGGCATCGCGCATCGCGTCGTGTGCAACCAGGGCGGCAAGGGGCCGGCGGTCGCGCGCCTGCTCGACGAGATCGGCCCCAGCGCGGCTGCGTTCGTCGATGATCTCGCGGTGCATCACCAATCGGTCGCAGCGGATGCGCCCGGCGTGTGGCGGCTGCACATGGTGGCGGAGCCGAGCATAGCCGCGACGATCCCGCCCGCGCCCGACGCCCACGTCCGCATCGACGATTGGGATGCGGCTGCGGACTGGCTGCTCGGCCGGCTCGCATTGCCGATCAGCGCTTGACGCGTCGCGGCGCAGCAACGACATCGGCAGCCATGAGCATCGACGCCCGCCTCGCCGAACTGAACATCGAACTTCCGGAAGCTGCCGCGCCCGTCGCCGCCTATGTGCCGGCGGTGGAGGTGGGTGGCCTGCTCCACATTTCGGGCCAGCTGCCGTTCAAGGACGGGCAGCTGATGCTCGGGCGGTGCGGCGAGGATGCCGAGGAGGCGTTCGCGAACGAGGCGGCGGAGCGCTGCGCGGTGATGCTGCTTGCGCAGATCAAGGCGGCGCTCGGCTCGCTCGATCGGGTCGCGCGCATCGTCAAGCTCGGCGTGTTCGTGTCCTCCACGCCCGCCTTCATCGCCCAGCCCAAGGTCGCCAACGGCGCGTCGGAATTGATGGTCAAGGTGTTCGGCGACGCCGGCAAGCATGCGCGCAGCGCGGTCGGCGTGGCGGTGCTGCCGCTCGGCGCGGTGGTCGAGGTGGACGCGATCGTCGCGATCGCCGGCTGATCCGCGCATGACGGGGGTCGTCGCGCGCCTCGCCGATGGCATCGCCGCGATTCCAGCCGACCAGTGGGACGCCTGCGCCGGCACCGCCAACCCCTTCGTCAGCCACGCCTTCCTCTCGGCGCTCGAGGATTCGGGCAGCGCGATCGCGCAGGCCGGGTGGCAGCCGATCCCGATCATCGTCGATGGCGCGGATGGCGCCCCCGCCGCGGTCATGCCGGCTTATGCCAAGAGCCACAGCCAGGGCGAATATGTGTTCGACCATGGCTGGGCGGATGCGTGGACGCAGGCCGGCGGCTCTTATTACCCCAAGCTCCAGATCGCGGTGCCCTTCTCGCCGGTGCCGGGCCCGCGTCTGCTGCTGCGCGATCCCGCGCTCGCGCCCGCGTTGATCGCCGCGGCCGAGGCGGTGGTCAAGCGGCACGATCTGTCGTCCGCCCACGCCACCTTCGTCGCTGTCGATCAGGTGCCGTTGTTCGAGGCGGCAGGCTGGCTGATCCGCGCGGATCGCCAGTTCCACTGGCATAATCGCGATTATGCGACGTTCGACGATTTCCTCGGTGCGCTCTCGTCACGCAAACGCAAGAGCATCCGCAAGGAGCGCGCCACCGCGCGCGAGGGGCTGGAATTCGTCCACCTCTCGGGCGACGAGATCCGGCGCGAGCATTGGGATGCCTTCTGGCGCTTCTATCAGGATACCGGCAGCCGCAAATGGGGCCGCCCCTACCTGACGCGTCAATTCTTCACCCTGCTGGGCGAGCGGATGGGCGATCGCATCATCCTGATGCTGGCGCTGCGCGACGGGCGGCCGATCGCGGGCGCGCTCAACCTGCTCGGCGACGACACGCTCTACGGCCGCTATTGGGGCTGCACCGAGGAGGTGCCCTGCCTCCATTTCGAGCTATGCTATTATCAGGCGATCGACGCCGCGATCGCGCGCGGCCTGTCGACGGTGGAGGCGGGCGCGCAGGGCGAGCACAAGCTGGCGCGCGGCTATCAACCGACCGAGACCTATTCGGCGCACTACATTCCGCATCCGGGCTTTCGCCGCGCGGTGGCCGATTATCTGGAACATGAGCGCCGCGCGATCGAGGCGGATATCGAGGCGCTCGACGAAGTGGGACCGTACCGCAAAGACGAATAGCGGCCGGCAGCGAGGAGGAGGGGATAATGCGCGCGGATGAACTGACCGCATCGGCTGGCGCCGGTGCGCCCGACGCGACCGCCACGGGCAAGCAGCATTTCGAGGTGCTCGACGGGCTGCGCGGCACGGCGGCTTTGCTGGTCGTATTGTTTCATATCCAGGGCATCACCGTCGGCTTCCTCGGCGACAAGGTGGTGCTGCATCATGCGCCGCTGGCGGTGGACTTCTTCTTCGCGCTGTCGGGCTTCGTCATCGGCTATGCCTATGACGATCGCTGGCCGCGCATGACGGTGCGCCACTTCCTCGCACTGCGGCTGATCCGGCTGCACCCGCTGGCGGTATTGGGCGTGACGCTGGGGCTGGCGAGCTACCTGCTCGATCCCTTCGCGGGCGGGGCGCAGGCTGCGCCGCTCAAGGCCGTGATGACGGCGTTCGCGCTCGGGCTGCTGCTACTGCCAAGCCGGCCCTTGCCCAACCGCTGGGAGGATACGCATCCGCTCGATGGACCGTGCTGGACGCTGCTGCAGGAATATATCGGCAATATCGCCTATGCGCTGGCGCTGCGGCGGCTTTCGGCGCGCGCGCTGGGGCTGGTGGCGGTGCTGGCTGCCGTGGCACTGGTGGCGAGCGGGCTGGCGCTGGGCACGCTCGATCGCGGCTGGGGCTGGGACAAGCTCTGGATGGCGCCGGTGCGGCTCGCCTATCCGTTCGTCATTGGCCTCTGGCTGTATCGCGTGCGTCATCGGCTGCCGCGCGTGCGGCTGGGCCTGTTGCCGCTCAGCCTGGTGCTGATCGTGGCCTTCGCCATGCCGACCTTGCCGGATGCGCACGGCATTCGCTGGAACGGGCTGTACGAGGCTGCCTGCGTCGTGCTGCTCTTCCCTGCGATCGTGCTGCTGGGCGCGCATTCGGATGCGGGCGCCGGTATGATCGGCCTGTGCAAGGCGAGCGGGCGGATTTCCTATCCGCTCTACATCACCCACTTTCCGTTCGCTTATGCGTGGATGAACTATGTCGCGACCGCGCACCCGTCGACCGGGGCGTCGTGGGTGATCGGAACCGCTCTGCTCGCCTTCGTGCTGCTCGTCGCGTGGGTGGCGTTCACCTTCTACGACGTGCCGATCCGCGCCCGCCTGCGCCGTCGCATCGGCGCCTGACGCGAACTACAGGAAGGAGCGGGCCCGCAGGCCCGCTCCCCGCGATCGTCAGATTGCCCGGACCGTCAGCCGGCGGCGCTGACGCAGCGCGGTGCCGGCCATGCCGAACCCACCGACCATCATCGCCCAGGTCGACGGTTCGGGCACCCCCCCCGGGTCGATCAACGTATAGGTGATCGTGCCGCTCGCGGAGATCGCGCCGACCTCGGCGCCTTCGCCCCTGAGGAACGCCATGCTGTCCGCCGCGACGCGAATAGGAGACGTTCCGGTGCCCGTCAAAACACTGATTTGAGACGAGGTCAGATCATAATGATACGATGCGGACAACGACAGGTCGCAATATATCTCGCTGACCACGCACGTAACCTTGCCGGAGATGGGATTCAGCAGGTCGAAGAAGCCTGTGCCCCCCACTTCGATCCCGAGCCAGCCAGTATAATCAAACTGACCCGTATATGGCACGGAATCGTGGAATCCGTCTTCGAGCGTACTTGTGAAGTCGATCGAAATAGCGGCGATCGGTCCGCTCACACGCGGCAAAAACGCCGCGCCGACCATCGTTCCGTGCGACTGGAACTCTGAATAGAAGCTTTGGGTTTAAATCGTTGCGTCGACTGGTGTGTAGATGCACGCAGCGCAAGCTGCCAGAGGCCATATCTTCATGACAGTCTTCCCCCATAGACGACTCAGCGTAGTATAGGGGAATTGTTAACCACGATCTACTTCAAATCGACCGGCCATGAAAAGTATCGGCCGATCAATCGGCCTCGTATGACTTCTTAAGGCGCCGATCGGCAGGCTTCACGCCGCGCGCTTCATCCCGGCCGACAGCGTCGCGCGGGCGAGCTTCTGCGCATCGGACACCTGCCGCGCGGTCATCTCGCTCGCGATTTCGCTGCGCCATGCCGCTGCCGGCTCATAGCCGCGCGCCGCCGCCACATTGAACCAGCAATGCGCCTTGACCAGGTCGACCGCCAGCCCGCCGCTGCCGCTGGCATGGCCCATCGCCAGCTCGAACGCGGCGACTTCGTCGCCCCATGAGGCACTTTCGTACAGTTCGTCCCACTGCGCCATCCGTGACATACGCCTTGACCTTTCGCTTCGTCTCTCCCTGTTAACGACGCTTGGTCACCATCCTTGAGGGCCGGCGTTGCGCCACTCGTGCGGGTTCGACTAAACGCCGGACAGCAATCCTCGACGGAAAGAATCATGGCCGCGCACCGCATCGTCTTCGCCAATGAAAAAGGGGGTTCGGGCAAGTCGACCAGCGCCGTGCATACCGCCGTGGCGCTCGCCGCGCGGGGTGCGCGCGTCGCGACGCTCGATCTCGATACGCGCCAGCGCACGCTCGGCCGCTATCTCGACAATCGCGCCGTGTTGATGAAGCGCGACGGGCTCGATCTGCCGATGCCGATCTACGCCACGTTCGATCCGGCCAAGGACAATGACATCCGTGCGCAACTCGACGCGCTCGCCGCCGATGCCGATATGCTGATCGTCGATACGCCGGGCCGTGACGACGATTATGTCCGCGCCGCGATCTCGACCGCCGACACGCTCGTCACCCCGATCAACGACAGCTTCGTCGATCTCGACCTGATCGGTCAGGTCGATTCCGACAGCTACAAGGTCAAGCGGCCGAGCTTCTATGCCGAATTGGTGTGGGATGCGCGCAAGGCCCGCGCCAAGACCGATGGCGGCACGGTCGACTGGGTGGTGCTGCGCAACCGCCTCCAGCATCTGGAGGCGCGCAACATGAAGCGCGTGGCGCTGGCGCTGGCCGAACTGTCCAAGCGGGTCGGCTTCCGCGTCATCCCCGGTTTGTCCGAGCGCGTGATCTATCGCGAGCTGTTTCCCAAGGGGCTGACGCTGCTCGATCTCGCAGCGATCGGCCAGGATGCCGGGCTGGCGCATGTCGCCGCGCGTGGCGAGCTGCGCGAACTGATCGCCGGGCTCCAGCTGCCCGAAGCGACGCCCGCGCGGCAGCCCGAGGCGGCGTGACCGGCCTGATCCTTCTGGCCGCGATGGCGGTCGGCTGGTGGGCGTGGAAGACGCGCGACGCGCAGGCGATGCGCATCGGCGACGTCGCGGCGGTGGCCGCCGCACTTGTCGGCCTGCGGCTGCTGTCGCGCGGCGAGGAACTGACGGGCCTGATCGGGCTCGGCGGCGCGGGCTGGTGGCTGTGGTTCCGGCGTGCGGGCCCGCCGCGCAGCGCCCCACAAATGACGCTCGATCGCGCGCGGCGGGTGCTCGACGTTCCCGCGGATGCGTCGCCCGAGACGATCCGCGCCGCGCATCGCCGGCTGGTCGGACGGGTCCACCCCGATCACGGCGGCTCGGCCGATCTCGCCGCCGAGGTGAATGCCGCGCGTGACGCGCTGCTGCGGGGTCGTCGCTGAACCGTAACGGTGGTCGGGCGTATAGGGGATCACCGAACAGGAGTGATCATGGCCCACCGTTTCGACCCCACCTCGCTTCGCGAGTATGACATACGCGGCATCGTCGGGAAGACGCTGGGGCCTGACGACGCTTATGCGATCGGGCGCGGCTTCGCGACGCACGTGCGCCGTGCCGGTGGTACGCGCGTCGCGGTGGGCCGCGACGGTCGCGTCTCGTCGCCGGTGCTGGAGGAAGCATTGGTGCGTGGTTTGACCGGCAGCGGTGTCGACGTGGTGCGCATCGGCCTCGGCCCGACGCCGATGCTCTATTTCGCCGAAGCCGTGATCGAGGTGGATGGCGCGATCCAGATCACCGGCAGCCACAACCCGGCCGAATATAACGGCTTCAAGATGGTGCTGCAGCACGGGCCCTTCTTCGGCGAGCAGATCCAGTCGATCGGCGCGATGGCCGAGGCGGGCGACTGGGAGGAGGGGACCGGCGAGGTTTCCGACTATGATATCGAGGATATGTACGTCGAACGGCTGCTCGCCGGCTATTCGGGCGGCGCCTTCCGCATCGGCTGGGACAATGGCAACGGTGCCGGCGGGCGTGTGCTGGAGAAACTGGTCGCACGGCTGCCTGGCGAGCATCACCTGCTCTACACCGAGATAGACGGCAGCTTCCCCAACCATCATCCCGACCCGACCGAGGAGAAGAACCTCGCCGACCTCAAGGTGCTGGTCGCCGAGAAGGGGCTCGATTTCGGCATCGCGTTCGATGGCGATGCCGACCGGATCGGCGCGATCGACGGCGCGGGCCGGGTGGTGTGGGGCGACCAGATCCTCTCGATCCTCGCCGAGCCGGTGCTCCGCGCCGAGCCGGGCGCCACGATCATCGCCGACGTGAAGGCGAGCCAGGCGCTTTACGACCGGATCGCCGAGCTGGGCGGCACGCCGCTGATGTGGAAGACCGGCCACAGCCTCATCAAGGTCAAGATGAAGGAGACCGACAGCCCGCTCGCGGGCGAGATGTCGGGCCATATCTTCTTCCGCCACGAATATTACGGCTTCGACGATGCGCTGTATGCGGCGGTTCGTCTGATGGGCGCGGTGCGCGTGCTGGGCGGCTCGCTGACCGATCTGAAGAGCGCGATGCCTGCCTTGGTCAACACGCCCGAAATGCGCTTCCAGGTCGACGAGAGCCGCAAGTTCGCAGTGGTCGACGAGGTGCTGGACCGGCTTGAGGCCAGCGGCGCCGACGTGAACCGCACCGATGGCGCGCGGGTCGATACGGTGGATGGCTGGTGGCTGCTGCGCGCATCGAACACGCAGGACGTGCTGGTCGCGCGGGCGGAGGCGAAGGACGAGGCGGGGCTCGCGCGGCTGTTGGCGCAGATCGACGAGCAGCTCGCCTTGTCAGGGCTGGAGCGCGGCCCGCAGGCGGGGCACTGACGCGGTAAGGTTATGCTCCTGCGGAAGCGGGGGTCCAGGGCCAGGTGCGCCATTTTGGCCGCCGGGCCCCCGCCTGCGCAGGAGCATGCCGATCTCGATGATCGGGGAGAGTATCCCCTCCCGCCTCGAAAGGCGGAAGGGGGCCGTTCCGTCGCCTGTCGGGGGGGTCAGGCGTTGAGCGGAACGGGCTTACGTCGGCGGGCAAGCCCGCCCAGCAGGCCGAAGCCCACCACCATCATTGCCCAGCTCGATGCCTCGGGCACCGCGCCGGTGATCGATGCCTCGGAATGGCCGAGGATGATGTCGCCCGAGAGCAGCTGGCCGTCGAACGCATAATCATTGAGCGCCAGGTGGAGTGCATTGGTGCTCATCGACAGGCCGTTGGTCAGTGTCGAGGTGATCTGCTCGTTGAGCGTCAGCGTCAGGCCCGGCAGCGTCGCCAGCACGGTACTGGCGCTGGGGTTCGAGATCAGCGACGTGTTGATGCCGAGCGCACCGAGTACCGAGCCCGACAGCGCCAGGCCGGCGATGCTCGAGCTGCCCGTGCCGTAATAGCCGTTGGCACCCAGGCCGACGGTCGTCATCGAGCTGATCGCGTTGAGCGAGATGCCGATCGACGTGAGCGGGATGGCGCTCAGCAGCTGGGTATAGAGCGCGATGTTCGCGCCGGCGACGTTGGCGGTGCCGGTGGCCGACCAGGGCGCCGAGGAAAAGGCCTCGGTCGAGACGACGCCGGTCGTGACCTTGCTGCCGGCGCTGACGATGCCGCTGACCAACGGCGTGGTCAGGTTGACGCTGGCGACGTTACCCGTGTTGTCGTAAGCCGTGCCGGCCGTGCCCGAGACGCCGGCGATGGTGGTGTTTACTTTCACGACGCCAGCCACGTTGAGGCTGGTCGAAACCGCGGAAGCGGCGCTGGTGAGAGTGGTGGTGGCCTGGGCTCCGGTGCCGCACAGCAGAAGTGCGACCGGGGCAAGATGGATAGCAAGTGAACGCTTCATTGCGGCCTCCCTGGAAGGTGAGACCGGGTTACCTCGCACCGGAGCAGGGAAGAACAACGCCGATCGGGCGTTAAGGACTAAAGCATCAACCACCCGTATTTTACGTCATCCGGTGGAGTTCGAATTGCGAACTTTGCGCGGTTGGAGCCACTTTTCGGGCGTCGTTTACAAGGCTTGACCGAGTCTTAACCCCTGCCGGGTTCCGGAATCGGCCGTCAGCCGTTAGCTCGCGCACACTTTCAACCCGAAAAGAGGTGATGACGATGATGAGTCCGATGATGATCCAGCGATGTCTTGTCCTGCTGCGTGAAGCCGACGGTATGCTGATGACCCAGCGCGAATATGCGCTGGCTGCCCACCTGTCCTTGGTGATCGAGCTGCTCGCGGCCCGCCAGGAACAGCCCGACTGCGGTGCCGCCGCGGCCTGCTGAGTCGCGCCCGGCGCTCGCCGTTTCAGGCGGCGCCGAACACCCGTTCGAAGATCGTGTCCACCTGCTTGAAATGATAGCCGAGGTCGAACCTCTCTTCGAGTTCGGCGTCGGACAGCGTGACCTCCGGATCGGCCTTCAGCAGGTCGAGCAATGACAGGGCGCCGTCCGACTCCCACACCTTCATCGCGTTACGCTGGACGAGTCGGTAGGCATCCTCCCGGCTGACGCCCGCCTGCGTCAGCGCCAGCAGCACGCGCTGCGAGTGAACGAGGCCGCCCATGCGATCGAGGTTCTTCTGCATGCGCGCCGGATAGATCAGCAGCTTGTCGACCACGCCGGTCAGCCGCGCCAGCGCGAAATCCAGCGTGATCGTCGCGTCGGGGCCGATATAGCGCTCGACCGAGGAATGGCTGATGTCGCGCTCGTGCCACAGCGCGACATTCTCCAGCGCGGGCGTGACATAGCCGCGCACCATGCGGGCGAGGCCGGTCAGATTCTCGGTCAGCACCGGGTTGCGCTTGTGCGGCATCGCCGACGAGCCCTTCTGGCCGGGCGAGAAATATTCCTCCGCCTCCAGCACCTCGGTGCGCTGCAGGTGGCGGATCTCGACCGCCAGCCGCTCGATCGACGAGGCGATCACGCCGAGCGTCGCGAAGAACATGGCGTGGCGATCGCGCGGGATCACCTGGGTCGAGACCGGCTCGACCGCGAGGCCGAGCTTCGCGGCGACATACTCCTCCACGCGCGGGTCGATATTGGCGAAGGTGCCGACCGCGCCGGAAATGGCGCAGGTGGCGATGTCGGCACGCGCCGCTTCCAGCCGCTTCCGGTTGCGCGCGAATTCGGCATAGGCCTCGGCCAGCTTGAGGCCGAAGGTGACGGGCTCGGCGTGGATGCCGTGGCTGCGGCCGATCGTGGGCGTCAGCTTATGCTCGAACGCGCGCCGTTTGAGCACGTCGAGCAGCTTGTCGATGTCGGCGAGCAATATGTCCGACGCGCGCGCGAGCTGAACCGCGAGACAGGTGTCGAGCACGTCGGACGAGGTCATGCCCTGATGGAGGAAGCGCGCCTCGGGCCCGGTCCGCTCGGAGACGTGGGTCAGGAAGGCGATGACGTCGTGCTTGGTCTCGGCCTCGATCGCGTCGATCCGGGCGATGTCGAAATCGCCGGCCGCCTTGTCCGCCTCCCAGATGCGCGCGGCGGCCTCCTTCGGCACCACGCCCAGCTCGGCCAGCGCGTCGGTGGCATAGGCCTCGATCTCGAACCAGATGCGGAATCGGGTCTGCGGCTCCCACAGGGCGACCATCTCGGGGCGGGAATAACGCGGGATCATGTCGGCGGCTTTCGACGATTAAGGGAATGCGGCGCGCCTACCAGCGGCGCGCGCAGGCATCAATGACGGGCGCCGTTCATATCAGCCCCTGCGCGCGCAGGCTCGTCTGTCCCTGCGTGCCGACGATGACGTGATCGTGGACCTGGATGCCGAGCGGCCGCAGCGCCGCCACCACTTCGCGGGTGAGGCTGATATCCTGCCGCGACGGGGTGGGATCGCCGCTGGGGTGGTTGTGGACGAGGATGATCGCGGCCGAGCCCAGCTCCAGCGCGCGGCGCGCCACCTCGCGCACATAGATCGCCGCCTGGTCGATCGAGCCTTCCGACACCAGTTCGTCGCGGATCAGGACGTTCTTGGTGTTGAGGTGGAGCACGCGGGCGCTCTCGGTCATGCGGTGCGCCATCAGTGCGCGCAGATAATCGGCCAGCGCCTGCCAGCTCGCCAGCACCGGGCGCTGCGCGACCTCGCCGCGCAGCAGCCGGATCGCGGAGGCGTGCGCGATCTTGAGCGCGGCGACGCTCGTCTCGCCCAGTCCGGCGCGGGCGAGCGATTCGGGATCGGCGGCGATCACTGCGCCATAGCTGCCGAACTCCGCCAGCAGCCGTCGCGCGATCCCTTTGGTGTCCTGCCGCCGGATCGACAGGCTGAGGAGATATTCGATCAGCTCGTGATCGAGCAGCGCATCCTCGCCGCCGTCGAGCAGCCGCCGGCGCAGCCGCTCGCGATGGCCGCTGGCGTCGGTGGCGGGATCGGCGTCGCTCATGGACACCGAGCCTAGCCATGATCGCGGAAGGCACCAAGTGGCGTCCCGAACCCGCTTTATTGACTCGGGCTTACCCCCTACTTAAAGGGACCGGGCCTGACGGGCTCGCCCGCCGGCGCGATCGCCGGCCGGCCCGATACGGGTTGGATGGAGAGAGCGTGGCGGCAAACGAGCCCGGGCAGGGTCCGATCGGTGACCGACATTCCTTTGGCGACGCCCGGCTCTCCACGCTGGATGCGCAGTTGAAGGCTGCCACGGACACCGAGCAGGCACGGACGGGCACGGCCCAGCGCAAGCCCGAGCCGGGCTATCGCCAGGGAAGCCGGGTTCTGACCGAGCTTGTCGCGGGCCCGGCCGGCGGCGCGCTGATCGGCTGGTTGCTGGACCGCTGGTTCGGCACGACGCCATGGTTCCTGTTGGCGCTGCTGGCCCTTGGGGTTGTGGTCGCTTTCAGGAACATCATACGGATTTCTAGCGAGCGTCCGGAGTGATCCGGGCGCTTTGGGCATATCAAGACGTTGATTTTGGGGGTTGAAGCGAGTGGCGGCTGAGGGGTCCGGTATCGATCCGATGCACCAGTTCCAGGTCGAGCCCGTGCTGGGCCGGCACCTGATGCTTGGCGGCTACGATATCAGCTTCACCAATTCGGCACTGTTCATGGTGCTGACGATGGCGGTGCTGTGGGTGTTCATGCTGGGCGGCATGAAGCGCTCGCTCGTGCCCGGTCGCTGGCAGGCTGCGGTCGAGGGCGTTACCTCGTTCGTCGACAATATGATGACGAGCAGCATCGGGCCGAAGGGGCGGCATTTCACGCCCTACGTCTTCTCGCTGTTCATGTTCATCCTGTTCGCGAACTTCATCGGACTGTTCCCGCTCGGCATCGTGCCCGGCTGGCACCCCTTCACCGTGACGAGCCACATCACCGTCACGGCGGTTCTGGCCTTCTTCAGCTTCTCGATCGTGCTGATCGTCGGCTTCCTGAAGCATGGCTTCCACTTCTTCTCGCTGTTCATCCCGCACGGCACGCCGAAGCTGATGATTCCGCTGATCTTCGTGATCGAGCTGGCGAGCTTCCTGGTGCGGCCATTCAGCCTCGGCCTGCGACTGTTTGTGGCGATGACTGCCGGGCACATCCTGCTCGACGTGTTCGCCAGCTTCATCGTGCAGGGCATCCACGCCGGCGGCCCGCTCGGCCCGGTCGTCGCGATCCTCAGCTTCGTGATGATCGTCGGCATTTCGGCGCTGGAGCTGCTGGTCGCCGCGATCCAGGCCTATGTGTTCGCGCTCCTGACGTCGCTCTACCTGAACGACGCCATCAACCTTCACTGATCTCAACCGAAACCAACAAGGGAAGACACATCATGGATCTCGCATCTGCCAAGGTGATCGGCGCCGGTCTCGCCGCAATCGGCGTGGGCATGGCCGCGCTGGGCGTGGGCAACGTGTTCGGCTCGTTCCTCGAGGGCGCGCTGCGCAACCCGGGTGCCGCCGACGGCCAGCAGGGCCGCCTGTTCATCGGCTTCGCCGCCGCCGAGCTGCTGGGCCTGATCGCGTTCGTCATCGCGATCCTCATCCTGTTCGTCGTCAAGTAAGCGCCGTTCGGGGACAACGGGGGGTGCATCCGCATCCCTCGACGTTCCCGATTTGTTACGGCCACAGCGCGGAAACCCGATGCCCCAGATAGACCAGATCGCCACCATCTACGCCTCCCAGCTCTTCTGGCTGGTGGTGGTGTTCGCGCTGATCTATTTCGGCATCGGCCGCGCCATGTTGCCGCGCATCGAGAAGACGATCGCCGATCGCGATGCGCGCATCAGCGGCGATCTCGCCGCCGCCAAGCAGGCACGTGCCGCGGCTGACGAGGCCGATGTCACCTACCAGACCAAGCTTTCGGAGGCGCGCGCCACGGCGCACGCCGCCGCTCTCGCCGCGAAAGCGCATGCGGGAACGGTGATCGAGTTGCGGCTCAAGTCGGCCGACGTCGATATCGCGCAGCGCATCGCTCACGCCGAGCGCGCGCTGCGTGCCGCTGAGGTCGAGGCGATCAGCCATATCGAAGCGGTCGCGATCGACGCCGCCCAGGATATCGTCACGCGGGTCGCCGGCCTTTCGGCCGATCGGGCACGCGTCGCGGCGGCGGTCGCCGACGCGATGGCGCAGGGCTGAGGAACGGTCCCATGAACAATAATCTGACCGCAAGCACCGTCGCCAATCCCGGCCAGCTGGAGCATGAGGACAGCGCGCTGGGCCTCTCGCCCGGCGGTTGGGTCGCGCTGTCGATGATCGTCGTGGTGGTCATCATGCTCGTCAAGGGCGTGCCCGGCCTGATCGCGCGCGGCCTCGACAAGAAGATCGCGACGATCCGCCAGCAGCTCGATGAGGCGACGCGGCTGCGCGCCGAAGCCGAAGCGCTGCGCGCCGAATATCAGGCCAAGGCCGCGGCGGCGGACGGCGAAGCGGCTGCGATCGTCGGTCG
Source organism: Sphingomonas nostoxanthinifaciens (assembly GCF_019930585.1). Classification (NCBI taxonomy): domain Bacteria; kingdom Pseudomonadati; phylum Pseudomonadota; class Alphaproteobacteria; order Sphingomonadales; family Sphingomonadaceae; genus Sphingomonas; species Sphingomonas nostoxanthinifaciens. The sequence goes on along the minus strand of NZ_CP082839.1, from coordinate 3,053,844 downwards.
CGCGACCGACGAAGCCAACAGCCTGCTCGCCAAGGCCAAAGCCGACAGCGAATTGCTGGTCGAGCGCCGCACGCGCCTCGCCGAAGAAAAGATCACCGCGGCCGAACGCACCGCCGTGGCCGAGGTGCGCGCCCGCGCCGCCGCTGCCGCGACCGCCGCCGCGGCGGCCGTGATCGCCGAGCAGCTCGACGCCGGCAACGACAAGACCTTGGTCGATCGCACCATCGCCGGCCTCGGCCAGCGGCTGAACTGAGCCGCTGCTCTCACACTGCCGTCAAAAAGGGCTGAACCTTACCGGCCCTTCGTCACCCCGGACTTGTTCCGGGGTCCACCGGCAGACATGCGCTGCGGCTCAATCATTCACATTGTCGCCCGCCGCGCGGTGGATGCCGGAACAAGTCCGGCATGACATTCGCAATAAGGTAAGCGGACCCTTCAGGCCGCCGCGCGATCCTGCGCCGGCTCTTCCAACAGCACCGTCGCCGCACCGAGCAGGCCCGGCTCGGGATGCTTGATCGCGCCGATCGGCATGCGGCCCATCATCGCCTCGAACCGGCCCTTGGCCTGGAAGCGCGAGACCATCGGGGTCAGGTCGATCTTGCCCTCGAAGCGCGGCAGGATGCCGCCTGCCAGCACCACCGCCACCGCGCCGTGCGCCAGCGCCATGTCGCCGGCGAAGGCGCCGAGCAGCATCAGCCAGCGCTCGACCGCGGCGCAGGCATGCGGCTCGCCATCTTCCAACGCTGCGCGCCACAGCGGCACCGCATGCGGCGGCACGATCGCCCGGCCATCGAGCTCGGCGAGCGCGATGTAGACGTGGACCAGCCCCGGCCCGGAGATCAGTCGCTCGGCCGAGACGCGCGGATAGCGGCCCTGCACGAAGCGCAGGATGTGCTGCTCGATCTCGTCGGCGGGGGCAAAGCCGACATGGCCGCCCTCGCAGGCGATGATGTTGCTCGTGCCGCCACGGCGCAGCAGCAACCCTACGCCGAGGCCCGAGCCCGGGCCGACCACGCTGACGACGCCGTCCTGCGGCAGTGCGAACGGCGACTGCGTGATCGAATCGAACTCGTCGGGCTGGAGGCAGCCGATGCTGCGCGCGATCGCTTCGAAATCGTTGACCAGCCGCACCCGCTCCAGCCCGAGCCGCCCGGCGAGCGACGAGGGGCGCAGCACCCACGGATTGTTGGTCAGCTTGATCTCGTCGCTGTTGATCGGCGAGGCGAGCGCGAACACGCCCTCCGACGGCGGCGTCGCCAGCCCGGCGGCATAATTCTGGAAGGCGCTCTCGAAGCTCGGAAAGTCGGCGGTGCGCAGCGTCACGCGGTTTTCCAGCGTGATCTTGCCCGACGCATCCTTGGTCGCGGTGGCGAAGCGGGCATTCGTGCCGCCGATATCGGCGACCACTCCGGGCGATCCGGCCGCATCGTCGTCCCGGCCCCGCCAATTCGCCATGCTTCGTCACTCCTGTTCGCTAGGCCGCAGCCCTCGCCGGGGCGATTAGCGCGCCCGCGGTCGCGGCGCCAGCCGACGTAACCGGCCCTTAGCGGTAATTGTCGTGCGGCGAACCGAGTTTCGGCAGTTCCTGCCGGGTGATCGCGCCGTCGCCATTGGCGTCGAGCATCTTGAACCGGATCTCGATCGCCTTGGCGAATTCCAGCTTGGTCACGCCGCGATCGAAATTGGTGTCGGCATAGGTGATCGGTTCGGGCATCGGCAGATAGCTGAAACGGCCGGCGCCGAGCCGCGTCGGATAAGGCGGCTCGGTGATGTTGCCGTCCGAATCCTGCTTCGCCTTGGTGACGTCGCCATAGCTGGAGACCACCGTCACCTCGGGTGCGATATCGACCTCGTAATGCGAGATTTCCGCCGGCCCGATCACATCGTCATGATCGGTGTCGAGCGTGGTGAAGAAGCGCATCCCTTCGGTCCGGAACTCGGCGAGCGTCAGGCGGCCATTGCCGTCGGCATCGGCGTGGCGGAACCAATGTTCGGCGCCCGACAATTTGTCGTCGGAACGAAAGGGTTCGCCCATCGGGCTGATGAAATCGGTCGGGCCGGAGATCGGCACCGTGCTTGCGGGCTCGGTCTGGCCCTGCACCGTGATGTCCGGGCCGGTCGAGTGCGCGAGCGGCGGCGATGTCGGCGGGGCGGGGGCGGCCGGCGGCTGCTGGGCAGGCGCGGCGGCGGCCGCGAGCGCGAGGATGAGCGGGGCGAGCGGACGGGCCTGACGAAGCATATCGCCCGCAATAGCGCCGGCTTTGCCCCCGCGCACCCCCGCTCGGCGCGGCCGAACGGGTTTGAGACGAACCGTTGGCCTCGACAGCGACGATGCGGACGGGCATCGGCCTCGCCATGACGGATCGTCCCCGCTTCGACTTCTCGATCGCCGCGCGCGATGGCCGCGCCCGCACCGGCACGATCGCCATGCGGCGCGGCGATATCCGCACGCCCGCCTTCATGCCGGTCGGCACCGCCGGCACGGTGAAGGCGATGCGCCCGGCTGAGGTGCGTGCGCTCGGCGCGGACATCATCCTCGGCAACACCTATCACCTGATGCTCCGCCCCGGCGCGGAACGGGTGGCGCGGCTGGGCGGGCTGCACGCCTTCATGGGCTGGGACCGGCCGATCCTGACCGACAGCGGCGGCTATCAGGTGATGAGCCTGTCCGCGCTGACCAAGCAGAGCGAGGAGGGCGTGGCGTTCAAGAGCCATCTCGACGGATCGCGCCACATGATCTCGCCCGAACGCTCGATGGAGATCCAGCGGCTGCTGGGCTCGGACATCGTCATGGCGTTCGACGAATGCACCGGCTACCCGGCTACGCCCGAGCGCGCCGAGGCGTCGATGGAGCGCTCGATGCGCTGGGCGCAGCGCTCGCGCGACGGGTTCGACAGCGGGGTCGAGCATGCGGCGCGGTCGGCGTTGTTCGGTATCCAGCAGGGATCGATGGACGAGGCCTTGCGCCGCCGCTCGGCCGAGGCGCTGACCGCGATCGGTTTCGACGGCTATGCGGTCGGCGGGCTTGCGGTGGGCGAGGGGCAGGCGGAGATGTTCCGCGTGCTGGACTTCGCGGTGGACATGCTGCCGGCGGACAGGCCGCGCTACCTGATGGGCGTCGGCAAGCCCGACGATATCGTCGGCGCGGTCGAGCGCGGCATCGACATGTTCGATTGCGTGCTGCCGACGCGATCGGGCCGCAACGGACAGGCCTTCACCTGGGATGGGCCGGTCAACATCCGCAACGCGCAATGGGCGGAGAATCTGGCGCCGATCGATCCGGCCTCGCCGATCGCCGGCTGGAGCCGCGCCTATCTGCATCATCTGGTGAAGGCGGGCGAAATGCTCGGAGCGATGCTGCTGACCCAGCACAATCTGTGGTTCTACCAGCAACTGATGGCCGCGTTGCGCGACGCGATCGCGGCGGGGCGGCTGGCCGATTTCGCCGATTCATTCCGCACCCGCTATCATCGGACCGGGTAAAGCCCGCGCCCGCGCGGTGATGGCAAAATGTCCTTAACCGTAACGGCCTAGAATCGCCTGATGCAGCGAATCGACTTTGAGATGGGTGCCGTGGCCTCGCTCCGGAAACGGGTGGCCGAGATCGAGGAGATCAACGAGGATTTAGTCGCGTTCGCGCGCGGCCATGCCGGTGCCGTCTCCGCGATCCACGAAGCGGTCCTTGCCGCGCTCGCCGCCGACACCCCCGAGACGCTGATGCAGGTCGTCACCGGCGAATGGCCTTTGCTGCTGCGCGTCGATGCGGTGGCGATGGCGTGGGCCAATGCGTCGGGCGGCTTCCGCGCCGACCGCCGCGGCCTCAAGGATGTCGAACCGCGCCTGATCGAGCGGATGGCCTCCACGCTGTCGCCGGTCACGTTGCGGCTGGTCGATCGCGGCCATCCCCTGTTCGGCGCGGGGGGCGAAGTCGTCCGCAACGAAGCCCTGATCCGCCTCGACGGGCCGACCGTCACCGGACTGATCGTGCTCGGCCAGCGCGAGGGCGCCCCGGCCGAGGGACGGCACGGGGCGCGGCTGCTGCGCTTTCTCGGATCGGCCATGTCGCATATATTGGAGCGGTGCCCGCCGCGCTGACCCTCGACACGCATCCTGCCTTCGTGAATGCGGCGGCGTGGGAGGCGCATCTGCGGCAGGATCGTCGCCGCTCCGAACATACCATCCGCGCTTATGCCGCCACCGCACGGCGCCTGATCCATTTTCTCGGGCAGCATCGCGCGGCCGCTGTCGATGCGCCGTCGCTCACCGCGACCGACGCGGCCGAACTGCGCGCTTTCCTCGCGGCGCGACGCGGCGAGGGGCTCGGCAATGCCTCGGCGGCGCGCGAACTGTCGGCGCTGCGCGGCTTCCTCGCTTTCGTCGCAAAGGGTGAAGGCGCTGCGGCTCCGCCGCGTCTGCGGGGGCCGCGCGTGAAGCGCGGTGCGCCGCGTCCGGTCAGCCCCACCGACGCCATCGCCATCGCCGACGATGCGGAGGAGGAAGCGCGCGACGGCTGGATCGGCCTGCGCGACAAAGCGGTGCTGCTGCTGCTCTATGGCGGCGGCCTGCGCATCGGCGAGGCGATGGCGCTGACCGGCGCCGCGCTGCCGCTGGGCGATCGGCTGATTGTCACCGGAAAGCGCGCCAAGACGCGCGTGGTGCCGCTGCTGGCGCCGGTGCGCGCGGCGATCGAGGCCTATCTCGAGGCCTGCCCCTATGCGACGGGGCGCAACCAGCCGCTGTTCCGCGGGGCGAAGGGCGGGCCGCTCTCGGCCGACATCATCCGCCGCGCGGTGCGGGCCGCGCGCGCCCGGCTGGGCCTCGGCGAGCGCACGACCCCGCACGCGCTGCGCCACAGCTTCGCGACCCATCTGCTGGGGCGCGGCGCCGATCTGCGTTCGCTGCAGGAACTGCTCGGCCATGCCAGCCTGTCGTCGACCCAGGTCTATACCGGCGTCGATGCGGCGCATCTGCTCGACGTCTATCGCGCCGCGCACCCGCGCGCGGGCTGACTCATTCGTTGCTGAACAGACCGCCGAGCAGGCCACCGATCGTCGCGCCGGCGACGCCCGTGCCGACCGCCGCGCCAAGCCCGCCGCGCGGCCGATCGCCATCGGACGGCAGGTGACGGGCGATCTCCTCGGCGAGGTTGAGGATCGGCATCGATTGCAGCCACACCTTGCCGGGGCCGGTAAGCGTCGCGAGGAACAGGCCCTCGCCGCCGAACAGCACGTTGCGGAAGCCGCGCACCATCTGGATGTCGGTCGCGACCGTCGGCTCCTGGATACCGATATGACCGGCATGGACCAGCAGGCGCTCGCCCGGCGCGAGATTCTTCTCGACCAGCTCGCCCGACAGATCGAGGAAGACCGTGCCGGGCCCGGTCACGCGCTGGAGGATGAAGCCCTCGCCCGAGAACAGGCCGGCGCCGAGCCGCTGCTGCAGCGCGATCTCCAGCGACACCGAAAACTCGGCGCACAGGAACGTCTCCTTGCGGCAGATGAGCGATTCGCCCGCCCGCAATGTACGCGCGAGGATGGTGCCGGGGAAACGCGGCGCGAAGGCGATGTGCGCGGGCCGATCGGCGCGATATTCGGTGATGAAGAGGCTGCCCCCGCTCATCGCGCGGCGCAGGCCCGCGAACAGCCCGCCGCCGGTATGCGTGTCCATGCTGATGCCGTCCGACATCCACGCCATCGCATGCGTCTGGCTGACGAGGCTCTCGCCGGGCTGGAGGTCGATCGAGACGGTCTGCATGACCGTGCCGGAGATGTCATAGCGCATCGGCGAAGCCCTCTACAGGTGAGTTATTCGACTATAGCACTGGCCGTCGGCGCTTCCTAGCTGCGCCAGCTTAAGCACCGTCATCCCGGCGCAGGCCGGGATCCAGTCCCACGGCCCGGGCCTGGACTCCGGCCTGCGCCGGGGTGACGGGCCGTGGGAAACTAACCCGCCTTTCTCGCCGTCACGATCACGTCGATCTCGTCGGGGCGCGGGTTGAGGAAGTCGAGGCGGACGCGGTTGTCGGGCGTGCGGCTGACGGTCGCCGGGATCGAGCTGTTGGTCAGCTCCCATCCCGCCGGCAGCACGATCGCATTGTCGGCACGGCCGAAGGCGCGGTGCCAGACGAGTTCGTCGCCCACCAATGTGTAGCGCACCGGATCGGTATAGGTCTCGGCGAAGCGCAGTCGCCGGCTGCCACCCTGCGGGATCGGCGGATAATGGAACACGACCGCGGTGGTGGTCGCGTCGATATCCTTCGCGTCGGGCTCGGCACGTTTGACCGCATCGCCCTTCACGAGTTCGTAGCTGAGCGTCGCGCCGGTATCGAGATCGCGCGCCGACGGCTCGGATACGGTGCTGCCGGCGCGCACGATGTTGACGTAGGTCGCGGTGCCGGCCTTCGTCTCGGTATAATCGTGGGTCAGCGCGAAGGCGTGCGTCTCCGGCGGCTTCAGATAATAAACGATGTTGCGGTTCTGGTGCGCGCGTTCCTCGACATGCTGCGCGGATGCGGCGGTGCCGATCATCGCCTTGCGTGCGGTCAGCACGAGCGGCGCCTGCGCCGGCGTGACGTTCCAGAAGGCGATGGCGATGCGGCCGTCGGCCTGGCGGATTACCTGCGACGGATAGTTGCAGGATACGAGCACATAGCCCGCCGGCAGCACCACCGCATTCTTCTTGACGCCGAGCGGACGATCGAAGGTGATCGTGTCGCCGTCGCCATGATAGCTGGGGGCGTCCTCGTAGGTCTTGTCGATCTCGATCCGGCCGCCGCCGCCGTCGGGCGGCACGGGGCGTGCGAGCGTGACCTTGATGAAGCGCTCGTCGCTCTTGGCGCCGCGCACGCCGCCCGCCCGCGCGGTGTCGCCGTCGACCTCCTCGAAGCGGAGCGGTTTGCCGGTGGCACGGTCGAACACCGCCTCGTCGCTCGCGGCGCTGCCGGGGCGGATCGGGTTGTAATAAGCGGTCGCGCCGGGCGTGGCGGCGGTGATCTCGTAGGTGATGCGGAACTTGTGGCTTTCCGGCGCGAGCAGCTCATAGCGTGTGTAGCCGTCCGCCTCATGCTGCGGCGGCGTCTCCGCCAATGCGGGGCCGGCGAGCAGCGCGATCGTGAGCAAAGCCGTCCGCATATGTCCTCCCTTATCGGCTGCGATAGAGCGGCAGCCCCAACCCCTTGACGATCGCCGCCGCACGCAGCGCGAACCCTGCAGCGGTCGCGATCAGCGCGGCGGTGAAGGAGGGAAGGTTCCACGTCTCGAGCGTCACGTAAAGCACGGCGGCGACCGCGGCGGCGGTGACGTAGAGTTCGGGTCGCAGCAGGATCGACGGCACGCCGGCAACCACGTCGCGGATGATGCCGCCCATGCAGGCCGAGACGACGCCCATGCCCACCGCCGGCAGCGGCGGAATGTCCCACGCCAGCGCCTTGGCCGAGCCGTAGACGGTGTAGGCTGCCAGCCCGAACGCGTCGAACCAGTCGAGCGCGCGGCGTGGCCACAGCCGTTCGGGCAGCGCCCACACCAGCACGGTCATCACCAGGCAGACGAGCAGCGGCATCGATGCATGCATCCAGAAGACCGGCGCGCCGATCAGCACGTCCCGCACCGTGCCGCCGCCAAGCCCGGTGATCGCGGCGAAGAAGCCGAACGTGACGATCGTCTGCCGGTCGCGCGCCGCCGCCAGCGCACCCGATGCCGCGAACACCGCGATGCCGACGATGTCGAGCCACGGTAGCGTCGAGGCCGAGAAGGCGGCGACGTGATGCGCGAACGGGGTGAGGGCGGGGACGATTGGAGACATGATGCACCCCCATGCCCGGTCCGCCGACCCGGCGAAAGACGTCGCGACGAGCCGCGGGCAAGGTACGTTGATCCCCGCTCGCTGCCGCACCATATTGCGGTCAACGCCGCGTGTTAGTGGCCCGGAGTTTTCATGACCGATACGATTCCTGTCCTGCCGCTGCGTGACATCGTCGTGTTCCCGCAGATGATCGTCCCCCTCTTTGTTGGTCGCGATAAGTCGGTCGCCGCGCTCGAAAGCGCGATGGCGGGCGACAAGACGATCTTTCTGGTGGCGCAGCTCGATCCGGCGGAGAATGATCCCGACGCGAGCCAGCTTTACGATATCGGCGTGACCGCGTCGGTGCTGCAGCTGCTCAAGCTCCCCGACGGCACGGTGCGCGTGCTGGTCGAAGGGCGCCAGCGCGCGCGGCTGAGCGACCTCATCACGACGGGTACGCATCTCGAAGGCACAGTGGAATTGCTGGCCGAGACCGAGGGCGAGGAACTCGACACGCAGGTCAAGGCGCTGATGCGCTCGGTGGCCGAGCAGTTCGAGCGTTACGCCAAACTCAACAAGAAGCTGCCCGACGAATTGCCCGGCCAGATCGCCGAGATCGACGAGCCGGCGCGGCTGGCCGATGCCGTCGCTGCCAACGTGTCGGTCAAGGTCGCCGACAAGCAGGCGATGCTGATCGAGGACGATCCGGCCAAGCGGCTGGAGATGGCCTTTGCCTTCATGGAAGGCGAGTTGGGCGTGCTGCAGGTCGAGAAGAAGATCCGCAGCCGGGTCAAGCGCCAGATGGAGAAGACCCAGCGCGAATATTATCTGAACGAGCAATTGAAGGCGATCCAGCGCGAGCTGGGCACCGGCGAGAGCGACGAGGGCGGCGACGAGATCGCCGAGCTGACGCAGAAGATCGCGAACCTGAAGCTGTCGAAGGAAGCGCGCGCCAAGGCGACCGGCGAGGTCAAGAAGCTGCGCACCATGGCGCCGATGAGCGCCGAAGCGACGGTGGTGCGCAATTATCTCGACGTGCTGCTGGGCCTCCCGTGGGGGCGCAAGAGCAAGGTCAAGAAGGACATTCCGGCGGCCGAGGCGATCCTCAACGCCGATCATCACGGCCTCGAGAAGGTCAAGGATCGGATCATCGAATATCTGGCGGTGCAGGCGCGCACCAACAAGCTGAAGGGGCCGATCCTGTGCCTCGTCGGGCCGCCGGGCGTCGGCAAGACCAGCCTCGGCAAGTCGATCGCCAAGGCGACGGGCCGCGAATTCGTGCGCCAGTCGCTCGGCGGCGTGCGCGACGAAGCCGAGATTCGCGGCCATCGCCGCACCTATATCGGCTCGCTGCCCGGCAAGATCGTGTCGAACCTGAAGAAGGCCGGGACGTCCAATCCGCTGTTCCTGCTCGACGAGATCGACAAGCTCGGCCAGGATTTCCGCGGGGACCCCGCCTCCGCGCTGCTGGAGGTGCTGGATCCGGAACAGAACGCCAAGTTCCAGGATCATTATCTCGAGATCGACTATGATCTGTCGGACGTGATGTTCGTCTGCACGGCCAATTCGCTCAACCTGCCGCAGCCTTTGCTCGACCGGATGGAGATCATCCGGCTCGAAGGCTATACCGAGGACGAGAAGGTCGAGATCGCCAAGGCGCACCTGCTATCCAAGCAGATCGAGGCGCACGGCCTGAAGCCCGACGAATTCGTGCTGACCGACGAGGCGCTGCGCGACCTGATCCGCTATTATACCCGCGAGGCCGGCGTGCGCACGCTGGAGCGCGAGATCGCCAAGGTGGCGCGCAAGGCGCTGCGGCGTATCCTCGAGGGCAAGGACAGCCGCATCGTCGTCACGTCCGAGACGCTGGGCGAGTTTGCGGGCGTCCGCCGCCATCGCTTCGGCGTGTCGGAGGAGGAGGACCAGATCGGCGCCGTCACCGGCCTCGCCTGGACCGAGGTTGGCGGCGAGTTGCTGACGATCGAGGCGGTCACCGTCCCCGGCAAGGGCCAGGTCAAGACGACCGGCAAGCTGGGCGAGGTGATGCAGGAAAGCGTGCAGGCGGCATGGTCGTTCATGCGCGCGCGCGCACCGATCTACGGGGTCAAGCCGAGCCTGTTCGCGCGCAAGGACGTGCACATCCATCTGCCCGAAGGCGCGGTGCCGAAGGATGGCCCATCCGCCGGCATCGGCATGGTCACCGCGCTCGTCTCGACGCTGACCGGCATCGCGGTGCGCCGCGATGTCGCCATGACCGGCGAAGTGACGCTGCGCGGCCGCGTGCTGCCGATCGGCGGGCTCAAGGAGAAACTGCTCGCGGCGCTGCGCGGCGGCATCACCACCGTGCTGATCCCGAGCGAGAACGAAAAGGATCTCGCTGAGATTCCCCAGAATATTCGCGAGGGGCTGGAGATCGTGCCGGTGGCGCACATCGATCAGGTGCTGGCGCGGGCGCTGGTGCATCCGGTGGTGCCGATCGAATGGACCGATGCCGACGAGCTCGCCACCGAGCCGCCGCGCGTGGGCGCCGCGACCCAGCCGGGCGCACCTGTGCATCACTGACGAGACGGGCTCGATCTGCGACGATCGGGCCTGATTCTTATCAACCTTTCGTTTGACTCGGCCTTGTCGCCTGGGGTTACAAGGTCGTTTCAGCGCGCCTGTGCGCGCCTACCCATCAGAGGAACGAAATGAACAAGCAGGAGCTGATCGGAGTCGTGTCGGAAACGATCGGGCTTCCGCGGAGCGATACGTCACGGGCGGTGGAAGCCATGCTGGAGACGATCGGCCGTGAGCTGGAGCGTGGACATGAAGTGCGCCTGGTCGGCTTCGGCAGCTTCTCGGTCACCAAGCGCAAGGCGTCGACCGGCCGCAACCCGCGGACCGGTGAGCCGATGAGCATCAAGGCGACCGCCCAGCCCAAATTCCGCCCCGGCAAGACGCTGAAGGATCGCGTCGGCTAAGGCGATCGAATGATGGCCTTTCCGCTGGACAGGCCCGCCGGGGCGTTCTAATCGCCCGGCCTTGCGTGGGGCGCATAGCTCAGCGGTAGAGCACACCCTTCACACGGGTGGGGTCGTAGGTTCAATCCCTACTGCGCCCACCACGCATCCCCCTTCCGAACAGTCGAGGCAGAGCCGGCGCCGCGTAACGCGCGTCGGCTCGGCCTGTTCCATATTGCGCTGCAAAATATCCCGGTTGACGGACCGTTCACCGCTTTGTCACAAAGGTGAACGCCAAGTTAACCACAATGCCGTGGTGCGACGCTCGGAGGACCCCCCATGACCTTCCGTCCCTTAATGATCGTTGCCGGTTTGCTAGCAGGTGGCGCGATCGCCACTACGGCGCCGGCGTTGACCATCAATTTGATCGATGCCGGCGGTGTGACCGGCTCGCCGGCGGAGCAGGGCTTCCGCATCGCAGCAAGCTATTGGGAAAGCGTCATCTCGACCAACGCGACGATCAATTTCGACGTCGGCTATGCCCCGCTCGCGCCGCGCGTGCTCGGCCAGACGGGCAGTTCGCTCGAGCAGTTCGTGTCGATTGCGGGCTATGAAAATGCGCTGAAGGCCACCGGCACGAGCGCGCTGGACAAGGCCGCCGACGCCTATCTGCCGAAAGTCACGCCGTCGCAGGGCGTCACCGCGATCGTGTCCGAATATCTCGATCGCTCGGCACGGACCGGCATTGACACGTCGGGCACGCGCGTCAGCTCGGGCAACAACGCGATCAACGAGACGATGGCGATCAACTCGACCATCTACAAGGCACTCACCGGCACGGTCGACAACAGCATCGATGCATCGATCACCTTCTCGAGCAACTTCAATTTCGACTTCAACCCGTCCGACGGCATCACCACCGGCGCCTACGACTTCATCGGCGTGGCGATCCACGAGATGGGCCATGCGCTGGGCTTTATCAGCGCGGCCGACGATTTCGATTATTCGAACGGCTATTCGGGCGACGTGAACGGCGCGTGGTGGGCCTATGCCCTCGACCTGTTCCGCTACAGCGGGACGGATACGCTGAACTGGGCGCCGGGGCAGGACAGCTATTTCTCGATCGACGGCGGTGCGACGCAATTGTTCGGCAAGAGCGCCTTCGCGCAGGGCGAGGATTTCGGCACCGGCTATCAGGCGTCGCACTGGCTCGACAACGGCACGTGCAGCAATTTCGAGGGGATCATGAACCCCTATCTGTGCAGCGCCACCAACGCGAAGGTCTCCGCGCTCGATCTGGCGGCGATGGACGCGATCGGCTGGAACCTCAACGTCGATGTGCTGGCGGATCCGGGCTACAGCTTCTCCACCGCGCAGGCGTTCAGCCTGTTCGGCGTGCCGGAGCCGGCGACGTGGGCGATGATGCTGGGCGGCTTCGGGCTGGTCGGCGGCGCAATGCGGCGGCGCCAGCGGACGACGGTGCGCTTCGCCTGATCTTTGGAGGGCGAGGGGCGCCTTGGCGGCGCCCCTCGCTTCGTTCACGTGGCGATCAGCGGCGATGCTCGCTGAAGATGCGGCGTACCGTGCCTGAGCTTGCGCGCATGACGATGCTCTCGGTAGTGAGCGCGCCCTTCCGCTGCTTCACGCCCTGCAGCAGCGAGCCGTCGGTGACGCCGGTCGCGGCGAAGATCGCGTCGCCCTTCACCAGATCCTCGATCTGGTAGACGCGGTCGAGATCGGTGACGCCCCACTTCGCGGCGCGTGCGCGCTCGTCGTCGTTGCGGAATAGCAGCCGCCCCTGGAACTGGCCGCCGACGCAGGCCAATGCGGCCGCGGCGAGGACGCCCTCCGGCGCGCCGCCCGAACCCATGTAGATATCGATCGTAGTCTCCGGATCGGTCACGGAGATCACGCCGGCAACGTCGCCATCGGGGATCAGCACCACGCCGCAGCCGGTCGCGCGCAGTTCTGCGATCATCTTCTCGTGGCGCGGCCGATCGAGCACCAGTGCCATGATCTCATGCGGCGGAACACCCTTCGCCTTGGCGAGTGCGATAATGTTCTCGGTCGGCGTGCGGTCGAGGCTGACGAGCCCGGTCTCGTAGCCCGGCCCGATCGCCAGCTTGTCCATATAGACGTCGGGCGCGTTCAGCAGGCAGCCCTGCTCGGCGATCGCCAGAACCGCCAGCGCGTTGGGGCTGGCCTTGGCGGTCAGCGTCGTGCCCTCGAGCGGGTCGAGCGCGATATCGATCTTTGGCGCGCCGGGGCTGCACTTGCCGACCTTCTCGCCGATGTAGAGCATCGGCGCCTCGTCGCGCTCACCCTCGCCGATCACCACCGTGCCGTCGAAATCGAGCTCGTTGAACGCCTGGCGCATCGCCTCGACGGCGGCGGCATCGGCGGCCTTCTCGTCGCCGCGGCCGACCATCGAGGAGCAGGCGATCGCCGCCGCCTCGGTGACGCGCACCATCTCCAGCACGAGCACCCGGTCGAGCGCCTTTGAAGCCTTCACCGTCATGCCTTTACCTCTCGCCGATTGCTGCGGGCGGGATAGGGCGGCGCGGTGACATTGTCGAGAAAGGCTCAGCTTTCCAGGATGTGCATCAGCATCGGCCGGCCGACGACGCTCGCCGAGCCTTCCAGTTTCTCCAGCGCGTGCGCGACCGAGCGTTCGGGTCCTTCGTGCGTCACCATCACGATCAGCACGCTGCCGTCGGCGGCGGCGCCGCGCTGGATCAGGCTCTCGATCGAGACGCCGGCGTCGCGCATCGCGGCGGTCAGTTCCGCCAGCACGCCCGGCCGGTCGGCGACGGTGAAGCGCAGGTAGGACCGGCCGCGCCGCTCGCCCGCCGGCGCAGGCTCGGGCACGGCGAGGCTCGCGACCGGCATGGCGAAGGCCGGCCCGGTTTCGCCGCGCGCGACGTCGATCAGGTCGGCGACGATCGCGCTCGCGGTCGGGCCTTCGCCTGCGCCGCGCCCCTGGAACAGCAGGCGGCCGACATAATTGCCCTCCGCCATCACCGCGTTGAGCGATCCGGTGACGTGCGCCAGCGGATGGCCGAGCGGCACGAGGCAGGGATGGACGCGCTGGAACAGCCCCTTGGTGCCCGCCTCGCTCTGCCCGACCAGCCGGATGCGGAAGCCGAGCGCCGCGGCTTCGGCGATGTCGGCGGCGATGACATGGCGGATGCCGGTGATCGCCACATTATCGAAGTCGATCGCGGTGCCGAAGGCGAGGCTGGAAAGGATCGCCAGTTTGTGCGCGGCATCGACGCCGTCGATGTCGAAGCTGGGGTCGGCTTCGGCATAGCCCAGCGCCTGCGCCTCGGCGAGCACCTCGGCAAAGTCGCGCCCGGCGCTTTCCATCACCGTCAGGATGTAATTGCAGGTGCCGTTGAGGATCCCGTAGACATGGTGGATCGCATTGGCGGCCGCGCCCTCGCGCAGCCCCTTGATGACGGGAATGCCGCCCGCCACCGCCGCTTCATATTTCAGCGCGGCGCCGGTGGCCTCGGCAGCGGCGGCAAGTTCCAGCCCGTGATGCGCCAGCATCGCCTTGTTGGCGGTGACGAACGCCTTGCCGCTCGACAATGTGGCGCGCGCGAGCGTCAGGGCGGGGCCGTCCGATCCGCCGATCACCTCGACCACCGCATCGAGATCGTCGCGCTGGGCGAGCGTCGTCGCATCGTCGACCCACTCGATGCCGTCGAGCGCGATGCCGCGATCGCGCGTGCGGTCGCGGGCCGAGACCGCGACCACGCGGATGCCACGCCCCGCGCGGCGCTCGATCAGCGCGGCATTCTCCACCAGCAGCTTGACGACGCCGCCGCCGACCGTGCCGAGCCCGGCAAGCGCGATGCGCAACGGCTGGACCACCTGTTTCTCCCTCGATCCGATCGAGCGCCGCTCCTAGCCGCACCGTGCGTCGTTGCAACCCTGCGCTCTGCCGCGCCATTCGGAACGGCGCCGCCGCGCGGTCGTTCTAGGCCTGTATCCACGCGAAGGAGATGGACAATGGCCGACACTGGCACCACGATCGATCCTGTCGAGGAAAACGAGATTCGGCAGATGACCCGCGAACAGGCCGAGGAATATCTGAAGCGCCAGCAGCTTGGCCATCGGGGCGATATGATCGACTCGACGCTCGGCGGCATGGGTGGCGCGGGCGCGTCGGGCTCGGGCCCGGACATCGCCAAGATCAGCGATCCCCAGGCCGGCAATTCGAGCGACCTGCCGAAGCGCCCATGATCAAGCCTGAGGAAACCGCTCCCGACGCTGACAATCGCGGTGCTCCTGCCACCATCGCGCCTTCGGGCGCGGTGCATGGCAGCGGGGCCTCGGCCGGGGGCGGCGGCGATGCCGAGGATATCGACCCCGATTCCGCTAGCGGCGGGGGCGGCGACGAGGAGCCGCACGCCGATATGCCTGAGGGGCATGGCGGCGACGGCCCCAAGCATGGCAGTCGCTAGCCACCGATGAGCCAGGCCGACGACAAGCGCGCTGCTGCCCTTGCCGCAGCCGACGAGGTCCGCTCTGGCATGCGGATCGGGCTCGGCACGGGCAGCACCGCATTCTTCCTGATCGAGGAACTCGGGCGCAGGCGCGCGGCGGGGCTCGATTTCACCGCTGTCGCCACGTCGCGCGCCAGTGAGGAACAGGCGCGGGCGGCGGGTATCCTATTGCTCGATCCGTCGCAGACCGACGCGCTCGATCTGGCGATCGACGGCGCCGACGAGATCGATCCTCAACTTCGCGCCATCAAGGGCGCGGGCGGCGCGATGCTCCGCGAAAAAGTGGTGGGCGCTGCCGCCGCGCGCATGATCGTCATCGTCGATGGGTCCAAGCGGGTCGATCGGCTGGGCGCGGCGCCGGTGCCGATCGAGGTGCTTCCCTTCGCCGAAGCGTTCGTCGCTGCGCAGGTGCGCGCGCTCGGCGGAAGGCCGGATCTGCGTCGCGCCGCAGACGGGCCTTACCGGACTGATCAGGGCAATGCCGTGCTCGATTGCCACTTCGATATGATCGGCGATCCGGCCGCGCTGGCGGTCGCGCTCGCGACCATTCCCGGCGCGCTTGGCCACGGCCTTTTCGTTGAGGAGGTCGACGCGATCTATGTCGCTGTCGATGGCGTGGTCGAGAAAATCGAGCGCTCTGCCGCCCTTCGACCTTAAACCGCAAAATATCGCTGGAACAACCAACTGCGTCGGGCCGTTGCGCCGCCGTTCCTGAACGCGCTATCGCCTCGCGACTCGTTCCACGACCGGAAGGACCTTCATGTCGACCCAGACCGCTCCCGCTTCGTCCCTCCATGAGGACGGGTCGCCCGACCGGCTCGCCATCGACACCATCCGAACTTTAGCAATGGACGCCGTCCTGAAGGCGCATTCGGGCCATATCGGCACGCCGATGGGCATGGCGCCGGTGGGCTACACGCTCTGGTCCCAGTTTCTTCGCACCGATCCGGACAAGCCCGACTGGCCCAATCGCGACCGCTTCGTCCTGTCGGTCGGCCACGCCTCGATGCTGCTCTACGCGCTGATCCACCTGTCGGGCATTCGCGAGATCGATCGCGACGGGAAGCAGACCGGCAACCCGGCGGTCAGCCTCGACGACATCAAGAATTTCCGCCAGCTGAGTTCCAAGACGCCGGGCCACCCTGAATATCGCCACACGACCGGCGTCGAGACGACCACCGGACCGCTGGGGCAGGGTTGCGGCAATTCGGTGGGCATGGCGATCGCCGAGCGCTGGCTCGCGGCGCGCTACAATCGCGATGGCTTCCCCATCTTCGATCACGACGTCTACTGCCTGGCCGGCGACGGCTGCATGATGGAAGGCGTCGCCAGCGAGGCGGCGAGCCTTGCCGGGCATCTCCGGCTGTCCAACCTGTGCTGGATCTACGATTCGAACAGCGTGTCGATCGAGGGCGGCACCGATCTCGCGTTCGACGAGGACGTGGGCAAGCGGTTCGAGGCGTATCACTGGAACGTCATCCACGTCGATGACGCCAACGACACCGGCGCCTTCGCGAAAGCGGTCGAGGCGTTCAAGGCGACCACCGACCGGCCGACGATGATCGTCGTGCGCAGCATCATCGGCTATGGCAGTTCGATCGCCGGCACCGCCAAGGCGCATGGCGAGGCGATGACCCCCGACGACGTGCGCGGCACCAAGGAGCGTTACGGCTGGCCCGCCGACGCGCAGTTCCGCATTCCCGAGGGCGTGCCCGAGCGGCTGAACGGCGCGATCGCCGGTCGCGGCCGGCCGCTGCGCGAGGAATGGGAGCAGATGCTCGCGCGCTACAAGGAAGCCGAGCCCGAGCTGGGCAAGGAGCTCGACGCCTTGTTCGCCGATCGCCTGCCCGAGGGCTGGGATGCCGACGTGCCGAGCTTCGATGCCGACCCCAAGGGCGTCGCCTCGCGCGATGCCGGCGGCAAGGTGATGAACGCGATCGGCCCCAAGCTGCCTTGGCTGGTCGGCGGATCGGCCGACCTCGCACCCTCGACCAAGACGCTGATCAACGACGGTGGCTCGTTCCAGGCGGCGAGCTACGGCGGACGCAACCTCCACTTCGGCGTGCGCGAGCATGGCATGGGCGCCGTCGCCAACGGCATGGCGCTGTCGCATCTGCGTTCCTACACCGCCACCTTCATGGTCTTCTCCGACTATATGCGGCCTCCGATCCGGCTGGCGGCGATCATGGAGCTGGGCGTCACCTTCGTCTTCACGCACGATTCGATCGGCGTCGGCGAGGACGGCCCGACGCACCAGCCGATCGAGCAGCTGGCGGCGCTGCGCGCCATCCCCGGTCTCAACACGATCCGGCCGGGCGACGCGAACGAGGTGGCGTGGGCGTGGAAGAGCGCGCTTCGCACCGGCGACAAGCCGACCGCGCTCATCCTTTCGCGTCAGGCGCTGCCGACGCTCGACCGGGGCAAATATGCCAACGCCGAAGGCGTGATGCGCGGCGCTTACGTGCTGGCGAGCGCCGAGGATCCCGAGGTCATCCTGATCGGCACCGGCTCCGAGGTCAGCCTCGTCGTCGATGCGCATGAGAAACTGACGGCGGAGGGCGTGCGATCGCGCGTCGTGTCGATGCCGAGCTGGTACCTCTTCGAGCTGCAGGACGACGCCTACAAGGACAGCGTGCTGACCCCCGGCGTCGAGGCGCGGCTCGCGGTCGAGATGGGCGGCGAGATCGGCTGGGATCGGTATGTCGGCTCCAAGGGGCGGACGATCACGATGTCGACCTTCGGCGCGTCGGCGCCGCTCGCGAAGCTGCAGGAGAAGTTCGGCTTCACCGTCGACAATGCGGTGAAGGTGGCGAAGGACATGTTGGGCAAGGGGGCGTAAGCGATGACCAGTCTGCTGAAGCAGCTTCAGGAATCCGGCCAGGCACCCTGGCTCGATTTTGTCGACCGCTCCTTCCTCAAGGAAGGCGGCCTCAAGAAACTGGTGGAAGAGGATGGCGTCACCGGCGTCACCTCCAACCCGTCGATCTTCGAGAAGGCGATGGGCCATGGCGAGGCCTATGACGAACAGTTCCAGTCGTTCGTCCAGGCCAATGCCGGCGCCAGCATCACCGACACCTACGAAGCGCTGGCGGTGAAGGACATCCAGGATGCGGCCGACACGCTGCGCCCGGTCTACGACCGGCTGGATGCCAAGGACGGCTATGTCAGCCTTGAAGTCTCGCCCTATCTCGCCAACGGCACCGAGCCGACGATCGTCGAGGCACGGCGGCTGCATGCGATGGTCGATCGCCCGAACCTGATGATCAAGGTGCCGGGCACCAAGGCCGGCGTGCCCGCGATCCGCCAGCTGATCGAGGACGGTCTGTCGATCAACGTGACGCTGCTGTTCTCGCTCGATGCCTACAAGGCGGTGGCCGAGGCCTATGTCGCGGGGCTCGAAGCGCGCGTCGCGAAGGGCGAGCCGATCGACCGGATCGCCAGCGTCGCCAGCTTCTTCGTCAGCCGTATCGACGCGCAGATCGACAAGAAGATCGACACGCGCCTGAAGAATGGCGACGGCGAGGCCGAGGCGCTCAAGGCGGTGCGCGGCAAGGTCGCCATCGCCAACGCGAAGCTGGCCTATCAGTGGTTCCTCGAATTCGTCGCGTCCGATCGCTGGCAGGCCCTGCTCGCCAAGGGCGCGCAGCCGCAGCGGCTGCTGTGGGCGTCGACCGGCACCAAGGATCCGGCCTATCCCGACACGCTCTACGTCGACAATCTGATCGGCCCGGACACGGTCGACACGCTGCCGCCCAAGACGATGGATGCGTTCCGCGATCACGGCACGCTCGCGCAGACGCTGGCCGATGGCGTGGATGAAGCCAAGCACGTGCTGGCCGAGGCCGACCGGCTCGGTCTCGATCTGGCCGGCGTGACCGAGGCGTTGGTCGAGGATGGCGTGAAACTGTTCGCCGACGCGGCAGATTCTTTGCTTGGCGCGATCGCCGCCAAGCGTGCCAAGGCGGCCGGCGCCAAGCTCAACACGATGATCGCGCAATTGCCCGACGGTCTGCAGAAGGCGGTCGATGCGCGGTTGGAGACGGCGCGCGCGGATGCGTGGACGCGCCGGCTGTGGCACGGCGACGCGACGTTGTGGACCGGCAAGGACGAGGCCAAGTGGCTCGGCTGGCTCGCCGCAGGGCAGGGCAAGCAGGTCGATTTCGCGGCGCTGAAGGCGCTCGGCGAGGAAGCCAAGGGCTACAAGGCGTCGGTGCTGCTCGGCATGGGCGGATCGAGCCTCGGGCCGGAGGTGATCGCCGAGATCATCGGGCCGAAGGACGGCAGCCCCTATGTCCACGCGCTCGATTCGACCGATCCGGGGCAGATCGCGACGACGCTGGCCGCGGTCGATCCCGCCGACACCTTGTTCCTCGTCTCGTCCAAGTCGGGCTCGACGATGGAGCCGGAGCTGCTGCGCGCGTTCTTCTTCGACAAGGCGGGCAAGCAGGGCAGCCACTTCGTCGCGGTGACCGATCCGGGCTCGAAGCTGGAGGCGCTCGCCAAGGCGGACGGCTTCGCGCACATCTTCCCCGGCGATCCGGCGATCGGCGGGCGCTATTCGGTACTGTCGGTGTTCGGCATGGTGCCGGCCGCGATCATGGGCATCGACGTCGAGGCATTCTTCGCCACGGCGGCGCCGATGGCGCAGGCGTGCGGGCCCGATGCGCCTCCTGGCGAGAATCCGGGTGCGATCCTCGGCGCGATCCTCGGCGAGGCGGCGGTCGCCGGCCGCGACAAGGTGACGTTGCTCACCTCGCCGACGCTGAAGCCGTTCGGATCGTGGCTGGAGCAGTTGCTGGCGGAATCGACCGGCAAGCTCGGCAAGGGCATCGTCCCCGTCGATCTCGAGCCGCTGTCGCCGGTCGAGGATTACGGCACCGACCGTATCTTCGCGCTGCTGACGCTGGATGGCGATGACGCATCGGAGGTGAATGCGTTCGCCGACGCGCTGGTCGCCGCCGGCCAGCCGGTCGTGCGGATCGGCCTCGCGGGCAAGGATCTGATCGGGCAGGAATTCTTCCGCTGGGAGATCGCGACCGCGATCGCCGGGGCGGTGATCGGCATCGATCCGTTCGATCAGCCCGACGTCGAGGATGCGAAGGTCAAGACGCGCGAGCTGGTCGACGCCTATGAGCAATCGGGCAGTCTCGCGCCCGAGACGCCGTTCCACGAGGACGCCGATCTCGCCTTCTTCGCGCCCGGCGATCACAGCTTCGCCGCGACCGATCCGGCGGCGATCCTTCAGGCACATTTCGCCAGCGCCAATCCGGGCGATTATGTCGGCATCCTCGCCTACATCGAGCGCAACGAGGAGCATGCGGCGGCCGTCGCGCGCATCCGCGAGGCGGTGGTGAAGGCGCACGACGTGGCGACGGTCGCGGGCTTCGGCCCGCGCTTCCTCCACTCGACCGGCCAGGCCTATAAGGGCGGGCCCAAGTCGGGCGTGTTCCTCGAAATCACGCGGCATGCCGATCCCGATCTCGCCATCCCCGGCAAGAAGGCCAGCTTCGGCACGGTGCAGGTGGCGCAGGCGCGCGGCGACCTCGACGTGCTGGCGGAGCGTGGCCAGCGCGTGCTGCGCGTCCACCTGAAGCACGACAATCTCGCCCTGCTCGAAGAGCTGGTGACCACCGCTCTCAATTCCTGATCGGAGACCAATAATGCGGATTGCGATGATCGGCCTCGGCCGAATGGGCGGCAATATCGCCCGCCGCCTGATGCGCGCCGGGCACGAGATCGTCGCCTTCGACCGCAGCGAGGAAGCGGTTGCGGCGCTGGTGAAGGACGGGGCGGTCGCGGCCGCCTCACTCGACGAGGTCAAGGGCAAGCTGGAGAAGCCGGCGGTGTTCTGGGTGATGCTGCCCGCCGGCGGCCCGACCGAGGACACGATCGCCGAGCTCGCCGCGCATGCGGAGCCGGGCGATATCATCATCGACGGCGGCAACAGCTTCTACAAGGACGACATCCGCCGCTCCAAGGAACTGGCCGAGAAGCAGGTCGACTATGTCGATGTCGGCACGTCAGGCGGCGTCTGGGGTCTCGAGCGCGGTTATTGCATGATGATCGGCGGCCCCAAGCCGGTGGTCGACCATCTCGATCCGATCTTCGACGCGCTCGCGCCGGGGCTCGGCACGATCCCGCGCACGCAGCGCGGCGACGATGCCGATCCGCGCGCCGAGAAGGGCTATATCCATGCCGGGCCGGCCGGCGCGGGCCACTTCGTCAAGATGGTCCATAACGGCATCGAATATGGCCTGATGCAGGCCTATGCCGAGGGCTTCGACATCCTGAAGGGCAAGTCGACCGACAAATTGCCCGAGGATCAGCGCTTCGATCTCAACCTGACCGATATCGCCGAGGTCTGGCGCCGCGGCAGCGTGGTCTCGTCGTGGCTGCTCGACCTGACCGCGAGCGCGCTCGCCAAGGATCCGCAGCTCGAGGGCTTCTCCGGTGTCGTCGCCGATTCCGGCGAGGGCCACTGGACGATAGAGGCGGCGATGGAGGAGGCGGTGCCCGTCACCGTGCTGAGCCACGCCTTGTTCGCCCGCTATCGCAGCCGGGTCGAGCATGTGTTCGGCGACAAGATCCTTTCGGCCATGCGGTTCGGCTTCGGCGGGCACGTCGAGATCCCGCAATGAGCGCGCAACCGCCGCAGGCGCCCGCGGCGACGCTCGTCATCCTCGGCGGCACCGGCGATCTCACCCGCCGACTGCTGATGCCGGCGCTCGTCAACCTGTGCGGCGACGGGCTGATCGGCGATGATCTCAAGATCATCGGCGTCGGCTCGCGCGAGGGCGACGACGAGATGCTGCGCGGCCTGCTCGACGAATTCGTCGCCAAGGGGCCGTGCTGGGACAAGTTGCGCGGCTGCATCTCGTATCTGCCGGGCGATTTCACCACCGACGAGCTGTTCGAGGCGCTGAAGGGCAAGGTCGGCGACGGCAACGCCGCTTTCTACCTCGCCACGCCGGGCCAGTTCTTCGGGCCGATCGTGCAGAAGCTCGCCAAGGCCGGGTTGATGGAGGAAAGCGACGGGCGCTTCCGCCGCGTGCTGGTCGAGAAGCCATACGGCCACGATCTCGCCTCGGCGCACGAGCTCAACGAGCAGATTCTGACCTGTGTCGCCGAGAGCCAAGTCTATCGCATCGACCATTTTCTGGGCAAGGAAACCGTCCAGAACATCATGGTGATGCGCTTCGCCAACGCCTTCCTCGAGGCGGCGTGGAACAATCGCTACATCGATCATGTCCAGATCACAGCGGCGGAAACCGTCGACGTGGGCTCGCGCGGGTCGTTCTACGACGCAACCGGCGCGATGCGCGACATGGTCCCGAACCATCTGTTCCAGCTGTTGGCGATGGTCGGGATGGAAGCGCCGAACGACTTCACCGCCGACGCGATCCGCACCGAGAAGGCCAAGGTGCTGAAGGCGATCCGCACGCCGACCGCCGAGGAAGCCAAGACCGAGGCGGTGCGCGGCCAATATGGCGCGGGCCGGATCGGCGACCGCGACGTCACGGCCTATACCGCGACCGCCGACGTCGCGTCCGACAGCAAGACCGAGACCTATGTCGCGCTCAAATTGTGGGTCGACAGCTGGCGCTGGGTGGGCGTGCCCTTCTACCTGCGCACCGGCAAGGCGCTGGCGGCGCGCGATACCGAGATCGTCATCACCTTCAAGCGGGTGCCGTTGGCGCTGTTCCAGGAGACGCAGGTCGATACCCTGCCGCCCAACCGCCTGATCCTGCAGATCCAGCCCGATGAGGGCATCCATCTCTGCTTCGAGGTGAAGAAGCCGGGCGCCAAGATCGACACCGCATCGGTCAGCATGGATTTCGCCTATGCCGATTGCTTCAAGATCGGCGGGCGCACCGGCTACGAGACCTTGCTCTACGACATGTTCATGGGTGACCAGACCTTGTTCCAGCGTGCAGACCAGATCGAAGCCGGATGGGCGGCGGTACAGCCGTTCCTCGACGCATGGGCGAAAGGCGAGGGCGTGATGGAAGATTATGCTCCGGGCAGCGCCGGGCCGGCGGCGGCCGACGCGCTGATCGCGCGCGACGGCATCCAGTGGCACGCGCTCGGCGCATGAGCCTGCGTCTCGTCATCTCCGACGTCGACGGCACGCTGGTCGACAAGCAGAAGCGCGTGACCGAGGGCACGATCGCCGCGGTCGGGCGGCTGCGCGACGCCGGCATCCCGTTCACGCTGATCAGCGCGCGCCCGCAATCGGGGCTGCTGCCGCTGGCGAAGCAGCTCGGCCTCACCGTGCCGATCGCGGCGTTCAACGGCGGCACGCTCATCAGCGCCGACGGCACGGTCACCGAGCGCCACGTGGTGCCCGAAGATGTGGTGCGCGAGCTGTTCGCATTGTGCGACGGCTCGGGCGCCGATCCGTGGATCTTCGCCGACGGCCGCTGGTATGCGCGCAACATGAACGGAACGCACCTCGACAGCGAGCGCCGCGCCTCGATGCAGGAGCCGGTCGCGATCGACGACATGTCGCCTTTGTTCGCCCGCGCCGACAAGGTGACGTGGGTCAGCGACGATCATGCGATGCTGAGCCCGCTCAACGATCGCGCGCAGGCGGCGTTCGGCGCGCGCGCGACGGTCGGCATGTCGCAGACCTATTATCTCGACGTGACGCACCTCTCCGCCAACAAGGGTGACGGTATCGCCACTTTGGCGCGATCTCTCGGCGTCGGTCTGGACGAGGTGGCGGTGATCGGCGACATGCCCAACGACCTGCCGATGTTCGCGCGGGCCGGCCTCGCCATCGCGATGGGGCAGGCGCCCGACGCGGTGAAGGCGAAGGCGGCGCATGTCACCACCTCGAACGAGGAGGATGGCGTCGCCCACGCGATCGACACGATTTTGCTGCCCATGGTTGGAGACACAAACGCATGAAGAAGCTGGTCGCCTTCGATCTCGACGGAACGCTGGCGCTGAGCAAGCAGCCGCTCGATGACGAGATGGCGTCGCTGCTGGCGCAGTTGCTCGATGTCGCGATGGTCGACATCATTTCGGGCGGCGATTGGCCGCAGTTCGAGAAGCAGGTCATCAGCCGCATGCCGGCCGACGCGAAGCTGGCCAACTTCATCATCCAGCCGACCACCGGCACCAAGCTTTACCGCTTCCAGGGCGGCGCCTGGACGAGCATCTATGCCGAGCTGTTCAGCGCCGAAGAGAGCCAGCACATCCGCGACTCGCTGTTCAAGGCGGTGAAGGATGGCGGCTTCGCGCAGGACCAGACGTGGGGCGAGCAGGTCGAGGATCGCGGAAGCCAGATCACATTCTCCGCGCTCGGCCAGCAGGCACCGCTGGAGGCGAAGGACAAGTGGGATCCGGATCACGCCAAGCGCCGCAAGCTGCAGTCGCTGCTGCAGGGGATGCTGCCCGATCTGTCGATCAACATGGGCGGATCGACCTCGATCGACATCACCCGCAAGGGCGTCGACAAGGCGTACGGCCTGAAGAAGCTGGCCGAGACGGTCGGCATCGCGCTCGACGACATCATGTTCCTCGGTGACGCGATCTTCCCCGGCGGCAACGATTATCCGGCAAAGCAGCTCGGCCTCGACACGGTGCGCGTGCGCGACGTGGCCGAGACCAAGGCGGTCATCACCGGCATCGTCAGCTGGATGAAATAAGGCAGCATTGGCCGGCGGGGCGGCGCTAAGGTCGCTCCACCGGCCGCGCAAGAACGAGATCGTCATAGTCGCGGCCGCCGACGCGGAAGCGGCGCTCGGCGATCGGCTCGAAGCCCGCCTTTTCGTAGAAGGCGATAGCGCGCGCATTGCACTTGTAGACGCCGAGCAGCAGCCGTTTTGCGCCACGGCGCGCCGCTTCCTCCATCGCGCAGGCCATCAACGCGGCGCCGAGGCCCTGACCGTGGAAGCGCGACAGGCTGTAGATGCGCTTGAGCTCGATATCGCCCGTCGGGTTCATGCCCGGAATGTCGGCTGCGGCGAGAAGCGCGAAACCGATCGGTGCCCCTCCGGCCGTCGTCTCAGCCAGCCACGCGCTCGCTCCGGCGGCGAGATAGGCGGAATAGGCCGCTTCGGCATGCGCATCGCGGCAATGTGCGACGATGGCGTCGCCGTCGAGGATGTCCGCGAAGGTCTCGAGGAAGGTTGCCGCACCGATCAGCGCCAGCCGGCCGCTGTCCCCGGCACTCGCCTGCCGGATCGCCCAGTCCATCGCGCCCGGCGTCAGACGACCGGCGCGCGCGTGGCCGGCCGCATTTCGCCGGCCTGCCAGATCAGCATCGTCGGCACGCCCAGCGCCACGTCGCGCGCGCGTCGCAGCAGCGACAACGCCAGCGCCGCCGCCGGATCGATCCCGACCAGAGGCGCCAGCAGTGCATAGCCCGCCTCCTGTACGCCGAGCGCACCGGGGACGAGGAAGGCGGCGCTGCGCAATGCGAAGATCGCGCTTTCCAGTGCGGCGGCGTGGGCGAGGCTGGCATGCGCCCCGATCAGCCGCAGACCGAGCCACGCCCAGAAAGCGGTCGCGCCCCACGCCGCTAGGTTGAGCAGGAATGCGGCAAGCACACGCTGCGGCTGGCGGTAGACGTCCGCCAGACGGCTGTTCACGGCCTGCGCCATCAGCCCCGCATCGGGCAGCATGCGCGCACCCAGGAATGCGGCGAAGCGCAACGCCGGGCGCTGGCACACGAAGAATAGCAGCATCAGCCCGGTCGCGATGCCGATGCCGGTCCACAGCAGCGGCAGCAGACGCGGATCGGCGCTGCCCTCGGCAAAGGCGCTGCCGAACGCCCAGATGGCGAACAGGGTGAAGATCAATTGCGCGCCCATCTCGGTCGTCAGGTCGACGATCATCGCGGCATAGATGCGCGTCGGGGCGATGCCGGCGGTCGCGAGCGTGCGCACGCCGACGACGAGGCCGCCAAGCTGCGAGAAGGGCAGCAGATCGTTGGCGGCCTCGCGCGCCATCCGCGCCCACGTGAAGCGGGGCAGACGGCTCGCGGGCTCGCCCGGCGCCGCCGCCAGCCATGCCGCACCGAGGATGACGAAGGTCACGCCACTGATCGCGCACAGCAACGCAAAGCCGGGAAGACCGACGCGCAAGGCGCTGCCCAGCACCTCATGCCAGCCCTCGCGGCCGAGCGCCCACAAAGCCGCGGCAAGGCCGAAAACCATGGCCGCGAGCAAAGGCCAGCGAAGCTTGGCGGTCATGACGTCACAGGCTTGGGGTTACCCAGAAAGCGCAGCACGAGCCGGATCGCACCGGGCACGAAGCGCGGTCGGATCAGCCGTTGGTCATAAACCGCCAGCCGGCGGTCATTCTCGGCGAGGCAGATGCGCGCCAGCTCACCGAACGATATCTCGACGCCCAGTTCCTTCGAGCCATTGAGCGTGAAATTGTTCTCTTGCGCCTTGCTGTTGTCGCCCATGCCCTTGGCCATATCGATCCGTTCCCAGATCAGGAACAGCCACACGACGATGACCTTGGCCTCGAAATAAGGCCGGCGCCACCACGGCATGTTACGGCGCCACCACGCCACCCAGTTGACGAAGAACAGGATGTGGCGGCCTTCCTCGCGCATCACCGGCTCGAACGTGTCGATCAATTCGTCGGGGAAGAAGCCGGTATCCTTGGCGACCTTGAACAGGCCGAAGCCGAAGAAGCTGTCGATGCACTCCGAATAGCCGGATCGCATGAACGCCCATTCGGGATCCTTGGGGCGCACGTAAGGCGGTTCCTCCTCCAGCTTGATGCCGTAGGAGGTCACCATGTCGTGCAGCACGATCTTGTGACGCTGCTCCTCGAACGCATCCATCTCGACGGCGCGCTTGAGCAGGGGATCGCTGAGGGATTCGCCGAACGTCTTCACGAACAGGCCGGTACGCCCCTCGGTCTGCACCGCCATATCCCAGATTGGTAACGAGGCGATCCGCGCCTGCGTCTCGGGCTCCAGCGGAGGCCAGTCGATCAGCGCGGGCTTGTAGGCGTCGTGCGTGTCGAGCAGCATGTGGCAGAAGAGCATCTTGTGCTCCGGGCTGCCCAGCTTGATCGGGCGCGGCGCGCCATCGGGATCGGGTGCGATCCGCCTCATGTCATTCATGCGGCCCTCCGTACGTCAACGAAATCGGCGAAGCGCCCGAGGCGGACGCCCCGGTTGGCGACCTCGGCCCGCACACCCGCATCGGTGAGGGCGGCGAACTCGTCGCGATAGCGGTAGCCCGCGGCATGGCCGATGAACTGGTCGGCGGTGGCAGGATGGACGTAGAGCTCGCTCAGGCCCTCGGGCAGGCGCGCAATCAGCGCACGGACCCGCCCGGCGGTCATCGCGCCGCTCCACGCGAGGCCGAACACCTGATCGGGGACGACCAGGCCGGATCGCGCCATGCGCGCGCGCGTCGCCTTGGCCCATGGCGTCGCGACCCGCTCGGCCAGCCCGTGCGGGGTCGGCTCGATCGCGTCGATGATCGCGCGCGGCTCGACCGGCGCGCGCACCGCGGCCAGCCCGTAGCGGCGGCCGGTCTCGACGATCAGCGCCCCGATCGTGGGGTGGAGGTGGAAATGCTTGTGGGCGTTGACGTGATCGAGCGGCAGCCCGGTCGCGGCGAAGGCGGCGAACTGCGCCTCGATCTCGGCACGCAACTGCTTGCGGACGCAGGGGCTGAAGAAGAAGCGCATCCCCGCGGTCGCCATATTGTCGCGGAAGCGGCCGGCCTGGTCGACCAGATCGGGCACCTGAGCAGCCGGCAGCACCGGCGTGCCGTCGACCAGCACGAGATGCAGCCCGACGCCGAGCGACGGCAGGCGCTTCGCCCGCGCGACCGCGTCGCCGCATGCCGCGCCCGATACCATCAGGCTGGCGGCGGTCAGGATGCCGTGGCGATGCGCCTGCTCGACCGCCTCGTTGACGGCAAGGTCGGCACCGAAATCGTCGGCGGTGACGATGAGGTTACGCACTTATTCCTCCCCGGCACGGGGAGGGGAACCGCCGGCGCAGCCGGTGGTGGAGGGGTTTCGAGGGCAGTCCCCTCCACCATGCTGCGCATGGTCCCCCTCCCCGTATCGGGGAGGAGCGGGACACCTATGCCGCCTCTTTGCGGTTGCGCAGGAAGTTGAAGAACTCGACGCCCTCGCGCAGGCGGCGCTTCATCATGTCGAAGTCGCGCACCATCTCGCCGACGATCGAGCCGATCTTGCGCGGGCGGAAGTAGAAGCGCTTGTACATCTCCTCGACCTTGTCGAAGATTACGCTCGCCGGCAGATGCGGGTAGGACAATTGAGCGATCTGAGTGCCGCCGTCGGTCAGCAGATGGTCGCTGCCGTCGAACCAGTTATTCTCGATCGCCTGCTTGTAGAGGAACGTGCCGGGATAGGGCGCCGCCAGCGACACCTGGATGGTGTAGGGGTTGATCTCCTTGGCGAATTCGATCGTCTCCTCGATCGTCTCCAGCGTCTCGCCCGGCAGGCCGAGGATGAAGGTGCCGTGGATCACGATGCCGAGCTCGTGGCAGTCCTTGGTGAACTGCCGCGCGACGTCGACAAGAAGGCCCTTCTTGATGTTGTGCAGGATCTTCTGGTTGCCGCTCTCATAGCCGACAAGCAGCAGGCGCAGGCCGTTGGCCTTCAGCACCTCCAGCGTCTTCCTCGGTACGTTGGCCTTGGCGTTGCAGCTCCACGACACCTTGAAGCCCGGCTTGCCGAAGCCGAGTTCGCCCAGCGCGCGCGCCAGATCCTCGACGCGATCGTGCACGTCGGTCAGCGTGTCGTCGTCGAAGAAGATTTCCTTCACCTGCGGCATCTCGCGCAGGATGTACTGCACCTCCTCGATCACCTTGGGGATCGAGCGGAAGCGGTAATTGTGCCCGCCGATCGTCTGCGGCCACAGGCAGAAGGTGCAGCGGCTCTTGCAGCCGCGACCGGTGTAGAAGCTGACATAAGGGTGGCGCAGATAGCCGCCGAAATATTTCTCGATCGTCAGGTCGCGCTTGTAGACCGGCGAGACCATCGGGAGGACGTCCATGTCCTCGATCATCGCGCGGTTCTTGTTGGTGACGAAATTGCCGTCGGGCGCGCGCCACGTGATGCCGTCCACCTCGGCGAGCGGCTTGCCCTGCGCCACCTCGAGGATGGTGAAATCATATTCCTCGCGCGCGACGAAATCGATGTCGGGGCTGGCGGCAAGGCTCTTGTCCGGCTCGACCGCGACCTTGGCGCCGACGAAACCGACCAACGCCTTGGGATTGCGCTGCTTGATGAGCGCGGCGGTGCGGATGTCCTGCCCGAAGCTGGGCGTGGAGGTGTGGAGGACGACGAGTTCCTTGCCGTCCACCTCGTGCGCGATGTCATCCCAGCCCTGGTCGTGCGCGGGCGCGTCGATCAGGCGCGAGCCTTCCACCATCGCTGCGGGCTGGGCGAGCCAGGTCGGATACCAGAACGACTTCACCTCGCGCTTCATCTGGTAGCGCGCGCCGGCGCCGCCGTCATAGCCGTCGAACGAAGGAGCCTGGAGGAAGAGGGTACGCAGCATGGACGGTCAATTCTCCGGTTCGGGCGCGATGCGCCCTTCATTCCCTATTCTAAGCCTTAGCCCACGCCATTCAACCGATCGCGCGAAGAAGGATGCGACGAACAGGGCGAAGGAGAGGCAATCGCGCAACAAAATCAGACGTCGCGGGGCGCTGGACGTGCCGACGAGCCGATCGACGCGGGTGACGAGGGCCAGCCGCGCGGCCAGCCCGGCGATCAATGCGATCGCCCCGCCAAGCGGCGCAAACGGCAGGGCCAGCAGCGCGAACGCCAGCGGGTGAGTCGCGATCTGGCCGATATGGCCGATCGGGTCGATGCCGCGGATCGTGGCGGTCCAGCGCAATTCGTGGGCAGCCAGCGCGCGCAGGCTCGGTTCGTCGCAGCTGTGCGTCACCACCATCGGCGGCACCGCGACCCGCAGCCCGAGCGCGCGCACGCCGACGCCGATCTGGTAATCGTCGGCCAGCACGTCGCGCAGGCTCTCGAATCCACCGATCCGCGCCAACGTGTCGCGGCGCAGCGCGATGGTCGATCCCATGCACGGATCGGCGAGGCCGAAGCGCAGCCCGACCAGCACCGAGGGCAGAAACTGGTAGCTCACCGCCGCGGCACTCAGCACCGACCAGAAGCCCGCATCGCCGCGCCCGCGATAGACGCAGGTGACGGCGCCCACGCCCGGCTGCGCCAGCGTCGCGGCGAGGGTGGCGAGGTAATCGGGGCCGACGCTCATGTCGCTGTCGCTCAGCACCAGCAGGTCGGTGGTCGTGAACGGCATCATGTTGACGAGGTTCGAGACTTTGGCGTTGGCACCGTGGGCGGTGTCGTCGATCACGATCCGGACGTCGCCGTCGAGCCGACGCGCGACGGCGACCGCCGGATCGTCGAGGCGCTGGACGCCTGCCACCATCTCGACCGGCGCCGTCCAGCGCTGGCGCAGGAAGGTCGCGAGATTGTCCGCCAGCCGCGGCTCGGCGCCATAAAGCGGCTTCAGCAGCGTCACCGGCTCCGGCGCGGCAGGCGCTGCCGCGGGCAGGCGGCCGAAGCGCGCCACCGTGGCGGCAGCGACGATCGTGTAGACCGTGCCGATCGCGGACAGCAAAAGGAAGGGGAGCGCGATGAGGCTCATCGGCCACGCCCTTAGGCCGCTTTGGGCGCGCGCGAAACCGGCGGGTTCCATGGCCGCTCGCTTGGGGCTAACGCGCCCTCCGCTGGAGGGCTGATGGTCGAATCAAAGGGATTGGTGCTGGTGACCGGCGTGTCCGGCTTCGTCGGGTCGGCGGTGGCGCGCGCCTTCGTCGATGCGGGTTACGCCGTGCGCGGGATGGCGCGTGGCGGCAGCGATCGCACGAATCTGGCGGATTTCCCCGGCGAAGTCGTGACCGGGGACATGATGGACAAAGCCAGCGTCGTCGCGGCGCTGCGCGGCACCGATTATCTTGCGCACGTCGCCGCCGACTATCGCCTGTGGGCGCGCGATCCCGAGGAGATCGTGCGCCACAACCGCTTCGGCACCAAGACGGTGATGGACGCGGCGCTGACCGCCGGCACCAGGCGCATCGTCTACACCAGCAGCGTCGCCACGATAAAGCCGATGAAGGTCGCGCCGGCCGACGAGGAAAGGCCGCTGCCCGAGGATCAGGCGATCGGCGCCTACAAGCGCAGCAAGGTGGTCGCCGAGCGGCTGGTGGAGCGGATGGTCGGCGAGCAGGGGCTGCCGGCGATCATCGTCAACCCCTCGACCCCGATCGGCCCGCGCGACGTGAAGCCGACGCCGACCGGACGGATGCTGATCGAGGCGGCAAAGGGCAAGCTGCCCGCATTCGTCGATACCGGGCTCAACTTCGTCCATGTCGACGATGTCGCGCGTGGGCACGTGCTGGCGCTGGAGCGCGGGCTGGCGGGGCGACGCTACATCCTGGGCGGCGACGACGTGACGCTGGGCGCGTTCCTGGCCGAAGTGGCGCGGCAGGTCGGGCGCAAGCCGCCGCGCGTGAAGCTGCCGATCCTGCCGCTGATCCCGCTCGCCTTCGGTGCCGAGCGGGTCGCGCGGATCACCGGGCGCGAGCCGATGCTGACGCGCGACGCGCTGAAGATGGCGCGCCGCCATATGTTCTTCAGCTCCGCCCGCGCGAAGGCCGAGCTCGGCTATGCGTCGCGGCCGTGGAGCGAGGGCGTGACCGATGCGCTCGCCTGGTTCCGTTCGGCCGGGATGCTGGGATGACGATCGCGGCGGGCCTGTCGCTCGCAATCTGGCTGTATCTCGTGCTCGGCCACGCGCGTTTCTGGCGCGCCGACCAGACCGACACGGCGCCGATCGTCGCTCCGGCCGCATGGCCGGCGGTGCTCGCGGTCGTGCCGGCGCGCGACGAGGCGCCGGTGATCGGCCGCGCAGTCGCCTCGCTGCTGGCGCAGGATTATCCCGGCGCGCTGACGGTAGTGCTGGTCGATGACGGCAGCCGCGACGGCACCGCCGATTTCGCGCGCGAGGCGGCGGCGGGCGACCCGCGGCTGCAGATCGTCGCCGGCTCCGCGCCGCCCGCCGGCTGGACCGGCAAATTGTGGGCACTCGAAAACGGCCTGCGCCAGTCGAGCAAGGGTGCGCCGTGGCTGTGGTTCAGCGACGCCGATATCGCGCATGCCCCCGATACGCTGCGCATGCTGGTGGCGCGCGGCGAGAATGAGGGGCTCGCGCTTCACTCGTCGATGGCGCTGCTGGAGACGGGCGGGTTCGCCGAGCGCGCGCTGATCCCGGCCTTCGTCTTCTTCTTCCAGATGCTCTACCCGTTCGCGCGGGTGAACGATCCGGCCGACCGCATGGCGGCGGCGGCGGGCGGGTGCATGCTGATCCGGCGCAGCGCACTCAAGGGCGCGGGCGGCCTCGCCACGATCGCCAGCGCGATCATCGACGATTGCGCGATGGGCGTCGCGATGAAGGGGCAGGGGCCGGTGCGGCTGGCGCTCACCCACCGCTCGCGCAGCATCCGACCCTATGGCGGCTGGGGCGCGATCGGCGCGATGATCGCGCGTTCGGCCTATGCTCAGTTGCGTTACTCGCGCGCCTTGCTGGTCGGCACATTGCTCGGGCTGGCCTTGGTCTATCTCGTTCCTCCGGCGGCGGCGCTGTTCGGCCACGGGCTTGCGCGTGCGTTCGGCTTGGGCGCATGGGGCCTGATGACCGTCGCGTTCCAGCCGATGCTGCATTTCTATCGCCGTTCGCCGCTGTGGGGCGTGGCGCTGCCCGCGATCGCGCTGTTCTATAGCGGCGCCACCTTCGCGAGCGCGTGGGCGCATTGGCGCGGGCGCGGCGGCATGTGGAAGGGGCGCGCGCAGGCGCAGCTCGGGGCATGACGAAGGCTGCCAATCTCGCTTCGGGCAAGGGGCACAAGGACGAGAATTTCCCGGTCGCCTCGCGCCTGATCCGGCCGGCGCATCGCGCGCCGATCATGGCCTATTACCGCTTCGCACGTGCCGCCGATGACGTCTCCGACAATATGGTGGCGAGCGCGGACGAGAAGCTCGCCGGGCTGGAGGCGATGCGCGCCAGCCTGTCCGGCGAGAGCAATTCCGAGCCGACCGCGGTCGCCCTGCGCAGCGTATGTCGCGAGCGCGGGCTCGATCCGGTGCACGGCCTCGATTTGCTGGAGGCGTTCCGCCGCGACGTCACCAAGCTGCGCTACGACGATTGGGACGACCTGATCGATTATTGCCGTGTCTCGGCGATGCCGGTCGGCCGGTTCGTGCTCGACGTGCATGGCGAGGATCGCGCGCTGTGGCCGGCGAACGACGCGTTGTGCGCCGCGTTGCAGATCATCAATCACCTGCAGGATTGCGGGAAGGATTATCGCGATCTCGACCGCGTCTATTTGCCGCAGGACATGCTCGCCGCCGCGGGTGCGCGAACCGACGAACTGGTGGCGCCGCATGCCTCGCCGGCGCTGCGTTCGGTGATCGTCCAGTGCGCCGCACGCTGCCAGGATCTGCTGATGGTCTCGGCGCGCTTCGCGGGGGAAATCCGCGACGCCCGGCTCGGCATGGAGGTGGCGGTGATCCAGCGCCTCGCGATCAGCCTCGCGGCGCGGCTGCGCCGCCGCGATCCGCTGGCGGAACGCGTCGTGCACGGCAAGGCGGAGGCGCTGGGCCTCGCCGCGCAGGCGGCGCTCGGCCGCTGGATCGGCGGCCGATCGTGAACGCCAATACCGCCCGCGGCAGCTCGTTCTACGCCGGCATGCGCGTGCTGCCGCCGGCCGAGCGCGAGGCGATGTACGCCATCTATGCTTTCTGTCGCGAGGTCGACGACATCGCTGACGATCAGGCAGGCGAGCGCGCGGATCGCGCGGTCGCGCTCGACCAGTGGCGCGCCGACATTGCCGATCTCTATGACGGCGGCAGCGGCGGCAAGGCGGCCTATCTGTCGGAGGCGGTGCGCCGCTTCGGCTGCCTTCAGGTCGATTTCAACGCGGTGATCGACGGCATGGCGATGGACGTCGCGCGCGACATACGCTGGCCGCAGCATCGCGAGCTGGATCTCTATTGCGATCGCGTGGCGAGCGCGGTCGGCCGGTTGTCGGTGCGCGTGTTCGGCATGGAGGAGCAGCCGGGGCTGGCGCTGTCGCACCATCTCGGTCGCGCGCTCCAGCTCACCAACATCCTGCGCGATATCGACGAGGATGCCGCGATCGGGCGCGTCTACCTGCCGCGCGAGGCGATCGAGACGGCGGGTATCCGCGTTGGCGACATCGCCAAGGTGATCGACGATCCGCGCATCGATCAGGTCGCGCAGGGCCTTGCCGCCGAGGCGCGCGTCCACTTCGCGCAGGCACAGGCGATCCTCGACCGGCGCCCGCGCGGCCATCTGATCGCACCGCGGCTGATGGCCGGCGCCTACGCCATGCTGCTGCGGCGGATGGTGGCGAAGGGCTGGACGCCGCCGCGCAGCCGGGTGGGGCACAACAAGCTGCGGCTTGCCTGGCTGCTATTGCGCCTGAAGCTGTCGCGATGAGGCGCGCGCATGTGATCGGGGCGGGGCTGGCCGGGCTCAGCGCGGCCGTGCGCCTGGCGGAGCGCGGCTGGAAGGTGACGGTATCGGAGGCGGCGACACAGGCCGGCGGCCGCTGCCGCTCCTATCTCGATCCGCAGCTCGGCCTGACGATCGACAACGGCAATCATCTGGTGTTGAGCGGCAATCACGCCGTCCACGATTATCTGAACACGATCGACGCCGCCGATCGGCTCGACGGACCGGAGGATGCGCGCTTCCCCTTCATGGACCTGAGCGACGGGACGCGCTGGACGCTCCATCCCAATGCCGGACCGATCCCGTGGTGGGTGTTCGCGAAAAAAAGGCGCGTGCCCGGCACCAAGGTGCGCGACTATCTGCCGCTCAAGCGTCTGATCGGCGCGCCCGACGATGCCGAGGTGCGCGACCGGATGCCGGTGACGGGCACGGTATGGCGGCGGCTGTTCGAGCCGTTCCTCGTCGCCGCGCTCAACACGCAGGCCGAGATCGGGTCGGCCGCGCTCGCCGGCGCGGTGGTGGGGGAGACGCTTGCCAAGGGCGGGCGCGCCTGCCGCCCGCGCATCGCCACGCCCAGCCTCGCCGCCGCGTTCGTCGATCCGGCGCTGGCGTGGCTGGAGCGGCATGGGGCGACCATCCGCCTCGGCCGGCGCGTGCGCGCGCTGGGGATCGAGGGCGGCCGCGTGACCACGCTGACCTTCGCCGAGGGGATCGAGCCGGTCGGCGCGAACGGCGTCGTGATCCTCGCCACACCGAGCTGGGGCGCGGCCGAATTGCTGCCGAGCCTGACCGTGCCCGACCGCCACCATTCGATCGTCAACGCGCATTTCCGCGTGACGCCGCCCGCCGGCGCCGATCCGATCGTCGGCCTCGTCGGCGGCACGGCGGAATGGGTGTTCGCTTTCCCCGATCGCGTCTCGACCACGACCAGCGCTGCCGACCGCCTCGACGGCACCGATCGCGAGGAGCTCGCGCGCACGATCTGGGGCGAGGTGGCGCGGGTCCATGGCCTCAAGGGGCCGATGCCCGCGTGGCAGATCGTGCGCGAAAAGCGCGCGACCTTCTCCGCCACGCCCGAGCAGGATGCGAAGCGCCCGGCGGCCGATGCGACGGGGCTTGCCAACCTGCTGCTCGCGGGCGACTGGACACGCACCGGCCTCCCGGCGACGATCGAGGGAGCGATCCGTTCGGGAGCGACCGCAGCGAAGATGGCAGCGCAGCATGTACCGGCCTGAACCCGACACCGCTTTCCCCGATCCGCTGTCGGGGGTGGAGGCGGCGATCGGCCGCGCCTCGACCGCGCTTGGCGATGTGCAGCGCGACGACGGCCATTGGGTGTTCGAGCTGGAGGCGGATTGCACCATCCCCGCCGAATATATCCTGCTGCGCCACTATCTCGCCGAGCCCGACGATCTGGAGATGGAGGCCGGGATCGGCCGCTACCTGCGGCGGATTCAGGCCGATCATGGCGGCTGGAGCCTCTATCATGGCGGCAGCTTCGATCTCTCGGCGACGGTGAAGGCCTATTATGCGCTGAAGATGATCGGCGACGATATCGACGCGCCGCACATGGCGCGCGCGCGGGCGGCGGTGCTGGCGGCCGGCGGCGCGGGCAATGCCAACGTCTTCACCCGCATCCAGCTGGCGCTGTACGGCGCGGGGCCGTGGTCGACCGTGCCGACCATGCCGCCCGAGATCATCCTGCTCCCGCGCCGCTTCCCGATCCACCTGTCTAAAATGTCCTATTGGGCGCGCACGGTGATCGTGCCGTTGCTCGTGCTGCAGACATTGCGTCCGCTCGCGCGCAACCCGCGCGGGGTGAAGGTGGACGAGCTCTACGCGTCGGGGCCGCTCGCTTTCTCCCGCGCGAGCGAGGGCAAGTGGCTGTGGGTCAACGGCTTCAAGGCGCTCGACGTCGGTCTCAAGCGGTTCGAGCGCTTCTGGCCGAAGGGTCTGCGCAGGCGCGCGCTGAAGGCGTGCGAGGATTTCGTGCTGGAGCGGTTGAACGGCGAGGATGGGCTCGGCGCCATTTATCCCGCGATGGCCAACAGCGTGATGATGTTCGACGTGCTCGGCTATCCCGACGATCATCCGGCGCGGAAGCTCGCGCGCACCTCTGTCGAGAAATTGCTCGTCCGCCGCGCGGATGGCGAAATCTATTGCCAGCCCTGCGTCTCGCCGGTGTGGGATACCGCGCTCGCCGCGCAGGCGATGCAGGAGGTCGGCGGCCAGGCGGCCGAGGCGACCGTAACCGAGGGGCTCGGCTGGCTCAAGCCGCTGCAGGTGCTCGACGTGAAGGGCGACTGGTCCGATGTGCGGCCCGACGTGCGTCCGGGCGGCTGGGCGTTCCAGTATCGCAACGACCATTATCCCGATCTCGACGATACCGCCGTGGTCGTGATGACGATGGATCAGGCGCAGCGGCGCGGCATCGCCGGCGATCTGGACGAGGCGATCGCGCGCGGGCGCGAATGGGTGCTCGGCCTGCAGTCGACCGACGGCGGCTGGGGCGCGTTCGAGGCCGACAACGCATATTATTATCTCAACGACCTTCCCTTTGCCGATCATGGCGCGCTGCTCGATCCGCCGACCGCCGACGTCACCGCGCGCTGCGTGTCGATGCTGGCGCAGCTCGGCCGGCCCGAGGATAGCGAGGCGATCGCGCGCGGCGTCGCGTGGCTCGAGCGCGATCAGCATCCCGAGGGCAGCTGGTGGGGGCGCTGGGGCGTGAACCATGTCTATGGCACCTGGTCGGTGCTGTGTGCGCTCAACGTCGCCGGGGTCGATCCGCAGACGCCGATGGTGCGGCGCGCGGTCGACTGGCTGGTGTCGATCCAGAATGCGGATGGCGGCTGGGGCGAGAGTTGCGACAGCTACGCGCTCGACCGCAAAGGCCACGAACATGCGCCGTCCAACCCGTCGCAGACCGGCTGGGCGCTGCTCGCCTTGATGGCGGTGGGCGAGGTCGATGCCGAGGCGGTCGCGCGTGGCGTCGAGTGGCTGCAGGCCAATCAGGACGCGGACGGCCTGTGGGGGCAGGAGGATTATGTCGGCGGTGGTTTCCCGCGCGTCTTCTACCTGCGCTACCACGGCTATCCCAAATATTTCCCGCTGTGGGCGCTCGCCCGCTATCGCAACCTGAAGCGCGGCAATCTCCGCCGACCCACGGAGGGGATGTGAGCCCGATCATCGTCGCGACCGGCTTCAACCGCGAGGCGGCGATCGTCGCCGGGCCGGGCATCGTCACCGTCGCGGGTGGGGGCAATGCGGCGGGGCTCGAGCAGAAATTGCAGGCGGCGGTCGCGCGGGGTGCGGCCGGCATTGCCAGCTTCGGGCTGACTGGTGGCCTCGCCGACGGCCTCGCGATCGGCGACTGGGTGGTGGGTGACGCAATCGCCGGCGCGATCGACCTCGCCTGCGATCCGCACTGGCGCGATGCGCTGGCGGCGCGGCTGCCCGGCGCGCGCGTCGGCACCTTCTTCGCCGACGGCCGCATGATCGATACCGTGGCGGAAAAGCGCGCGCTCGGCCGCCGCCACACCGCGCTGGCGGTCGATATGGAGAGCCACATCGCCGCCAGGGTGGCGCAGGCGCATGGCCTGCCCTTCGCCATCGTCCGCATCATCTCGGACGAGGTCGATCACCTGCTGCCGCACGCCATCACCGTCAGCATGCGCCCCGATGGCGGGATCGATGCCGCGGCGATGGCGAAGAGCCTCGCCGCCCGTCCGGCGCAGATCGCCGACGTGGTGCGCACGACGCGGCTGTTCGCGCGGGGCTTTCGTGGCCTCAAGCAGGGTGCCGCGCGGATCGGGCCGAGGATGGCCTTTCCCGGCTGATCGGCCAATCGGGATTGTCGACACGAGCGCCGTTTAGTCCTACTATTGTCGACAAGGCGGATACGTCGGGAGAGGCAGATGGTTGATCGGCGGACATTCTTGGCGGGCGTGGGCGCGTTCGCCGCTGCCGGGGGCGTCGCCCGCGGCGCGGCACCCGCCGGCGTGCGGGCGAAGCCGCTCGATGAGGTCGATTATGCCGACGTCGTGCTGCTCGACGGGCGTGCGCGGCGGCAGGCGGAGGCGACGCTGAACGCGCTGATGGCGATGGACGAGGCTGCGCTGCTGCGCCCGTTCCGGCAGGGGGCCGGGCAGACGGTCGCGGCGCATCAATTCGGCGGCTGGTATGACTGGAGCCCCAGCTTCGCCCCGTCCGCCAACATGACCGGGTTCATCCCCGGTCACAGCTTCGGCCAATATGTCTCCGCACTGGCGCGTGCTTATGCGGTCACCGGCGACGCCGCCGCCAAGGCCAAGGCGGATCGGCTGGTGGCCGCGTTCGCGCCGACGATCACGCCCGATTTCTACAAGAACTACCCGATCCCGGCCTACACCTACGACAAGATCGTGATCGGCCTGCTCGACGCGCATCGCTTCGCCGGCAACGCGCAGGCGCTGCCGCTGATCGGCCGCGCGACCGATGCGGTGCTGCCCTATCTGCCCGGCCGCGCGGTCGATCGCGCCGAGAGCGAGAAGTCGCCCAAGCCCAACATGGCGTTCGGCTGGGACGAGACCTACACGTTGCCCGAGAACCTCTATCTGGTCGCGGCGGCGGGCGGGGGCGACCGCTATCGCGCGATGGCGCGGCAATATCTGCTCGACCGCACCTATTTCGAGCCGCTCGCCGCCGGCCGCAACGTGCTCGCCGGGCGCCACGCCTATAGCCACGTCAATGCGATGGCGTCGGCGATGCAATCCTATCTGGTCGACGGCGGCGTGACGCATTTCCTCGCTGCGCGCAACGGCATGGATTTCGTCGTCCAGCAGAGCTTCGCCACCGGCGGCTGGGGGCCGAACGAGGCGTTCGTCGAGGCGGATTCGCCCGGCCTCGGCCACAGCCTCGAGACGACGCATCGCAGCTTCGAGGCGCCGTGCGGCTGCTACGGCCATTTCAAGGTCGCGCGCTATCTGATGCGCGCCACCGGCGACAGCCGCCATGGCGATGCGGTCGAGCGACTGTTCTACAATGCGGCGCTGGGGCTGTTGCCGCTGCAGCCGAACGGCGCAGCTTTCTATTATGCCGATTACAACGAGCTCGGCGCCAAGACGTATTACGAATATGCCTGCCCGTGCTGCTCGGGCTCGATCGGGCAGTTGACCGCCGATTACGGCAAGACCGCTTACCTGCGCGACGACGAGGGGCTGTACGTCAACCTCTACACGCCGTCGAAGGCGACGTGGCGGCGGCGCGGCGAGCCGGCATTGGTGCTGACGCAGACCGGCAGCTACCCGCTGACCGACGACGTGGCGATGAGCGTCGCCGCGCCGCGCCCGGTGACGATGGCGCTGCGGCTGCGCATCCCCGCCTGGGCCGGGCCGGCGACGCGGGTCAGTGTCAATGGCCGCGCGGTTGCGGGCGTGACACCGGGGCGGTTCCTGACGATCGCGCGCGAGTGGCGCGCGGGCGATACGATCGCGCTCGCCATCGATCGGCCCCTCTACACCAAGGCGGTCGACGCGCATGCCGCCGATCATGTTGCGCTGATGCAGGGGCCGCTCGCTATGTTCGGCACCGGCGACCGTCACGCGCTGCTGACCCGCGCCGAGCTTGCCTCGCTGCGCCAGGATGCGCCGGGCGGCACCGACTGGAGCCTGCAGGGCGGCACGGGCCGGCAGTCCTTCAAGCCTTACTTTGCGATCCACCCCGGCGAGGTGACGCGGCTGTATCAGCGCGTCGCCGATCCGGTCCGCGCCTGAGCCATCCTCGTGCTCCTGCGTAAGCAGGAGCCCAGGGTTTCAAGCGCCGCTCTGTGCAACTCTGGGTTCCTGCCTGCGCAGGAACACGGACAGGGGAGGCGGCACTTTCCCGCGGGCGCCGGGTTTGTCGGCTGATGTCCGATACACCCACGCTCGTCTGGCTGCGCCAGGA
Source organism: Sphingomonas nostoxanthinifaciens (assembly GCF_019930585.1). NCBI lineage: Bacteria > Pseudomonadati > Pseudomonadota > Alphaproteobacteria > Sphingomonadales > Sphingomonadaceae > Sphingomonas > Sphingomonas nostoxanthinifaciens. Next base: position 3,013,159 of record NZ_CP082839.1, on the reverse strand, counting down.
TCTCCGCCTCGCCGATCAAGCTGCGTTCGCCGCGGCTGCGCGCGAGGGGCCGGTGGTCGCCGTCTATGTGCTCGACGATGCCGCGCCGGGCCATTGGGCGATCGGCGGTGCGCAGCGCTGGTGGCTTCACCACAGCCTCGCGGCGCTGACGGCGGAGCTGGCGGATCATGGCGTGCCGCTCGTGCTGAAGCGTGGCGACGCCGCGCGCGAGGTTGCGGCGCTCGCCGAGCGGCTCGGCACGCAAAGGGTGCATGCGCTGCACCATTACGAGCCGTGGTGGCAGGCGGCCGAGCGCACGCTCGCGAAGCATGTCGATCTGGCGCTGCATGACGGCACGCGGCTGGTGCCGCCGGATCGCGTCAGGACGGGGGCGGGCGGCCGCTTCCGCATGTTCACGCCGTTCTGGAAGGCGTTGCACGAACAGATGCCGCCGCCCAAGCCCCACCCGGTGCCGCGCGGATTGCGCGGGCCGAAAGACCATGTCGCGGGAGACCGTTTGGAAAGCTGGGATCTGTTGCCGGCCAAGCCCGACTGGGCGACCGGCTTCGCCGACTGGCGGCCGGGTGAGCATGGCGCGAAGCTGCGCCTCGACAATTTCGACGCGGCGGAAATCGCCGCCTACGACCATGACCGCAACCTGCCGGCCGAGGAGGGCACGTCGCGTCTGTCGCCGCACCTGCACATGGGCGAGATCTCCCCCGCCGCGGTCTGGCATCATTGCGCGGGCAAGCGCGACGCGACCGCTTACCTGCGCGAGCTGGCGTGGCGGGACTTCACCGGCAACGTGATCGATCAGCGCGCGGATTATGGCGATGCCAATGGCCGCGCCGCGTACGACGATTTTCCGTGGCGCCACGGCACGTCCGCCGATCGCGACTTCACCGCGTGGACCAAGGGGCGCACCGGTTATCCGATCGTCGATGCGGGCATGCGTCAATTGTGGGCGACCGGCTGGATGCACAATCGGGTGCGGATGATCGCCGCCTCGTTCGTCATCAAGCATCTGCTGATCGACTGGCGCCGCGGTGCGCATTGGTATTGGGATACGCTGGTCGACGCCGATTATGGCAATAACAGCGTCAACTGGCAGTGGGTCGCCGGCACCGGCGCCGATTCCAGCCCGTTCGGGCGGATCATGGCGCCGCTCGTCCAGTCGGCCAAGTTCGACGCCGCCGATTACATCCGCGAATGGGTTCCCGAACTGGCGGGGCTCGACGATGCGTCGATCCACGATCCGCACGGCGAGGGCCGTGCGCCCGACGGCTATCCCGCGCCGCTGATCGGTCATCGCGAGGCGCGCGAGCGGGCATTGGCGGCGTCGCGCAAAGTCTGACGGTCGTGTGGCTCTCCGGCCGGCGTGGTGCTAAACCACGCGGCGGAGAGCAAAAATGAAAATGATGATCGCCCGCGCGCTGTCGCTGGCGGTGCTGCTGGCCTCGATGCAGGGGCGGGCGACAGGCGAAACACCCCCGGCTGCCGCCCGGCCGACCATCTCGCCGGCGACCCTCGACGATACGCTGAACGTCAGCGGCGACCCGATCGCCGCGCGCGGGGACAATCGCCGCCTCGCCATCGCCGTGTCGATCGGCGGGCAGGGGCCGTTCCGGTTCCTGGTCGACAGCGGCGCGGATCGCACGGTGGTGGGGGCTGCGCTCGCCCAGCGGATCGGCCTGCCGCCCGAGGGGAATGTGGTGCTCAACAGCATCGCCGGCCGCAGCGTGGTCGATACGGTGCGGATGGAGGGGTTGCGGGTGGGCGACAGCACCATCCCGCTCGTAATCGCGCCGAGCCTGCCCGAAGCGTGGCTGGGGGCGCAGGGCATCGTCGGGATCGACGCGCTGGCCGAGCAGAAACTGATGCTCGATTTCGAGCAGCGCAGCGTCACGATCGAGCCAAAGCGCCGCGAGGTGCCCGTGGGTGACGACGAGATCGTCGTGGTCGCACGGCGCCGGCATGGCCAGCTGCTGCTGACCGAGGTGGCGGTCGGCGGGATCGACCTGCTGGCGATCATCGACTCGGGTTCGGAGATCACCGTGGGCAATCAGGCGCTGCTGGAGCGCGTCAGCCGGCTGCGCCATCCGCCGACGGCGACGCCGATCCGCATCACCAGCGTCACCGGACAGTCGGTCGAGGCGAGCCTGATCGTGCTGCCGCGACTGCGCATCGGGAGGCTCGAATTGCTCGCAGTGCCGGTCGCCTTTGCCGACGTGCCGCCGTTCGCTCTGTTCGGCGTGGCCGATCGGCCGGCCTTGCTGCTCGGCACCGACACGCTGGCGGCGTTCCGGCGCGTCTCGCTCGATTTCGCGCGGCGTCGGGTCCGCTTTCAGATGCGCGGTTAGCTTATTGCAGGACGAGGCGGGCGCGGCGCTGCGCCTCGCGAATGTCGGCACGGCTCAGCGTCGCGGCGATATCGGCGCGCCATTCGGCGCCGCGCTCGTCGCCGGCCAGCGCCGCGAGGTTGAACCATTTGTGCGCCTCGATCAGGTCGAGTTCGACGCCACCGCTGCCGACGGAGCAAGCGAGGCCCCAGTCGAACAAGGCCGGGCCATCATCGAGCATGGGAAAATCGAGGGTGCAAGCGGGGTGGGACATCGACAGGCTCCATCACTTCGTGCTGAGCCTTTTTACGTCTTAACCCTTTTCCAAATTGGTTAACGCGACGGTCATCGTGTGCGTGGAGTCGTTCGACATTCGTCGCATGCGAGGGTGACGGCCTTCAGCCGAGCAGCATGCGCACCGCAAGCACCGCTGCGACGATATAAGCGAGAATGCCGAACAGCGCGTCGCCCGGAATTGCCCAGTGCCGATGCTGCCGGACGAGATCTTCGAGGCTCTCGGCGCCGTTGGGCGTTGCCGCGGCCGGTGCAGCCGGGCGGCCCAGCGCGATCGGCGTCGAGTTCGAGAAAGCGCGTGCCTCATCCTCGGCCGACAGCGGCTGGGTGAAGGCGCAGCCATATTGGCTGTCGCGCCGCCATGCGACGAACGCACGGGTCGCACCCGCGCCGGCGAGGCCGATGCTGACCTCCTGCCCGATGGCGAGATCAGCGTTGGTGACGATGCGGAGGCCGGTGGCCGACAGATCGAGGACGACCACGTCGAGCGGTGCCGCGCCTTCGGTGCGCAACGTGCTCGCGGCGTTCGCCTCGCGCCGTTCGGCCCGGCGTGCCTCGTTCTTTCCCGACGCTTTGTTCACCCGATCTGCTCCCAAGATGCCGGGCATTCTAGCTGCGGGACGTTGCGATTGGCTTAAATCCGCACGCCGAGCAAAGCAGACCCGAGCAAGGTGAGCAGCTTCACGTCCATGAACAGGCCGGCCGCGCGTTTCTCGGCGACGAAAGCCTCGATCTGCGCGAGCGGCACGCGGTGGACCGTGATGTTCTCGCCCTCCTCGCCGCCGCCGTCGCTGACCTTGGTGAGGCCGGTCGCGCGGACGAGGGTGAAGGTCTCGGAGACCATGCCGGGCGACGAGGCGAAGCGACCGAGGATCTCGATCTCGGCCGCGCGATAGCCGGTCTCCTCCTCCAGCTCGCGTGCGGCGGCGATCTCGATCGCCTCGCCTGCCTCATTGTCGCCGACCAAGCCCGCCGGCAGTTCGAGCGAGGGGCCGCCCAACGGCACGCGATATTGCTCGACCAACAGCACGTCGCCGTCGATCACCGCCAGGATCACGGCGGCGTGGATACTGCGCGCGCGGCCGACATATTCCCACGTGCCCTGCCGGCGCACGGTGATGAAGCGACCTTCCCACATGGTCTCGACGGGGGCGCTTGATGGTGAGCTCATAATTCGATCAACCGGTCGGGCAGCTCGTTGGGATCGCTGCCGGTGAAGGGGAAGTGGGTTTCCAGCACCGCGCCGATCCGCTCGATCGCGGCGGCGATGCCGTCGCCGGGTCGGCCCTCGCGCACATCTGCGATCAAAGCCGCCATCGCCTCGCCCCACTGCTCCGCAGGGGCACGGGCGTGGATCGCGGCATCGGCGACGATCTCGGCGCGGCGCTCGGCAAGGCTCAGGTACAGCAGCACGCCGGTCTTGCTGAGCGTGCGCTGCTCGGTGCCGGCGCGGAAAAGCATCAGCGCGCGGCGGCGGACGCGACGCGCCTTGGTCGCCGCGGGCACCAGCGCCATGCGGATCGCCGGCCGCCCGAAGATCCACCGCGCGATCAGGAAGACGATCGCGCATTTGATCGTCAGCAGGGTGAGCAGGAAGCGCAGCGACGGCTCCTCCCACCCGCCGTCGATCAGCGCCACGCCCCACAGCAGCAGCGAGGGGAAAGCGGCGGAGAGGGCTAGCGGGAAGAGGGCGACGACCAGCGCCCAATGCAGCACCGCGTCGGCATAATCGTCGGATGCGGGCGAGACGATCGCGGCGATCTCGCCATCGGTGCGCGCCTCGGCCGCCCTGATCGCGGCGGCGACCTTCGCCTGATCCTCCGGCGTGATCTGCATCACCATCCTCCCGACGCTCCGCCGCCACCACCGCTGCCGCCGCCGCCGCCGGTGAAGCCGCCGCCGTCCCAACTGCCGTCGCCGCCGCCGGACGATCCACTGCCGTCACCCCAGCCCGAGCCACCGCCCCAGCCCCCGCCGCCACGATGGCGGTCGCTATCCATCAGCTCGCTCGCCGCCCACAGCCAGATCGGCCAGTTGCTGCCGCCACCCCCGCCATAATAACGCTGCCCTCCCACGCGTCGCCCGATCGACGACACGAAGATGACGCCGACGATCACCAGCCAGAAGATCATGCCGAACGGAATATGGCCCTGCCGGCCGCGTTGGTGGACCTTGTCGAATTCTGCCTTGGCCGCGGCGACCTTGGCCTTCGCCTTGTCGTCGGGCAGGCGCAGCTGTTGGTCGAGCGCATCGACGCCAGCCTCGATGCCACCGGGTATGTCGCCTGCCTTGAACGCCGGCACGATGTCGCGCCGGATGATGATGCTGGACAGTGCGTCGGTCAGCACCGGTTCGAGCCCGTAGCCGATCTCAACCCGGATCCTGCGGTCGCTAGGTGCAATGATCAGGATTGCACCATTGTCGGCGCCCTTCAGCCCGACGCCCCACGCCCGCAGCAGTCGATAGCCATAATCCTCGATCGCATAGCCCTGCAGGTCGGGGATGGTGGCGACGACGAGCTGGCGCTTGGTCTGTCTCTGGAGCGCCTCGAGCTTGGCTTGCAGCGCCGCCTTGCGATCGGCGGGCAGGATGTTGGCGGCGTCGGTGACGAGGCCGGTGAATTTCGGGAAGGTCTGTGCTGACGCCGGGGCGAGTGCGAGAAACAGCGCGGCGATGGTCGCGAGCAGCCAGCCCCATCCGTCATGCCAACGCAGGCTGGCATCTCGCGAGACGACGGTAAGCGCTCGCCTCACGAGATCCCGGCTTTCGCCGGGATGACGGGAACGGGGAGGTGTCACCTCAGAAGCTCACCGTCGGCGCGGCCTGCGCGTTCGGAGCGGTCGCCTCGAAGGTCTGCATCGGCTTGGCGCCGTAGAACACCTTTGCGCCGATCGAGTTGGGGAAGGTGCGGATCAGCGTATTATATTGCTGCACCGCGCCGTTATAATCGCGCCGCGCGATCGTGATGCGGTTCTCCGTCCCCTCGAGCTGCGACTGCAGCGTGAGGAAGTTTTCGTTCGACTTCAGGTCCGGATAATTTTCGCTTACCGACAGCAGCCGGCCGAGCGCCTGGCTCAGCTCGCCCTGCGCGGCGCCGAACTGCTTGATCTTGGCGGGATCCTTCAGGTCTTCGGCAGTGACGTGGATCGAGGTCGCCTTGGCGCGCGCCTCGGTGACGCCAATCAGCACCGATTTCTCCTGCTGGGCGGCGCCCTTCACCGTCGCGACCAGATTGGGGACGAGATCGGCGCGGCGCTGATATTCGTTCTGGACGTCCGCCCAGCGCGCCTTGGCGCTCTCCTCGGCGGTGGGGATGGCGTTGAGGCCGCAGCCGCCCAGCGCGAGCGCCGCGACGGGGGCGAGCAAAGCAGGGGCGAGACGGGGCAGGCGGGACATGATCGTTCCTCCGAAAGTCGCTGGCGTCTTACTCGGGCAAGACACATGCCGCAATCGGGATCGACAACGCGGCCGTTACGAAAGCTTTCCCGCGCCCATTTGATCGTATACGATCTTAATCAAACAAGGGGATGACGACGATGCGCCGCATGTTCGATCTTGGCCTGATCGCCGCCGTGGCGATCGCGGTGGCACCGGCGTCGGCCGAGCCGATCGCGCCCGTGCTTGCTGCCTATCAGACGGTGCTGGACGAAGAGCGCGACGATCTGCCCGGCCGCTGGCCCGATCTGTCGCCGGCGGCGGTGAAGGCGCGCAACGACCGGCTCACGGCGGTCGCGCGCCGGCTCGACGCGCCCGCCCCGGCGAACGAGGGTGGCGAGGACCGGATCACACGCGATATCCTGGGCTGGCGTCTCCATGCGCGGCTGGAGGAAGCGCGCTTCGATACCGAACGGATGCCGTTCATCGGCGGCGATGGCTTCTACACCACGCCGATCTACGTCGCGAGCACCACCGTGCTGCACGACGAGGCCGAGGCGAAGGCATGGATCGCCAAGATCGGCGCGCTGCCGGCCTATTATGATCAGGCGATCGTCAACATGAAGCGCGGCCTCGCCACCGGCTTCGTCCAGCCGAAGATCGTGGTCGATGCGACGCTCGCGCAACTTCGCACCGCCGCCGGCCAGGCGGTGGCCGACAATGCGCTGCTCAAGCCCTTCGCCAAGCGTCCGCCCGCGGTCGACGCCTCGCGCTGGGAGGCGCTGAAGGCCGAGGCGACGCAGGCCGTGGCGAGCCGGGTCAAGCCCGCCGAGGCGCGCGCCGTCGCCTTCATGGCCGACGACTATCTGCCGCATGCCCGCGCCGGGCTCGGCGCGGGATCGATGCCGGGCGGTCAGGATTATTATGCCCATCTCGTCCGCGTCAGCACCACCACCGACATGACGCCGCAGCAGGTGTTCGACCTCGGCCAGAGCGAGGTCGCACGGATCGGCGCCGAGATGGAGGCGGCCAAGCACGCAGCCGGCTTCGACGGGTCGATGCACGATTTTCTCGTCATGCTGCGCTCCGACAAGCGCTTCTACGCGACCGACGTCGACGATTATGTCGCGCGCGTCAGCGCGGTGGTGAAGCGCGTCGACGAATATCTGCCGCGCTATTTCGGCACGCTGCCGCGCCTCACCTTCACCATCAAGCTCAAGCCGCCCGAGCTGGACGGCACGTCGGGCGGCTATTTCCTCGGCGATCCCGCCAAGGGCGTCGCCGGCGCGGTGATGCTGAGCAAGAGCAGCGCCACCGATCCGCTGTTCAGCATGCCGTCGTGGATCCTGCACGAAGGCGTGCCGGGCCACCACCTTCAGATCGCGCTGGCGCAGGAGCGGACCGACCTCCCGCCGTTCCGCCGCAAGGACGACGTCACCGCCTTCGTCGAGGGCTGGGCGCTCTATACCGAGCGGCTGGGCGACGAGATGGGGATGTACCGCACGCCCTACGAACAGGTCGGCCGACTCTCCTACGAGATGTGGCGCGCCTGCCGGCTGGTGATGGATGTCGGCATCCACGCCAAGGGCTGGAGCTTCGATCAGGCGGCGGCATGCCTGCGCGAGCATACGGCGTTGCCCGAACGCGTCGTGACCGGCGAGACGTTGCGCTATGTCGGCTGGCCGGCGCAGGCACTTGCCTACAAGGTGGGCGAGGTCCGCATTCGCGCGATGCGCGCGCGTGCCGAGGTGGCGCTGGGGCCGAAGTTCGACATCCGCGCCTTTCACGATGCTTTGCTGGACGACGGCCCGATGCCGATGGCGATCCTCGACCGCCAGATCGATGGCTGGATCGCCGCGCGCCGTTGAGCCGATGCGCGCTTTGCTTTAATCTCTCCGCGTCGGGCGGAGAGGGGGAGCGTCGTGGCGCCACTGCAGCACGCTAAGGCGATGACCTTCGTCGTCACGGCCGATCGGGCGCGCGCCAAAGCCTTCTACGCCGACGTGCTGGGCTTCCCCCCGGTCCATGAGGACCAGTTCGCCTGCGTGTTCGATCTCAACGGCACGGCGCTACGCCTGTCGGAAGCCGAGGCTTTCCGGCCACAGCCGCACACCGTGCTCGGTTGGCAGGTCGGCGATATCGTCGCGACGATCGAGGAGTTGCGCGCGAAGGGCGTTGTCTTCACGATCTACGACGGCTTCGGCCAGGATGTGCTGGGCATCTGGAGCCCGCCGGGCGGCGACACCAAGGTCGCATGGTTCCAGGATCCCGACGGCAACGTCCTGAGCGTGGCCCAGTTCGCGCCGGGGGCGGCGGCGTAGCGGGCTCGCCGGGAGCGGCCGTGGTCATCGAACGAGGGGGGACGTCCGTGGATTTCAGCCGCAGATCGGTTCTGGCATGTGGCGCGGCGTCTTTTCTAGCCGGCCCGATCGCCGCAGCGCCCGCGCTTCTTCAGGTGCCGACGGTCGACGGTCTCGCGCTGACCGTCCTGATCGATAGCACGACCGCTGTCTTCAGCCCCGCCGTCGACCGGCCAGACTTCAGATATGTGCCACCGCCAATCACGCGCGATTATCACAAGGCCTTTGCGGGACAGTGGGGCTATTCGCTGCTCGCCATATCCAATGTCGGCGCGGCGCGGCGCACGACGCTGGTGGACTTCGGCTATACGTCGGATGCGCTGCTGAACAACATGGCCCTGCTCGGCGTCGCGGCGGAGTCGGTGGAGGCGATGGTCCTGAGCCACGGCCACTTCGACCATTTCGGCGGGTTGGACGGGCTGCTGTCGACCGGCAGGCTACGGCGCGGCACGCCGCTCTATGTCGGTGGTGAGGAAGCATTCTGCGCGCGCGTTCGCGGCACCGATCCCGATGGCCCTGCCTTCGGAGAAATCGATCGCGCCGCGCTGAGCGCGGCCGGTATCCGCACCATCGTGTCGGGCGATCCCAGCCTCATCGGCGGCCAGGGTTTCACGACGGGCCGCATTCCGCTGGTTTCGTCCGAACGTCCGCGCGTGCCCACCGGAATGCTGCCCGGACAAGGCTGCGAACGGCGCCTGCTCGATCCGTCGAAGCAGAGCGCCAATTTCCTGGTGGACGATGCCGTTCACGAGCTCGGCACCGCCTTCGACGTCGCCGGCCGGGGGCTGGTCGTCATCGGCTCGTGCAGTCACCGCGGCATCATCAACACCGTCCGGCGCGCCCAGGCCGTCTCGGGCGTGGCCAAGATCCATGCCATCGTCGGCGGCTTTCACCTCGTGGCGCCGCAAACGCGCGAGCAGGCGCTGGAGACGGTCGCGCTGATGCGCGCGCTCGATCCGGACTATATCGTCCCCGGCCATTGTTCAGGCGAGACGTTCGTCGCCGCGGCTCAGGCGGCCATGCCGGAGAAGATGATCCGATCGGTGGTCGGAGGTCGCTACCTGTTCGGTACGTCCGCTCAATATTCGCCGTAGCGGCCGCGTATCGAGGCGATCAGCTTCGCGCTGTCATAGCCGATGCCGTCCTTGAACACCGTCACGACATTCTCGATGTCGGCGATGCTGCGCGACGGATCGCCCTTTACCACGACGAGATCGGCATTCTTGCCCGGCGCGATCGAGCCGATGCGGTCGGCAAGGCCGAGATAGGTGGCGCCGTTGAGCGTGGCGATGTGGATCGCCTGCTCGGGCGCGAAGCCCGCCTCGACCAGCAGTTCGATCTCGCGCTGATCGCCATAGCCTGGCACGACACCGCCATTGCCCGTCGGATCAGGTCCGGCGATCAGCAGGCCGCCGGCCGCCACGAACTGCTTTTCCAGCGCCAGATCGTTGGCGAAGGCCTGATTGTAGGTCGCCACCTTGTCCGCCGGCGTCATCGCGCGCCGGTTGCGCGCATAGAGATAGGCGGTGCGCGCCTCGGGCGTCATCGCGTCCATCAAGCGCGGTTGCAGCGTGGCGTGCGCCGGGATCTGCTGCTCGAACACGGGCAAGGTCGAGGTGAGCGCGACATGATGCTTCACCAGCGTCTCGATCAGCGCATTCGCCTTGGCGCTGCCGGGCGTCATCGCTGCCAGCGTCGGGATGCCGGTGCTTGCCGGGCAGATGTCGGGCACCTTGCCGGGATCGTCCTGCGTGTTGACGAAGAAGCCATGCTCCAGATCGTCGATGCCGAGCGCCGCCGCCTCGGGATAGGTGACCGAGCAGAGGTGGCCGGTCAGCTTCAGCCCGCGCCGGTGCGCCTCGGTGATGGCCGCGCCCAGTTCGGCGCGGGTGATGTTCATATAGGCCTTGAACGAGGTCGCGCCCTGTTCGGCCCAGAAGGCGACGGTGCGGCGCGCATCCTCGGCATCGCGCAGCGGGTGCATCTGGATGAACGGGCTGTTCGCGCCCTCCAGATAGGGGCCGGTCACGTCCATGTGCGGGCCGGGCAGGGTGCCGGCGTCGATCGCCGCCTTCAGGTTGAGGTCGGTATAGGGCTCGACCGAGCCGGTGGTGCGGATCGTCGTCACGCCCGCCGCCAGATAGAGGCGCGGCGAGGTGAAGGTCATCTGCGGCACCACCAAAGGCGGCTCGCTATTGCCCTGCGCGTCGAGGTCGGGCCGCCCGATATAATACATGTGGTCGTGCATGCCGACGATGCCGGGCATCACGCTGTGGCCGGTCAGGTCGATCGCGCGCGTACCGGCGGGCACCGGCGCGTCGCCGGCCTGGATCGCGACGATCTTCGCGCCGTCGAGGATGATCGTGCGATCCGCCAGCGCGGGCGCGCCGGTGCCGTCGATCAGGCGCACATGGGTGAGCGCGATGCGGCCCGCCGCAACCTGCACGTAAGGCGCGACCGCCGTACCGGGCGTGGCCGGCGGCGGCAGGATCGCGGCCTGTCCGGTCCATGCCAGCGCGAGCGCCGCACCGGCGGCGAGCAATGCCTTCATCATATCCCCCTCAGACGATCGGTGCGAGCAGCCTGCCACCCAGCTTGCGGAACACCAAGAGGATCGCCGCCGCGATCGCGATCAGGCCGGCATGCATCAGCCAGAAATTGGCCGGCGACATCGTCTCCAGCAGCCCGCCCAGCCGGCCCACCAGCATGTTCGACGCGAACAGATGGAGGTAATAGAGCGCCACCATCGTGCTGCCGATCGCGCGCGGCGCGCAGCGCGAATAGAGCGCCATGCCGACCGGATAGACGCTGGCGAAGCCGACCTCGTTGACGAGATGGAAGATCACCGCCCAGCCGAGGCTGATCTTGTGCCCGCCCGCCGCATAGAGCGAGGCGGCGGCGAGGATCAGCGGGGCGAGCATGCAGATCAGGGTGCCGATCAGCAGCTTGGTCATCTCGTCCGGCTCGCGCCAGCGCGTCGCCCACCAGCGCCAGAAGGCGATCGTGCCCGCCACGCCGAGGATCGCGAAGACCGAGGTGATCGAGATCAGCCACGTCACCGGCATCGTCCGGCCGAAGAAGACCAGCCGGTAATTGGCCTCGCCCCACAGCAGATAGGCGTTGAACATCTGTTCGTTGCCGACGCTCGCCAGCGCCAGCACCGGCAGCAACGCGACCAGCACGACGATGCGCCTGCCCTCACCGGGCAGCAAGGGCGGGCGCGGCTCGACGATGCCGCCCTTGTGGATCGGTGCGGGCTCGGGCGGCAGCCAGCGGCGGCCGGCGAGATAGGTGGCGAGGCCGACCACCATGCCGACCCCGGCGACGCCGAAGCCCCACGCCCAGCCGACCTTCTCGCCCAGCGTGCCGCAGACGAGCGGCGCCAGCATCGCGGCGGTCGAAATGCCCATGACGAAGATCTGGAAGCCGCGCGCGCGGCGCAGGTCGTTCGGCGCGTAGAGATCGCCCACCTGCCCGGTGATGTTGGTCTTGAACGCGCCGACGCCGAGGACGAGCGCGAGCAAAGCGATCAGGAAGGTCTGCTCGTACCCCATCAGGAAATGGCCGGCGGTGAGCAGCAGCGCGCCGAGCGTGATCGCGCGCGTCTTGCCGATCAGCCGGTCGGCCAGCAGGCCGCCGAGGATCGGCGTGAGATAGACGAGGCCGGCATAGAGCCCGAACACCGCCGAGGCGAGCGCCGCCGGCGACAGCGGCCCGTACATGCCCTCCATCACCGCGCGGAACGGCCCGATGCCCCAGATCGCGCCGACATGCGCCGGCTGGAACAGATAGTGGGTGGCGTAGAGCACCAGCAGCGTCTGCATGCCGGTATAGGAAAAGCGCTCCCACAGCTCCGACAGGGTAAGCACGCCGAGGCCGAACGGATGGCCGAGGAACTGGCGGCCGCGGGGCGGCTCGGTGAGCGGGGCGGCGATGGCGGCGGCGGTCGCCATGCCTAGAGAAGACGTCCGAGCGGGAAGCAAGTGATTGGCATGGGCGGAGGTTAGCGCGGTCTCCGCTACCTGCAATGGCGTAAAGTGTCGGTTGCGTGAAAAGTGGCGTATCGCGCGGGTGCGCGGTACAGACGACGCACACGATCGGGAGGCTTCATGTCCGACACCGCCGCCGCGCCGCTTCGGCTCGGCATTCTCAGCACCGCCAATATCGCCCGCCACTTCGCCGCCGGCGTGGCGGGATCGGACAAGGTGTCGCTGGTCGCCGTCGCCAGTCGCGATCGCGATCGCGCCGGGCAATTCGCCGAGGCCAACGGCATCGTCCGCGTCGTCGACAGCTACGACGCGCTGCTCGCCGATCCCGAGATCGAGGCGATCTACAATCCGCTGCCCAACAGCCTGCACGCCGAATGGAGCATCCGCGCGCTGGAAGCCGGCAAGCATGTGCTGTGCGAGAAGCCGATCGCGCTCGACGCGGACGAGGCACGCACGATGTACGATGCCGCGCGCCGTGCCGGTCGCCATCTGGTCGAGGCCTTTCCCTATCGCGCTCAGCCGCTGACGCACGCGCTGGCGGGGATCGTCGGGTCGGGCGAGATCGGGCGGCCGCGCACGATCCATGCCGCGTTCGGTTTCCCGGTCGCCAATGCCGCCAACATCCGGCTCGATCCGGCGCTGGGCGGCGGCGCGATGCTCGACGCCGGCACCTATGCGGTCAGCCTCGTGCGGATGCTGGCCGGGGCGATGCCGGTGCGCGTCACCGCCTCGGCGGTCCTGTCGGAGCGCGGCGTCGACCTGACGACCACCGCCAGTCTCGATTTCGCGGACGGGCTGCTCGCCCAGATCAGCTGCGCGTTCGGCACCGGCCTCCACCGCCGCGCGATCGTCGCGTGCGAGGGCGGTGTGGTGACGACCGACTTCCCCAACCATCTCACCGCCGAGAAGCCGGGGCTGCTGCAGGTCAGCCGCGGCGGGTGGGAGCCGAAGGACGAGCGGATCGATTTCGCGCCGCTCAACGGCTTCCGCGCCGAGGCCGACTCCTTCGCCGATCTGGTGCGCACCGGCACGGAGGCATGGAATGGCATCGGCGAGGCGGAATCGATCGAGGTGATGCGCATCCTCGACGCGATCACGCTGAGCGCGCGCGAGGGGCGGCCGGTCACGCCGTGACGAGCATGACGGCGCATTATGATGTGCTGATCGTCGGCGGCGGCCATGGCGGCGCGCAGACCGCGCTCGCGCTGCGCCAGCAGAAGTTCGCCGGCAGCATCGCCATCGTCGGCGAGGAGCCCGAGCTGCCCTACGACCGGCCGCCGCTCTCCAAGGAATATCTGGCGGGTGACCGGCCGTGGGAGCGGATGATCTTCCGCACCGCCGCGGCATGGGCGGAGCGCGACGTGGCGCTGCTGCTCGGCCGGCGCGTGATGCAGGTCGATGCCGCCGCGCACCGCGTGACGACCGACCACGGCGCGATGCTCTCTTATGGCCGGCTGGTCTGGGCGACCGGGGGCAGCCCGCGGCGGCTCACCTGCTCGGGCCACGATCTCGTCGGCGTGCACACCGTGCGTAGCCGCGCCGATACCGATCGCATGCGCGACGAGCTTGCCGACGTGCGCGAGGCGGTGGTGATCGGCGGCGGCTATATCGGGCTGGAGGCGGCGGCGGCGCTCGCCAAGTTCGGCAAGCAGGTGACGGTGGTCGAGGCGCTGGATCGCGTGCTGGCGCGCGTCGCCGGTGCGCCGCTGTCGCGCTTCTTCGAGGCCGAACATCGCGCGCACGGCGTCGAGATGCGGCTGGGCGCGCAGGTGATCTGCATCACCGAAGGCGACGGCCGCGCGACCGGCGTCGAGTTGGCCGACGGCTCGATATTGCCCGCGCAGATGGTGATCGTCGGCATCGGCATCGTGCCGGCGGTACAGCCGTTGCTGGATGCGGGCGCGGAGGGCGGCAATGGCGTGCGCGTCGACGGCCAATGTCGCACCAGCCTGCCCGACATCTTCGCGCTCGGCGACTGCGCGGAGCATCGCAACGGCTTCGCCGAGGGCGACTGGATCCGGCTGGAATCGGTGCAGAACGCGCACGATCAGGCGGCGATCGTCGCGCGGGCGATCATGGGCAATGACGATCTTTACGCAGCGGTGCCGTGGTTCTGGTCGAACCAGTACGATCTGCGTCTGCAGACGGTCGGCCTGTCGCGCGGCCACGATGCGGTGGTGGTGCGCGGCGATCCGGCGACGCGCGCTTTCAGCCTGGTCTATCTCCGCGGGGGCCGCGTGATCGCGCTCGATTGCGTCAACATGGTGCGCGATTATGCGCAGGGTCGCGCGCTGGTCACGAACGGCGTACGCGTCGATGCGGCGCTGCTCGCCGATCCCGCAATATCGCTGAAGGCGCTCGCCGCGGGCTGAAGCACGCCCTCTCGACGGCGCCGTCGCGTAATGTCATTCTCGCGCCGCTTCGCCATGGGAGGGATGGGAATGCGCCGGATAGTGATCGCATCGATGCTGACTGCGGCGACCGCCGCCGGCGCGCAGGATATCGCGCCGCAGAAGAGCAAGGACATCGTCGTCAAGGGGCAGCAGTCGGACGACGCGCAGGAGAAGCAGGTCGTCGTCGGCTCGCGCATCGCCCGCAAACCGCTATACAGCAGCGAGGGCGTGGCGAGTAACACGGGGCTCGCCGCGCTCGGCGGTGCGACCGATATGACATTCGATGCGCTCGGGCGCACGGTGACGACGCGCAGCAAGGGTTGCCGGGTCAAGGATGCGGTCGTGTCGGCGCCGGTCGCGTGCACTTTGCTGATCGCGCTTAAGGCTGATCCCGCGACGGCCAAATCGGTGCTGACCGCGGCGCTCGGTCGTCCCGGTCTCACCGACGAGGACAAGTTCGTGATCGAAAGCGAGCTCTATCGCGTGACCGACGAGGTCGGCGACAAGCCGGCCAAGCGGCAGGCGCTTACCTATCTGGTCGACAGCGGCCATATGGCACCGACCGCGCTGGTGCCGGCGACGCGGGCGCTGGCGAGCATGGCCTATTCGGCGGGCGACACGACCGAGGCGCTCAATCGCTACGTCGCGCTGGCGAAACTCGATCCCGACGACACCACCGCGCGCGCCAATGCTGCCGCGTTGATGGAAGGTGCCGGTCGTCGCGACGACGCGCGCGGCATGCTCGTCGAGGCGGTCGCCATCGCCCAACGGCGCGGCCAGCCGGTGCCCGATGCTTGGCTGGACCGGATCAAGCCGGTGTCAGCCACGCATTAGGTCGTCCGATCAGCGGACGCGCGGCGCGCCATAAGGCAGCGGCGGCGGCGGCCGGCGATCGCGGCGCGGCAGCTGCGCCTGATAGGCGACCGAGCAATGCTGCAGGCAATAGGGGAAACCCTGGTTGATCGGGTTGCCGCAGAAGTGGAAGTCCGGCTCGCCCGGATGCCCGAGCGGCCACTTGCAGATGCGGTCGTTTAGGTCGAGCAGGCTCGTCTTGCCGGCGATGTCGCTCGACGGCTTGGCGGGCACCAGCCGGCGTGGCGGCGCGGGCGGGATCGGCGGCTGCTGCTCGTGCGGGTTCTGCCGCTGGAAGCCGCCGGGCCCGATCGAGCGCACCGCGGGGGCATCCGGCACCGGCGGCGCGGGCGGCGATGCCGGCTCGGCCGGACGCGCTGCGACCGGGGCGGGCGCAGGCGAAGGTGCCGGGGCGACCGGCGTCGGCGCGACCGGGGCAGCCTCGGCAGCGACCGGCGCCGACGGCGTCTCGATCGCCGGCTCGTCGCTCTCGGCGGCCGCGGTCTCGCCCGGCTTCACCGGCGAGGGGCGCGCCTGCAGCCCGAGCCGATGCGCCTTGCCGATCACGGCGTTACGGCTGACGCCGCCCAGTGCCTCTGCGATCTGGCTGGCGGTCATGCCCGCCTGCCACATCTGCCGCAGCTGCTCGATCCGCTCGTCCGTCCATGCCATTCGGCCACATTCCCTAAGCAGTCGGAGGCTTGCCGCTGATGACCCCGGCGACTAACCGGGGGGCATGAGCGACGCCTCGATCGAAAATATTCGCCCTGCCCCCGGCGTGCCGGTGATCGCAATGATCAACTGGGAGGGCTTGCGCGCACTCTATATCAAGGAGGTGCGTCGTTTCTTCAAGGTGCATCTGCAGACGATCTGGGCACCGGCGATCACGACCCTGCTGTATCTGGTCATCTTCTCGGTGGCGCTGGGCGGTGGCGACCGCCAGGTGATGGGCACGTCGTTCGCCGACTTCGTCGCGCCGGGCCTGATCGTCGCCACCGGCATGATGCAGAGCGCGTTCGCCAATGCCAGCTTCTCGCTGCTGGTCGGCAAGATCCAGGGCACGATCGTCGATTATCTCATGCCGCCGCTGTCGGCGGGCGAGTTGCTGGCGGCGCTGGCGGGCGCGGCGATGACGCGGGCGGTGCTGGTGGGCTTCGCGGTATGGGCGGCGATGTTGCTGTGGCCCGGCGTCACCCATCTGCCGCGCGTGCCGTGGGCGGTCGTCTGGTTCGGCCTGATGGGGGCGGCGCTGATGGCGTTCGTAGGGGTGCTCGCCTCGATCTGGGCGGAGAAGTTCGACCACAATGCCGCAGTCACCAATTTCGTGGTGCAGCCGCTGTCGCTGCTGTCGGGCACCTTCTACTCGGTCGATCGGCTGCACGGCGTGTTCCGCGCGATCAGCCACTTCAATCCGTTCTTCTACGTGATCTCGGGCTTCCGCTACGGCTTCCTCGGCGTGAGCGATTCCAACGTGGTGGTCGGCGCGCTGCTGCTGCTGGCGATCAACGTCGTGCTGGGAAGCGCCTGTTACGTGGCGCTGCGGACGGGATGGAAGTTGCGCAACTGATCGAAAGCGGGCCGCCCGTCGAGACGGCCCACCGATCGTTCACAGCAAGCGCGCGAGCGTTTCCTTGATCCTCAGTTTCTGCTTCTTGAGCGTCGAGACCTGCGCGGCGTCGGGTGCCGCCCTTCGGGACTCGTTGGCGATCTGCGCATCCAGCCGCGCATGTTTCGCCATCAGGGTTGCAGAATGGGAATCCGTCATCGACTCGCTCCTTTGCTGCTGGGGTGCAGACTGAAAGATAAAACACGCGAGCCGCGGTTTGTCGTCACCCAATTGTCACGAACTCCCCCGAAATAGCACCATTTCGCCGTTGGCTGCGGCCGACCTTGAGCATGGGAGTGCAACGCCCTAACGCTCGATCGCGACGGCAGGGAGTGGGCGGTGGAGGAAGCGGAGATCATCCGGCGCGTGGGCGAGCTTCGGCAGGAGCATCGCGACCTGGATGCGGAGATCGACGCGCTCGCCTTCGACGCCACGACCGACCAGCTGCAGATGGCGCGGCTGAAAAAACGCAAGCTGAAGCTGAAGGACCAGATCACCGCGCTCGAGGATCAGCTGATCCCCGACATCATCGCCTGAACCAGACGCCAAAGGCTCCCCCCGCACATGCGGGAGGAGCGTGGCGATCATCATATCGGTCGATTATGCGGCCCGAAGGTCGTTGACCGCCTCGATGCTCTGCGACTGGCTGGTGCCGCCGATCGCGATGTTACGGGGCTTCTTATGCTCCGGAATCTCGCGCACGAGCTGGATGTCGAGCAGGCCATTGTCATAGGCGGCGCCGGTCACCTTGATCGTGTCGGCAAGCTGAAAGCGGCGCTCGAACGCGCGCTTCGCGATGCCGCGATGCAGGAACTGGCGGCTCTCGCCTTCGCTGCCCTCGTTGGCGCGGCCCGTGACGATCAGCACATTGTCCTGCGCGGTGATCTCGAGCTCGTCGCGGCTGAAGCCGGCGGTGGCCATCGAGATGCGGTAGGTGTCCTCGCCGACCTTCTCGATATTGTAGGGGGGATAGGCGTCGCCCTCGCCGCGGGTGGCGAAATCCACCAGGCGATTGAGGTTCTCGAAGCCGATCGAGGTGCGCAACAGCGGCGCGAAATCGAATGTACGCATGGGTCCAATCCTTTCAAAGCGATCAAACATGGTGGCTCGCGGGATCTCCGCCGGGCCGTGCGCCTTCGCCCCGAATGGCGACGAGGACACAGGAATGAGATAGAAAGCGGCCGCGCGGCTTCAAGTCTGCCTCCGGTCGTTCACCCTCTTTGCACATTCCGCCGCAAGCACGGTTGTGGCATGACAATCGCTTGGTTTGGTATGGAGGAGCGGCAGATATGGTCGGCGCGGATGACCTGTCCGGCAGGCTGGCCGAGACGCTCTATACCGAGGCGCTTTTGCTCGCCGACGAGATGCGCGGCTATTTCGATGGACCCGGCGCACGCGATCGCGACACGCTGGGGCCATCCGAGCGCGTGCTCTACGCATGCGAGTCGCTCAAGGCGACGACGCGGCTGATGCACGTCATCGCCTGGCTCGCCACGCGCCGCGCGGTCGAGGCCGGCGAGCTTGTCTCGGACGACGGGCTGGGCATGAGCGCGTCCAGTTCCGCCGCGGAGCTCGGCCGATTACCGACCGCGCCGCGACGGCTGATCCTCGCCGGCATCGACCTCTACGAACGGGTGGAGCGGATCGCCGCCGGCATCGACGCGCCCGTCGCCGCCGCCAGCCCCGCGCGCGTGTTGATCCAGCGGCTCGAACGGGCCTTCTGACGGCGGCGAAATCGGCTATTGCAGGGCTGCAATCGCTCGTCATTCCAGGCGGGTTATGTGGGCCCGATGGTGAACGAATGAAGAAACGGCGCCGGGCATGGCTCCTGGCAGGCGTTCTGCCGATGATGATCGCGGCCAAGGCCGGCAAGATTCCCGCCGACGCGCCTTATTGTGCGCTGTCCGGCGCCCGCCAGATCTTTGCGGCGCCGATGGGGGAGCTGTTCCGCGCCGACGCCGGCCAGCCCTATCCCTCGGCGATCTGGGCAGCGCGCGCCGATGCCAATCATGACGGCGCGATCGATCGCGCCGAATTCGTGGCCGATGCACGCCGCTTCTTCGCCACGCTCGATACCGATCATGACGGCCGGCTGACGCCGGAGGAGGTGATCGCCTATGAGCGCGACGTCGCGCCCGAGATCGCGCTCTATGGCGGCCGCTCGCTGGGCGGCGAGGGACAGCGCGGCGGACGCAGCGGGCTCGCCGAGGCGCTCGGGCTCGGCGGGGGCGGCGGCTCCGATTATGGCGGCCCGATGGGCGCGGGCCGCTTCGCGTGGCTCAACATCCCCGAGCCGGTCGCCGCTGCCGATCTCGACATCGACCGCGTCGTGAGCGAGCAGGAGTTCATGACGGCCGCCGGCCGGCGCTTCGACACGCTTGATGCGAAGCAGGCCGGCGTGCTGCGGCTCGCGGAGCTGCCGCGCACGCCGGCGCAGATCGCGATCGAGGGGCCTTGCCGCCCCCGCCCGAAACCCCGCAAAGACCGTAGACCGGACGAACAGGACAATCCGCGATGAGTGATGCCGATACCAAGCTGCTGGTGGTCGACGACGATGCCGAACTGCGCACCCTCGTCACCGATTTCCTGCGCGCGAGCGGCTTCGACGTCGACGCCGCCGCCAACGGCACCGAGATGGACCGCGCGTTGGGCGAGAAGCATTACGACCTGCTCGTGCTCGACCAGATGATGCCGGGCGAGGACGGGCTGTCGATCGTCCGCCGCCTGCGCGGCGCCGATGCACCTGCGATCATCATGCTGTCGGCGATGGGCGAGGATACCGATCGCATCATCGGCCTTGAGGTCGGCGCGGACGATTATCTGCCCAAGCCGTGCAATCCGCGCGAGTTGCTGGCGCGGATCCGTGCCGTGATGCGACGGCGCAGCGCCGAGGGCGGCAGCGTGCCACACGGCAAGGTGCGCCGCTTCGGCGGCTGGACGCTCGATATCGTCCAGCGCCAGCTGTCGCGGGCGGGCGTGCCGCCGGTGGCGCTGACCGACGCCGAGTTTCGGACGCTCTCGGCCTTCCTCGATCGCCCGCAGCGCGTGCTGACGCGCGACCAGTTGATCGAGCATGCGCGCGGCCTCGGCAGCGACGTGTTCGATCGGGCGATCGACGTGACGATCAGCCGCCTGCGCAAGAAACTGGTGCCGGAGGACCCGATCCGCACCGTGCGCAACGAAGGCTATATGTTCACGCTGAAGGTCGAGGGATGAGCTTTCGCTGGCGGCTCGGCGGGCTGCCGGTGCTGTGGCAGACGCTCGCGGTGCTGCTGGCGAGCCTCCTCGTCACGCAGGCGGTCGGCCTCGGCATCCTGTTCCTGGTGCCCCCGCCGCGGCCCGACTTCGCCCGACTGAGCGACGTCGCGGCGGTGCTGCGCGGGCAGGCGGTGGATATGGAGGGGCGCGAGGCCGCGTTGCTGGAGCATCTTCAGCCCGGCGCACCGGAACGACCGCGCGGGCTGCTGGCCGAGCCGGTGGTGACGCACGAACTGGCCGAGCGACTGAAGGCGCCCGATACCGCCGTCCGTTTCTATTTCGAGCCCGATGCCAAGCCGGGCTTCATGTTCCGCCGGCGCAGCAGCCCGAGCTGGCCGCGCCGGCACGAACCGATCTTCTTCGGCCGGGTGCGCGCGGGGCTGCTGACGCCGCAGGGCTGGCGCATCATCGACACCGCGCCGCGGCCGTTCCTGTCGCCGTGGCAGCGACGCATGATCGCGTGGTTCGCGATCGGCGCGCTGGCGCTGGTGCCGATCGCGTGGCTGTTCGCCCGCGCCATCAGCCGCCAGATCGGCCGCTTCGCCGAGGCGGCCGACCGGGTCGGCGCCGATGCGCAGGCGCCCGCCGTCGCGGAATGGGGCGCGGCCGAGCTGCGCGTCGCCGCGCGCGCGCTCAACCGCATGCAGGAGCGGCTGGCCGAACATGTCAGCGAACGCACCGCGATGATCGGCGCGATCGCGCACGATCTGCGCACGCCGCTCGCGCGCATCGCCTTTCGCGTCGAGGGCGCACCCGAGCCGACACGCGAAAAGGTTCTGGCCGATGTCGCGCAGATGCAGGCGATGATCTCCGCCACGATCGGCTTCGTGCGCAGCACGCAGGAGCGCGGGTCGCTCGTGCCCGTCGATCTGGCCGGGCTGGTCACGGCGATCGTCGAGCAGGATCGCGATCTCGGTCGTGCGGTGACGCCGGGCGAGATCGACGCCGCGACGGTCCTCGGCGATCCGCTGTCGCTCGAACGGCTCATCCAGAATCTGATCGACAATGGCCTGGCCTATGGCGGCGCGGTCGACGCCTCGCTGATCGCGGATGCGACGACCGTGACCCTGCGGATCGCCGATCGCGGGCCGGGCCTGGCGCCCGATCTGCTCGAACGCGTGTTCCAGCCGTTCGTGCGCGGCGACCCGTCGCGCAACCGCGATACCGGCGGCATCGGCCTCGGCCTGACGATCGCCCGGACGATCGCCAAGGAGCATGGCGGCAGCGTCACGCTCGCCAATCGCCCCGGCGGCGGGCTGGAGGCGCTGGTGCGGCTCCCGCGCGCCTAAGCGCGGGCGAGCCGGCGGTCGAGCATCACCATCAGATGGCCGCAGACCAGGAAGGCAACCGAGATCGCCAGCACCGTGAGCGACACTTTCTCCCACCCGATCTTCGGCCCGTCGAGGAACGGGTAGGGATAAATGCCGCCGATGGCGCCGCGCACCAGCGCATAGACCAGATAGAGAATCGGGAAGATCGCGATGATCCACGGATCGCGCGCGCGCAGCCGCCCTTTCTCCGCCAGCATGACCCACACGGCGCACGTCAGGAGGGGTACCGCATCGTGCAGCAGCGAGTTGCTCACGATCCGCCAGCCGGTGAGGTGCAGCACGCCGCGCAGCATCAGCTCGAACACCGCGCCGACCAACGCCATCGTCAAGGCGAGGCCGCCGATCAGCAGCGGATGGCGCAGCCGCACCATGCCGAGCGCGATCAGGCCGAAGACGATGCCGACCGTCAGGTTGGAGATGATCGTGAAGAAGATCGACATGCGCCACAACGCCAGCGTCGCGCTGCCGACGCGGCCCCAGACGCTGAAGAACTGGATGGTCATGCCCGTCCACGCGCACGCGGCGATTACCGCCGCCCAAACCCGCCAGCGGAGATCGTTCATCGGTGTTTTTGCAGGATGTCGTCACCCCGGACGTGTTCCGGGGTCCACCCATCCGCGCGCAAAGCGCTCCGCTTTGGGCCGCGGAGCACCCCTCCAAGTGGACCCCGGAACACGTCCGGGGTGACAGGGAAGGCACGGGATGCGTGCCGTGTCGCCATCGGCCCGCCCACCCTACAGCTTGCGCAGCCAGAGATTGTCGATGCGATGCTCCGGCCCCTTGCGGACGATCACGTCGGCGCGCGGGCGGGTGGGCAGGATGTTCTCGATCAGATTGACCTGGTTGACCTCGCGCCAGATGCGTCGCGCGATGCCGAGCGCTTCCTCTTCCGGCATCATCGCCAGCGGGTGGAAGAAAGCGTGCGGATCGGTGAATGCGGTCTCGCGCAGCAGCCGGAAGCGCTGCTCGAACCAGCTCGCCACGTCGTCGGGCGCGGCGTCGATATAGATTCCGAGATCGAAGAAATCGCTCGCGGTGAAGGCGGCGCGCGGGGCGTCGGGTCCGGCACCGATCTGGAGCACGTTGAGGCCCTCGAAGATCAGGATGTCGGGCCGGTCGATCGTCACCGTACCCGGCACGATGTCGTAGATGTGGTGCGAATAGACCGGCGCCTCGGCGCGCCCGGTCGAGCGGATGTCCGCCAGGAAGCGGATCATGCGGCGCACGTCGTAGCTTTCGGGGAAACCCTTGCGCTCCATCAGGCCGCGCTCCTCCAGCACCTTGTTGGGGTGGAGGAAGCCGTCGGTGGTGACCAGCTCGACATGGGGGTGATCGGGCCAGCGCGACAGCAATGCGCGCAGCAGGCGGGCGGTGGTGCTCTTGCCGACCGCGACCGAGCCCGCGATCGCGACCACATAGGGGCGCTTGATCGGCACGCGGCCGACGAAATCGTCGGTAACGCGCGCGAGGCCCTGCGCCGCGCGCACGTGCAGGTTGATGAGCCGGGTCAGCGGCAGGTAGATTTCCTCGACCTCGATCAGCGAGGTCGGTTCGTTCGTGCCGCGCAATTGCGCCAGCGCGGCTTCATCGAGCGTCATCGGCACTGCCGAGCGGAGCTGCGCCCACGCGCGGCGGGTGAAATGGGTGTGGCTCACCTCCACGTCGCCGACCGTCTCTGACAGGGAGGCGGATGCCGCGGGCGCGTCCGCCTGCCGCGTATCGACGAAATCGAGCGGGGCCAGCACTGCGCCGGCGACGAGGTTGCCGGGCACCTGCGCCGCCGCGAGGATCTCGGCATGATAATTGCCGTCGATATGGCCTTTGACCAGCCAGCGATGGACCGTGGACGGTGATTTTCCGATCGCCGCCGACAGGCGCGACAGGCCACCGAACTTGCCCGCCACCACGGAGGCGGGGGCGGCGCGATCGATGCGGCTGCGGCTGTCTGGTTTCGCCATCTGGGTTTCTGCTTCCGCTATAATCGGGCCGGGCTGTCAAGCCCAGTGCATTATGCGCTGTGCGAAATGCACTTGTGATTTGGCGGCTGTCGACGCA
Source organism: Sphingomonas nostoxanthinifaciens (assembly GCF_019930585.1). Taxonomy (NCBI): domain Bacteria; kingdom Pseudomonadati; phylum Pseudomonadota; class Alphaproteobacteria; order Sphingomonadales; family Sphingomonadaceae; genus Sphingomonas; species Sphingomonas nostoxanthinifaciens. Next base: position 2,989,328 of record NZ_CP082839.1, on the reverse strand, counting down.
GGGGATTGCGCATTACGCAAAATCGCCGCCGATGGCGGCGCCAGAAGGGGTTCGGGATGCGTGGTTCAATGGCTGTTTATGCCGGCGTCGGCGTGCTGTCGGCCGTGCTCGGCCAAGGCGCGGTGGCGGCCCAGGCGACCGAGGAATCCGGCCTGCCCGACATCGTCGTCACCGCCGAGCGGCGTCCGGACAGCGCGCAGTCGATCGGCGTCGCGCTGTCGGTGCTGTCGGGACAGGAATTGGCGCAGCGCGGCGTGACCAGCGTCAACCAGCTCCAGTACCAGACGCCGGGCCTGGAGGCAGTGCCGGCGTTCGGTGGCGGCCAGCCCAATTTCCGGCTGCGCGGCGTCGGCTTCGACGATTACGCCTCGAACAACGCCTCGCCGGTCGGCATCTATGTCGACGAGGTCGCCAAGCCCTTCCCGATCCAGACGCAGGGGATGCTGTTCGATCTCGACCGGGTCGAGGTGCTGCGCGGGCCGCAGGGTACGCTCTACGGACGCAACACCACCGGCGGCGCGATCAGCTTCACCACCGCGCGCCCGACCCAGCAGACGTCGGCCGGCATCGACATGGATTATGGCAGCTTCGGCCTGTTTCATACCGAAGGCTTCGTCTCGGGCGGCCTCGGCAGCGGGCTGGCGGTGCGGCTGTCGGCGGCGACCGAGCAGGGCGGCGGCTTCCAGCATGATCGCGCGACCGGCCGCAGCCTGGGCGATGCCGATCGCGTCGGCGTGCGCGGCCAGATCGCCTACGATCATGACGCGCTGAGCCTGCTGGTCGAGGGGCATTATGGCCGCGACACGTCCGACGCGACCGGCCTCTACCTGTTCCAGCCGCTCGGCACGATCCCGGCCGATCCCAGCAATGGCCGCGTCACCGGCTGGGGCGGGTCGAGCCAGTTCGCGGCGGTCACGGGTATCGGCACCGACGCCAAGCCGTTCCGCGACAACACCACCGCGGGCGGCCATGTCACCGCCGCGCTCGATCTGGGGCCTGCCAAGCTGACCAGCGTCACCGCCTACGAGCAGTTCCGCCGGCGCGAATATAATGACTGGGACGCCTCGGCGCTGGCCTATGCCGGCACCTACTTCAATAGCCGCGCGCGTACTTTCTCGCAGGAGGTGCGGCTGGCATCGACCGCCGCGGGCGGCACGCGCTGGATCGTCGGCGCTTATTATGCCGACGAGCGGCTGCGCGACCATTTCGATTCGGATTTCATGCAGTCGCTCGGCTTCGTCGCTTTGACCTCGTACCGCCAGCGCGCGCGCACGATCGCCGGCTTCGGCCAGCTCGATTATGCGGTCACGTCGCGGCTGACGCTCACCGGCGGGCTGCGCGTCGAGCATGAGCGGCGGCTGCTCGACGATTTCACGACCAGCACCGCGCCCGCAACCGGGATCGGCGTGGGCAGCGGCGCATCGCGGCTCGCTTACACCCGCGTCAGCGGCAAGGCGGCGGCGGAATATCGCGTGACCGACACTTCGCTGCTGTATGCCAGCGCGAGCCGGGGCGTGAAATCGGGCGGCTTCACCGCCTACAACACGCTGACCCCCAGCCAGCTCGCGCCGTTCAGGCCCGAGACGCTGTATGCGTATGAGATCGGTTCGAAGAACCAGTTTGCCGGCAACCGGCTGCGACTCAACGGCGCGGCCTTCTATTACGATTATCGCAACCAGCAGGTGCAATCGGCGATCTACGATCCGGTCTATGGCGCGGTCGGCAAGATCGTGAACGCGCCGCGCTCGCACATCTACGGCATCGAGGGCGAGCTCGACTGGACGCCGCTGCCGGGCCTGACGATCAGCCAGGGCGTCGCATGGCGCAAGGGCAAGTTCGACCGCTTCCAGGATCTCGACATCACCGCGTCCACCACGGCTGGTGCGACACGCACCGTCAGCCGCGCCGGGCAGGACGAAGGCTTTCCGCACTGGAGCTACAACGGATCGGCGAGCTATCGCATGCCGCTCGACCGCTTCGACCTGACCGCGCAGGCCGATTACGCCTATCACGGCCCGCAGGATCCGGTGTTGCTCGGGCCGGTCTTCCGCGTCGCCGATTACTGGCTGGTCAACGGCACGCTCACGTTTGGCCCGCGCGGCGGACCGTGGAGCATCGGCGTCTATGCGCGCAACCTGCTCGACCAGCATTACGACCTCACCCGCAATTTCTTCTTGAGCGGCGTCGACATCGCCGCGCCGGGGCGTCCGCGCAGCTTCGGGGTGAGGGCAAAGTATCGGCTCTGATTGGGCGATATGGACATCGGTACGGGTCCGGCGTTAGGCGGCGCGGCCTGACGGGAGCGCGCGATGATCCGGCCTTACCTTCGATTGCTCGCCTTGCTGCTGGGCGGCCTCGCCGTGCCCGCGCTGGCCGCCGACACGCAGGTCGCCGTCGCCGCCAACTTCACCGCACCGGCCAAGGAGATTGCGGCGGCGTTCGCGCAGGCGACCGGGCATTGTGCGATCCTGTCGTTCGGTTCGTCGGGTGCGTTCGCGACGCAGATGGAGCATGGCGCGCCGTTCGAGCTGTTCCTCTCGGCCGATGCCGACCGCCCGGCGAAGCTGGAGGCGGACGGGCTGACGGCCCCCGGTAGCCGCTTCACCTATGCGGTCGGCACGCTGGTGCTCTATTCGGCCAAGCCCGGACTGGTCGACGCGCGCGGCGCGGTGCTGGCGCGCGGCACGTTCGACAAGCTCGCGATCGCCGATCCCACCGCCGCGCCTTATGGGCTCGCCGCGATCGAGACGATGCGCAAGCTTGGCCTGTACGACGCGCTCCAGCCGAAAATCGTGAAGGGCAGCTCGATCACCCAGGCCTATGATTTCGTCGCCGGCGGCGCGGCCGAACTGGGCTTCGTCGCGCTGAGCCAGGTCGTCGCGGTGCCCGGCGGCTCGCGCTGGATCGTGCCCGCGCGGCTGCACGCGCCGATCGCGCAGCAGGCGGTATTGCTCAAGGTGGGCGCGGCCAATCCGGCGGCAATGGCATTCCTGCGCTTCCTGAAGAGCCGCCCGGCGCTGGCGATCATCAAGCGCTACGGCTACGCCGCGCACTGATGGAGGCATCCCCGCTCGGCCAGGTGATCGCGACCACGGTCGAGCTGGCGCTCGTCACGACTTTCCTCCTGCTCCTGCTGGCGACGCCGCTCGCCTGGTGGCTGGCGCGGTCGCGACGGTGGTGGAAGGAGGCGATCGGCGCGGTGACGGCGCTGCCTCTGGTGCTGCCGCCGACCGTGATCGGCTTCTACGTGCTGGTGGCGGTCGCGCCCGACAGCCCGCTGATGACGCCATTGCATGCGTTCGGCGTGCGCACGCTCGCCTTCACCTTCACCGGGCTGGTGATCGGCTCGCTCTTTTACTCGCTGCCGTTCGCGGTGCAGCCGCTGCGCACCGCGTTCGAGGCGGTCGATCCGCGCCTGCTCGAGCTGGCCGCGACGATGGGCGCGGCGCCGCTCGACCGGTTCGTGACGGTTGCGGCACCGCTCGCCCGGCGCGGCTTCCTGTCGGCCGCGATCCTCGTGTTCGCGCATACGATCGGCGAGTTCGGCGTGGTGCTGATGATCGGCGGCGCGGTACCGGGGCGGACCGAGGTGCTGTCGACCCGCATCTACCAGCTGGTCGAGAGCATGAATTATGGCGCGGCACACCGCATCGCCGCCGGATTGGTCGCGTTCGGCTTCGTCGCATTGCTGGCGCTGCTGCTGGTCGAGCGGCGGCTGGGCGGCGTGAAGCCGTGAGCACTTTGTCGGCGCGGCTGGCAGGCCGGATCGGCGCGCTGGCGCTGGATGCGGCGTTCGACCTCGACGCGGGCGTCACGCGGATCGATGGCCCGTCGGGTGCCGGCAAGACGAGCCTGCTGCGCTGCCTCGCGGGGCTTGAGCGGGTCGGCGGCGACCTGACCATCGCGGGCGCGACGTGGCAGGACGCGCGAACGTTCCTGCCCCCGCACCGTCGCCGTGTCGGCTACGTCTTCCAGGGCGCAAACCTGCTGCCGCACCGGAGCGTGCGCGCCAACCTCGCTTATGCCGCGCGGCGTGCGGCGGCGTCGGCCGACCTTGCCGATCTCGTCGCGCGCACCGGAATAGACGATCTGCTGGATCGCAGTCCGGGCGCGTTGTCGGGCGGCGAGGCGCAGCGCGTGGCGCTGGCGCGCGCTCTAGTCGGGTCGCCGCGCCTGCTGCTGCTCGACGAGCCGCTGTCGGCGCTCGACGCGGTGGCGAAGGCGGAGCTGATCGATTGGCTACGCGCGATGCTGCCGATGCTCGGCATCCCCGTGCTGCTGGTGACGCACGATGCGGACGAGGGCGCTGCGCTCGCCCCGCGTCGGATCGACATGCGCGCCGGGCGGATCGGCTAGCCGGTCAGGCCTTCGTCACCGAAGGCACGAACAGATAGCCTTCGTTGCGAACGGTGCGGACCAGTTCGGCGCCCTGCCGGCCTTCGCCCAGCTTGCGGCGCAGGCGGCTGATCTGGACGTCGATCGCGCGATCATAATGCTCGCTATCCTCGCCGCGCGCATAATCGAGCAATTGGTCGCGCGTCAGCACGCGGCGCGGATGCTCGACGAAGGCGCGCAGCAGGCGGAATTCGCCGTCGGTCAGCGAGATCACCTGATCGTCGGGATCGTAGAGCATGCGCCCGTCGAAATCGATCCGCCAGCCGGCAAACGCCAGGCCGCGCCGCGCCTCGCCGCCATTGGCGGACTGCGATGGGGAGGGGCCGCCTTCCTCCTTCTGCCGGCGGCGCAGCACGGTGCGGATGCGCGCAAGGAGCTCGCGCGGGTTGCACGGCTTGGCCAGATAATCCTCGGCGCCCATCTCCAGCCCGACGATGCGGTCGATGTCGGTGCCGACCGCCGAGAGCATGATGACCGGCGGCGCGTCCTGCTGGAGCGAGCGCAGCGCCGACAGGCCGTCTTCGCGCGGCATCATCACGTCGAGCACGATCAGGTCGTACGGATCCTGCGCCAGCCGCTCGCGCATCTCGATCGGGTTGGCGGCGGTCTCGGTGGTGAAGCCGTGCTTGTCGAGGAAAGACGAGATCAGTCGGCGCAGGCCCGCGTCGTCATCGACGATCAGGATGCGCTTGGTGATGTCCATGTCGGTCATGATGGCGTTCATCCGCGCCGAATGCCAGAACCACGTACCGCGCATGTTTCACAAAGATTTCAACCGCTCGCCGATCGCGCCATTCGCGGCCGGCGATTTCGACAGCGCGGAAATCTGGTTGCAAAGCCGGGGGTCGAAACGGCGAGCATGAAGATCCTGTCGGCCCAGTCGCCCGCCCAACCCTCCAGCCCGCGCATCCGGCGCCTGCGGCTGATCGGCGAGATTGGTGCCGCTTTGGTGGGCACGCTGCTGGGGGTGGCGCTGTCGCTCGCCGCCGCACCCGCCAGCGCGCACAAGGGCGCAGCGGTCGCCGCTGCCCGCCCCGCTACGACGGACCGCGCCTGGCCATCATGAGCTGTATCGGGGGGCGCATTCGTGGCATGAACGGCGGCGTATGAAATATCTACGCCGCCTCGACTGGCGTGGGCCGCCGCTCGCGCTGCAGATCATGGCGCTGCTGCTGGCGGGGCTGGTGGTGGCGCAGCTCGTCATCCTGTTCCTGACCTTGCTGCTGCCGCCGGCGCCGACGCCGCAATATGGGCTCGACGCGATCGCCGCCGCGCTGGCGGACAATGACGATGACACCAATCGCGCGCGCGGGTTGCAGCGGGTCGTGCAGGCCGGGCCGCCCGACGTGAGCGGGCAGGGCTGGCTGGTGTCGGAACGCTCGCGCCGCGACCTTGCGCACATGATCGGCGTCGGGCCGGAGCGGGTGAGCCTCGCTTTCTTCACGCCGCTGCCGTTCGCCGGCACCGCGATCGCGCGGCCCACGCTGGCGATGGCCGACGACGGCATGGTCGCGCCGCTCGCTTTATCGGTTTCCGCGCAGATGCGGCCCGCCGCTTACCTGCAGCTCGCCCAGTTCGTGCCCAACGCCGCGGCGATGCGCCCGAACACGATGGCGGGCGAGGTCGGCCGCGCAATGCGACCGCCGGCGCGCGATGCCTTCCCGCCGGGCCTGTTCGCGGGCGGCGTGCGCGAGGGCGCGCGCATGCCCGGCGATTGGGGACGGCACGATACCGGACCGCTCGTCACGGTCGATCCGCGATCGGGCGGCGTCTATATTCCCGGCGACAATGGCGCGGCCGTGCCGGAGCTGCTGCGCGGCGCCACCACCGCCGTGCAGGCGCAAACGCAGGCGCAGGCGGCGACCGCCTCGCGCGCCGCGCAGGTCAATACCGGTGCCGAGGCTCTGGCGCGCAGCCTGCCCGGCGCGGACCGCATCGGTCCCGCGATCGGCATGGGTGGCGTGCCGCTGATGCGCCAGGCGCTGCCGGATGCCTCGACCCTGCTGCCGCCCACCCAGGCGCCGGCGATGACGCCGCGGATCGCGCCGCCGCTGCTGATGCCGCAGCCCGAAAGCGCGCCGAGCGGCGCGGTGGTCGAGCCGACGCCGCATCTCGCTCCGCCGCCGGTCGTGTCCGCGCCGGCGATCGTCGCCGCACCCGCGCCGCAGCTTGGCGCACCGTCGGTCGAGCAGGCGCCGCCGATCCCCGCCGAGCGGCTGCAGGCGCCCGCCGGGCCGCCGATCGCGGTAACGCCGTCGCAGCGCAGCCTGTTCGGCCTCGCCCCGGCGCCATTCGTCGAGGGCGATTTCGTCGCCGCCTTGCAGCTTCGGAACGGCAAGTGGGCGGTGGTGCAGCCCGCGCCCGCGCCGTTCCCGAATGCGTGGCAGCGTCGCGTGCTGCTGTGGTTCGCGGTCGCGCTGGCGGTGACCGCGCCGTTCGGCTGGCTGTTCGCGCGCCGGCTGGTCAAGCCGCTCGACCGCTTCGCCAAGGCGGCCGAGCAGCTCGGGCGCGATCCCTCGGTCGTGATCGGCCCGCTCGACGGCCCGGCGGAGATCGGCCGCGCCGCGCACGCCTTCAACCTGATGCAGGGGCGCATCCGCAGCTTCGTCGACGATCGCACCGCGATGGTCGGCGCGATCAGCCACGATCTGCGCACCCCGCTCACCCGCATGCGTTTCCGCATCGAGGACGTCGACGCGGACGACGTGCGCGACGGCCTGCTGGAGGAGGTGGACGAGATGGAGGCGATGATCGCGCAGGTGATCGACTTCATCCGCGACGCCTCCAACACCGGCGCGCGCGAGCGGCTCGACCTGCGCACGTTGGTCGACGACGTGGTCGAGGATGCGCGGCTGGTCGGCAGCGACGTGACGATCGAGCGCGCCGATGCCGCCCCGGTCGAGGTCGACGTGCTCGGCATGCGCCGGTTGCTCGACAATCTGCTCGAGAATGCGGTCAAATATGGCGACCGCGCGCGTATCCGCCTGACCACCGACATGGACACGGCGGTGGCCGAGATCATCGACGACGGCCCCGGTCTGCCCGAGGACGAGATGGAACGCGTATTCGAGCCTTTCTATCGCAGCGAGGCGGCGCGCAATTCGGATAAATCGGGCAGCGGCCTCGGCCTCGCCGTCTGCCGTTCGATCGCGCGCGCGCATGGCGGCGACGTCAAACTGCTGCAGACCGACGGCGGCTTCCGCGCGCAGATCCGCGTGCCGCTGGCTTATGATCGGCCGGTCGCCGCCTGAGCGTTGACCTCGCGCGTCGACCGTATACGAATCGGCGCCCAAGGAGAAACGCATGTCGCTGTCGCTGATCGTCGCCGCTCTTGCCCTGCAGGCGGGCGCCCCCACCGCGCCGATCGCGTCGCCCGCCGCGGCAGCGCCAGCCACGCCGAAATGGCCGATCGTCGATGCCGACTTCGTCGTGCGCGACTATCGTTTCCGTTCGGGCGAGACGCTGCCGCAGGTGCGCATCCATTACGCCACGCTCGGCCAGCCGCACCGCAACGCCGCCGGCGAGATCGACAATGCGGTGATGGTGCTGCACGGCACCGGCGGCAGCGGGCGCCAGTTCCTCGCGCCGCAATTCGCCGACGAATTGTACGGCCCCGGCCAGCCGCTCGACATCCGCAAATATTGGATCATCCTGCCCGACAATGTCGGCCACGGCCATTCGTCCAAGCCGTCGGACGGCCTGCACATGCGCTTCCCGAAATATGACTATGACGACATGGTCATCCTCCAGCACCGGCTGCTGACCGAGGGGCTGGGCATCAAGCATGCCCGGCTCATCATGGGCACGTCGATGGGCTGCATGCACGGCTTCATCTGGGGCGAGATGTATCCCGATTATGCGCGCGCGATCATGCCGATGGCGTGCGAGCCGGTGCCGATCGCCGGGCTCAACCGCATGTGGCGCCAGTTGCTGATCGACGGGATCGAGGCCGATCCGGCGTGGATGGGCGGCGAGTATAAGGTGCAGCCGGCGATGGGCCTGCGCGTCGGCTCGTCAATCTCGGTCGTGGCGGGTGCGGCACCGCTCAACTACCAGAAGCTCTATCCCACGCGCGAGGCGGCGACGGCGGCGGCGCGCGAGCGGGTCGCCAAGGACATGGCGACCCGCGACGCCAACGACATGATCTATCAGTTCGACAGCTCACGCACCTACGATCCGTGGCCGGGTCTCGAGAAGATCACCACGCCGTTCATGTGGCTCAACTCGGCCGACGACTTCATCAACCCGCGCAATTTCACCTATCCGCAGGAGGCGCTGAAGCGGATGGGGCCGAAGGCGCGCTTCCGCCTGATCCCCGAAAGCGACGAGACCCACGGCCACGGCACCCACACATGGGCGGTCAACTGGAAGACGGATCTGGTGGAGCTGTTGGCGCGCAGCGGCGGCTAGGCGCCCGGCGCGGTAACGAAGATGTGCCGCTTGGGGGAAGGTGCCCCACGGCGGCGCGTCAGTCGGGCACCGCCTCCGGAAACAGATCGTCGATGCCGCGCGCGATATTGTGGGTCGTGTACGGCTTCTGCACGACCGAAGTGGACCGATGGTCCATCGGCAGGCTGGCCTGTTCGCCATAGCCGGAGGCGAAGAAATAAGGGACGCCAAGCTCCCTCAGGCGATCCGCCACGCCGAAGCTGGTCTGGTCGCCGAGGTTGATGTCGAGGATCGCATAATCGACCCGCTGGTGGTCGAGAATGGCGTGCGCCGCCTCGGGCGTCGATGCCGTCACGACCGACGCGCCGAAGCGCTCCAGAATATCCTCGGCATCCAGCGCGATGATGAGACTGTCCTCGACCAGCAGCACCGATTTCTGCCCGAAATGTGACGGGTCGATCGGTTGCTGGCTGGACATGCTCGGGCGCGCCACGCGGATTTCGGGGCCGGCGAAACTCTTAGGTTCCGATACGTGCCGGGACGGGATGCAGAATTCGGCCCGCACCCCGTCGGGCGCATAATCGATCCGGGCCTCCCCACCGAGATCGTAGGGGACGGATCGGTTGACGATCGTGGTCCCGAAGCCCTTCCGCTTGGGCGGCGTCACCGGCGGGCCACCGACCTCCTGCCAGACGATGGTCAGATCGCCGTTGGCGTTGCGCGACCAGTCGATATGCACCTCGCCGTCGCCCGACAGGCTGCCATATTTGGTCGAGTTCGTCACAAGCTCGTGGACGACGAGCGCCATCGACGAATATGCCTGCGGGTTGAGCAGCACCGGCTCGCCGCTGGAGATGATCGCGCTTTCGCGCGTCGCCGCGAACGCCGCCGCCTCGGCGTCGATCAACGCCTGGAGCGGCGCTGGCCCCCAATGATCATCGGTGATCTGGTTGTGCGCGCGCGCGAGGGCATGGATGCGTCCGTCGACCAGCCGGACGAAATCCTTCACCTCCGGGCTGTCGGGCTGTGACTGGCGGATCAATCCGCGGATCACGCCGAGGATGTTGCGAACGCGGTGGTTGAGTTCCGCGATCAGCATCTCCTGCCGCGCCGTCGACTGCCGTCGCTCGGCCGCCGCCTCGTCCGCCAAGCGCAGCACCACCTCGATCAACGTGGCGCGCAGCGTTTCCGCGACGCGGACCTCCGAGAGGGTGAAGGGCTCGGCACGGCCGGTCACATTCTCCTGCCACTCGGCAAAGCTCTCGCGTGGGCTGAGCCGGGGGCCGTTGGGGCCATATTCCAGCGGCTTGTGCGGATCGCCCGCCCACCGCACCGATTGTTTGATCTCGGAGCGGAACAGGATCACGTAATCGCGCGGGCTGCGCGAGATCGGGATGGCGAGCATCCCCGCCGCCTTGTCGGCGAAATGGCCGGCATCCTCGACCAAACCGCCGATATGGTCGGTCGTGAAGACCCGTCCCGCCGCCAGACCGTTGAGCGCGCGCACGATCCGGCGGAAATCCTCGGTCGGCGGCGTGGTGCCCGAAAAGGCGAAGTTGCCGTTGATCCACACGCCGACGCCGGTCGCCGGGATCGCGCCCGTCAATATGTCGCCAAGCCAGTCGGGATCGTTGAGCAATGTCTCGTCCGACGCGACCGCCCCCAGCAGCTGATCGGAGATGTCGCGCGCGCGCCGCTCATAATCGACGATCAGGCGCCGTTCGCGCGATTCGAGGCGCATCGAGAACATCTCGGCGAACTGTTCGCAGACCGAGCGGCGCTCGAACGTCGGCGATCGCGGCGAATAATTGTGACAGGCGAACAGACCCCACAGCTCGTCGTCGACGATGATCGAGATCGAGAGCGACGCGGCGACGCCCATATTCTTGAGATATTCGATGTGGATCGGTGACACCGATCGCAGGATCGACAGCGACAGGTCGAGCTGGTTGCCCGCGGCGTCGATCTGCGGGACGATCGGGACGGGCTCCGACGCGACGTCGCGGATCACGCGGACGAGGTTGCGCTTGTAGAGCGCGCGGGCCTGCCGGGGGATGTCGCTGGCGGGATAATGCAGCCCCATGAAGCTGCCGATGCCGGACTTGCACGCTTCGGCAACGACCTCGCCGTCACCGCTCGCCGCGAACTTGTAAACCATGACGCGGTCGTAGCCGAGCAACGAACGCACCTGGCGCGCACCCTCGCGATAGAAAGCGGCGAGATCCTTGGTGCGGTCGAGGCGCGACATCATCGCGCGCACCGAGATCGACACCTCGTCGCCGGGCGTGCCGGCCTCGGCCTCGATGACGATCTGGCCGCCCGAATAATGGATCGCGACGTCGTATGACTGGCCCGACGCACCGATCTGCCGGCCGAACAGCCGTTCGACCATATCGGGTTCCGACAGATAGGACAGTCGGTTGCGCAGATCGTGCAGCAGCTTGGCCGGCACATAATCCGCCAGCGGCGAGCCGATCAGATCCTCGGGATCGAAGCCCAGCAGATTGCGGATGTTCTTGGAGACGCGTGCGATCAGCCAATCCCGGCTGACGGCGATCAGGAAACCGGCCGGCTGAATCGCGCCGAGAAGATGGATGGGCTCACGATCGCAGTTGGTAAGATCGACCTTATCAAACTCTGCCACGTGATTCCCTGTCGCCCATCGGCCGAAGGCCATGTCATTACGCCCACGAATGAACGCAACGGCCGGCATTGAGTTGCCGATCGCCGCGCGGGCGCTTCGGCGCCTATCGAACTATCGGGCCCGCGGGCAAGAACCTATTGGCAAGACGGCGTCTTTTCTCCTCAGACGGCGATCGCGCGCCGCTGCCCGCGAGCCCTCAGCGACGATCCGGCGACACCAAGGCCGAGGATCGTCATCATCCAGGTCGAGGCTTCGGGGACCGCGACGGAGCCGGACCCGAGCGGTGGAACCGGGTCGCCCTCCTTATAGACCGTCACATAGTGAAAGCCGAACTCGACGATCGTCAGCGCATAATCCGGTCCAACCGAAGTCGCGCCGATCCCGGTTTCCCGCTCGAGATCACCGGTATTGTAGGGCCCGAAATACCAGGAGCCTTCTTCCCTGAAATTGTCGCTCTTGGCGACGGGAGTCATGGAAATCTCGTTTCCGGTATCGAGCTCGATCGTGTCGATATGACCATCGAACGTGCCGGGAATCACCACATGATCCGACGTTGCGGCGAAGATGTCGCCGCCATAATTACTGTACGCGCTCAGGGCGTTGGTCATCGTGTAATAAGCGATGCCGTTGATCGTGAGCGTCGCCGTCACCGGCGTTATGGACGGAAGCGAGCCGGACGGCGAGGGCGCGCCGAACAGCGACGTGTCCGAGATCATCGCACCCGGAACCGCATCGTCCAGCCGAAGCGTCAATGTGACGGGATCCTTGAGCGCGATCTTTCCGATCGTCGACGTGTCGCCGATCGTCGAAATGACCCCGCCGGTAATCTGTACGATGTAGATTGTGGCGTCGGCCGGGGATGCGATCGCCAGTGCAGCTGGCCATAAGAGCGCTAACAAGTACCGTGTGATCGTCATGGCGACTCTCCCGTTACGGTCTTGCGGCCCTTATACCTGAATAGACATCCACCTCCCACGCTTGCTCCAACCTGGAGCAATTCTTTGTTCAAACAGGATCATCTGCGGCTCGACGCCAGTCGATCGAGCCGCCGGAGGTGGGGCGGGGCGGCTCTTCCATGGCGCCGCCCCGTCGCTCAGGCAGCCAGCGCCGCCTGCCGCTTGCGCGTCCGCATGCTGGAACCGGCAAGGCCGAAGCCAGCGAGCATCATCGCCCACGAGGCGGGTTCGGGCACGCTGCCGCTGCCGCCGCCCGCGCCGGGCGGGGGCGAGCCGGTGGGCACGCCGACGACGGTGAAGGCGGAATAAGCCGGATCGTCGATCGAGAAGACCGGATCGGTCTCGGCCTCGACCGAGCCGAACACGGTGGTGCCATTGCCGCTGCCGTAGGACGTGAATTCAAGCAACGTCGACGTGTTGAGCGTCACGTTGATGTCCGAATTGGAATAGACCCACACGGTCTTGTCGAACGAGGCGCCGCCGCCCCCGCAATTGCTGCAATAGGTGTAGCCGCGCGGATCGTAGATCGACTCGAACGATGCCGACGCGCCGCTGTCCGGGTAGGGCGTGAGCACCGAGGCGCTAACCTGAAGCGTCGCCGAGCCGACGATCCTGAACTGGTCGGACGGCGCCGGGCCGGGCGCGCCATCGACCAGCGTCGCCACGCCGCTGCCGTTGGTCAGGCGGATCGGGCTGACCGAGACGCTGCCGATCATGTGCAGCGGCACCAGCGTATCGGGCGCGCCCTTCACCTGGAACGAATAGGTCATGTAGCCGATCGAGCCTTCACGATAGAGGCCGTCCTCCAGCAGCGTGGGCGCGCCGGGCTCGAACCCGGACGACGCCATCGCGAAGCCGCCGCCGAACCCTCCGGCCGAGGCGAAGGCGCCGCCGATGTTCAGGCCCGCGGTCGCGGTCGTCACCGTCTGCTGCTCGCAGCCGCCGACGATGTACGGGCTGCATGACAGCGCATACACCTGATATTGTTCGTTGGTGGCGCTGGCCGCGGTCGCCGCGAAGGCGGTCGTCATGGCGAGGGCGGGCAAAGCGAGCGTCCGCAGCGAAGCACGATCAGGCGACATGGCAATTCTCCCTTTGCGATGCCCCGGAGCAGCAGACATGGCGATGCCGCGTGCGACTGGGGGGTCGTCAAGAGGATCGCTGCCGCCGGACTTTTATTCCCGGCGCGTTTACATTTTCAGGACTGGAGCAGCAGCGCGCCACCGTAGAGGCCAAGCGCGAAGACGGTATGGCCGGCGAGGTTGAGCAGGCGGATCTGCCAGCGGTTGGGGCGCTTGCCCGCCGCCCAGCCTAGGCCAAGCGCCGGCTGGAGGATGAACCAGCCCGCGCCGACCGTGACGATGCCAAACAGCCATGCCGGCAGGAAGGAGGGATGCCGGAGCCAGCCCTCGCCCGCGAGCAGTGCGAAGATCACGCCGTAGGCCAGCCCGACCGCATAATGGAACAGCCAGCCGATCATGCTTTCGTGCGCGTATGCCGACGCGGTGCCGATATTGTCGTGGGCGAAGCGGCCGTTACGCAGATGGCACACCCAGCGCCCGACCGGCGCCCAGTTGACCGCGGCCTGCCCTGGCAGCGCAGCGACGAACCACGCCCACAGGTCCATCAGGAACGTCGCGCACAGGCCCATCACAAGGCCGTCCACGATCAGGCGCTCGATCATCTCAACTCCTTGGCCGCTGCATCGTCACTTCGCGGGAACGTGCATCTCGTAGCTGGAGACATGGTTCATCGCGATCACCCAGCGGCCATCGATCTTGCGGAACAGGCGGGTGTTGACGCCTTCCTGCGGATGATCGGGCCGTTCGAGGTGATAATGGCTCACCAGCAGCGCCGCATCGGGGGCGAGCAGGTCGATCTGCAGGTCGCGGAAGTGGAGCGTGCCGCGCCGCGCGGGATCGCCGCCATAATCGCGGATATAATGGTCGAGCGTGCCCTGCCAGTCGCGCTGGATGCGGCCGTTGGAGACGAACATCACGCCCGGATTCTGGAAGCCCGCCATGTAGCCGCGAAAGTCCGCGCGGTTCCACGCCGCCTCCATGTCGGCGATCACCTGCGCGATCGCCGCTTTCTCCTGTGCCGCCGTGGGCGCGGCGAGTGCGGCGGAGACTGCGATGACGGGGACGAGGCCGATCATTGCGCGGCTCCTGCGGGCTTGCGGTAGAAGAGGGGGTGTTCGGGCAGAGCGGCGAGATCGACCGTGCGGCCCTGCGCGATCACCGCATCGACCTTCTCGATGTTGCGGATGTCGGCCAGCGGATCGGCGTCGATCAGGACGAGATCGGCGATCTTGCCCGGCTCGACCGTGCCCAGATCCTGCGAGCGATAGGCCGAGGCGGCGCCGTTCTTCGTCGCGGCGACGATCGCCTGCATCGGCGTCATGCCGAGCTCGACCAAGCCCTCGATTGCGCGGATCGTGCCCATGCCGGGCTCAGCCTCGTCGGTCTTGGGCACGCGGCGGAATTCGGGGGCGTCGCCCAGATAGCTGTCGGTGGCGGGGGTGACGCGGCAGCCGGCGGCGATCAGCTTCTTCGCGTTGCGATACTGGATGTCGTCCATCTCCTCGACCATGTCGTAGCGCCGCCATTTCTCGGCGTCGGTCTCGGGCGGCCCCATCTTCGTGATGGCGGCCTCGGCGGCGGCGCGACGCGCGAGGTGCGCCGTGCGGACGTCGCCGGTGAACAGGTTCGATCGCATCCCGCACAATGTGCCGCGATCGACGATCTCCTTCACCAGCGGATCGGGCAGGTCGCGGCTGTTGAGCTCGGGATGCTGGATCAGGTCGATCCCGGCCTCCACCGCCAGCCGCAGCCCCTCGGGGCTGGTGGCGTGGGTCTGGACGGGGACGTGGCGCTTGTGCGCCTCCTCGACAATCACCGCCTGCTGCGCGGGCGAGAAGCCGATCAGCGACGGGCGCAGGAAGTGGCTGGTGCCGCCATATTTGACGACGTCGACACCCTTGTCGAGATAATGGTCCATCGCGACGCGCAGCTCGTCGGGCGTCATGTCCATGATCTCCTCGCCCATGCCCTGCGTCATCAGGTCGTTCCATTTCTCCTGGAAGACCGACAGGTCGCTGGGCTTGGTGAGCGAGAAGGTGAGCGAGAATGTGCCGCCCCAGCCGAGGATGTTGCCCGCGAGCAGCAGGCGCGATCCGGTCAGTTCGCCGCGATTGATCTTGTCGCGCACGACGATCGACGGCGGCAGCACGCCGTAGCTGTCGATCAGGGTGGTGACGCCCGCCTTCAGCGAGCGTTGCGCCACTTCCAGCGCCAGTTCCTCGTTACGGTCGCCATATTTGGCGGAGGTGTCGCGGCGCGATGGCTGGCCGTAGACGGTCAGGTGCGCATTGCTGTCGATGAAGCCGGGCAGCAGAAAGCGCCCGGTGCCGTCGATCACGCGCGCGCTTTTGGCCGGGCGGCCGGCGGTGCGCCCGATCGAGACGATGCGGCCATTCTCGACCGTCACGCTCATGTTGGGCTGCGGCGCGGCGCCGGTGCCGTCGATCACGGTGACGTTGGCAATGGTGAGGCGTGGGGCGGGGGCAGCGGCGCGGGCGGTGCCGCACACGCTCAACAGAGCGCACGAAAACAACGTCCCGACTTGCTTGACACGCATGGTTAACGCTTGCCTCCCCCGATTCGTATTTCGTATACGACCTGCAAGAATAAGGGGGAATATATGGTCGGAAAGCTGTTGCGCTCCACGGCGGCGCTTGCGCTGACACTTGCCACGATCGTGCCGGGGGCGTTGCCCGCGGCCACGCCCGATCCCATTCCGCGCCGCACCGAAGGCGTCGGTCCTTATAATCGCGTCATCCTGCGCAACGTCACTTATGTCGACGGCACCGGCGCACCTGCGCAAGGCCCGGTCGATATCGTGTTGTCGGGCGACCGCATCGCCGAAATCCGCACGATCGGCGCGCCGCACGCGATCAACGACAAAGCGCGCGCCGCGAAGGGCGATTACGAGCTGGATCTGACCGGCTATTACGTCCTGCCGGGCTTCATCGACAGCCACGTCCACCTGCACACGCTGGACGATTCGCAGGGCGTGCCGTCCGACTACATCCTCAAGCTGTGGATGATCAACGGCATCACCTCGGTCCGCGAAGTGGGCAGCGCGCGGCCGATCGAGTGGCTCGTCGACATCAAGCAGCGCAGCGCACGCAACGAGATCGTCGCGCCGCGGATCGACGTCTATCCCTTCTTCCAGAGCATCCGCACGACCCCGGTGAACGACGTCGTGCAGGCACGGCTTGCGGTGGACGAGGCGAAGAAGCGCGGCGCCGACGGCATCAAGTTCATCGGCGCGCCCGAGGACGTGCTGTTCGCCGCGATCGAGGAGGCCAAGAAGATCGGCCTGCCGACCGCGATGCATCACGCCCAGCCGAGCGTTGCATATGCCAACGTGCTGACCACCAGCGCGCATGGCCTCACCTCGATGGAGCATTGGTACGGGCTGCCCGAGGCGATGTTCACCGACAAGACGGTTCAGGCCTGGCCGAACGACTTCATCGCCAATGACGAGGAAATGCGGTTCGGTGAATCCGGCCGGCTGTGGGCGCAGACCGCGCCGCCGGGCAGCCCGAAGTGGGAAGAGGTGATGCAGACCCTGCTCGATCGACACTTCGTGCTCGACCCGACCTTCGTCGCCTACATGACCAGCCGCGACGTGATGCGCAACATGCGCGCCTGGTGGCACGACGACTACACAATGCCGGCTCTGTGGGACTATTACCGCCCCAGCCGCTCGAACCACGGCTCCTACTGGTTCGACTGGACCACCGAGGACGAGGTGGCGTGGCGCAAGAATTACGGGCTGTGGATGCAGTTCGTGAACGAATACAAGAATAAGGGCGGCACGGTCACCGCGGGTGACGATGCCGGCTACATCTACAACCTCTATGGCTTCGGCTATGTGCAGGAGCTGGAGCTGCTGCGCGAGGCCGGTTTCTCGCCGCTCGAGGTGATCCATGCCGCGACCCAGCAGGGCGCGAAGCTGCTCGGCCACGAGGACCAGCTCGGCACCATCCGCGTCGGCCGCAAGGCGGATCTGGTGGTGGTGAAGGGCAATCCGCTCGCCAACTTGAAGCTGCTGTTCCCGACCGGCACGCTCCACCTGAACGATGCGACCGGCAAGACCGAGCGCGTCGGCGGCATCGCCTACACGATCAAGGACGGCATCATCTACGACGACGCCGTGCTGCGGAAGGAAGTGCGCGACATGGTGGCGAAGGCCAAGACCGATCGCGGCCTGCCGCAGGGACCGATGAAGATCGAAAGCGTGGACTTCACACGATGACCAAGCGTGATGTCGACCGGGGGCGTTTCACCCCCGGTCGCGTTCTCGATGCGCTCGTTCCGGTGTTGGCCGGAACGAGCGCATCGCGTCAATTGATGCTGCCGTTCGACGAGGCGGAGTTGCCGGCGATGCTGCGGCTGCGCCCGTATACCAAGTAGAAGGCCAGCCCGATCGCGTTCCACAGGACGAAACGCACCAGCGTCATCACCGGCAGGCTGATCATCAGATAGAGGCAGCCCAGCACCGTCAGCGTTCCCACGACATACGGGAACGGGCATTTGAAGATGCGCACCAGATCCGGTCGCTTCTTGCGCAGGATCATCACGCACAGGCCGACCGCGATGAACGCCATCAGTGTGCCGGCATTGGCCAGCTCGGCAATCTCGTCCAGCCGGAAGAAGCCCGCCACCGCCGCCACGAACACGCCGGTGAGGCCGGTGGTGATGACCGGAGTGCCGGTGCGCTTCGACACGCGCGCCAGCAGCGGCGGCAGCAGGCCGTCGCGGCTCATCACGAAGAAGACGCGGCTCTGCCCGTACATCATCACGAGGATGACCGAGGGCAGGGCGATCAACGCTGCGAGCGCGACGAGGTGCGAGGCCAGCGGGTGGTTCAGCGTGCGCAGCACCAAAGCCAGCGGCTCGGGCGAATTGGCGAGCTGCGTATAGTGCATCGAGCCGATCGCGGCGAAGCAGACGGCCATGTAGATGAGCGTGCACACCGCCATCGATCCGACGATGCCGATGGTGAGATCGCGTCCCGGATTCTTCGCTTCCTCGGCTGAGGTCGCGACCGCGTCGAAGCCGTAGAAGGCGAAGAACACGATCGCGGCGGCGGCCATCACACCCTTGGTGCCGCCGCCCTCGACATGGCTGCCGAAGCCGTATGGCATGAAGGGGTGGAGGTTGGCCGACTGGAAGGCCGGCGCAGCGAACAGCACGAACACCGACAGCGCCACCAGCTTGATGACGACGAGGACGATGTTGAGCGTCGCGCTCTCGCGCGTGCCCGCCATCAGCATGCCGGCGACCAGCAGGCTTACGATCACCGCCGGCAGGTTGACGATGCCGCCGCCGTGCGGCCCCGCGAGCAATTCGTGCGGCAGCGTGATGCCGGCCGACTGGACCCAGCCGACCAGATAACCGCCCCAGCCGACCGCGACGGTGGAGCAGGCAAGCGAATATTCGAGGATCAGGCTCCAGCCGACGATCCACGCCAGCCGCTCGCCGATCACCGAATAGGTGTAGGTGTAGGCGCTGCCCGCGGTGGGGATGAGCGTCGCGAGTTCGGCATAAGCGAGCGCCGCGCAGGCGCAGACCGCGCCGGCCACCGCGAAGGCGAGGATCACTGCCGGGCCGGCGCGCTCGGCGCCGACGCCGGTGAGCGTGTAGATGCCGGTGCCGACGATCGCGCCGACGCCGAGTGCGATCAGGTGGGGCCAGGAGAGCGAGGGCCGGAGACTATGGCTGGCCTCGTCGCGGGCCAGGTCGATACGTTTGATCGGTCCGAAGAAACTGCTGGCCAACGCCGTCCCCTTATCGCTGTACGAGCTGCTGGCGCAGATCGTCGAGTGTCTTCTGGTTGTGCGCGCGCGCCAGCGCGGTAACGGTCGGCCCGTCGCGCAGCAGCCAGGCCGCGATCAGGTCGCGATGCTCTTGGTTGGCGCGTTCGTCGCGGCCGAGCGGCTCAAGATGCTTGCGCACGTAGCGCTCGGACAGCACCTGCAGCCGGTCGAGGATGTTGATCGTCACCGGCTGCCGGGACGGGGCGTACAGCGCGCGATGGAAGGCGCGGTTATAGGCGCCGACGCCGTCGCCGGCCTCGCCCTGCGCTTCGTACATCGTGTCGAGCATCGCGCGGGCGTGGACGCGGTCGGCCTCGTTGGCGCGCTCGGCGGCGAGCGCCATCGTCTCGGGCTCCAGCTTGACGCGCAGCTCGTAGACCTCGGTCGCCTCGCCGGCGCTGAGCGGGCGCACGAAGAAGCCGCGATTGGCGAGGCTGTGGACCAGCCCCTCCTGCTCCAGCCGGGCGAGCGCCTCGCGCAGCGGGATCTTGCTGACGCCCAGTTCGCCGGCGAGCGCGTCCTGACGGATCGGTTGATCGGCCAGCACCTGGCCCGACAGGATGCGATCGCGAACGAGATCGACAAGCTGGTCGGACAAGGTGCGGACGATGATGGTCATTCGTTCGTCATACCACCGAAAACCCATTCCAGAAGCGGTCTTTCCGATCGATCCAGATGGTGTTGAAACCAGTGGATATTGCCGATCCCTCGATCGACGGAATGATGCCCGGACGGTCGCCCACCATCGTTTCCGCCTCGACTTTGCCGATGAAGCTCGAGCAGATGTAGCTCTGGTGGACGAAGCGCTCGCCCACCTTCAGCCGGCCCTTGGCGTGGAGGTGCGCCAGCCGCGCCGAGGTTCCGGTGCCGCACGGGCTGCGATCGATCGCGCGCTCGCCGTAGAAGACGGCGTTGCGCCCATCGGCGCCGTCGCCCTTGGGGGCGTCGGTCCACATCACGTGGCCGATGCCGCAGATGCGGTCGTCGAGCGGGTGGACCGGGGTGTAGACCTCCTGCAGCATCGCGCGGATGGTGCGCGACAGCTCCACGATGCGCGATGCGCCGAGATCGTCGAGACCCTTATAGGGGCCCTGGGGCTCGATGATCGCGTAGAAGTTGCCGCCGTAGGACACGTCGATCGTCAGCGGGCCGAAGCCGGGCACGTCGAGCTGCAGCCCCTCGGTCGCGAGGAAGGAGGGGACGTTGGTGATCTTCACCGACGTCACCGTGTCGCCCTCGGTCGTGTAGACGATGTCGATGATGCCCGCGGGCACCTCCACCTTCAGCTGGCCCGGGGTGCGCGGGGTGATGAGGCCATGCTCCAGCCCGAACGTGATCATGCCGATCGTGCCATGACCGCACATCGGCAGGCAGCCCGACGTTTCGATGAAGAGGATGCCGACGTCGGTATCCTCGCGCGTCGGCGGATAGAGGAAGCCGCCCGACATCATGTCGTGGCCGCGCGGCTCGAAGCACAGGCCGGTGCGGATCCAGTCGAACCGCTCCAGGAAATCCTGGCGCCGCTCGATCATCGATGCGCCGCGCAGCAGGGGCGCCCCGCCCGCCACGAGGCGGACGGGGTTTCCCTGCGTATGACCGTCGATGCAGAAGAAGGTGTGGCGCATCAGGCCGCCAGCTTCGCCTGCTTGCTCGGCATCGTCGCCGCGCACTTCTCGACCCACGCGATCACGTCGGCGCGACGCTGGCCGGCGAGCGGCAGGCGCGGCATGCGCACGCGCTCGGACCCGCGGCCCATGATCTGCTCGGCGAGCTTGATCGACTGGACGAGGTCATGCTCGGCATCGAGGTGGAGCAGCGGCATGAACCAGCGATAGATCGCCAGCGCTTCCTCGAACTTGCCCTCGGCGAGCGCCGCGACCAGCCGGACGGATTCGCTTGGGAAGGCGCTGGTGAGGCCCGAAACCCAACCGCTCGCGCCCAGCATCAGCCCTTCGAGCGCGATGTCGTCGAGACCGGCCATCACCGTGTAGCGATCGCCAAAGCGATTGATGACGTCGGTGAAGCGGCGCGGATCGGGCGCGCTTTCCTTGACGCAGACGATGTTCTTGACGCTCTCCAGCTTCTCCAGCGTCGCGAAATCGACGCTGACGCGATAGGCCGGCGGATTGTTGTAGAGCATGATCGGCAGGCTGGTCGCCTCGGCCACCATCGTGAAATGCGCGACCAGCTCGTCGGTGGTGGGCACGTAGACCATCGCCGGCAGCAGCATCAGCGCGTCGGCGCCCGCCGCCTCGGCATCCTTGGCATATTGGATCGCGCGGCCGGTGGTGAACTCCGACACGCCTGCGACGATCGGCACGCGGCCCGAAGATGCCTCGACCGCGCCGGCCAGCACCTTGCGCTTTTCGTCGGGCTCGAGCGAATTGTTCTCGCCGCAGGTGCCGAGAATGATAAGGCCATCCACGCCGTCGTCGATCAGCGCGCTCTGCACGTTCTGCGTGGCGGCATAGTCGATCGAGAGATCCTCGGCGAACTGGGTGGTGGCGGCTGGGTACACTCCGGTCCACAGCGTCTTCGTGCTAGTCATTCCTGCGATTTCCTTCGTTGTTTGGAAATCGTATACGATATAAGGCGGGCTTATGCCAGAGCCAATCTCACGCTTTCCAACAGCTTCGCAATCGGTGCTCGTCGTCGGGGCAGGCGTCGTCGGGCGCGCCATCGCGCTGACCCTCCAGGATGCCGGGCACCGCGTCGTGCTGGTCGACCCTGATCCGCAGCCGACCGGCGCGTCGCTTGGCAATGCCGGGCATATCGCGGTCGAGCAAGTCGAGCCGCTGGCGTCGCGCGCGAACGTGCGGTCGATGCTGAAGCGATTGTTCTGGCGCGGCGGCGCGGTCGGCTTGCCGCTGGCCGAGGTGGCGACGTGGCTGCCCTTTGCCCGCCGCCTGATCGCTGCCGCCGCACCCGCGCGCTTCGCCGCCGGCAAGCGCGCGCTCGGCGCGATGCTCGATGGATCGATGGCGGCGTGGCGGCGGCTTCTCGACAAAGCGGAAGCGCGCGACCTGCTGCGCGAGGACGGCCATTTCGTGCTGTGGGAAACCCCCGCGAGCGCCGCCGCCGGGCTGGCGAGATGGCGCGCCACGGATATTGGCGGGGCGACCATTCGCGAGGTGACCGCGGCGGAACGCGCGCAACTCGCGGCGATCACGACGACGCCGATCGCGGGCGCGATCCGCTTCGACGGCAGCGGCCAGATCGCCGACCTGCCGGCGCTCGCGCTCGCGCTGGAGGCGCGGTTCCGTGCACGCGGCGGCACGATGCGGGTGGCGCGGGTCGCGCGGCTGGCGATCGAGGGCGGCCGCGCGGCAGCGATGCTGGAGGACGGCACGCGGCTCGATGCCGATCGCATCGTTGTGGCGGCCGGCGTGCGCTCGGGCGCTTTGCTCGCCACGATCGGCGCGCGCGTGCCGATCGTGGCGGAGCGCGGCTATCATATCCAGTCGCCCATGACCGACTGGCCGGAGGACATGCCGCCGGTGGTGTTCGAGGATCGCTCGATGATCGTCACGCGCTTCCGCTCGGGGTTGCGCGCGGCGAGCTTTGTCGAGTTCGGGCGCGTCGACAGCCCGCCCGATCGCCGCAAATGGGCGCGGCTGCGCGCGCATGTCGCGAGCCTCGGCCTGCCGTTTGGCCTGCCCGGCAACGAGTGGATGGGGGCGCGGCCGACCTTGCCCGATTATCTGCCGGCGATCGGCACCAGCCGCCGCGCCGGCAACCTGATCTACGCCTTCGGTCACCAGCATCTCGGGCTGACGCTGGCGGCGACCACGGCGGAGGCGGTCGCGGCGCTCGTCGATGGCACGCCGCCGCCCTACGATCTCACCCCTTATGATCTCGACCGTTTCGGAGGACAGGCATGACGCACGGTATCGGCGGCTCGACCGCACAGGCGGAGCTGGACGCGATCGTGCCATGGGCCGATCCGGCGCCCGCAATCTCCGCGGAGGAACGGCTGGCGCGGATCGAGCGCGCGCGGCGGCTGATGGGCGAGAATGGTGCCGACGCGCTGCTGATCGGCGCGGGTGCATCGCTGCGTTATTTCGCGGGCGTGCCGTGGGGGCAGAGCGAGCGGTTGGTGGCGTTGCTGCTGCCGCGCGACGGCGCGCCGATCCTGATCGCGCCGCGCTTCGAGCGGGGCACGCTGGAGGCCGACCTCGCCTTCCCGATCGAATTGCGCCTGTGGGAGGAGGATGAGAATCCGGCCGAACTGGTGGCCCAGGCGCTGCGCGAGATCGGCGCGACCCGCCTCGCGATCGATCCGGCGATGGCCTTCCTGTTCGTCGAGCGCATTCGCCGCGCCGGGCCGACGCTCGATCTCGTCGAGGCGGGGCCGATCGTCGACGGCTGCCGCATGTACAAGTCGCCGGCCGAACTCGCCTTGATGCAGCAGGCCAAGTCGATGACGATCGAGGTGCATGCCCGCGCCGCGCGCATCCTGCGCCCCGGCATCCGCGCGAGCGAAGTCGTGCGCTTCCTCGACGAGGCGCATCGCAAGATCGGCGCGCCCGGCGGCAACGGCTTCGTCATCGTCCAGTTCGGCCGGGCGACCGCTTACCCGCACGGCCTGCCCGGCGACGCCGCGCTGGCGGAGGGCGAGGTGGTGCTGATCGACACCGGCTGCATCATCGGCGGCTATTGGTCCGACATCACGCGCACCTACGTGTTCGGCGAACCCGGCGACGAACAGCGCCGCATCTGGGATCTGGAGCATGCGGCCCAGGCCGCCGCCTTCGCCGCCGCCGAGATCGGGCGCCCGTGCGAGGATGTCGATCATGCCGCGCGCGCGGTGCTGGAGAAAGCCGGGCTGGGACCGGATTATCGCCTGCCCGGCCTGCCGCACCGCACCGGCCACGGCATCGGCCTGTCGATCCACGAGCCGGCCTATCTGGTGCGTGGCGATCGCACGCCGCTGGGCGTCGGCATGTGTTTCTCGAACGAGCCGATGATCGTGATGCCCGATCAGTTCGGCGTGCGGCTGGAAGACCATTTCTACATGACCGAGGCCGGCCCGCGCTGGTTCACCCAGCCGTCGCCGTCGATCGATCGCCCATTCGGTTAATCCATCTTAATCATTTTTTGGGCACCCCTCTGTTCGGAGGGTTTCACGCCTCTCGACGGTGCTGAATAACCCGTCCAGCCGATCCTCGTTCAGGGGAACGGTCGGGGTCATCAGCATATCGGAACCGATCGGACCTGAGGTGCGTGCGCGCCGAAGGAAGCTTCGTCGCGCGCGTGGCGCGGGGCCGGTCGTGACCGTTCGGGGGAGAGCGTGATGCGTATCGTATCGTTTGTCGGTGTCGCTGCCATGTTTACGAGCGCGACGGCGGCGCAGGCCGGCTATTCCGTGTCCACTATCGCCAACACCGGGCGCGGATATCTTCGCGGCTGCCAGGCGGGCTACAATGCGGGCGGCTTCACCGGCGCGAAATTCCAGGTCAACGACGGCAGCACTGGCCCGTGCAATCCGGCCGGGTTCCTGTCGTCGCAGGGTGCCGTCGTCACGGTGAGCGGGACGACCGACACGACCGGCACGGCCACGGCGGCGCATGACGAGTCGAGCGTTGTCGCCTTGCCGGACGCGGCCTATGCCACCGCTGCCGCCGATCTCTCGACCGGGGAGGTTCATCTTCTGGCGAGCGCGGCGAGTTTCAGCAGCGCCGACGCCTCCGCGCATCTGGCTGACACGCTCCACTTCACGATCGCGGGAGCGAGTGCTGATACGGTGACCTTGATCCCGGTGAGCTTCTCCTTCGACGGCAAGCTGGACGGGACGAGCAATCCCTCGACCGCATCGGGCGAGCTCAACTACGGCTTCTATTTCGGCAACGCCCAGGCGTATGAGTTCGGCGACTATGGCGCCGGCTATTACGGCTATAACGGCACCTATCCGACATTCACCTATGTGAGCGATCCCCGCGTGAACGGGTGGGAATCGTACAGCTTCACCTCCTACGATCCGCTCAACACCCAGTTCACCGGGCTCTACGCGATCACGGGTGCTACGGCCGACATCTCGTTCGACTTCGGTCTCGAGCTGCGCGCGACCAATGTTGCGCTCGATTACACCAACACCGGCAAGGTGAGCATCGGCAGCGTGGCGGGCGTGTCCTACACGTCGGATTCGGGGGTCTTCCTCCAGGCGGCGGGCGTGCCCGGCGCCGTGCCCGAGGCAGCGACCTGGATGATGATGATCGGCGGCTTCGGCCTTACCGGTGGAGCAATGCGCCGGCGGCGTGGGACGCCGACGCTTCGCAGCTGCTGACCCTTCGATCGGCTTAGCGCGCCGCCGGTCTGCGACCGGCGGCGTCTTCGTGTCCGCGTCCGATCGTCGTCAATCCAGCAGCGCCTGCAGGTCGTCATGGAGCGCGCGGGGAATGCGAACGCCGTTCGCCTCGCTGCGCAGGCGCGCCTCGAACCGGCGCTGTGAGGGCAGGCGCGCGCCCTGACCGGTGATGTTGGCGAACAACGCCTCGGCCCGCGCGATATGCTCGCCCGCCGCATCGCCCAGGAAGCCGGCGGGGTCGATCGCGAGCACCAGCTCGCCGCCGACCGGCGAGGAGCCAGTGCCGGCATCCACCGCGAGCGATTCGGCGCTGGTCAGGTCGCCGATCAGCGGCCCGGCGATCAGCTCGACCATCGTCGACAGCGCCGAGCCCTTGTGGCCGCCGAAGGTGAGCATCGCACCCGCCAGCGCCGCCGCCGCATCGGTGGTCGGCTGGCCTTCGGCGTCGATGCCCCAGCCCTCGGGGATCGGCTTGCCGGCGCGGCGGTGCAGCTCGATCTCGCCGCGCGCGACCGCGCTGGTGGCGAAGTCGAACACGAACGGATGCGCACCCGGACGCGGCCAGCCGAACGCGATTGGATTGGTGCCGAACACCGGCCTGATCCCGCCGGCGGGCGCGACCCAGGCATGGCTGGGCGTGCAGGCGAGCGCGACGAGGCCGTGCGCCGTCACCGCCTCGACCTCGGGCCAGAGTGCCGCGAAGTGGACGCAATGGTTGATCCCCATCGCGGCGATGCCGTTGCGCTTCGCCTTGGCGACGAGCTGCGGCAGCCCCGCCTCGAACGCCAGTTGCGCGAAGCCGCCGCGCGCGTCGACGCGCAGCAGAGCGGGCGCGCAATCTTGCACCTGCGGCACCGCGTCGGTGACGACGACGCCCTTCTTCAGCGTGTTGACGCACACGATCAGGCGATAGACGCCGTGGCTCGCGCATTCGTCGCGTTCGCCCGCGACGATCGTGCGCGTGACCGCTTCGACATGGTCGGGCGCGAGGCCGTGTTTCGTCAGGATCGCGCGCGACAATGCGGCGACCTCGTCCAGCGTCATCGCGACGCGATCGTCTTCGGTCATGTCATTCCTTATCGGGCGGGAGAAATGCGACGCGACGCGGCGCACATTTTGGACTCCGGCAAACTTGCGGGATCGTATACGATACAATAGACCGCTGCCAAGAGGAGCCGGTTCGATGGGCGAGGTGATGCTGAGGCGACGGACGTTGCTGGCGGGCGTGGGCGTAATGGCGCTGATGCCGGCCGAGCTGCGCGCCGCGCCGTCGGGGGATCGCCTGCCGTCGTCGCCCCGGCCGCTGCCGCTCGATTCGGTACGGCTGTTGCCGTCGCCATGGGCCGACGCGGTCGCCGGCAACCTGCGCTACCTGCACGCGCTGGAGCCCGACCGGCTGCTCCACAATTTCCGGACGAGCGCGGGCCTGCAGCCGAAGGGCGCAGTCTATGGCGGGTGGGAGAGCGACACGATCGCGGGCCATACGCTCGGCCATTATCTGACCGCCATCGCGCTGATGTACGCGCAGACCGGCGACGCCGAGTGCAAGCGGCGCGTCGATTATATCGTCGCCGAGCTGGCGACCTGTCAGCAGGCGCATGGCGACGGCTATGTCGCCGGCTTCACCCGCAAGCGCGGCGACGTGGTGGAGGATGGCAAGGCGATCTTCCCCGAGATCAAGCGCGGCGACATCCGCTCGATGGGGTTCGATCTCAACGGCTGCTGGGTGCCGTTCTACAACTGGCACAAATTATATGCCGGGCTGTTCGCGGCGAAGGATCTGTGCGGCAACGCGCAGGCTGTGCCGGTGGCAGTCGCACTCGGCGGCTATATCGACGGCGTGTTCGCGGCGCTGAACGACGATCAGGTGCAGGTGATGCTCGATTGCGAGCATGGCGGCATCAACGAGAGCTTCGCCGATCTCTATGCCGCGACCGGCGATGCCCGCTGGCTGCGGCTGGCCGAGCGCATCCGCCACAAGAAGGTGCTCGATCCGTTGACCGCGCGGCAGGACGATCTGCCGTGGATCCACGCCAACACCCAGATCCCAAAGATCATCGGCCTCGCCCGCATCTACGACGTGGGCGGCCGCCGCGACGCCAACATCGCGCCGGAGTTTTTCTGGCAAACGGTGACGCGCGATTACAGCTATGTCATCGGCGGCAATGCCGACCGCGAATATTTTCCCTCGGCGCGCTCGGTCTCCAATCACATCACCGAGCAGACGTGCGAGAGCTGCAACAGCTACAACATGCTCAAGCTGACGCGCGAGCTCTACCAGTGGCAGCCGCGCGCCGCTCTGTTCGATTATTACGAGCGCGCGCACCTCAACCACATCCTCGCGCAGCAGGATCCGGCGACCGGCATGTTCGCCTACATGGTGCCGCTGATGTCGGGCTCGGCGCGCAAATTCTCCAGGCCCTATGACGATTTCTGGTGCTGCGTCGGCAGCGGCATGGAAAGCCACGCCAAGCACGGCGATTCGATCTGGTGGCAGGGCGCGGATACGCTGATCGCCAACCTCTACATCCCGTCGGTCGCGCAGTGGAAGGCGAAGGGCGCGACGCTGCGGATGGAGACGGGCTATCCGTTCGACGAGCATGTCGCGATCACGCTGACCGATCTCGCGCGGCCGCAGAACTTCGCGCTGGCGCTACGCATCCCGGCCTGGTGCAAAAGCGCGTCGCTGGCGGTGAACGGCGTCAACGTGCCGATCGAGGCCGCGGACGGTTATGCCATCGTCCGCCGCCGCTGGAGCAGGGGCGACAAGGTCGCGCTGATCCTGCCGATGGCGCTGCGCAGCGAGTCGACCGTCGACGATCCGACCACGATCGCATTACTGCACGGGCCGGTGGTGCTGGCGGCCGATCTCGGCCCGGCCGACCAGCCCTATGAGGGCCCAGCGCCGGCCTTGGTGGCGGCCGACGTGATTGCGGGCTTCACCGCGGTCGATGCGGGGCAGGGGCGGTTCCGCACCGCGGGCATCGCCAAGCCCGCCGACCTTCAGTTCGCGCCGTTCTTCCAGCAGCGCGATCGGCGCACGGCGGTCTATTTCAAGAGCTTCGACGCGGCCGGCTGGCAGGTCGAGCAGGTCGCCTATCAGCGCGAGCAGGCGCGGCTCAAGGATCTGCAGGCACGCTCGGTCGACATCATGCAATTGGGCGAGATGCAGCCCGAGCGCGATCACCAACTGGCGGCCAAGAACAGCTATGCCGTCACCTATCGCGGCCGCCACGGGCGCGACGCGCGCACCTTCGGCTTCTTCGAATATAAGGCGAAGGTGCGGCCCGGCCCGCTGATCCTGCAGGCGACCTATTGGGGCGACGAGCGCAACAAGGATTTCGTCATCAAGATCGACGGCACCGTGATCGCGCGCCAGAAACTAACGGGCGAGCGTCCGGGCGACTTCTTCGAGATCGACTATCCGATCCCCGCCGAGCTGACCCAGCACAAGGATGCGGTGACGGTACGGTTCGAACCCGCCGACGACAAGAGCCGCGGCGGCCCGGTATTCGGCGTGCGCATCTTCACGCCGGCGGCATCACCCAATTCGGTCTGACACGAACAACAAGGGGCGGGCATGACGAAGATCAGGGATATCATCGCGGCGTTTGCCGTCGCCGGCCTCGCGTTGCCGGCGCCGTTGCTCGCTCAGGAGCAGGGGCCGAAGCCGGCGGTGAAGGCCGCGCACGCAATGGCGTCCTCGTCCAACCCGATCGTCACCAAGGCGATGGTCGAGGTGATGCGCAAGGGCGGCACCGCGCTCGACGCCGTGCTCACCGCGGTGCCGATGCAGAGCGTGATCGAGCCGCAGATGGTGACGCTCGCGGGCGGCGTCTCGATCCTCTATTACGAGGCCAAGAGCGGCAAATATTATTACCTCGATTCCGAGCTCGATCACACCAAGGATGCGATCGTCGCGTCGGGCTGGTCGGCCTTTACCGGCGGCGGCGACAAGATCCCCGAGACGTCGGGCAAGCGCGTCGGCGTGCCGGGCACGGTGGCGGGCATCAAGGCGGCGGCGGATCGGTTCGGCACGCTCAAATGGGCGGATTATTTCCAGCCGGCGATCGATCTCGCGACCAAGGGATACCCGATGTATTCCTTCCTCTACGCCGAGCTGGCCGATGCCGCGCAGACGCGGCTGTCGGTCTACCCGTCGGGCCGCGAGGAATATATCCCCAGTGGTTATCCGTCGCCGGTCGGCACGCTCGTCACGCATCCGCGGCTGGCGGCGGCGATGAAGCATATCCAGGCGGAGGGCCCGGCCTACATCTATTCGGGCGAGTGGGCGCACCATTTCGTCGATGCGGTGCGCGCGACCGGCGGCGGCATCACGCTGGACGATCTGGCGCAGTACAAGTCGCGCTGGGAGGAGCCGGTGCGCTCCACCTTCAACGGCTACGAGATCATCAGCGCGCCGCCGCCGTCGACCGCGGGCACGCTGATCGGCCTGACGCTCAACGTGCTCGAGAATTACGATCTCAGGGCGCATCCTTATTACGCAGATTCGGCCGCGAGCCTCGAGATGGTGCGCCGCGCCTTCGGCATCGCCGAGACCGCGACCGACGAATATGTCCGCGACCCGCTGACCTACAACGTGCCGACGGCGATCCTGCTGTCCAAGCCCTATGCCAAGATGATGTACGACGTCGCCGCCGGCAGCATGCCCAAGGCGCCCGCGACCGCCGATGCGAACCCGCATACCGGCATGGAGCTGGCGGGCTCGTTCGTCGAGCATGACCGCCACTCGACCGATACCGACCATGTCGTCGCGATCGACAAGGACGGCAACATGGCCTCGGTCACCCACTCGGTCTACGGCAGCACCTTCGCCACCGGCCTCGTCGTCGACGGCATCGCCATGAACAGCGGCAACAATTTCCCCGGCAACACCGCCGGGCCGGGCCGCCGCGCCGTCTCGCCCTTCCCGCCGACGATGATCGCCAAGGACGGCAAGCCGTGGATGACGATCGGCTCGCCCGGTCTGTCGAGCCGCGCGGTGACGATCGCGCTCATCAACCTGCTCGGCTACGGCAAGACGCTGGAGCAGTCGGTCGATGCGCCGCGCTTCCAGGGCAGCCAGGCCGGCGTGCCGTTCGTGGTCGAGGCGCGCGTGCCCGAGAAGGTGCGCGACGAGCTCAAGACGGTCTACGGCGTGATGGTGCGGCCGACGACGCCGTATATGTGGCACTTCGGCTCGGTGCAGGCGATCCAGCGCATGCCCGACGGCACCCTGCTCGGCGTCGCCGATCCGCGCCGCGCCGGCCTCGCGGCGGGCTATTGAGATGCGCGCGCTGATGATCCTCCCGCTCGCCTTGCTGGCTTCGACCGCGCTCGCCGCCGCGCCCGCACCGGGCTCGCCCGATGCGCGGCTGAAGGCGCTGTACGATGCCGAATGGACGTGGCGGATGCAGGAGCTGGGCTCCGATCCCGAGGGGCCGCGCGGCGGCGGCGCGCACATGCCGCACGTCGATCCCGCCAGCCAGGCGCGACGCTACGCTTATTGGCAGACCGCGCTGAAGCAGCTCGACGCGATCCCGCTCGCCCAGCTCTCGCCCGAGGAGCGGATCAACGCCGAGGTGTTCCGCGCCGCGCTCGAAGGCTTCGTCACCGAGCAGAAGTATAAGGAATATGAGGATCCGTTCGGTTTCTGGACGTGGATCGCGCCGCGCCAGGGCTTCGGCACGGTCGCGCAATATCGCGCCTATCTCGGCCGCGTGGCCGAGATGCCGCGCTATGTCGACGAGCAGATCGCGAACCTGAAGGCGGGCGAGAAGCGCGGCTTCACCAAGCCGCGCGTGTCGCTGGGCGATCGCTGGAAGACGGTGGTGCCGCTCGGCTCGACCGATCTCGCCAACAACCCGCTCTACGCGCCGTTCGCGCTGATGCCGTCGAGCATCCCCGCCGCCGACGCGCCCGCGCTGAAGGCCGAAGGGGGCAAGGCCGTCGCCGATGCTGCCGCCGCCTTCGCCAAGCTCGCGGCCTATCTGCGCGACGATTATATCCCGCATGCGCGCGTCGCGACGGCAGCCGAGGCCTTGCCCGACGGCAAGGCCTATTACGCCGCCAAGGTGCGCGACTATACGACCACCGAGCTGACGCCCGAGGCGATCCACGCGATCGGCGTGAAGGAGGTCGCGCGGATCGATGCCGACATGCAGGCGACGATGAAGGCCGCCGGCTGGACCGGCGATTTCAAGGGCTTCCTCCATTTCCTCAAGACCGATCCGCAATTCACCGCCAAGACGCCCTATGAGCTGATCGCCAAATCGAGCTATGTGGCGAACAAGATCAACGGGCAGCTGAAATTCACCTTCGGCCTGCTGCCGCGCTATCGCTTCACGATCGTGCCGACGCCGGCCAACATCGCGCCGTTCGCCACGGGCGGGAATGGCGGGCTCGATAGCTGCCTGATGAACACCTACGACCTGCCGGCGCGGCCGCTCTACACCATCCCGCCGCTGACCGCGCACGAATGCGTGCCGGGGCACAGCTTCCAGGCGGCGTTGGCGCTGGAGGGGCCGAACCGGCCGGCGATCCGCAAGAGCACCTATTTCTCGGGCTATGGCGAGGGCTGGGCGCTCTACATGGAGTGGCTCGGCACCAAGATGGGCATCTACGAGACGCCCTATGACGAGTTCGGCCGCGAGACCTACGAGATGTGGCGCGCCGCGCGGCTGGTGGTCGATACCGGCCTGCACCATATGGGCTGGACGCGCGACCAGGCGCTCGATTTCCTGAAGGCGCACACCGCGCTCTCCGATCACGAGATCACGATCGAGGTCGATCGCTACATCAACGATCCGGGGCAGGCGCTCGCCTACAAACTGGGCGAGATGCTGATCCGGCGCGAGCGCGCGAAGGCGGAGGCGACGCTGGGCGCGAAGTTCGACCAGCGCTGGTTCCACGACACGATTCTCGGTCTCGGCGCGGTGCCGCTGGACACGCTGGAGCGCGTGCTCGACCAATGGATTGCGGATGGCGGGCCCGAACCCGCCGCCACCAGGGATGCCCTTTCGAAAGGCGAATGACGATGCGATCGATAACGCTGCCGCTGCTCGGCATGCTCCTCGCGGCGGTGGCTGCGCCGGCATTGGCGCAAGCGGCCCCCACCGCCGCCGACCAGCAATTGAAGGCGCTCTACGACGGCGAGTGGCAGTGGCGGAAAGGCGAGTTCGGCCCCGGCCGCGGCAATGACGATGGCCCGACCGATCACTTCCCACATGTCGATCCCGCCACGCAGGCACGGCGGCTGGCTTATTGGCAAAAGACGCTCGACGCGCTGAACAAGGTGCCGGTCGACCAGCTTTCGTCCGACGAGAAGATCAACGCCGCCGTGTTCCGCACGGTGCTGGAGGCGTTCGTCGCGCAGGGCAAGTTCAAGACGTGGGAGATGCCGTTCAACGCCGACAGCCAATTCTGGTCGAGCGTCGGCGGGCGCGGCCCGCTGCGCAACGCCGACCAGTATCGCCGTTATCTGGCGCGCCTGCGTGATCTGCCGCGCTACTTCGACGAAGAAGAGGCGAACATGCGCGCCGGCCTCGCGCGCGGGTTCAGCGTACCGAAGGCGACGCTGGTCGGCCGCGATGCCTCGATCGCCGCCTATACCGGCGCCGACCCCGAGAAGAATCCGGCCTACGCCGCTTTCCGCGACATGCCCGCCACGATCCCGGCGGCCGACCAGCAGGCGCTGCGTGCCGAGGCGAAGCAGGTGGTGAGCACAATCGTGATCCCGGCCTACACCAAGCTGCTGAGCTTCTATCGCGACGTCTATCTGGCGAAGACGCGCACGGTGCTGGCGGCCGAGGCGATGCCCGACGGCAAGGCGTTCTACCAGGCGCAGATCCGCGAATATACCACCACCGACCTCACCGCCGAGCAGATCCACAAGATCGGCCTCGACGAGGTCGCGCGCATCTCCGCCGACATGGAGAAGACCAAGGCGGATGCGGGCTTCACCGGCAGCATGGCCGAGTTCGTCCACTTCCTGCGCACCGATCCGCAATTCTATGCCCGCACGCCCGACGAACTGCTGGGCGTATCGTCCTATGTCGCCAAGCGGATGGACGGGAAATTGAAGAGCACGATCGGCTTCCTGCCGCGCTATCGCTTCACGATCGTGCCGGTGCCCGATGCCATCGCGGCCTTCTACACCGCCGGGCGCGGCGGGCTGGAATCGTGCTTGATGAACACGCAGGATCTGCCGTCGCGGCCGCTCTACCAGATCCCGGCGCTGACGCTGCACGAATGCAATCCGGGCCACAGCTTCCAGGCGGCGGTGGCGCTGGAGACGCCGGGCAAGCCCGACTTCCGCAAGAACACCTATTTCTCGGGCTATGGCGAGGGCTGGGGCCTCTATTGCGAGTGGCTCGGCCATCTCGAGGGCATCTATCGCACGCCGTACGAGGAGTTCGGCCGCGAGAGCTACGAGATGTGGCGCGCGGTGCGGCTGGTGATCGACACCGGCATCCATCATTATGGCTGGAGCCGCGAGAAGGCGATCGCCTACCTCGCCGACCACACCGCGCTGTCGCAGCACGAGGTGGAGACCGAGGTCGACCGCTACATCAGCTGGCCGGGCCAGGCGCTCGCCTACAAATTGGGCGAGCTGACGATCCGGCGCGAGCGCGCCAAGGCCGAAGCGGCGCTGGGGCCGAAGTTCGACCAACGCTGGTTCCACGACAAGTTCCTGAGCCTCGGCTCGGTGCCGCTGCCGGTGCTGGAGCAGCAGCTCGACGCATGGATCGCCGCCGGCGGCCCGAACCCCTATCCGGACGTGCATTGATCCGGCACAGTCTGCTTTAATCACCCCCA
This sequence comes from Sphingomonas nostoxanthinifaciens, assembly GCF_019930585.1. NCBI lineage: Bacteria > Pseudomonadati > Pseudomonadota > Alphaproteobacteria > Sphingomonadales > Sphingomonadaceae > Sphingomonas > Sphingomonas nostoxanthinifaciens. Next base: position 2,954,934 of record NZ_CP082839.1, on the reverse strand, counting down.
ACGAAAAGCTCCTCGGAGGAATCATGACCTTGAAGCCGTTCCTGCTCGCCGGTGCCGTCGCCGCGCTCGTCATCGCGCCGCTGGCCGCGCAGAATCGTTCCGCGCCCGAGGGCAAAGGCAAGGCCAAGCCCAATGCCGAGGCGCAGCACGCCCCCGACGAGCCCGGCGCGACCGACGCCGAGCCGCGCGGCCATGGCGACAAGATGGGCGATCCCGACATGGCGGTCGCGACCGCGGTCGAGCAGGCGCAGCCGAAGCGCGGCAGCGTCACGGTCAACGGCAAGCTGATCACCTACACCGTCACGCCGGGCACGCTGACGATCCGCAACGACGATGGCGAGCCAATCGCCAGCATGTTCTACGTCGCCTATGTGGCGGATCGCGCCAAGGGCGCGCCGGAACGGCCGATCACCTTCGCCTACAATGGCGGGCCGGGCTCGTCGTCGATGTGGCTGCACATGGGCTCGATGGGGCCGGTGCGGGTCGACACACCGCAGCCGGGCGCGCAGCCCAACGGGCCGTTCCCGATCGGCGAGAACCACAACACCATCCTCGACCATACCGACATCGTCTTCATGGACGCGATCGGCACCGGCCTCAGCCGGCCGATCGGCAAGTCGAAGGGGCCGGAATTCTGGGGCGTGGACCAGGATATCGACGCCTACACCCGCGCGATCATGCGCTACATGACGATCAACGATCGCTGGAACAGCCCGAAATTCCTCTTCGGCGAAAGCTATGGCACGCTGCGGTCGGCCGGTCTCGTCTATGCGCTGCAGGACAAGGGCGTGCAGATGAACGGCGTCGTGCTGCTGTCGTCGATCCTGAACTATGGCGTGCGCCAGCCGGGCTACGACCAGATCCACGTCACCTATTTGCCGAGCTACGCCGCCGACGCCTGGTATCATAACCGGCTGCAGAACCGCCCGGCGACGCTGGAGCCGTTCCTGACGCAGGTGCGCGCCTGGGCCGCCGGCCCCTACGCCTCCGCGCTGCAGAAGGGCTCCGACATCAGCCCGCAGGAGAAGCAGGCGATCGCGCAGCAGATGAGCGCCTATACCGGCCTGCCGGTCGACTATATCCTGAAGTCCGACCTGCGCGTCGACCTGTCGCGCTTCCGCAAGGAGCTGCTGCGCGGCGAGGGCAAGACGATCGGTCGCCTCGACGCCCGCTTCACCGGCTACGACGCCGACGATGCCGGCGAGGGCCCGGAATATGATCCCGCCGACACCAGCCTGAGCGGCCCCTATATCGGTGCGCTCAACAAATATCTGTTCGGCACGTTGGGCTACAAGACCAAGCTCAGCTACCGGCCGAACTATTATGTCGCGATCGGCGGCAACCACTGGGATTCGAGCCACAAGGCGCCGGGCCGCGGCGGTTTCGGCAAGATGGCGCTGGCAGATACCGCGCTGGATCTCGCCCAGGCGATGCGCCAGAATCCGAGCCTGAAGGTGATGTCGCTCAACGGCTATTATGACATGGCGACGCCCTTCTTTGGCGCCGAATTCGACCTGAAGCACATGCAGATCCCGGCCGACCTGCGGAAGAACCTGTCGTTCAAATATTACGAGTCCGGCCACATGGTCTACGTCAACAACGCCGTCCGCCCGCAGTTCAAGCAGGACATCGACGACTTCATCGACATGGCGAGCCGGCCGGGCGGCTGAGCATGGGCATCCTCCCGAACGAGCAGGCGACCCGGGTTCCGGCCCAGGGGCGCCTGCTCGGCGAGCCCGTCGGCCTGTGGTTCCTCGCCTTCACCGAGGCGTGGGAGCGCTTTTCCTATTACGGCATGACGGGCATCCTCGTGCTCTACATGCAGCAGTCGCTGCTGCTGCCGGGGCACGTGGGGCATATCGCCGGGTTCGGGGGCTTCCGCGCCACGCTGGAAGGCGTGTTCGGGCCGATGTCGACGATGGCGCTCGCGTCGCAGATTTACGGCCTCTACGCGGGCTTCATGTACTTCACGCCGATGTTCGGCGGGATGATCGCCGATCGGCTGATCGGGCGGCGCGCGGCGGTGATGACCGGCGCGCTGCTGATGAGCGCGGGCCATGTCGCGATGGCGTTCGACCAGAGCTTCCTGCTCGCGCTTGCCTTGCTGGTCGTCGGCTGCGGGCTGCTCAAGGGCAATATCTCGGCGCAGGTCGGGCAATTCTATCCGGTCGAGGATGCCGACGGGCGGACGCGCGGCTTCGCGATCTTCTCGGTCGGCATCAATGTCGGCGCGGTGGTCGGCCCGCTGGCATGCGGGCTGCTGGCGCAGGTCTATGGCTGGCATGCCGGCTTCGGCGCGGCGGGGCTGCTTATGCTGATCGGCCTCGCCACCTACATGGCCGGCTTCCGCTTCATGCCGACCCAGGCGAAGGGCGTCCGCGAGAGCCACGCGCCGCTGACGGCGGCCGACTGGCGGAAGCTCGCCTTGCTGATCCTGGTGATCGTGCTGACCTGCTTCCAGTCGGTGATCTATTATCAGAATACCGATGCGGCGCTGGTGTGGATCGACGGGCATGTCGATCTCGATTTCTTCGGCTTCCACGTGCCGGTGGCGTGGTTCAACTCGATCGATCCGTTCACCAGCATCGTGCTGGTGCCGCCCCTGCTCGCCTGGTGGAAGCGTCAGAACGAGCGCGGGCGCGAGCCGAGCGAGCTCGCCAAGATCGCCACCGGCGTGTGGATCGCGGTCGCCGCCAACATCGTGCTGCTGATCGCGGCGCTGGGCGGCGGGCGTGCGCCGGTGATTGCGCCGATCATGTACGACGTGCTGCTGGGGATCGGCTTCCTCTATTACTGGCCGACCCTGCTCGCATTGGTCAGCCGCGTGGCGCCGCCCAAGGTCAATTCGACGATGATGGGCGTGGTGTTCCTGTCGCTGTTCGTCTCGTACAACATCATCGGCTGGCTCGGCGGCTTCTACGGCCGCATGACCCCGACCGAATTCTGGGCGATGAACGTAGCGATCGGCGTGGCCGGCGCCTTGCTGCTCATGCTGCTGAGGCGGCCGATCGAGCGGGGGTTGGAGCTGGGGTGAGCGAAGCATCCCGGACGTCATCCCGACATGCATTGGGGTGACGCTTACATTTCGAAGCGTGGGCGCTTAGGCGCGGCCGCATGCGCATCCTGACCGCCGCTGTCGAGCATTGGCCGCTCGCCAAGCCGTTCCGCATCGCGCGCGGCACGCGGACGATGGCCGACGTCGTGGTCGCGACCGTCACCGCTGACGGACTATTCGGGCGCGGCGAGGGCGTGCCGCTCGCGCGTTATGGCGAGACCGCCGAGCGCGCGCGCGATCAGATCGTGTCGGTCGTCGATGCGCTGGCGGGCGGGGCGGGGCGCGAGGAATTGCGGGCCTTGCTGCCGCCGGGTGCGGCGCGCAACGCCGTCGACTGCGCCCTGTGGGATCTGGAGGCGCGACTGGCGGCTGCGGGCGGCCCACCGCTTTCGCCGATCGCCACCGCGCTGACGGTCGGGATCGACACGCCCGCGCGCATGGCCGAGGCGGCGCGCGCGCTGGCAGACGCGCGCGTCGTCAAGGTCAAGGTCGATGCCGACGACCCTGCCGCCGCGTTGCGCGCGGTGCGCGCGGAGGTGCCCGCAGCACGGCTGGTGGTGGATGCGAACGAAAGCTGGTCGCTCGATCTCCTCGCCGTCATGCAGCCGGTGCTGGCCGAATGCGGCGTCGAATTCCTCGAGCAGCCGCTGCCGGCGGCCGAGGACGCGGCGCTGGGGGGCTTCGTCCGCAGCGTACCGATCTGCGCCGACGAATCCGCGCACGTCGCCGCCGATCTCGATCGGCTGGCGACGCGCTACGACATGGTCAACATCAAGCTCGACAAGAGTGGCGGCCTCACCGAGGCGCTTTACCTGCTGGCGGGCGCGCGGGCGCGCGGGCTGGGCGTGATGGTCGGCTGCATGATCTCGACCTCGCTGTCGATCGCGGCGGCCTGGCGCGTGGCGCAGGCGGCCGACTGCGCCGATCTCGACGGCCCGCTGTGGCTGCGCGAGGATCGGCCGGGCGGGGTGCGCCTCGATGCGGGCGGCATGCTGATGCCGCCCGAGCCGGGGTTCTGGGGTCAAACGGCAGGCTTGCCGTCGCCCCGGACCTGATCCGGGGCCCCGCTTGTCTTCCGACGAAGACAGAAGAAGCGGGATCCCGGATCAAGTCCGGGATGACGGGTAGCGAGACCAGGTTTCGGTCTTAATATTACGCTCCGCGCAATCAGCCGAAGCTGACCGCCAGGTTACGCCGCCGCCGCATCGCGCCGCCGGCAATGCCGAAGCCGGCCAGCATCATCGCCCACGATGCAGGCTCCGGCACGGCGCCGCCCATCTGCGTCACGGTCAGCGATGCGAAGATGTTGCTGGTCGAGCCATGCGCACCCGGCGTCATCAGATCCGCCGCGTTGAACGTCGACGAGTCCGAAAATGGGAGCGAGCCAAACGGGCTCTGGAACAGGCTGCTCGCAGAAATCGTGGCGATGGCGCCGGAGAACGAAAAGTTGACCGAGGTGCAGGTGAAACCGAATACGGAGCAGGAGTTCGTCGCCGCGCCGCTGATGGCGGTGTTGCTGGTGATGAAATCGCTGGCCGTATAACTGAACGACGCGCCGCCCACAGGATTGCTATAGCTGTAGACAACCGATGCATCGGCGACAGCTGCCCCACCGATTGTCGCTGCAACCACCGCCGCCAAGATCGAATACCGCATTGCAAGCCCCTTTGTTTGAAGAACAAGGGTGAATTAACAGTCGCTTTACAATTCGAGAAACACCTGAATCGGCTGTTAACGATCTAAGTTGGATTTCGATGGAAGTTGCGTGGATTCGGGCGATGCTGCTTGCGTGATTTACGCAGATTATCCGACGATTTGGCGTTGGGACGGCGGCCGCACGATCAACAGCACCACCCCGCGCGCCGGCACTCGCGCCGTATAGTTCGTTCCGGGGTGCGGTGTATCGGTCCCCGTCCACACGTCGTGCACCGCGCCATCGTCCGCCAGGCCGATCTGGCGCCACACCGCCACCACGTCCTGCGCCTTGTCGGCGCGGTTGAACAAGGCGACGGCGGTGGTGCCGTCGGCAAGCATCTTGGTCCAGACCTCGGTCGCGCGGTCGATCGATGCGCGCCGGCCCTGCACGCCCAGCCGGTCCTGATCGATCACGATCACCGCGCGATTCGACAACAGCGCGAGCGTCGCCGGGGCGGCGGTCGTGAGGTCGTTGCCCAGCATCAGCGGCGCCGCCTGCATCGCCCACAAAACGAGGTGGGTGCGCTCCTCGTCGGCGGTCATGCCGCCATTGCCGATCTCCAGCATGTCGGGGTCGTTCCATCCGCCCGGTCCGGCATGGTCCGGCATGCCGTCGCTCTCGAAGCCGATGCCGGCCATGTTGCCGTAATCGTCGGTAATGTCGCGCGTCGTGCGCCAGAGGTGCCCACCGACCTTGCGGCCCCACGCGCCGACGTCGAACCGGCCATATTCGCATAGCGAGTAGACGATCGGCCGGCCGGTCGCGCGCAGTGCCGCGCCCATCTCCTGATAGGTCGCGCGCACGCTCTCCGCAGTGTTGAAGAAGCCTTCGCCCGAGCAGAGATCATATTTTAGATAGTCGATGCCCCACGCGGCGAAGGTCTTCGCATCCTGCGCGGCATGGCCGTAGCTGCCGGGAAAGCCGGCACAGGTCTTCGGGCCCGGCGAGCTGTAGATGCCGATCTTGAGCCCGCGCGCATGCACATAATCCGCCAGCGCCTTCATGTCGGGGAAGCGGGCATTGGGATGGAGAATGCCCTGCGCGTCGCGCGCGCCCTGCCAGCCGTCGTCGATGTTCACGTAATGATAGCCGGCATCGCGCAGCCCGGAGCGCACCATCGCGTCGGCAGTCGCGCGCACCGTCACGTCGTCGATCGCGGCCTCGAACTTGTTCCAGCTGCTCCACCCCATCGGTGGCGTGCGCGCGAGGCCATCGTCGGGCAGCTCGCGCAAAGGCGGCAGAGGGGCGGCGTGGAAGGTCAGCCGCGCCAGCTCCGCGCCCGTCGCGCGATGCGCCGGCGCGTCGCTCGATCCCCGCCGACCGGCCCCGGTCAGGTGCCACTGGCTGCCGACCTGCGCGAAGCGGAAGCGCATCCGGGCGATGCGCGGATTGCCGTTATAGATCGAGAAGGACAAAGCCGCGGGCTCCGTCGTCACGTCGAGCATCGGCAGCTCGCCATACCAATCCGATGTGATCGTGCCGGTTACGCCGTTCGCCGCGCGGGCGATGTGAAGCAGCCGCACGCCCGGATTGGACGGTGCGGCGGTGACCACCCAGTCGCCGGTCATGTCCGCGCCGATCGGTGGCCGCGCCTGCGCGCCGAGCGCAGCGAGCAGGCCGATCAGCGTCGCGCAGGCTCGGCGGATCATCGTCACGGCTCTCCCCCAGGAATATTGTGCGTAGATCGTATACGATCTGCGTGGGGCGTCAATCCGGCTGGAGCGGATCGATCGTCGAGGCGGACACGATCGTCGGTCGCGGCCGACCGTGGAAGAGGTGTGCCGCCGCCGTCGCGCCGAGGATCGGCGCGATCAGGTTCACGATCGGGATCAGGAACAGGCCGGTCACGATCCCGCCGAGCAGGCTCCGCTCGCCGCGCGTATTGGCGAGCCACAATTGGCGATGGGTGCGATCGTCGTGCCGCGCCGCCACCATCTCGCCGAGGTCGCGCCCGAAGGCGACGCCGTTGACCAGCACGAACAGCACCAACGTGCCGATGCCGGTCACCAGCAGCAGGATATAGAAGGGCAAAGCGACCAGATTGTAGAGGATGATGCGCAGGCTCGAGCGCAACCCGAGCAAGGCGCCGCGCCCCCAGCCGAGCGGACGGGCAGCCGCCGCGGCCTCGGGATAATGCTTCGCCTCGACGATGCCGACGATGCGGTCCATGTAGGCCGCGATCACGCCCAGCGCGACCGCGGGGAACAGGAACCAGATCCCCAGCACGGTCAGCATCAGCGCGCCGAGCCCGCTCGCCGACAGACCCAGCACGCACGTATCGTCGAACAGCCAGCCGCACGGATTGGCGCCGGTGAGCGCCCAGGCGATGACCAGCCCGAGCCCGGCAAAGACGAGCAACGTCACCAGCAGCGAGCGGACCAGCACCCCCAGGATGCGTGGATCGGCGAGGTCGGCGATGCCGAGGGAGAGCGCGCGGAGCATGGAGGAGCTACCGACGAGCAGCCCCTCCGGTTCCCTCCGGATCGATCGTCAGCGGCGGGCCCTTAAAAGGACGACCAATCGTCGTCCGCAACCGCGACGGCCGCATTGCCCCCGCTGCGCGCGGGGCGCGCACGCGCGATCTGGCGAACAGCCGCGGCGGCGCGATGCTGCAGCTCGTGCACATTGGCTTCGGCGTGCGGGCTCGGGGCGTCGTCGATGCGAAAGCGGGCGACTTCGCGAGCCAGGGCGTCGGCTTCAGTCGCGAGGCTGCGCGCCGCAGCCGTCGCCTGCTCGACCATCGCCGCATTCTGCTGGGTGACATTGTCCATCTCGCCCACCGCCGTGTTGACCTGCTGCAGGCCGGTTGCCTGCTGCTCGGCCGAGGTCGCGATCGCCGAGACGAGCGTGCTGATATGGCCGACCCGCTCGATGATGCGGCGGAGCGACTGGCCGGTCTCGGTGACGAGCTCGACGCCCGCCGCGACCTGCTCGCCCGATGCGAGGATGCGCAGCTTGACGTCCTTGGCAGCTTCGGCCGAGCGCTGAGCGAGCGCACGCACCTCGGATGCGACCACGGCAAAGCCGCGACCGGCGTCGCCCGCACGCGCCGCCTCGACGCCGGCGTTCAGCGCCAGCAGGTTGGTCTGGAAGGCGATGCCATCGATCATCGAGACGATGTCGGAAATCTCGTTGGAGGTGCGCTCGATCCCGCCCATCGCCTCGACCGCACGCCGCACGACCTCGCCGGCCTGTGCCGCATCGACGCGCGCCTGCTCGACCGCCTTGTTGGCCTCGGCCGCGCCGCCGGCCGCCTGTCGCACCGTATCGGTAATCTCGTTCATCGCCGCGGCGGTTTCTTCGAGGCTGGCCGCCTGCTGTTCGGTCCGCTGCGACAGATCGTCCGATGCCTGGCGGATCTCACTGGCGCCGGTGTTGATCGCGCCGGTGGCGTTCGAAACCTTCGACAATGTGGCGCTCACGGCATCCATCGCGCGGTTGAAATCGCGGCGCAATTCTTCGTAATGGCCGCCGAACGGCTCCTCGATCCGCAGCGTCAGGTCGCTTGCGGCAAGGCGGCTGAGGCCTTCGCCGAGCCGGCGGACGACGACTTCGGAGGTCTCGCCCGCCAGCTTGACCGCCTCGGCGTTCGAGCGGAACACCGCCATCGCGCGCGCCATCCGGCCGACGCAATCCTTGTGATCGGCGAAGCCGACCTCGCTCGTGACGTCGCCGGCCGCCAACCCTTCCATGCGGAGGACGGTGGCGACATAGGGATCGCTGATCACCTTGCCGGACCACCATGTCAGCAGCACCGGCAACAATACGATCGCGACGCCGCCGATCATCAGGGAGCCGAGCTTCTCGGGCGGCGCGTGCGCGGCGAGATAGATACCGGCGATGCTCATCGCCGCGATCGTTGCTTGCACCGCCACCAAAACTTCGAACTTTGTCCGGATTGGTGCGTCGGCCTTGAACCAGTTTAGCATCACAGTCCCCGATTGGTCCAATCCGGACTACTCTTAAGAGAATAAAAATTCGTTGAGAGTCTGTAACGGCCTGGGCGCGATTTGTTACGGCGTGTGCGTCAGCCGCTGCGCGCGAAAGGACGGCTCAGGAAGCGCGATCCTGCAGCCCCGAAGCGCCAGGGCAGATCGGCGGCGCGGGTGATGCCGATGCGCGGACCGCTGAGAATGTCCCGCGTCGCCGCGCCGGGATGGTGCAACGCGAACGGCGGGAGATCGAGGGCATTCCCATCCAGCGCGCGGGTGATGGCGAGCGCCTGCGCCAGCTTGCCCGGACCGCTGCACAGCGCACGCGGGTCGACGAGGCTGCGCCGCATCACCATCCGCTCGATCCCCAGCGTCGGTTCCAGCGCACGGATCAGCACCGCGCCGCCCGGTCGGCTGCCGCCGACGAGGTTGAGGCACCAGTGCAGCCCGTAGATGCGATAGACATAAGCGTGGCCGACCGGACCGAACATCGCTGCGTTGCGCGGGCTGGGGCCGCGAAAGCTGTGCGCGGCGGCGTCGTCGATGTCGTAGGCCTCGGTCTCGACGATCGTGCCGCCGACCCCGTCGACCAGCAATTCGACCCCGATCAGCGCGCGGGCGAGGTCGACCACATCCTGCGCGAAGAAGCCGTCGGGCAGGCTCACTTGCCCGTGAACAAAGCCTTGGCGAGCGAGACGTGGACGCCCTTGTTGCGATCGACCAGCTCGGTCACCGACACGTCGCCGGCGACGCTCAGCAGCATATAGGCATCGTCGCGCGTCATCCCCTTGTACGCCACCAGCCAGTCGATCATGTTGCGAAGCGCCTTGCGCGTCGCGTTCGACAGATCGTCGTCGAAGCCCATCGCGATATAATGGGTCGGCGTCTCGGCGCGCGGATAGGCCGGCCCGGCAAGGCCGCCCTTGTGCAGCACGAAGGTGAACGTGCCGACGAGGCTGGTCTCGAGCGCGGTGATGTCGACCTCGCCATTGCCTTGCCCGGCATGGCCGTCGCCCACCTCGAACAGGGCGCCGGGCGCGTAGACCGGCAGGTAGAGCGTCGTGCCCGCGACCAGATCCTTATTGTCCATGTTGCCGCCGATGATCGTCGGCGCGGTGCTGTCGTAACGGCCGAAGGCAGGCGGCGGCGCCACGCCCATGCTGCCAAAGAAGGGATGGAGCGGGATCGTGATGCTGGGCGCGAAATGCGCGGTCATCGACTTCGCGTCGAGCGGGATGATCTTCATCCGCGAATACGGGAAATCGTCGGTCAGGAAGCCCGCACCGTAGCGGAAGGCGTTATAGGCATAGGGGATGGCGAGATCGATCTTCTCGATCCGCACCTCCAGCGTGTCGCCCGGCTGCGCGCCCTCGATCGCGATCGGGCCGGTCAGGATGTGGCCGCCCGGCCCCTTGTCCGTCACCTGCGCATAGATGTCGCGCAGCGACTGCTCGATGTCCTGCGGCTTGACCCCGGCCTTCTCCAGTCCGGTGGGGTTGTTGGTGATGAGCGTGTGGATCTTCACCGTGTCGCCCGATCGGATCGTCAGCACCGGGCGGCCCGCCGCCTCGTAATGGCCCCATGCGACGGTCGAGGGACCGGCGGGCAACTCGAAGCGCTCGGCGAGCGCGGGCGGGGTGGCGAGCAGGAGCGGCAGCAGCGCGGCGATCGTCTTCATGGCGCGAGGATGCGGGCGGGGCGCGCCGCTGGCAAGAGGCCGGACGATCACATTGATCGGCCTTTCCGAATTGCCCGCACGGGGTGCACCCCCTACATCGCCGCCACCCCCTTCCTCCTGTACCGGACGACATGATGGCCGATTACGACTACGACCTCTTCGTGATCGGCGCCGGATCGGGCGGCACGCGCGCGGCGCGGGTCTCGGCGGCGCATGGCGCGCGGGTCGCGGTGGCGGAAGAGTTTCGCGTCGGCGGCACCTGCGTCATCCGCGGCTGCGTGCCGAAGAAGCTACTGATCTACGGCGCGCATTTCGCCGAGGATCTGGCCGATGCGCGCCGTTTCGGCTGGCAGGTGCCCGAATGCGATTTCAGCTGGCCCACGCTGCGCGACAACGTGCTGTCGGAGGTGGCGCGGCTGGAAACGATCTATTCCGCCACGCTCGCCAACAACGATGTCGAGATCATCAAGGCGCGCGCGACGTTGCTCGGCCCCAACACGCTCAAGGTGGGCGAGCGGACGGTGACGTCCAAGCTGATCCTGATCGCGACCGGCGCGACCCCCGACATTCCCGATTTTCCCGGCGCCGAGCTCGGCATCACCTCGAACGAGGCGTTCGAGCTGCCCGACGTGCCGAAGCGGATCGTGATCGGTGGTGCTGGCTACATCGCCAACGAATTCGCCGGCATCTTCCACCAGTTCGGCGCGCACGTGACATTGGTCAACCGCACCGACCAGATCCTGCGCGGCTATGACGAGCAGATCCGCGACCGACTGCTTCAGATCTCGACCGCCAAGGGCATCGACTTCAAGTTCCACGCCAATTTCCAGAAGGCGGAGAAGCAGGAAGACGGCTCGCTGCTGGTCCACATCAGCGGCAGCGACCCCTTGCATTGCGACATGCTGATGTTCGCGACCGGCCGTCGCCCGAACACCGCCGGGCTGGGGCTCGAGACCGCCGGCATCGTGCTGAACGATCGCGGCGCGATCCCGGTCGACGGCGACAGCAAGACGGTGTGCGACAGCGTCTTCGCGGTGGGCGACGTCACCGACCGCATCCAGCTCACCCCGGTCGCCATCCGCGAGGGGCAGGCCTTCGCCGACACCCAGTTCGGAGGCAAGCCGCATCGCGTCGATTATGCCTGCGTGCCGTCGGCGGTGTTCAGCAACCCGCCGCTGGCGGGCGTGGGCCTCACCGAATCTCAGGCCAAGGGCAAATTTGGTGCGGTGAAGGTCTACACCTCCGATTTCCGCCCGATGAAGAACGTGCTCGCCAACCGCAACGAGCGCGCGCTCTACAAATTGATCGTCCATGCCGAGACCGAGAAGGTACTTGGCATCCACATGATCGGCCCCGAGGCGCCCGAGATCCTGCAGGCGGCGGCGATCGCGGTGAAGGCCGGCCTCACCAAGCAGGCGTTCGACGACACGATCGCGCTCCACCCGAGCATGGCCGAGGAACTGGTGCTGATGCGGTAGGGTGCGAGGCTTGCCACTTACCGTTCGTGGTGAGGAGAGACTGAGCCAAGGCGAAGGCTCGTCTCGAACCACCTGAGCGGACCCTTCGAGATGGCAGTTCGACGTCGCTCAGTGCCTCCTCAGGGCGAACGGAGGGGAGCAGAAAGAAGCGGATATTCGCCGCGCTTGCCAGCGGCCCGCACATTCCGCATAGGGCGCGCGGGAGTCGGGCGGGCGGCGTCGTCGCCAACCTGGTCAGATCCGGAAGGAAGCAGCCACAACGATTTCTCGTCGGGTCGTCCGGCTCCTACTGTTTTCACAAAACGCCATCGTCACCCCGGACTTGTTCCGGGGTCCACCGGGCGGCGATCCCCGCCGGGTTCGGCTCTTGCGGCGGCGTGGACCCCGGAACAAGTCCGGGGTGACGGGTGGGCTTTCCCGTCCAGGCTGGTTAGATAGCCGCAATGTCCGACTCCTTCGGTTTCGATCTGGGCGTCCCCGAGACGCCGTCCCCGCCACGCGAGGCCGCGCCGGCGACCCCCTATCGCGTGCTCGCGCGCAAATATCGGCCGCAGCGTTTCTCCGAGCTGATCGGGCAGGACGCGATGGTCCAGACGCTCGGCAACGCGATCAAGCGCGACCGGCTGGCGCATGCCTTCCTGCTGACCGGCGTGCGCGGCGTCGGCAAGACCTCGACCGCGCGGCTGATCGCAAAGGCGCTCAACTGCATCGGGCCGGACGGGCAGGGCGGCCCGACGATCGATCCGTGCGGGGTGTGCGAGCCGTGCGTCGCCATCGCCGAGGGCCGCCACATCGACGTGGTCGAGATGGACGCCGCCAGCCACACCGGCATCGACGACATTCGCGAGATCATCGAGGCGGTGCGCTATGCGGCGGTCTCGGCGCGCTACAAGGTCTACATCATCGACGAGGTCCACATGCTGTCGAAGGCGGCCTTCAACGGGCTGCTGAAGACGCTGGAGGAGCCGCCGGCGCATGTGAAGTTCCTGTTCGCGACGACCGAGGTCAACAAGGTGCCGGTGACGGTGCTGTCGCGCTGCCAGCGCTTCGACCTGAAGCGCATCCCGGCCGACCTGCTCGCGCGCCACTTCGCGCACGTCGCCGAGGCCGAGCATGTCGCCGCCGAGCCCGAGGCGCTCGCGCTGGTCGCGCGCGCGGCGGAAGGGTCGGCGCGCGACGGCCTGTCGATCCTCGATCAGGCGATCGCGCATGCCGGCATGGACGGCGGCGCGGTCACGGCGGCGCAGGTGCGCGACATGCTGGGCCTGAGCGATCGCGGCGCGATCCGGCGGCTGTTCGGCTGCCTGCTCGCCGCCGACGTGCCGGGCGTGCTGGCGGCGGTGGCGCAGCAGGACGCGCTGGGGGTCGAGCCGGCGGCGCTGCTGCGCGGCCTGCTGGAGGTGGTCCACGGCGTCACCCGCGCCAAGGTGGGCGGGGCGGAGGATCCGGCGCTGTCGGTCGAGGAGCGGCAGGCTTATGCCGATTGGGCAAGCCGGCTGGGTTTCGTCGCGCTCCACCGGCTGTGGCAGCTGCTGCTCAAGGGTCATGCCGAGGTGCTCGGTGCGCCCGGACCGCGCGAGGCGGTCGAAATGGCGCTGCTGCGCGTGGTGCATGCCAGCCAGCTGCCCGATCCCGGCGATCTGGCGAAACGGCTGCAGGCGGGCGAGCCGCTCGGGACGGCGCCCGCGCCGAGCGTCAGCCAGCCCGAGCCGCCGCCGCCCGCACCGGTCGCCGCGCTGCCCGACACGCCCGAGGCGTTCCACGCTCTGCTTCAGCAGAAGGGCGCGCTGCGCCTAGCCGCCTGTTTCGAGGAGGCGCGCGTGATCCGCTTCGCGCCGCCCGAAATCGTGCTGGCGGAAAGCCGCGCGATCGGCCCCGGCTTCGTGCAGGAGGTGCTGGCCTGCATCAATCCCAAGTTCGGCGAGAGCGGCCTGCGCTGGGAAATCTCCGTCGCGCAAGGGCTTGGCAAGGCCAGCATGCGCGAGCAGGAGCGCGCGCAGGAGCAGGCGGCGCGCGACGCCATTCTCGATGCGCCGATGGTGGCGGCGGTCCGCGCCGCCTTCCCCGACGCCGAGCTGATCGAAGAGCCACGGAGTGCGATGCAATGAAGGACATGAACGAGCTGCTGCAGGCCGCGCAGGAAGCGGCGCAGAACATCCAGGCGCAGATGGCCGACGCGCAGGCGGGCCTCGACAAGATCGAGGTCGAGGGCGCTTCGGGCGGCGGGCTGGTCAAGATCCGCGCGACCGCCAAGGGCCGCATCCTCGGCGTCGCGCTCGACGATAGCCTGCTCAATCCGTCGGAGAAGCATATGCTCGAGGATCTGATCGCCGCCGCGATCAACGACGCGCGCGCCAAGGCCGATGCGGCGGGCAGCGCCGAGATGAGCAAGATGACCGCCGGCCTGCCGCTCCCGCCCGGGTTCAAGCTGCCGTTCTGAGGGGATGACGCTCCTTGACCCGTTCGTCCTGAGGAGGGACTGAGCGCAGTCGAAGGCCCGTCTCGAAGGACTCGGCCTCCGCGCATGTCCTTCGAGACGCCGTTTCGACGGGCTCAACGGCTCCTCAGGGCGAGCGGCGTCGGGAGAATCCTGCGCCCCTCGTCATTCCCGCGCAGGCGGGAATCCATTCACGCAACCGCAGCGTTTTTGGAGCGACTGCGCGGCTGATGGATCCCCGCCTGCGCGGGGATGACGATCATCTGCGAACGGGTGACGACGCGCCTGCTGCTATCCCTTCGCCATCCATGCCGGGGGCTGATCGGGCGCATCGGTCCAGCGCGCGGGGGCAGGGTGGTGATCGGCGGCGACCGGCAGCGTGCCGTGGCGGGCGACGTCGCGCAGCTCGTTGGCGATGCGCATGCGCGGCTTGCCGACCTCGATCACCGAACGCAGCGGCGAGAGCATGCGCCCGGCGAGGAACAGGGCGCTGGCGAGCGAGCCGCCGGTCGCGCCGTTCGTCAGCGTGAAGAAGCGCCGACGCGAGCGATACCAGTAAGCCGGCAGCGGCGGCCGGCGATAGGCCTCGCGTCCCGACATGTTGACCCCGGTCGCGGCACCGCCGTCGTGGATCACGCGGCTGGCGGGCTGGTGGCGGATCTCCCAGCCGGCGCGGGTAAGCCGCCACATCAGCTCGACCTCCTCGAAATAGAGGAAGAAGCCGTCGTCGAACAGGCCGCTCGCCTTCAGCGCCTCCGCGCGGATCATCACGCTGGCGCCGGTCACCCAGTCGACCGGGCCAGCGCCCTGCAGCATCGGCTCCTTGACGCGCAGCGCCCGCCGGATTGCACCGATGCGCGAGCCGCGCGCAAATTCGCCCGCCAGCGTGGGGAAGGCGAAGGCCGAGCCCGAGGGGGTGCCGTCGGGGTCGAGCAGCAGGCTGCCGACCGCCCCGCAGCGCGGATAGGCGGCAAGCTCGTCGGCAAGCGCCCGCACCGCGCCGGGCTCGACCCGCGTGTCGGGGTTGAGCAGGTGGATATAATCAGGCGGGGTGGGGCCTTGCAGCAGGCGCAGGATCGCCTGATTGTTGGCCCAGCCGAAGCCGCCATTGATCGGCAGCGCCAGCAGGCTCGCCCAGCCCTGGAAACGGGGATCGCGTAGCCCCTCGGAGAGCTTGTCGGCCGATCCGTCGCCCGAGCCGCCGTCGACCACGATCGCGCGCAGGCCGGGCAGCCCCGCGCGCTCGCCTGCCAGCGCGTCGAGCGCGCCGAGCGTCAGCTCCGGTGAGCGATAATTGACGATCACCACCGCGATCGACGGTGTGGCCGTCATATCGTTCGCCGCTCGCGGATCGCAGCGGGCACGCCGGTGGCGATCGCGCCGGGCGGAACGTCGATCAGCACCACCGCATTGGCGCCGATCACCGCGCCGTCGCCGATATGGATGCGGCCGAGCAAAACCGCGCCCGCGCCGAGCTGCACGCCCTTGCCGAGGATCGGCGCGTCATCGAGCGCGTCGAGCCGGCGCAGGCCGAGCGTGCAATTCTGCCGGATGATGCAGCCGTCCCCGATCACGCTCGCCCCATGGATGACGATGCCGCCTTGATGTTCGATCACCACGCCGCGGCCCACGCTGGCGGAATAAGGCAGTTCGATTGAATAATGGTTGCGACAGCGCCGGAACAGCATCCGATAGACCAGGCTGAGCGGCGCACGCAGCAGCTTCGGCCGCACGCCCATCCGCCACACGCCGAAGCGATGCACCGCCACCGCGCGAAAGCCCGGCCGGGTCCAGTCGCGCCCATGCGCACGCCAATCCTCGGCGATCTGCGCCCACAGGCTCATGCCGCCGTGGCGCCCTTATATTCGATCAGGCGCGGGCGGCGGCCGCTCCAGCGGTTGAGGTGGAAGCGGACGAGGCCGAGAAATTGCGGTAACTTGCCGATCATCAGCAAGGCGCCGCTGGCCGAGGCGAGCGCGGGCGCCATGCCGCGCCGCCGCTCGCCGCGCGCGATCCGCGCGCTGTTGAGGCAGAACAGGCCGATGATCGCGAAGCTCAGCGCCAGCCAGCGCAGGCTCGCGAGCGGCGCCAGCACCACGCCCAGCATTGCGAGGCCGGGCAGCACGCCGCCCCACAGGATTATGCGGCGGCAAATCCGGACATAATCGGGCGTCTTCAACTTCGGGTGGCGCTGCGCCAGCTCGGCGAAGGCGTGGCCCGAACGGCGGGTGCGGTTCCACCACTGGCCGAAGCGCGTCATCGCCGCATCGTGCAGCGTCATTTCGGGCGCGATCCGCCACAGCCGCCAGCCGCGCGCGCGCATCCGCGCCGACAGATCGGGCTCCTCGCCGGCGATCATCTCGTCGGGATAGCCGCCGGCCTCGACCAGCGCCGCGACGCGCAGCATCACGTCGCCGCCGCACGCATCGACCTCGCCGACCGGCACGTCCCACTCCCAGTCGCACAGCGCATTGTAGCGTGAGGCGTCGGGAAAGCGCTCGCGTCTCCGGCCGAACACGGCAGCGAGATCGGGCACCTGCGCGAGCGCGTCCAGCGCCGTCGCGATCCACTCGGGCTGCACCGTGCAGTCGCCGTCGACCATCTGCACGAAGGCAAGGTCCGGCGCAGCCGCGAGCAAAGCGGCGAGCCCGGCATTGCGCGCGCGCGCGGCAGTAAAGTTGGGCGGCACGGCGAGTTCGACCACCGTCATGCCCAGCGAACGCGCATAGGCCTGGCTGCCGTCGGTCGATCCGGAATCGACATAGGCCACATGCTCGATGTCGCGCACCGACTGGAGGCAATCCTTGAGCCGCTGGCCCTCGTTGCGGCCGATCACCACCACGCCGACGGGGGCCAGGGATGAAGGCGGCGAGTCAGGTTGCGTCATCGTCAATCGCTATAGAGCGCGACTGCACGCACCGGCCAGCCCGTTCGTCGCCGAATGACGACTAGACGCGGCGGTCGCTGAGGCGCCGCTCGGTCTGTTCGTCGCGCTCGACCGATGCGGGAGCGGCCGTGGCGCCGCGATCGGCGCCCTTGGTCCGGGTCTTGTCGTCCCATGTCATCGCGACGCTCGGCTGCGACGCGCCGCGCCGCTCCCATTGGCGCACGGCCAGCGCGCTGCGATTGTAGATCGCGACGTAGAGGCAGATCTGCAGCTCATCGAGCATCTCGTAGCGCTTGCGATACAGTACGCGCTTCTTGGGCGGGATCGCCGCAGCATCGCGCCGCGCCGGCGCCAGCGGCAGATCGTAGAAATCGTCCGGGCGGCGAACCGCGCCGCGCTCCTGCCAGATCGCATCATATTCGATGCCGACCGGATCGCTGGCATGCGCCGCGACATAGGCGCTACGCTGATAGCGATTCTCGTCGGAGACGGCGAGGATGCAGGTTACGCCGATGGCGCCGCACAGCATCCGGAACAGCTCGATCGTCAGGTCGCGCGGACGCATGCCGTGCGCCGCCTTGGTTAGCCCGCGATAGACGTCGAGCATGTCGTCGCCGCGCTGGCCCTGCACGCCGCCGACATAGGCGATCAACGCCCCCTTCTCGTTGTGGGCAAGGTCGAACGACAGATTGTAGAGCCGCCGCGTCTCGTCCCACAGGCTGAGGTTGAGCAGGCCGTCGCGCGTCATCCAGCGCGGTGAATCGAGCCGGAGATGATAGCCGGGGCCGATCTGCGGCAGGTCGATCAACCGCGCATAATCGTGGCTGGTGAGGGTAAAGATCGGGCCCAGCTCTTCGGCGATCCCGCAATGGTCGGCGACGCGCGCGATCCGCGTCGGTGCGTCCCACGTCGCGCACACGTAAGGCGTGAGGACCATGCCGCGTATCTCAGGCCGGTCGGCGAGGACGCGCGCCAGGAAGCTCCCCGCAGGCGCCTTGCTGAAGGCGCGGAGCGCGCGGTGGTGGATCGCCGAAAGAAGCAGAACCTTGGCCAGGCGGAGGGCGCCGGCGCGCAGAACTTGGCTTCGCGTGCCGCTCATGCCGGTGTCAACGTCCGACCATTCGCCGGGCTCCTCCAGATCTCGATCGTGCGCCGAGCGTACGACTGCGACGGATGTCGTGAAAGCCGGCACCGTGCCGGCCGGGGTTATCGGAAGCCTTAACAATTCGATCACCCCATTAGTGACGATAGCTTCTTCCCGATGCGAGATATACGTTAAGCCGGCATGTTCAAAAAGGCTTAATTGCACGCTACTTGAGGAATATGTATTCGACGTGGAACCGAAACGGCCAGATATTCGCATGATAAACATCCGAATCGGACCACGTTTGGCGCGCGCGTGGCGGGTTTTGCGCACATCGGGCGCGCGGAATTTCACAATCCGCGTGGCCAACAAGGTGCGGCTGATGCTCGGGGCCGGTTCGGCGGGGCAGCGCGCCTACGCCGCGCGCAAGGCGGCGATCGACGCGGAATTCGACCGCAAATCGGGCGTCGATACGGGCGGGGTCCAGCATCTTTACGACCTTACTGTCGTCGGTGGAAATGCAGGCCACGGGACGAGCCATATCGCGTCCGATCCTGGGGAGTTCGCCACGGCGTTGGCCATGCTCGACCGCGATCTGTCGGTCGCGACCTTCGTGGATCTGGGCTCGGGCAAGGGGCGGGCGCTGCTGATGGCCGCCGCTTATCCGTTCCGTCGACTGATCGGCGTGGAGTTCACCGCAGAGATGCACGCCGTCGCGACCGCCAATCTGGCGGGGCGGCCCGATCGCGACCGCTTCGAGCTGGTGCACGGCGACGCCGCCGCATACGAATTTCCCGACACGCCGCTGGTGCTGTTCTTGTTCAACCCGTTCGACGCGCCGGTCGTGGCCGCCGTCGCCGAGCGCGCGCTGGCATCATGGCGGCGCAACCCGCGACCGATCACCGTGCTCTACGTCAATCCGCTGCAGGCCGATGCATGGCTTGCGGCCGGTTGGAGGGAATGCGCGCGCGACGGAACCTATGCGATGTTCGAACCCGCCTGACCGACTGGAACAAAAGGCGGTCACGCCCCATATTCCACTTATGGCCATCCAGATCCGCACGAGCCTCGCCGAGCCCGACACCGGGCAGAGCTTCATCCCCCATCGTCCGGAGCGCCCCGACAAGCTGGAAGGCGGCAAGCCCTTTCGCCTCGTCTCCGATTACGAGCCGGCAGGCGACCAGCCGACCGCGATCGCCGAACTGGTCGAGCAGGCGCTGGCGGGCGAGCGTGATCAGGTGCTGCTGGGCGTCACCGGATCGGGCAAGACCTTCACGATGGCCAAGGTGGTGCAGGCGCTGCAGCGCCCCGCATTGATTCTCGCGCCCAACAAGATCCTCGCCGCGCAGCTCTATGGCGAGTTCAAGAGCTTCTTTCCCGACAATGCGGTCGAGTTCTTCGTCAGTTACTACGATTACTACCAGCCCGAGGCCTATGTGCCGCGGTCAGACACCTATATCGAGAAGGAAAGCTCGATCAACGAAGCGATCGACCGGATGCGCCATTCGGCCACGCGCTCGCTGCTCGAACGCGACGATGTGCTGATCGTCGCGTCGGTGTCGTGCCTGTACGGCATCGGTTCGGTCGAGACCTATTCGGCGATGATTTTCGACCTGAAGAAGGGCCAGACGGTCGACCAGCGCGAGATCATCCGCAAGCTCGTCGCGCTTCAGTACAAGCGCAACGACCAGGCGTTTGCGCGCGGCAATTTCCGCGTGCGCGGCGACACGCTCGAGCTGTTCCCCTCGCATTATGACGACAGCGCGTGGCGGATCAGCTTTTTCGGCGACGAGATCGAGGCGATTACCGAATTCGATCCGCTGACCGGCAAGACCTCGGCCAACCTCAACAGCGTGCGCGTCTATGCCAACAGCCATTATGTCACCCCCGGCCCGACGCTGAAGCAGGCGACCGAGGCGATCCGCTTCGAGCTGACCGAGCGGCTCAAGGAGCTGAACGCCGAGGGCAAGCTGCTGGAGGCGCAGCGGCTTGAGCAGCGCACCCATTTCGATCTCGAGATGATCGCCGCGACCGGATCGTGCGCCGGCATCGAGAATTATTCGCGCTTCCTTACCGGCCGCCTGCCGGGCGAGCCGCCGCCGACCCTGTTCGAATATCTTCCCGAAAATGCGCTGCTGTTCGTCGACGAGAGCCACCAGACGGTGCCGCAGGTCGGCGGCATGGCGCGCGGCGATCACCGGCGGAAGATCACGCTGGCGGAATATGGCTTCCGCCTGCCGTCGTGCATCGACAACCGCCCGCTGCGCTTCAACGAGTGGGACGCGATGCGCCCGCAATCGGTCTACGTCTCGGCGACGCCGGGCACGTGGGAGATGGAGCGCACCGGCGGCGTCTTCTCCGAACAGGTGATCCGTCCGACCGGGCTGATCGATCCGCCGATCGACATCCGCCCGATCGAGAGCCAGGTCGACGATCTGGTCCATGAGGCGAAGGAGACGGCGAAGCAGGGCTATCGCACGCTCGTCACCACGCTGACCAAGCGCATGGCCGAGGATCTGACCGAATATCTGCACGAGGCGGGGCTCAAGGTCCGCTACATGCATTCCGATGTCGAGACGCTGGAGCGCATCGAGCTGATCCGTGATCTGCGGCTCGGCGTCTACGACGTGTTGGTCGGCATCAACCTGCTGCGCGAGGGGCTCGACATCCCCGAATGCGGGCTGGTCGCGATCCTCGACGCGGACAAGGAGGGCTTCCTGCGCTCCGAAACCTCGCTGATCCAGACGATCGGCCGCGCCGCGCGCAACGCCGACGGCAAGGTGATCCTCTATGCGGATCGCATCACCGGATCGATGGAACGCGCGATGGCGGAGACGCAGCGCCGGCGCGAGAAGCAGCAGGCTTACAATGTCGAGCATGGCATCACGCCCGAAAGCGTGAAGCGCAACATCACCGATATCGTCGCGCACCTGTCCAGCCGCGATCAGGTGACGGTCGATACCGGCATCGAGGATCGGCCGCACATGGTCGGCCACAATCTGCGCGGCTATATCGAGGATCTCGAGAAGAAGATGCGCGCCGCCGCCGCCGACCTCGAATTCGAGGAGGCCGGCCGCCTGCGCGACGAGATCCGCAAGCTGGAGGCGGACGAACTCGGCCTGCCATCGGTCGAGCACAAGGCGCCGGTGCGCGGCAACTCGACCGTCGGCAAGCCGGGCACCCGCCAGACGCGCTACGGCAAGGCGAAGCAGGCGCGCGCGGAGAAGCGCGGAGCGCGGTAGCTATGACCCCGTTCGCCCTGAGGAGAGGCTGAGCGCAGTCGAAGCCTCGTCTCGAAGGGCCTTGAAGGTGCTTCGAGACGGCATTTCGACTGCGCTCAATGCCTCCTCAGCATGAACGGGCGTTGGATGTAAGCGCTACCGCACCACCGCGCACGCCACGCGATCGCCCGCGCCGCCAATCGGCTGGGTGGTGTAATCGTCCGGCTTGGCGTGGATCACGATCGCGGCGCCATCGGCGTCCTGCAGCGCGGGCAGCATCACCAGGGACGTGAACAGGTCCGCCTTCACCGTACCGTCGGCACCGACATAGAGGTTGGGAAGGTCGCCCTGGTCGCTGGCCTGCGGGTTGAGCAGCCCGTGGACCGCGGGCGTCGCCATGTGAACGTGCGCGCCGGCCGCCTTGAACGCGGCGTCGCTGCAATCGCCCTTCTCGTGGATGTGGATGCCGTGCCAGCCGGGGGTGAGGCCGCTCGCCTCGATCCGGATCAATATGCCCTTGGGCGCGGGGGTGAGCGTCGCGGTGCCCTGCACGCCCTTGAAGGTGGCGGTGACGGGCGTCTGCGCCGCGATCGGCGATGCGGCGAGGGCGGTGGCGGCGATCGTCAGGGAAAGGCTGCGAATCATTCTCATATCTCCGGCCATGACGGCTCTTTGTGCCTGCACTTGCGGCGTCATGCCAGCATCGTGCGTCCGATACGGGGACCGAGCGCCGCGCCGCGCGTTGACCGGCTATTGGTAAGGAGAAACGCCATGGCCCAACCGCCCAATTCCCAGCCCTCCTCAGATATCGAGGGCGTCAATCGCGACGCGCGCGCCGGCAAGGCGGCCACCACCCCGCACCCCGATCCCGGCGGCGCGATCGACAATGCCAAGAATGAGGGCAAGGCGCGGCCCGAAGAGACGCCGCCGCTGCGCTGAACCGAACGTCGCTTGCTGGCGGCTCAGGCCGCCAGCTTCGATCCCGGCGTGAAACGTGGCTTGAGCTCCACCACCACCGGCGCATCCACGATCGCGCTGCGCGGATCGGCCGAGAAGATCCCCCAGCGCGCGGCGCGATCACCGACGTCGATCCGCGAGGTGAAGCTGGCGATGAACGGCGCGCCCAGCAGGCCGAGCGCTACCGGAAGCTCCCACAGCGCGCCGCCCACCTCGGACAATGCCATCGTCCAGAAGATCAGGCCGGCCAGCATGTGCCAGCGATAATGATCGAACGTCTCTGCCAAGCTGAGCCCGTCGGCGTCGCGCCGCTGCGGCTTCCAGCCGCTCGGGCGGCCACCGAGGATCTCGGCGATCGCGATCGACTGCGAGATCATCATGATCGGCGCGGTGATGATCGACAGCGGGATTTCGGCGGCGATGCCGAGGAAAATCCGGCGCCACCCGCCCATCATCCGCACCAGCCGCGCATCGTGTGCCGCCCAGATCACCGCCAGCAGCCGCGTGCCGAACAGCAGCACCACGGTCAGCGCGATCAGCCATACCGGCGTGCCGAGATCGGCCATCGGCGTGCCCGTGCGCACCGCCTGGAACAGGCCGAGCGTGAGCGCCAGCAGCCACAAGGGCGAAGTGATGTAGGCCGATGCGCCCATCAGCAATTGCAGCCGGTTGATCCAGTGCATCCCCGGCGTGTCGAGCAGGCGGAGATGCTGGAGATTGCCCTGCGCCCAGCGGCGGTCGCGAACGCCATGATCGACCAGGGTCGGCGGGCATTCCTCGTAGCTGCCGGCATCCAGCAGCATCAGCCGCGCGCCCCAGCCACGCCGCCGCATCAACGCCGCCTCGACCATGTCGTGGCTCATGATGTGGCCGCCGAGCGGCTCGGGGCCGGCGAGCTTGGGCAGGCCGCAGCTCTGCGCGAATGCGGCGGTGCGCAGGATCGCATTATGGCCCCAGAAGGTCGCCTCGTCGCCCGACCACCAGGCGAGCCCCGCGCTGGCGATGGGCCCGTAAAATGCGGTCGCGAATTGCTGCCAGCGCGCGAACAGCGTCTTGCCGCCGGTCAGCAGTGGATTGGTCTGGATCAGGCCGAGGCTGGGCTCGGCCTCCATCCCCGCGGCCAGCCGCACCATCGTCTCGCCGGTCATCAGGCTGTCGGCGTCGAGCACGATCATCGCCGGATAGCCGCCGCCGAAGCGTCGCACCCAGTCGCCGATATTGCCGGGCTTGCGCGCCTCGTTGAACGTGCGCCGACGATAATAGACCGCGCCGAGGCCGAGGTCGCGCAGGCGGTGTGCTGCGGTGCGCTCGACCGTCTCCGCGTCGCGATGCGAATCGCTGAGGATGAAGAAATCGAACAACGTGGCGGCGCCGACCTTGTCGAGCGAGCGCATCATCCGCTCGATCCGGTCCTCCACCTGCCCCATATCCTCGTTGTAGACGGGGATCAGCACCGCGGTGGGCGACCTCGGCAGGACCAATTGGTCGCCGTCGGGCGCGCGCCGCGCGGTCAGCAACGTCACCAGTCCGGCCACCGCATTGAGAAAGCCGAACGCGATCCATGCGAACAGGGCGAGGCACAGCAAGGTCGCCGCGAGATCGATCACGTCGAACCCGTCGAGCGCGAGCGGGCGGGCGATGCCGCAGCTCGCGACCAGGCCGATGATGGCGCTGCCGAGGATCAGGAAGGCGCGCCGCCCGTCGGGCGTCTGGCGCAGCCGACCCGCGCGGGCTGCCGGGGCCTGCCCGAAATCCTGGATCGGCATTGCCAGCGGCTGTTCGGCCGGCAAGTCCGCCTCGGTTCCCCACGCCGTATAGCTCATCGCCGGTTCCGCCCTCGTCATATGATCTGGTACAGCAGCGTTTCGGTCAACGCCGTGCCCCCCGACCGAAGGCATGCCCGCATATTTGTCGGCTTGCCGTCGGTTTCACTCGCCTCAACGATCATTCGCCAGGTTTCGTTGCGCCCCACGACCGGATAAACGGAAACGCTGAGCGGCTTGCCCCGGTCGAACGTGACGTCGGCCGTCACGCCGCTCGTCCGCCCAAGCCCCTTGAGCGCCGGTCCGGCGAAGTCGATCACGATCCGCGTGGCGTGCGGAATCGGCGGCTGGCCGGGAATGCCGGCGGTGCCGCGCCACAGGTCGGTCACGCGCGCGCCGGGCAGCGGCTCGGTCGCGGTCCAGCGCAGGCGATAATCGAGCGCGAGGCGCATGCCCGGCGCGGTCTTGGTGGCGGGCGTCCAGAAGGCGACGATATTGTCGTCGGTCTCGCCGCCGGTCGCCATCTCGAACAGGGTCACCGCGCCCTTGCCCCACGCGCCCTTGGGCTCGACCCACAGGTTCGGCCTTTTCTCGTAGAAGATGCCGTCGTCCTGGTAATGATCGAAATTGCGGTCGCGCTGGAACAGCCCGAACCCCTTCGGATCGGTGTCGGCGAAGCTGTTGGTAACGCTCTGCCGCGGATTCTGCAGCGGGCGCCAGATGCGCTCGCCGGTACCGCTCAGCATGGCGAGCCCGTCGCTGTCGTGGATCTCCGGCCGCCAGTCGACCGCCTGCGGGCGATCGGCCTCGCCATACCAGAACATGCTGGTGCACGGCGCCACGCCCAGCCGCGCGACGGCGCGGCGGAACTGCATCGCGCAGCTGATATCCTGCGTCACGCCCTCGTCGGTGCGGCGCACGACGATTCGCCACGCGCCGGCCACGCTCGGCGAATCGAGCAGAGCGTAGATGGTCAGCGCGTTCGTGCCGGCGGGCTCCAGCCACAGATGGGTGAAGCGCGGAAACTCTTCAGGCGACGACAGGCCGGTGTCGATCGCCAGCGCGCGTGCCGACAGGCCATATTGGTCGAGCGCGCCGGCCGAGCGGAAATAGGAAGCGCCCTGCATCGCGAACCAGTCGCCGACATTGTTCGGGTTCATCAGGCGGAAGCCCGAAAACCCCTCGACCCCGGCCGGGATCTGGTCGGCGCCGGTGAACAGGTCGCGGCGGAATGGGAAGGGGCGGGCGCGCCCATTCTCGACCAGAGCGATCTCGACGGGCGTATGCGCATATTTGTTGAGTGGGAAGAAGCGCACGCCGGGGATGCCGTTGGTGCCCCACACCGTGCGATCGTCGCGATAGGCGATGTGGTTGAGCGTGTCGTAGGTGACCGCGCTCGAGCCCTTGGCCGGCGGCGGCGGCGCGACATAGGCGCGCGCGGCGAGCGCACCGGCGCGCGCCACCAGCCAGTTCCAGGAGAAAGCCGTGCCGGCCGGTGCGGCGGCGCGGGCGACGCCCGGCACCAGCATCGCGGCGGCGCCGGCACGAACCAGCGCCGCGCGCCGGGTGACACTTTCGTTCATCATCCCTTAAAGCCCCTGACGCCGCGCGCCTTAACCCCGCATGAGCCCGGAATGACGCGCGAGCGCCCGACGCGTTCCACGCGCAAGGTTCAGTCGCGTTCCACGCACAACGCGATGCCCATGCCGCCGCCGATGCAGAGCGTGGCGAGGCCTTTCTTCGCGTCGCGCGCCTGCATCGCGTAGAGCAGGGTGGTCAGGATGCGCGCGCCCGATGCGCCGATCGGATGGCCGATCGCGATCGCGCCGCCATTGACGTTGACCTTCTCGGCATCCCAGCCGAGCTCCTTGCCCACCGCCAGCGCCTGCGCGGCGAACGCCTCGTTCGCCTCGATCAGATCGAGGTCGCCGAATTCCCAGCCGGCCTTGGCGAGCGCCTTGCGGCTGGCGGGCACCGGGCCGATGCCCATGATCGCCGGATCGACGCCGCACGAGGCGAAGCTCTTGATCCGGGCGAGGATCGGCGTGCCGCGCCGCTCGGCCTCGTCGGACGAGGTCACCACCAGGGCCGCCGCGCCGTCATTGAGGCCCGAGGCGTTGGCGGCGGTGACGGTGCCTTCCTTCTTGAAGGCGGGGCGCAGGCCGGCGAGGCTGGCCACCACCACGCCCTCGCGGATGAATTCGTCCTTGTCGACGATCGTGTCGCCCTTGCGGCCCTTGATCGTCACCGGCGCGATCTCCGCGTCGAACCGGCCTTCGCGGCGTGCCGCCTCGGCCTTGTTCTGGCTGCGGCAGGCGAAATCGTCCTGCTGGTCGCGCGTGATCTGGTACTTCTCCGCCAGATTCTCGGCGGTGATGCCCATGTGATAGCCGTTGAAGACGTCGGTCAGCCCGTCCTTGATCATCGTGTCGATCAGCTCGAGATTGCCCATCTTCTGCCCTGCGCGCAGCGCCTGCGCGTGCGGCGAAAGCGACATATTCTCCTGCCCGCCCGCGACGATCAGCCGCGCATCGCCGGCGATGATCGCCTGCGCAGCGGTGGCGACCGCGCGCAGGCCCGAGCCGCATACCTGCTGCACGCTCCATGCGGGCACTTCCTTGGGGATGCCGGCGGCCATCGACGCCTGGCGCGCCGGATTCTGGCCCTGCGCGGCGGTGAGCACCTGGCCGAGGATCACCTCGTCAATCTCTTCGGGCGACACGCTCGCCTGCGTCAGCGCGGCCACGATCGCGATCCGGCCGAGCTCGTGCGCCGGCGTCGCCGCATAATGGCCGAGAAAGCTGCCCACCGGGGTCCGCTTGGCGGCAGTGATGACGACGTCAGTCACGGGATATTCTCCTGGCGTGGAACGGTTCGGGCGCCGCCTATCAGCTTCCCGGAAGGTCGGAAAGCCACGCGGCCAACGGTTCCCACAGATGGGAACGCGCGCGCCCACCGACAATCATGCCGACATGGCCGAGCGCGAGATCGAGGCGGGTGCCGATGCCGACCGCGCTGGCATGCGGCACGATCCGATCGGTGGTCGAGGCGATCTCCAGCACGGGCATGTCGAGCCGGTCCGCCTCGATCGTCGCGCCGCCGACGCGCCATTGCCCGCTGCCGGGAAGGTCTGTGGCATAGAAGCCCTCGAACAGGTCGCGCGCCGCGCCGCGCGTCAGCGGCGGCCCGTCATTGGCCCAATCCTCCAGCCGGACGAAGGCGCGCAACGCCTCCTCGGTGGGCGGGTCCATCCCGAGCCGCTCGAACTTGGCGACGGTGCGGCCGGGATCGAGCCGCCAGAAGGCCGCCTGCAGCAGGTCCATCGGCAACAGGCCCAGCGCATCGGTCACCGGGCCGGCCTCACGCCACAGCTCCGCCAGGGCGATGCGATCCTCCGCCGGATAATGCCCGAAATGCCACGGCGTCGCGATCAGCGCGAGCGCGCGGACGGGGGCGAGCTGAGCGGCCGCCACCGCCATCGTCCCGCCGAGGCAATAGCCCGCCAGCACCGGCGGCTCGCCGATCGCCGCGATCAGCGGCAGCAGCAGGCGCTCGACATGGCCCGATATGTCGAGGTCGGTCTCGTCGGCGGCAGGCGCGCCCCAGTCGAGCAGCAGCGGCCGCACCCCGCGCGTCGCCAGCCAGCGCAGCAGCGAGCGCTCGGCATCCAGATCGAGCACGTCGGGCGGGTTGATGAGCGACGGCACGAACAGGATCGGCCGGCCCGATCCGCCATAATCGCGCAGGCAGGCGCGACCGACGCGGGCGATTTCGGGCGGCGGTGCGGCGGCCTCGCCGCGCGGTGCCTGCTGGTAAACCCGCAAGCCGCGCAAGGCCGCCGCCAGCCGTTCGGGCGCGTCGGCCGTTTCGCTGCGCAACATCCTCAGGAACAACGGCAAAGGCCGCGGTCTGTGTTGCGCCGCACCAATGGTTGGTGCTAGGTTAACCGATACTACGGAAGAGGGTGGGCGCATGGCAAAATCGTCGGATGGCTCAGGCATGGTCATCATCAAGAAGTACGCCAATCGCCGGCTCTACAACACCGAGTCGTCGAGCTACATCACGCTTGACCATCTCGCGCAGATGACGCGCGAAGGGCGGGACTTCAAGGTCATCGACGCCAAGAGCGAAGAGGACATCACCCACAATATCCTCACCCAGATCATCGTGGAGGAGGAGAATCGCGGGCAGACGATGCTGCCGGTCAGCTTCCTGCGCCAGCTGATCTCGCTCTACGGCGATTCGATGCAATCGATGGTGCCGCAATATCTGGAAGCGTCGATGGAGGCGTTCCGCCGCAACCAGGATCAATTCCGTCAGGCAATGGAAGGCGCGTTCGCCGGCGGCCCGTTCGCCGAGATCGCCAAGCGCAACCTCGACATGTTCGAAGCTGCGGCGGCGGCCTTCAAGGCCACCGGCGTGACGCCGCCCGGCATGATGATGCCCGGCGCGATGCCCACGCCCCCCGCCGCGCCATCGTCGGACAAGGAGGATCTCGCCACGCTCAAGGAACAGCTGGCGAGCCTGCAGACCAAGCTGGACAAGCTCGCGCGCTGAGACGGCGCGGCGAAGGGCGGTAGGCCGAGGCGGCGACCGCCCCCCAGCCGGCCAGCGAGATGAACAGGCCGAGCCATTCCTGCGGCAGCCGCCCGATCTCCAGCCGGCAATCGGCAGGCGCGCGCACCAGCAGCGCGCTGTCGCGATCGCGTCGGGGCGGCGATGACGATCCGTCGTCGCAGCGCGCCTGCACCGACGGATAGCTGAACATCGCGCCCGGATGGCGTCGCGCGGTCGCGGTCGCTGCTTGAAGCAGGTGGGTGCGGGGTGCACGTCCCATGGCGACCGCACCGGCGGGCAGATATTCGATCACGTCCTGCCGGCCGGGAATCGGTAGTGGGGTCATGGCATCGCCGTGTAGCGGGTTGGCCGGCGATAGCATCGTCAGCGCGAAGGCGAGCAGCGGCAGCAGGATCGCGACTGTCGTCACCGGCGATCCGCGCCGACCGGCCGCCACGGTCGCGAGGCCGAACTCGGCCAGCGCCAGCGCCCGCCACGGAAACTGGACCGCCTTCAACACCGGCAGCGACCAGAAGCCCGGCAGCAGCCCTGCAGCGATCGCGGCGATGGCCACCGTCCATATCGTCCAGAAGCCGGGGCGGCGCCCACTCAGCAGCAGCGCCGTCGCGGCGGTCGCGAGCGCGAGGCCGTCGAACAGCAGCACGTAGCTGGTACTCGTCCAGCGCGCGGGGTGCAGCAGGCTCCAATTCGCGGGCTGCAGGAACGGCACGTCCCACAGCGAGCCGAGCGCTACATGATGTTGCAGCGTCAGTGCGGGCACGAGATAGATCGCCGCGCCGGCCAAGCCCGTCGCCAGCCCCGTCGCGACCGGCAGCAGGCGTCTTATGTCGCCCTGCGCGGACCACAAAGCGAGCGGAGCCACCAGCAGCACGCTGGCGATCACTGCCGTCGGCAAATGCGTCATGATGAGCGCGGTATAGGCAATCGCGAGCGGCCAGCTGCGCCCGCGATCCGCCGCATGGCAGATGCCGATCGCGACGAGCGGGATGATCGCGAATGCGCAGAATTCGGCGAGCGCACCGCGCCCGTAGAAGTCGATCACGTGGTACGGCAGCACCATGTAGAGCAGCGCGCCCGCCAATGGCGCCGCGGCCCGATCCTTCAGCCACGCATGCATCGCGAGGCCCGATCCGAACCACGCGCAGCCGAATGCGAGCAGCAGAGCGGGGTAGGTGGCGATCCCCGTCAGCCCGATCAGCCCCGCCAGATGGAAAGACAGCGGCGCATAATAATAGAAGACCGGCGCGCCCAGGCCGCCATAGGACCAGGGCAGCCAGCGCGGATAGGGGTTGCCGGAGCGCAGCAGCATCGTGAACTGTTCGGACCACGTCCGGTCGATCCAGAAGCTGTCATGCGTCATCGCCGGCGCGAGGAAAGCGGGCAGCAGCAGGGCGACGGTGAGCAGCAGGATCAAGGCGGCCGGCACGAGCCTCGTCGCGCGCCGTGGCGCAAGGGTCACGACCGGCGGATCCAGACGTCGAGCGTCATCCCGTCCATCACCACGCGCCCGGCGCGGCGATAGGCAGCGTCGCGTGTCGCGCGCAGCAGGCGATAGACTGCCATGTTCATGTCGCGCGGCGTGTCGTCGGTGACGAGCGCCAGCGGGCGCGCCTTCATCACGCGCCCCAGTTCCGCCACCGCGTCGGTGCCGGTCGCCCCCGCTTCCTTGGCGCCGAGCAGATGATCGGGGAAGATGTAGGGGGTGACGAAGCAGGCGTTGGTCAATTTGTAGAGGATGGGCGGGCCGGCCAGCAACTCCATGCAGCCCGTGTCGACCTGCGGCGGGATCAGCGCGACGAGTTCGGCGATCTGGTCGCGCGAATGCCGCGTCGTCGCGAAATCGGGATAGGAGAGGTGGCTGAGCGGTAGAAAGATCGCGGTGAACGCGAAGAACGGGCCGACCGGGCGCTGGCGGAAAATGGGCGAGGCGCCGACTGCGAACGGCACGAACAGCGGCAGCATGTAGTGGAAGAACAGCGCGCCCACCGAGAAGAAGCCGCACAACGCCGCCACCATCCAGCCGCCGACCAGCAGCAACCGGCTCCGGGCGTCGCGCGAGCCGGTGCGCCAGACGTAGCAGAGGCTCGCGAGGAAGCAGACGAGGAGCGGCACGACGTGCAGCAGCATCTGGACGATGCGGTGATGCAGCTCCGCCGACGATGCCGGACCGCGGTGGAAGATCGAGACGAAATTCGAATACCAGAAGATGTCGAGGTGGCCGAGCGCGGCGTAGACCGCGATCGCCGCGATGGTGGGCACCAGCGCCGTCAGCGCGAAAGCCGCCGTCAGCGGGATCGCGGTCAGCAGCCCGCCGCAGCGGCGGATGCTCCACCAGGCTAATAGAAGGCCGAAATAGAGGCCCTCGAACAAGGCGGTATATTTCACCTGGATCGCGACGCCGGTCAGGGCCATGGCTGCGAAGCCGAGCGTGCCGAAACGGCGCAGATCGCGCGTCTCGCCCGCGGCGAAGATGCAGCACGCCGCCATCGCCATGAACAGATTGTAGAAGACCGGCGACTGGCCGCCACCGCCTTCCACCGTTTCGATCCAGACGAGATAGACGAGGCCGGCGGCGACGCCCCCGAACGTGCCCGCCGTCCGGCGCGACAGCAGGAAGATGCAGGCGGCGGTCCCGCCCGCGAACAGAGCGGCGACGATCTGATATTGCAGGATCCCGTCGCCGCCGAGCAGGCGAATGGCGGCGTAGACAAGGAACAGCCCGATCGGCTTGCGATCCCAGATATCGACGTAGGGAATGGCGCCGTGCAGCATCCGGTCGCCGACGAGCAGGTAGAATTCTTCGTCGACATGGAAAGCAGGGTCGCCGAAGCTCGGCAGCCGCAGCAGGAGCGCGGCCGCGATCAGGCCGAGCGTCGCGGCAACGGCCGTGGACATGGCCGGGATGCGCGCGATGGGCTTCAGGGTTGGGGCGAGGCTGGCCATCGCTTCAACGCGCGGCGGAAATTGCCGTCGAGGAAGCGATCACAAACAGCTCTCGAGATAGGGCTGGTCGAAGCCGAACTGCTTGGCCTTGTCGAGCGTGTAGGGGCGCAGGCCCATCGACTTGTAGTCGCCCAGGATCTTCCCCTCGGCGCTCTCGTCCAGATATTCGAACTTGAAGAGCTCCTGCGTGACGATCACGCTGCCTTCCATCCCGATCACCTCGGTGATGTTGGTGACGCGGCGGCTGCCGTCGCGCAGGCGCTTGACCTGGACGATCAGGTCGACCGAGTCCGCGATCTGGCGGCTGATCGCTTCCTTCGGCACCTTGATGTCGCTCATCAGCACCATGTTCTCCATGCGGGCGAGCGCCTCGCGCGGGGAGTTGGAGTGGAGGGTGCACATCGATCCGTCGTGGCCGGTGTTCATCGCCGCGAGCATGTCGAAACATTCGGCGCCGCGAATCTCGCCGAGGATGATGCGGTCGGGTCGCATGCGCAGCGCGTTGACGACGAGGTCGCGGATCGCGATCGCGCCCTGGCCCTCGAGGTTGGCGGGGCGCGTTTCCAGCGGCAGCCAGTGCGGCTGCTGCAGCCGAAGCTCGGCCGCATCCTCGATCGTGATGACGCGCTCGCCCGGATCGATCATTTTCGACAGCGCGTTGAGCATCGTCGTCTTGCCCGAGCCGGTGCCGCCCGAGATGATGACGTTCATGCGGCACGCGCCGGCGATCTTGAGCACGGTCGCCATCTTGGTCGACATCGAGCCGCCATTGGCCATCATGTCGATCGTGATCGGCTTGGCCGAGAATTTGCGGATCGAGATGGCGGTGCCGCGCAGCGAGAGCGGCGGCACGATCACGTTGACGCGGCTGCCGTCGGCGAGGCGTGCGTCGGCGAGCGGAGTGGTCTGGTCGACGCGGCGGCCGACCTTGCTGACGATGCGCTGCGCGATCTGGAACAGATGCTCCTCGTCGCGGAACTGGATCGGCGCGATCTCCAGCTTGCCCTTGCGTTCGACGTAGGTCTGGTCGGGGCCATTGACCATGATGTCGGTGATGAGCGGATCGGACAGCAATTCCTCGAGCGGGCCGAGGCCGAGCAGCTCGTCGACCAGCATCTTCTCCAGCGCGAACTGCTCACGCCGGTTGAGCGTGATGCGCAGCTCGGCGAGCACCTCGCCGACGATCGGGCGGAATTCCTCGGCCAGCTCATCCTTGGACAAGGTCGAGGCGGCTTCGGGATCGACGCGTTCGAGCAGGCGCGGCAGCACCTGTTCCTTGATCTTGTGGACCGAGGCCTCGAACCCTTCGAGGCGGGATATGGCGTGATCGGAGGCGGAGGCCATGCGATCGGCAAGCCGCGACATCGCATCCTGCGGTGCGCCGGCGACGGCGCTCTCCAGCGTCTGCGGATCCAGCGTCGGGAATTGGGCGCCGCCTTCGAGGCCGCTATTGCTCTGCATCGGGCGCGCCACGCCGAAGGTCGCGCGCGCGCCGATCGTGCCCCCCCGTTTACCGAATGCGCTCATACTCTACGCGCCGCCCTGTCATTCTGTCGCCGCCGACGGGATAGAGTGCAAAGCTTGCCAAGGGTTTAAGCATGATGCGCAGCCTGCCGCAGATGCGAAGCGGTGATGACGCGGGCGGCACGGTTGTGTAACGGGTATGCCGATCATGCTTGCGGGGGTGGGCGATGCAGAAAGTCGGTCGTCCATATCTCTATGCGCTGATCGCGGCGCTGGTGCTGATTCTGCCGGTGCTGCTGAACGGCGCGGCCTTCTTCTATGAAGACAGCATCGGCTATGTCGGCAAGGCGGTCGGTCCGGTCCGCGCCGCCGGGCTGCATCTGAAGGCGGGCGACGACTGGCTGGCGGCGGCCAAGCACCACGATGCGGCGGCGGCTCCGGCCGTCGCGACGGTGGCGACACCCGCGCCACAGGCCGCGCCGATGGCGCCGGCGGCCGCGCCGCGCGTGTGGATTGCGGGCCGGTCGCTGGTCTACAGCGTCGCCACCTATCTGCTCTACGCCGCCGGCGGCTTCACGCTCGTTGCCTTCTGGCAGGCGCTGATGATCGCGGTGCCGCTCGCGCTCGTTTGGATGCGCTGCCTCGGGCTTTCCGGCTGGAGCCTGATCGTCGGGGCGGCGGTCCTCGCTGTCGCCAGCTCGCTCCCGCTGTTCGCCGGGCTGGTGATGCCTGATTATGCGGCGGCGCTGATCGCTTTGATCCCGGCGATGCTGCTTGCCTTCGGCGCCCGGCTGCGCTCGCTCGACCATGTCGTCCTGTTCGCGCTGCTCGCTTATGCGGCGATGCTGCACGACAGCCATGTCGTCGTGCTGGCGGGCATGCTGGCGCTGTGCGCGATCGTCGCCTTGCTGGTGCGCCGGCAGGGCGGAAGCGCGGCGTGGCCCTGGACGACGGCGTTCGCCTTGCTCGCGGCGATCTTCTACCTGCAGGCCTTCGCGCTCGTCGCGCGCAAGACGACGGGCCTGCCGCTGATGCGGCTGCCACACCTGACCGCGCATTTTGCCGAGAGCCCGATCCTCTCGGGCTATCTGGCGCGCACCTGCCCCGGCAACGGCTTCCTGCTGTGCGACTATCGTAACCGGCTGCCGGTGGTGTGGACCGATTTCCTGTTCGGCCAGCATTTCTATGGCGGCATGGACTATGCCGGTCAGCGCCGCCTGTCGGATCAGCAGGTGCCGCTGCTGATCGCGATGGCGAAGGATCGGCCGGTCGCGGTCGCGACCTTCCTGGCGGGCGACGCGCTGCGGCAGGTGGTGCTGTTCAGCTATCTCGACCTCGATCAGGCGCGCAAGCTGCCCTTTTTCGCGGCGATGCCCGCGCCGCAGGTCGCGCGCATCGAGGCGAGCGCGGTCGTCCGCCATCCCGGCTGGCTCGACGCGCAGGATCTGCTCCAGCGGGTCGTCGTCTGGCTTTCGCTCCCGGCGCTGGCATTGATCGCGTGGCGGCTGCGCGGCGATACGCACGCGCGCGGCTGGCTGCTGCTCGCGGGCATCGTCTGCGCGGGCGTGGTGCTGAACGGGCTCGCCTGCGGCCTGCTCGCTTTCCCTTATGATCGCTTTCAGGCGCGCGTGATCTGGCTGCTGCCGTTCCTCGCCCTCAGCGGCGCCGCGCTCATCAAACGTCAATCATCCGCCACTATCACGCCCCCCGGAGGCCCGTTCGATGCATGACACGCTTGCCCGTCCGCCGGTGAAGGCCGGCCTGGGCGAATATATCCGCATCGCGCGGTTCGATCACATGACGAAGCATGTCTTCATCATTCCCGGCTGCGTGCTCGCCTACATTTTGCGCGGCGTCCACACGCCGTCTTTGCTGCTGTCGGCCGTGTGCGGGTTGCTGGCGGCGGTGACGATCGCCTCGGCCAATTACGTCATCAACGAATATCTCGACCGCGATTTCGACCGCCACCATCCGACCAAGTCGCAGCGCATGGCGGTGCAGACCGAAATGTCGGGTGCGATCGTCTGGGCCGAATGGGCGCTGTTCGTGGCGATCGGACTGGGCGCGGCGTCGATCGGCGGTACGACCATGCTGGGTGCCGCGATCATCTTCGCGGCGCAGGGCATCGTCTACAACGTCCCGCCGCTGCGGTCGAAGAACAAGGCCTATCTCGACGTCATTTCGGAATCGATCAACAATCCGCTGCGGCTGGTGATCGGCTGGACGATCATCGATCCGATGACGCTGCCGCCCTCGTCGGTGATCCTCGCTTACTGGCTCGGCGGTGCGTTCCTGATGGCGGCCAAGCGCCTGTCCGAATATCACGAGATCGTCGCGTCGCACGGCAAGGAGCTGCTGATGCGCTACCGCGCCAGCTTCGCCGGCTATACCGAGCTGTCGCTGACGCTCTCCTGTTTCGTCTATGCGATGCTGAGCGGCTTCTTCCTCGCGGTGTTCCTCATCAAATATCGCGTCGAATATATCATCACGCTCCCGGCGATCACGGCCTTGTTCGCGCAATATCTTGCGCTGTCGATGCAGGTGGAATCCACTGCACAGAAGCCCGAGAAACTGTTTCGCGAGCGCGGGCTGATGCTGACCGTCGCGATCCTGAGCGGACTGTTCGTGCTGGCGACGCTGGTCGACATGAAGCCGCTCGACACGCTCACCAGCCAGCACTTCATCGCGGTCGACTGAGCGTGGCGGCCGATCCCGGCTTCGACTGGGCGGATATCCGCCTGGTCGCGTTCGATGTCGACGGCACGCTCTATCGCCAGCGGCCGCTGCGGCTGCGCATGGCGCTGGCGCTCGCATTGCGGGCCGGCGGGGCAGGGGGGCGGCGCACGCTGCGCGTCCTGAGCGCCTATCGCCGCCTGCGCGAAGACTATGGCGAGGCCGAGCGCGACGATGTCGAGGCGACACTCGTCGCCGCCACCGCCGCGGCTGCGGGCGTGAGCGCGGACGAGGTCACGCGCACCGTCGCCGAGTGGATTCACCGCCGGCCGCTGCCGCACCTTCGCGCCAGCATGTATGCCGGGTTGCCGGGCCTGTTTGCCGCGATCCGTGCCTCGGGTCGGACGATCGGCATCCTGTCGGATTATCCCGCCGCCGCGAAGCTCGCTGCGATGGGGCTGGCCGCCGATCACATGCATGGGCCCGACACGCCCGATTTCACCCGCCTCAAGCCGAGCCCGCACGGGCTGCTGGCGTTGATCGCCGCGGCGGGCGTGGCGCCGCACCAGACGGTGCTGGTCGGCGACCGGCCCGAGCGCGACGGCCTCGCCGCGCGCCGCGCGGGAGCGCACAGCCTGATCCGGAAGAGCAAGCCGGTCGCCGGTTGGACCTGCTTCGCGCGCTATGACGATCCGGTGTTCGCGCCGTTGCTGGCGGGGGCATGAGCGGGCCGCTGCTCTCCGGTCGCCTGCTGCGCTATGTCGGCACCGGCGGCACGGCGGCGGTGGTCGATATCGGGCTATTCGCCTGTCTCGTGCGGGCCGGGCTGATCGTACCGCTGGCCGCCTGCCTCAGCTTCGCGATGGCGGCGGTGGTGAATTACTGGCTGACCAGCCGCTTCGTGTTCGGCCATCGGCGCAGCGTCGCCGGCTTCGCGCAGTTCCTCGCGGCAGCATTGATCGGGCTGGCGATCAACGTGAGCGTGACGACGCTCGCCGCCGCGTTGCTGCCGATCCCGCCCGTCGTCGCCAAGCTGATCGGCGTCGGCGTGGCGTTCGGCGCGAACTTCCTGCTCAACGCGCTAATCGTGTTCCGCCCGCGCACGCGCTGAGCGGAAGGGAGTATCAGGCGGCTTCGGTGACCGCCTCGGCGAGGACGGTCAGGCCCTTCTCGTTCACTTCGGCAAAGCCACCGTCGACGGCGATGCGCGCAATGATCGTGCTGGCGCTGGAATAGACGGTCAGTTCGCCCGCACGCACCACCGACATCAGCGGCGCATGGCCCTCCAGCACGCCGAAGTCACCCTCGGTGCCGGGCACGACCACCATGTGGACATCCTCCGAGCGGACCAGCTTCTCGGGCGTGACGAGTTCGAAGTGAAGAGCCATGGGTTCCTACAATTTGATGAGCGCGATCATCAGGCCGCCGAGCGCAATCTGCGTGCTTACGAACCAGAGCAGCAGTTGATTGCGAACCTTCTCAATATCGGCCTTCAGCTCGTGCCGGAGGAGATCGAGGTCCACTTTCGTCGCCGCCGTTTCGCTGACCGATCGTCCGATCGCAGCTGCAATCGCCTCGGCCTGACCGGCGGGCAGATCGGCCGCCTTCAGTTCGCGGGCGATGGTCAGGGTGTCGACGATCATTCCGCCACCCTATCCGATCGCCCTTTGCGAGTCGATCAACCCTGCTCGGCGAGCTTCTTGGCCTTCTCGACCGCCTCGTCGATGCCGCCGACCATGTAGAAGGCGGCTTCCGGCAGATGGTCATACTCGCCGGCGACGATCGCCTTGAACGAGCGGACCGTATCCTCGAGCTGCACGAACTTGCCCGAGATGCCGGTGAACACCTCGGCGACGTGGAACGGCTGGCTCAGGAAGCGCTGGATCTTGCGTGCGCGCTGCACGGTCAGCTTATCCTCTTCCGACAATTCGTCCATGCCGAGGATGGCGATGATGTCCTGCAGCGACTTGTACTTCTGCAGGATCGACTGGACGGCGCGCGCCGTGTCGTAATGCTCCTGGCCCACGGTGCGCGGCTCCAGCACGCGGCTGGTGGAGTCGAGCGGATCGACCGCCGGGTAGATGCCCAGCTCGGAGATGGCGCGGCTCAACACGGTCGTCGCGTCCAAGTGGGCGAACGAGGTTGCCGGCGCCGGATCGGTCAGATCGTCCGCGGGCACGTAGATCGCCTGCACCGAGGTGATCGAGCCCTTGTTGGTCGAGGTGATCCGCTCCTGCAGCGCGCCCATGTCGGTCGCGAGCGTCGGTTGATAGCCCACTGCCGACGGGATGCGGCCGAGCAGAGCCGACACTTCCGAGCCGGCCTGGGTGAAGCGGAAGATGTTGTCGACGAAGAACAGCACGTCCTGGCCCTCGACGTCGCGGAAATATTCCGCATTGGCGAGGCCCGAGAGGGCGACGCGCGCACGCGCGCCCGGCGGCTCGTTCATCTGGCCGAACACCAAAGCGACCTTCGAGCCCTCGCTCGTCGGGTTGCCGTCGGCATCCTTGGCGATGACGCCCGCGTCGAGGAATTCGTGATAGAGGTCGTTGCCCTCGCGCGTACGCTCGCCGACGCCGGCGAAAACGCTGGTGCCGCCATGGCCCTTGGCGATGTTGTTGATCAGTTCCTGGATCAGCACGGTCTTGCCGACGCCGGCGCCGCCGAACAGGCCGATCTTGCCGCCCTTGGCATACGGTGCGAGCAGGTCGATCACCTTGATGCCGGTGACGAGCACCGCGGTCTCGGTCGACTGGTCGACGAAGTCGGGGGCCTTGGCGTGGATCGGCGAATAGCTGTCGGTCTCGACCGGGCCGCGCTCGTCGATCGGCTCGCCGATGACGTTGAGGATGCGGCCGAGCGTCTTCGGGCCGACCGGCACGCGGATCTGCGATCCGGTGTCGGTCACTTCCTGGCCGCGCGTCAGGCCGTCGGTCGAGTCCATCGCGATCGTGCGGACGGTGCCTTCGCCGAGATGCTGTGCGACCTCCAGCACCAAGCGATTGCCCTGGTTGCTGGTTTCGAGCGCGCTCAGGATCGACGGCAGCTCGCCGTCGAACGCGACGTCGACGACGGCGCCGATCACCTGCGCGATGCGGCCGACATTGTTCGTGCCGAATGAGATTGCGGGGGCGGTTGCCATATTATGCTCCTGGGGAACTTCGGTCAGGCGATGTCGACGGTGACGGCAACGTTGCCGTGGGTCGCACGCGAATAAGGGCAGATGCGGTGGGCGTCGTCGGCCAGCGCG
Source organism: Sphingomonas nostoxanthinifaciens (assembly GCF_019930585.1). Classification (NCBI taxonomy): domain Bacteria; kingdom Pseudomonadati; phylum Pseudomonadota; class Alphaproteobacteria; order Sphingomonadales; family Sphingomonadaceae; genus Sphingomonas; species Sphingomonas nostoxanthinifaciens. The sequence continues at coordinate 2,915,838 of NZ_CP082839.1, read as the reverse complement.
CGCAGTTTCTCGGGATCGGCACCGGCCAGCGCGACCGTGATCTTGGCCGACAGCATGAAGCTGACGTCATCCTTGTCGATCGAGACGGCGACCGTCACCTTGGCGCGCTGGCCGTCGAGATCGTGCTTCTTGGCGAGCGCGAGGATCGCCTGGCCGAAGCAGGACGACCAGCCGAGCGCGAACAATTGCTCCGGATTGTGGCCCTCGCCCGATCCGCCCATGTCCTTGGGCAGCGCCATCGCCAGCGACAGCTTGCCATGTTCCAGGATCGCGCGCCCGTCACGGCCGCCAACGGTGGTTGCTTCGGTGGTGTACGCCATGGTCAGAGAGCCTCCGCGCCTGAGATGATTTCCACCAGTTCCGTCGTGATCGCGGCCTGGCGGGTTCGGTTATACTGGATGGTGAGGCGATTGATCGTGTCGCCGGCATTGCGCGTGGCATTGTCCATCGCGTTCATCTGCGCGCCGTAGAAACCGGCCTGGTTCTCCAGCAGCGCGCGATAGATCTGGATCGCGACGTTGCGTGGCAGCAGTTCGGCGAGGATCGATTCCTCGTCGGGCTCATATTCGACCGCGGCGGCGGCGGTGCCGGACTGGTCGTTCGCCGCCTCGCGCACCGCGGCGGGCACGAGCTGCGCCACCGTCGGCACCTGCACCAGCGCCGACTGGAACTTGGAATAGACCAGCGTCGCCACGTCATACTCGCCCGCCTCGAAGCGCGCGATCAGGTCGCGGCCGATGTCGAGCGCGTCGGCGAAGGCGGCGTTGCGCGCGTGGCTCATGTCGTGATCGGCGAGGATCGACGTCGGGTAGAGGCGCCGGATCACCGCGCGGCCCTTGCGGCCGACGATGTAGAACTTCACCGTCTTGCCCTGCGCGATCAGCTCGTCGGCCTTCTGCCGGGCGGCGCGCGCGATGTTGCTGTTGAAGCCGCCCGCCAGCCCGCGCTCGCTGGTGGCGACCACCAGCAGCTGCACCTGATCCTTGCCGGTGCCCGCCAGCAGGCGCGGCGAGTTGGGACCGATCGTGACGCGCGAGGCGAGGCTCGAGATCACCGCTTCCAGCCGCTCGGCATAGGGACGCGCGGCGACCGCCTGCTCGGTCGCACGGCGCAGCTTCGCCGCCGCCACCGTCTTCAGCGCGCGGGTGATCTTCTGGGTCGACTTCACCGATGTGATGCGGACCTTGAGGCTCTTGAGTGACGGCATGGCGAACCCTCAGTTCGTCATCCCGACGAAGGTCGGGATCTCGTGAGGCTGGCGCGACGTGCAAGCCTCGGGAGATCCCAGCATTCGCTGGGATGACGAGATAATGTATTTAAGCGAACGTCTTGGCGAACTGCTCCAGCGCGGCCTTCAGCTTGCTTTTGGTGTCGTCGGTGAAGTCCTTGCTGTCGCGGATCGCCTTCAGGACGTCGGCCGCGTCGGACCGCAGGTAAGCGAGCATCGCCGCCTCGTAGCGGGTGACGTCGGCCACCGGCACGGTGTCGACATAGCCGTTGGTGCCGGCGAAGATCGACGCGACCTGCTCCTCGAACGGCAGCGGGCTGAACTGCGCCTGCTTGAGCAGTTCGGTCAGGCGCGCGCCGCGGTTGAGCAGGCGCTGGGTGGAGGCGTCGAGATCCGAGCCGAACTGCGCGAACGCCGCCATCTCGCGATACTGCGCCAGCTCCAGCTTGATCGAGCCGGCGACCTTCTTCATCGCCTTGGTCTGCGCGGCCGAGCCGACGCGGCTGACCGAGAGGCCGACGTTGATGGCCGGGCGGATGCCTTGGTAGAACAGGTCGGTCTCAAGGAAGATCTGGCCGTCGGTGATCGAGATCACGTTGGTCGGGATGTAGGCCGACACGTCGCCCGCCTGCGTCTCGATGATCGGCAGCGCGGTCAGCGAACCGTTGCCGTTATCGTCGTTCATCTTCGCCGCGCGCTCCAGCAGGCGCGAGTGGAGATAGAAGACGTCGCCCGGATAGGCCTCGCGGCCCGGCGGACGGCGCAGCAGCAGCGACATCTGGCGATAGGCGACCGCCTGCTTCGACAGATCGTCATAGACGATCAGCGCGTGCATGCCGTTGTCGCGGAAATATTCGCCCATCGCGCAGCCGGTGTACGGCGCGAGGAACTGGAGTGGCGCGGGCTCCGACGCGGTGGCGGCGACGATGATGGAATATTCCATCGCGCCCTGCTCCTCCAGCGTGCGGACGAGCTGCGCGACGGTCGAGCGCTTCTGGCCGACCGCGACGTAGATGCAGTAGAGCTTCTTGCTCTCATCGTCACCGGCGTTGATCGTCTTCTGGTTGATGAAGGCGTCGATCGCGACGGCCGACTTGCCGGTCTGGCGGTCACCGATGATCAGCTCGCGCTGGCCACGGCCGACCGGCACCAGCGCGTCGAGCGCCTTGAGGCCGGTCTGCACCGGCTCGTGCACCGACTTGCGCGGGATGATGCCGGGTGCCTTCACCTCGACGCGGCTGCGCTTCTCGGCGACGATCGGGCCCTTGCCGTCGATCGGGTTGCCGAGGCCGTCCACGACGCGGCCGAGCAGGCCCTTGCCGACGGGGACGTCGACGATCGTGCCGGTGCGCTTGACGGTGTCGCCCTCGCGGATCGCCGCGTCCGAGCCGAAGATCACGACGCCGACATTGTCGGCCTCGAGGTTCAGCGCCATGCCCTGCACGCCATCGGCGAACTCGACCATCTCGCCCGCCTGGACGTTGTCGAGCCCGTGGATGCGCGCGATGCCGTCGCCGACCGACAGCACCGAGCCGACTTCCGACACCTCGGCTTCGGTGCCGAAGGTCGCAATCTGATCGCGGATGACCTTGGAGATTTCTGCCGCGCGAATTTCCATGTTCAGCCTTTCTTCGAAGCCGTGTGCGGGCTCATCAGCCCTTCATCGCCAAAGCGAGTGCGTTCAATTTGGTGCGGATCGAGCCGTCGATCTGGCGGCTGCCGAGCCGCACGACCAAGCCGCCGAGAATCGCCGGATCGACCTTCAGGTCGACCGCGACCTCGCTGCCGACCATGCTCTTCAGCCGGGTCTTCAGCGCCGCGATCTGTCCGTCGTCCAGCGGGTGGGCCGAGACGATCTCGGCGCTGGTCTCGCCGCGATGGCGAGCGACCAGGATGTTGAAATCGCGGATGATCGATTCGATCGCCTTCAGCCGCTGATTCGCCGCCAGCACGCCGAGGAAGCTGGTGGTGGCGGGATCGAGCCCCAACTCGCCCGCAACCGCCGTGATCGCCTTGCCGGCATCCTTGCGGTTGACGAGCGGGCTGGTGACGAGCCGCTTCAGGTCGGCCGATTCGATCAGCGCCTGGCGCAGCGTCGACAGGCTCTGCGACACGGCGTCGAGCTGGTTCGCGTCGCGCGCCAGCCCGAACAGAGCCGTGGCGTAACGCCCGCTGAGACTGGCCTGAATGCCGCCGGAATGCTCCACCTGGCGATGTTCCCCTGATGACGTGACGCTTCCGCCTATCGCAGAAGCAAAAGCGGGCCAAGCCGCAAGGCCGCCCGCTTTCGATCGCCGGCCGGTTAGCAGGCGGGCCCGGCTCGCGCAAGTTGGCGGTGCGGCGCCTTAGCCGTCCGGCTTGAAGTGGTCGGGGTGATCGAGCAGATCGCGCGCTGCGTCCGACTTGCCGTCGTCGATCAATCTTAGAACGGCGGTCGGATAGCCGCCGCCGGCGTGAGGGTCCATCGCGAGCGGGGTCAGCAGCAGCCGCGCCGCGCGCAGGTCGCCGTCGTCAGCACGTTGCCGGGCGACCGCGAAGCGCACTTCTTCTGCCTGCGGCACCAGCTCGAAGGCCCGTTCCAGCGCGTCCCTCGCGTTGCGCGTGACAGTGTCCGAGGTGCGATTGATGTCGTAGAAAGTGAAGAGGGGCAGCGGATCGCCCGGATCGAGCCGGTTGGCGTCGAGGACGTAGCGGCGGGCTTGGGCCATCAGCGCCGGATCGGGATGGTCCTTATCCTTGCGCGCCCGACGCAGTGCCGGCAGCCCACGATAGATCAGCGCTCGCGCCGACGGTGATGCCGCGAACGACCGTGCGGCGGCTGCGTCGGCTGCGCCGTCGTCGCCGGCATCATACTCGGCGCGGGCGAGCGTGAGCTGAGCGGCCGGATCGGCAGGATAGGATGCGGCGATCCGGCGGGCGTCGCGGACGATGGCCGCCGCGACGGCGTGCGACATGCCGCCGTCCGAGCGCAGGCGCACCGACATCATCGCATCCTCGCCATCGGACAGCTCGCGCACGGCGATCGCGCCGACCTTCAATTTTGCGGCAGGGATGCGGACACTGTCGAGCGGCACGTCCATGTAATGCTCCAGCTCCTTGTCGAGCTGCGAGAGATCGCCGAAGGCGTCCTGCGCTGCCTTCAGGCTCGGCGTACCCGCGTTGACTGCCGCGATATAGCGGAGAAGCTGGCGGCCGCGCTCGCGGCTACCCAAAATGGCATAGTGCGTCAGCAGCCACCCGCGCGCGTACATGTAATTGCCGCCGTCCCACTGCATCTGCTTGCTATCGTTCTCGAACAGCTGGGCCGCGGTCAAACGGTCGCCATGCTTCAGCCAATCGGCGCGATATGTCGCCGTATGGCCGACGGTAACGCTGCCATCGGGCTCGAAACGCGTGTTCGAGCAGAATTCGGCGAAGCCCTCCCGGAACCACGCCGGATAAGCCGCGCTGAAATTGCTCAGCATCACATGATGGGTATATTCGTGTAGCAGGGCGGTCCAGCCGTCGAGTCGGTCCGGATCAAAGGTCGGCTGCGTGATCGGCGCAAACGCGACCGAGCCGCCGGCGCTGCTATGGTAGAATCCATAGACCCAGACGTTCCGAACCGTCTGGTTCTGCGAATAGACTCGCTGCAGGGTGTTCACGTCGTGGGCCAGGTAGACCGTCACGCGGGTCGCCTTGGTCGGCGATTCGTCCGGCACGCTGAACAGGAAGCGCATTGCCGAGTCGTAACGCTCCAGCTTGGTTGCCAGTTCGCGCAGACGGTCCGGCTCGGTCTGCCCATAAAGTTGGAAATGCTCGCTTTCGGCAACGCGCCAGCGCGCGCTTGCCGGAACTGCCAATCCGATGGCGAGCGCCATCGCAAATAGCTTCGACCGCATCGTCCCCCCTCTATCCCGGCGATACTCTATCCAGGCATGCGGTTTGATCGCAAGACTCGGGATGCGAAGCCGATCGGACGGGTCCAGAAGGTGCCGATGGCAAATGTGGATGCTCCAGATTCCGAGGCGGCATGGGCGGCGGTGCTGGCGCGCGACCGCACGCAGGACGGGCGGTTCGTGACAGGCGTGCTGTCGACCGGCATCTATTGCCGGCCCTCGTGCGCGGCGCGCCACCCCCGGCGCGAGAATGTGCGCTTCTTCGCCGATGGCATGGCGGCGCGGATGGCGGGCCTGCGCCCCTGCCTGCGTTGCCGGCCCGATGAGGTCGCGCGCGACGAGGCGGCCGTGGCGCGTGCGATCGCCCTGATCGAGGCGGAGGAGGCGGCGCCCGATCTTGGCGCGCTGGCGGCGGCGGCCGGCTACAGCCCGCATCATTTCCACCGCCTGTTCAAGCGGGCGACCGGCGTGACACCCGCCGCCTACGTGCGCGCGCGCCGCGCCGGGCGGCTGCGGCACCATCTGAAGGAGGCTCCCAACGTGACCGATGCGCTCTACGAGGCCGGCTATGCCGCGCCATCGCGTTTCTATGCCGACGCGCCCGACCGGCTGGGCATGACGCCGTCCGTGTGGCGCGACGGCGGGCGCGGCGCGACGATCCGCTGGACGGTCGCGCCGACCGATCTCGGCGCGCTGCTGGTCGCGGCGACCGAGCGCGGCATCTGCCGCGTCGCGTTCGAGGAGGACGATGCGGTGTTGCGCCGTCATTTCCCCAGGGCGACGATCGTGCCGGCCGACGACGCGCTGGATGCGCTGGTGGCGGAAGCGGTCGCGATCGTGGCGGAGCCCGGCCGGCCGATGACGCTGCCGCTCGACGTGCAGGGCACCGCTTTCCAGGAGGCGGTGTGGCGCGAGCTCGCCCGCATTCCGCCGGGCGCGACGCTGAGCTATGCCGCGCTGGCGGCGCGCGCGGGCAATGCCAATGCGGTGCGCGCGGTCGGCTCGGCGTGCGGCGCCAATCCGGTGGCTTTGCTGATCCCGTGCCACCGCGCCAAGCGCAGCGACGGCACGCTCGGCGGCTATGCCTATGGTCTGCCGATCAAGCGCGAACTGCTCGATCGCGAGGCGGCTCAGGCGAAGGGTGAGACCGGCGCCTGACGGATCCAGCGCGTTGCGAGCCATTTGCGCCCGCGCGTGACCGGCAGGCCGGCATGGCGGCTGCGCTCGTCGGCGCGCCCCTCGGCGGTGACGTTCGAGAAGATCAGGGCGTCGCCGGGTTCGCCGCGCACGCGCACGCCCGGCGCGGGAAAGTCGGTCTCGCCGCCATCATAGTCGCCGCCCAGCCATAGCAAGACCGTCAGCACGCGCTGGTTGGCCGCGCCGGGCAATGCGTCGAGATGCGGGCGATATTCCTGCCCCGGCGCGTAGGCCAGCACGTGGAGCGGCTCGCCGGCCTCGATCGCGGTGCCGGTTGCGTCGGCGATGCGGCGGTCGATGAGGCGGACCACCAGATCCTCGTGCGCCGGCCCGAAATTGATGCCGAGCGAGGTGCGAAAGGGATGCGGCATCCGTCGGCGGCTGGCGGGATCGACGATCGTCGAGGGCTGGAGCCGCGGCGTGGCGCGCGCGATCAGATAATCGCATTCGGCGCGGCTCAGAAAATTGTCGATCCGCTCGACGCGCGGCGTGTCGGCGAGGTGCTGGGGCGCCTGCGGGGTCGGCGCGGGCGCGTCGGCGAGCGCCAGTTCGTCCGCGACCGCCGGATGGGTCGCGGCGAGCGGCGCGAGCAGCCGCCGCGCCTCGGCCGCATCCTCCGATACCCCGGTGCCATTGCCGATCAGTCGCGCGCGCAGCCGCAGCGCCTCGCCATGGCCGGCCGCCGCCGCCTGCGCGAGCAGCCGGTGCGTCGCCGCCAGATCCTGCGCACCGTTGAGGCCGTAGAGCCGCCAGTTGGCGAGCGCGAACAACGCTTCGCCGTCACCGCGCGCCGCCGCCTGCTCGACCAGCGCCGCGCCCTCGCGCGCGCGGCCGCTGGCGAAGAGGCGCCCGGCTTGGTCGAGGATCGTCATGGGCACGCCCTAGAGCGAGTCGTGCTCCTGCGAAAGCAGGAGTCCAGGGCCTGTGGGCGTCGCGCGTGCGGCACTGGGCTCCTGCGTCCGCAGGAGCACCGCGCCCCTCACAAAAAGCTGTACGGATCGACGTCGACCGCTACCCGCGCGCCGCGCGGCCAGTCCAGCTCGCCGAGCCACCCCCGGATCACGTCCTGCACGTCGAGCGCGCGGCGGGCGTGGACCAGCAGGCGCTGGCGGTGGCGCCCGCGCAGCATCGCCAGCGGGGCGGGGGCGGGGCCGTAGACGTGCATCCCCTCGACCTGCGGCGCGGCGCGGCCGATCGAACGCGCGGTCGCGACCGCCTCGTCCAGATTTTCCGAGCTGACGATGATCGCGGCAAAGCGGCCGAAGGGCGGCGCGTTGGCGCTGCGCCGCGCCTCGGTCTCGGCGGCGTAGAAGCTGTCGGCATCGCCCGAAACCAACGCCTGGATGACGGGCGCGCCCGGTTCGTGCGTCTGCACCAGCACGCGGCCGGGCTTGGCGCCGCGGCCGGCGCGCCCCGCCACCTGCGCGATCTGCTGGAAGCTGCGCTCGGCCGCGCGCAGATCGCCACCCGAAAGGCCGAGGTCGGCATCGACCACGCCGACCAGCGTCAGGTTGGGAAAGTGATAGCCCTTGGTAACGAGCTGCGTGCCGATCACCACGTCGATGTCGCCCGCCTCCATCCGACCGACGAACTCGGCGGTCTTGGCCGGCGACCACAATGTGTCCGACGTCACGATCGCGGTGCGCGCGGCGGGGAAGAGGGCCGCCACCTCGTCGGCGATCCGCTCGACCCCCGGTCCGCAGGCGACCAGCGAATCCTCCTCCTTGCATTCGGGGCAGGCGCGCGGCGGCGGCATCACGTGGCCGCAATGGTGGCAGGCGAGCCGCGCGGTCAGGCGATGCTCGACCATCCACGCGGTGCAGTTCGGGCATTGGAAGCGGTGGCCGCAGTGGCGACACAGAGTCAGCGGCGCATAGCCGCGCCGGTTGAGGAACAGCAAAGACTGCTCGCCGCGCTCGAACGTCTCGCCGAGCGCCGTCACCAGCGCCGGCGCGAGCCAGCGGCCGCGGTCGGGCCGGTCCTGCGTCATGTCGATCGCGGCGATGTCGGGCATGGTCGCGCCGCCGAAGCGGGCGGGCAGCTTCACCTCCTCGTAGCGGCCGAGCGCGACCTGCTGGCGCGTCTCGATCGCGGGGGTGGCCGAGGCGAGGATCACCGGGATCTCCTCGAACCGCCCGCGCATCACCGCGACATCGCGCGCATGATACATCACGCCGTCTTCCTGCTTGAAGCTCGATTCGTGCGCCTCGTCGATGACGATCAGGCCGAGATCGCGATAGGGCAGGAACAGCGCCGAGCGCGCGCCGACCGTCACCGCCGCCTCGCCGCTGGCGATGGCACGCCACGCGCGGCGGCGCTGCGACTGGCGCAGGTCCGAATGCCACGCGACCGGCGCGACCCCGAAGCGCTCGGCGAAGCGCTTGAGGAAGGGTTCGGTCAGCGCGATCTCGGGAAGCAGGACCAACGTCTGCCGCCCGCCGCGGATCGCCTGCGCGACCGCCTCGAAATAGACCTCGGTCTTGCCCGATCCGGTGACGCCGTCGAGCAGGATCGGAGCGAAGTCACGGGCGTCGACCGCCTCGGTCAGCCGCCGCGCGGCGAGCGCCTGCGCGGGCGACAGATCGGGCGCGGCATGATCGGGATCGGGAATCGGATAGGGGTCGTCGACGCGCACCTCGACCGGCTCGATCGCGCCGGCCTTCACCAGCCCGCGGATCACGGCATCGGAGACGTCGGCGATGGTGGCGAGCTCGCGTACCAGTCCCTGGCGGTCGGCGATGCGCTCCAGCGCCTGCGTGCGCTGCGGCGTCTGGCGCGGTGGGACCATCCCGGTCGGGCGATATTCGATGACGGTGCGGCCGCCGTCGAGCGCGGAGGCGGAGGCGAGCGCCATCCGCAGCACGGCTGCCGGCGGCGCGAGATAATAGGTGGCGGTCCACTCGATCAGGCGGCGGAGCGAGGCCTTGAGCGGTGGCAGATCGTAGACGCCGGCCAATGGCCGCAGGCGATTGTCGCCCACCTCCGCATCGGAGGGCATATGCTCGGGCTCCCACACGACGCCGGCGAGCTGCCGGGGGCCGAGCGGTGCCAGGACGATCGATCCGGGCGCGACATCCTGCCCCGGATCCACCCGATAATCGAGCGGGCCGAGGGCGGCATTGAGCAGAAGGACGCGGGCACGCGGGTTCATACCCCTGCAGGTAGGGGCTCGCGCGCCGAAAGGGAATCGGCGGCCGCTGGACACGGCCGCCGATCAAACGATCAGAAGGCGAGCGCGCTCGGGCTGGAGCGGCGGCGGAGCATGCCGCCGAGCAGGCCGAAGCCGAGCAGCATCGTCATCCAGGTCGCGGCTTCCGGTGCCGGCGAGGTGGTGTTGCCGCCGCTGCCGGGGTTGCCACCGTTCGACGGAGCCGAACCGCCCGCGCTGGCGAGCGTGACCGAGGCCGAGGTCAGCGGCGAATCGGTCAGCGCGTCGCCGTCCGGGTTGGTCACGCTGTTGATCTCGAACAGCTGCGAACCGTCCCAATAGACGTTGTAGTCGTCGCCACCGGCGGTCGCGTAGGACAGGCCGTAGAAATCGACATAGCTGAAGCCGGAGCTGAACAGGTTGTCGCCGCCGGCATAATCCGACAGGCCGGTCACGGCGATGCCGTTGCGCGTGCCGGTGATCGAAGCGGCGGTGCCGCCATCGACGGGCATGTCGAGCTGCAGCGCGGCGGTGAACGCACCGTCGGCGCCGGTGCCGCTGTAATCGAACTGGTAGAGGGTGGCATTGGCCGGCGCGATTGCCAGCAGTGCGGTGCCGGCAAGAACGGCAAGTGTCTTAATCATCGTCGTTCCTCAATCAGGGGTGATCAGAAGATGTTGTTCTTCTGAACCAACTTCCCTTCGATCGGGTTAACTACGAGAATTATTCTCCAAAAATACGAAAACGGACAGGTTAACTTGCGGTAACCATGATTGAAGATCATTAGTAAGTATGTTGATAAAAGATAAAGTGACAATTGCCGCGACGGCGGTCGGCAAATCGACGTGCGACACCAAGAATAGCTGGAGCCGCGCGCGAATCGCCCGGCGACGCGACCGCGCTAGCGGACCGCGCCGCGCGCGATCAGGCGGGGCAGCAGGGCGATCGCGCCGGCGATCGGCCAGCGGCGCTGCCATGGCCGGATCTCGACCGGCTGCCCCGAATGGCGCGAGATCTTCCATGCCAGATAGTCGATCCCGCCGGCATAGGTGCCGCTCGCCTTCGCCAGGCGCAGCAGGGTGAGCGCCTTGCCCTCGCGTCGCCGCCGCGCCCAGGCGCGCAGCCCGGCCCGGCGCTCTGCCTGGGACAGCGGCGCGAAGCCGATGCCCTCGCGGTCGATCGTCGCCGTGATTCCCGCGGCCGCCAGCGCGGGCGCGGTGAACGCGGTGTAGCGCGCCGGATCGGCATCCACGACCGATCCGGCCCGGCCGGCCCGCTCCGCGCGCAATTCGGCGCGATAAGTGAGTGCGAACGCCCCGCGCCACAGGTCGAGCAGCGGCAGCCGGTCGGGCAGGCAGGGTCGCGCCGCCGCCAGCAGGGTCGGCGCAGCCGATGCGACCGCCGCGATCGCGCGGGCACCCGCATCGTCGCCCGCCTGCCAGACGAGCCGAGAAGGCTGCGCGAAGCGCGCCCACACCGATACGTTGCGCGTCGCCGGCGAGGCGAGCCGCGCGAAATCAGCCTCGCTCAGCACGGCATATTTGGCGATCAGGCCGTCATGCTCGAACGGGAAGACGTTGGGCGGCAGCAGGCGGTTGGCGGCGGCGAGCCAGCCTTCGCCGAATGCGGCGGCATAATCGGCGACGATCAGGTAGAAATCGAGCATCAGCCCGTCGAGCCGCGTCTCGCGCAGGCACGAGCCGTAGAACAACACCGCCTGCGACCCCGGATGGCGTGCCGCGATCGCCGCCGCCATCGCGACGACCGCCGGATCGACCGGCTGCGCCAGCTCGGCGGCGACGAGCGCGCGGAGCGGCGCCATGCGATCGCTCATGCCGGGCGCCGCGCGTCGGTCGCGTTCAGGCGGCGAGGCGGACGAACGGCAGCGGGGCGGTCTGCCGCAGCACGATCGACCGTCCCGCGCTGGCGTGGAACAGCTCGCCGTCGAGGATCACGCTCGAGCGGTCGCCCTCGATCCGGATCTCGTCGCCGCGCCGCACGTGGATGCCGCGCATCAGCTGGCTTTCCAGCTTGCCGAACAGGCTGGCGACGAACGCGCAGACGAGCGCGATGGCGCTCTGCTCGACGATCATCAGCTGCAGGGCGCCCGCGCTCGACGGCCGGCCCGCCAGCTTGGAGCCGACCAGCAGCTTGCGCAACGTCGTGACGATCAGCAGCGAGAAGCTGCCCTGCAGCTGGCCCTGGCGGATCAGCGACACCTTCAGCGGCGCCGCGCGCTCCGGCAGGAATGCGGCGCGCATGCCGAGGACGAGGCTGAAGATCAAAGCCAGCAGGGTCACCGCATGGCTCAGCCAATTGGGCAGGCCGAGCGGATACACCTTGTTGCGGCACCACAGCATCACCTCGGCCAGGCCCGCGCCGCCAAGGAACATGCCGATGGTGGGCTTAAGCCCGTCCCACACGCCGTCATCCTCCTGGCTGAGGGCGATCAGCTCGCGGGTGACGATATGCTCCTCGAGCGACCCTTGCGCGATCTCCAGCACGCGCTGCAGCGCGCCGATCGCATCGCCGTTCGCGCCCAGGTCGAGCGCGATCAGGTTGGTCTTGCCGTTGGGCAGCACCGCCACCGGCGGCGGCGCGTCGCCGAACAGCTGGCTGTGATACAATTCGGTCAGCGTCGCCTGCACCGTGCCGTCGCCGCCGTTGATGACCAGGATGCGCGGATCGACTCGCGCGATGGTGCGCAGCGCGGCCTCGATCTGGTCGACATGCTCGACCTCGTAATGGAAGATTTCGGGATGGTTCGCGCAGAAGCTGCGGATGGCAGGGAGCTGGGCACGATTGCCGGTCGACTTCGGGTTGGAGAGTAAGGCGATCCGTACCATCAGTTCTTCACCATTCCCGCGCCGGCGATCGGGCCGACGCTCGTTCCATGGACGTAATTCATCAGCACCTGCACCGACGTGGTGCCGTTGACGTCAACCTCGACCTGGCGTGCCGCCGGCTTGCGCCGGAACACCACGTCCATCAGCGACACGTTGGGGTTGCCCGACATCCCCGCGCCGTCGCTCAGATCGGAGCTGCCGTTGCCGTTGGCGTCGTGCCGCACCGAGACGGCATAGATGCCGTTCGCCTTGACCGGCATGCACACCTCGATCGGGCCCATCGCCGGCATGCGCACGTCGACCCGCTCGATATAGCTGCCCTTGTCGAAGAAGCGCTCGGGCTCCCCGCCATAGGTCTGGATGCGCAGCGTGCCGTCGCGATGCTTCAGGCCGATCACCTTGACCAGCATCGCCGGCCGATCGCCGCCGCAATCCTGCCCATGCGGGCCGAGTGCCGCCGAGGCATGGGCCGGCAGAAGCGCGATCGCGCCCGCCAACATCCATGCCATCAGTTTCGACATGACCTTGCATCTCCCGGAAGCTATAGGCCCGGCCGGCTTGGCGCGGGCGGCTTTCGCCCCCATGCCGGCTCACATCGGTCGCGAATGCGGCCAGAACATGGTGACGGAGCGTCGGCATTTTGGAATCTCTGCCGCGGGTGGACCGCTATCTCGCCCGCCTGATCGCGCTGCCGCTGCTGGCGACGATGGTCATCGCGGCGATGCTGCTGCTTCTCGAGAAGATGCTCAACCTGTTCGACTTCGTCGCGCAGGAGGGCGGGCCGGTCAGCGTCGTGTGGCAGATGCTGGCCAATCTGATCCCGGAATATCTTTCGCTGGGGATCCCGATCGGGCTGATGCTGGGCATCCTGCTCGCCTTCCGCCGCCTCGCCGTCTCGTCGGAGCTGGACGTGATGCTGGCGGTGGGGATGAGCTACCGCCGCCTGCTGCGCGTCCCCTATTTCTACGCGATCCTGTTCGCGCTCATCAATCTCGCCATCGTCGGCTTCGTCGAGCCTTATTCGCGCTACGCCTATGAAGGCCTGCGCTTCGAGCTGCGCACCGGCGCGCTGGGCGCCTCGATCAAGGTCGGCGAGTTCACCAAGCTCGGCAAGGACATGACGCTGCGGGTCGAGCGCAGCCAGTCGGGCGGGCGCGATCTGACCGGCATCTTCGTGATGGCCAAGGGCGACGACGGCAAGCGCCTCGCCGTCACCGCCGAGCGCGGCCGCTTCCTCGCCACCGACGATCCCGACACGATCATCCTGCGGCTGCGCCACGGCACGCTGGTGCACGATGCGGCCGGGTTCGCGAGCCCGCGCGTGCTCAGCTTCGAGAGCCACGATCTGCCGATCGATCTGCCGCGCAAGGAGGCGTTCCGCCAGCGCGGCGGTCGCAATGCCGAGCTGACCATGCCCGAGCTGGTGCGGTTCGGCCGATCGCCCGACAATGACGGCAAGGAGAGCGCGCAGAAGCGGGCCGAATTCCATTTCCGCGCGGTGCAGGTGGCGACGATGCTGCTGCTGCCGCTGCTGGCGGTATCGCTGGCGGTGCCGCCGAAGCGCTCGTCCTCGGCGCTCGGCGTGTTCCTGTCGATCGTCATCATCGTCACCGACTACAAGCTGGACGAATATCTGGAGGCGCTGGCCGGGCGGGGGCATATCGATCCGCTCATCGCCCTGTGGGGGCCGTTCCTGCTGTTCGCGAGCTTCATCTGGTGGATGTACCGCACGCTGGCCGTGGTGCCGGGCGGCCAGCCGATCGGCGCGCTCGAGCGGCAGGCCGCCAAGCTGGGCAAGCTGGTGCGCGGCTGGATGACGCGCCGCCAGCGGGAGGTCGAGGCATGAAGGTCAACCTCAACTTCTTCGCCTCGCGCACCATCGCCTGGTACATGGCGCGACTGTTCGTCAGCCGCTCGGCGGCGGTGCTGGCAGCGCTGACGATCATCCTGCTGTCGCTCGATCTGCTCGGCGAATCGGGCGACATCCTCGCTTATCCGGGCAACGGCAATCCGCAGCTCTGGTATTATCTCTCGCTGCGCGCGCCCCAGATCATCGCGCGCTTCCTGCCCTTCTCGGTGCTGCTGGGGACGCTCATCACGCTCGTCACGATGAACCAGAACAGCGAGGTCATCTCGATGAAGGCGGCGGGCATTTCCGCGCACCAGATCCTCGCCCCGCTCGTATTGGCCAGCCTCGCCATCGCCGGCGTCAGCTTCGTCTTCAACGATCATGTCGTCGCGCGTGCCACCGCCGCGCTGTCGGCGTGGCAGCAGGTCGATTACGGCCCCGTGCCGAAGAGCCAGTCCTACGTGCCCAACGTGTGGGTGCGCTCGGGCGACGACCTGATCCATGCCGAACGCGTGGTCGGTCGGGGGGCGGCGGCGGTGCTGGTCGACGTCAGCTTCTACGATCGCACCGGCGATCGCCTGACAAGCGTCGCGAGCGCCAGGATCGGCCGCTATCGCGGCGGTGCCTGGCAATTGTCGGGCGTGCGCCGCTTCGATGTCGCCGCCGGGCGGATCGCCAGCCTGCCCACGCTCGTCGTCGGCCAGGGCGTGACGCCCGATCGCTTTACGCTGGCGGACGTGCAGCCGGACAGCCTGTCGTTCGCGGCGCTCCGCCGCAGCATCACCGAATTGCACGCGGCCGGCCGGCCGACCGCCAATCTCGAGACGGTGTTGTGGCACAAACTGTCCGGGCCGCTGTCGGCGGTGCTGATGCCGCTGCTGGCGGGTGTGGCGGGCTTCGGCCTTGCCCGTTCGGGCGCGCTGTTCATCCGTGCGGTGATCGGCATGGCGCTCGGCTTCACCTATTTCGTAGCCGATAACTTCGCGCTGGCGATGGGCAATATCGGCGCATACCCGCCGCTGCTCGCCGCGTGGGCACCCTTCCTGCTGTTCCTGCTGATCGGCGAAGCGGTGCTGATCCGCACCGAGGAGTGAGCGCCGGCCCGATGGTAAGCTCGCGACCGTTCCGAATCGTGGACTGATCCCGCCGGCACCTTTCAAAAATGGGCGTTTGCGCCTATATGCACACCGTGCGGCATCCAGCCGCGACAGGAGAAAGCGCTATACCGCCCCCAATGACGCCGCGCCGCCCGCTGGGCGGTCAGCCGATCCCGCTGAACGGCCCCCGTTTCAACGAGTTCATCCAGAGCCAGAAGGTGCGGGTGATCGACGAGAACGGTGAGAATCTGGGCGTGATGTATACGCGCGAAGCGATGGCGCAGGCGGCCGAGATCGGCCTCGATCTGGTCGAGGTTTCGCCCAACGCCGATCCGCCCGTCGCCAAGTTCCTCGACGTCGGCAAATTCAAGTACGAGACGCAGAAGAAGGCCAACCTCGCCCGCAAGAGCCAGAAGACGCAGGAGATCAAAGAGATCAAGATGCGTCCGAACATCGATGACCACGACTATGAGACCAAGATGAAGAAGGTCTTCGAGTTCATCGAAGAGGGCGACAAGGTGAAGTGCACCCTGCGTTTCCGCGGACGCGAGATGGCGCATGGTCAGCTCGGCATGCTGGTTCTCCAGCGCGTGCAGGCCGATACGGCCGAGGTCGCGAAGGTGGAGCAGTTCCCGCGCATGGAAGGCCGCCAGATGCTGATGGTGCTGGCGCCCAAGTAACGACGGATCGGGCGGCTCGCAGGACCAGCGTCGCGATGTCGGCTTCCGGCATGGCGACGCCGGCGTCCGGGCTGGGCTGCCCGCCCGCCACCGTGGGTGGCGATACAGGAAGAGGGTGCGGGCGTGCGGCGTATCGGCCTATGGGTGCTGCTGGTCGCGCTGGCGATGTGGGCGGTCATCCTCTCGCTGGTCTTTACCGGCCACAGCCGCATCTTCTGGGCGACCAATCACGCGGTCAAGGCGGTCAACCGGGCCGGCGTGCACGGCCGCCACGCGCTCCATCGCCTGGAGGGCGACAAGGATCTCACCCAGCAGCATTAGAGATGAGGCCGGGGCAGAGCGATCGAGAACGTAGCGAGAACATTTCGCTTGCAAAGTAGGATTTGGTCGGTCAGCTGATCAGGCTCCCCGTCGAGGAGCCTGCGCCATGACCCGACCGATCGCCTCGATCGCCGCGAACTTTCCCGCCGCCTTTGGTACGCGCGTTGCCCTTGACCCTGCCGTCACCGTGCGTGGCGGCAGGGTGGGGAGGGGCTCCACCCCTGACGTAGCGTCACCTTTGTCACCTTCCGGCGCGATCAGGCGCCGAGCAGCTTCCACTGGGCCGGCTTCGGCTCGCCATAGCCGCCGACGAACGCCGCCGACGTGATCGCGACCTGCGTGAGCGCGATGCCGAGCGGCACGCAGCCCGAGCGCTGGAGCACGGTCAGCGCGAACTCGATCGCCGAACGCGGCGTGCTGTTCCACTTGGCCAGCAGCAAGGTGCCGTCGGCCTCGGCTGCCAGCAGCCGAGCCTCGGCCACGCGCAGCAGCGGCGGCAGATCGAGCAGCACGATATCGTAGCGCGCGGCGAGCGTCTCGATCAGGCGGCTGAACGCGTCGAAATCGACCTGATGGGCGAGCGGCGTGTCGCGCCGGTTGAGCGTCAGCAATGCGGCGTCGGTCACGCGATCGCGCACCAGCGCCTCGTCGAGCGTCGCCTGGCCGTGCAGCACGTCGATCAGGTCAGCGCGCGAATCGACCCCGAAGCGCGTGGCGAAGGTCGGCCGCTGGAAGTCGCAATCGACCACCACCACCCGGCGACCGCCGAGCGCCAGCGAACGGGCGAGCGCGAGCGTGGTCGTGGTCTTGCCCTCGCCCTGCATCGCCGAGCTGATCGCGACCACCTTGGCCTCGCTGCCGCGACGGAACACGGCCGCTGCCAGGCTGCGCACGGCCTCGGCGAAGGGGGAGGCGGGATCCTCGACAATCAGGTCGACCGGGTCGCCGTGGCGGCGGCCCTGCACGCGCGGCAGTGCCGCCACGAACTCGACGCCGAACATGCCCTCGACCTCGGCCGGGGTATCGACGCCGGTGCGGCCAAGCTCGCGCGCCAGCACGGCGACGAAACCGGCGATGATGCCGAGCGCGATGCCGAGCCCGATGCTGATCGGCCAGCTCGGCGAGCTCGGCTTGTCGGGCGTGTCGGCGGCGGTGACGATGCGCGCATCGGCCTGTTCCGCGCCCGACTGGGTGGCGAGCTGCGCCTCGCGCGTCTGGTACTCGGTCAGCAGCGCCTTGGGCGCGTCGAGCTGGCCCTGCAGCTCGTGCAGCCGGACGCTCAGCCGGTCGCCGCGGGCGAGCTGGGACTGGGTCTGGCTCAGCTTGCGCTCGATCTCGGCGGCGCGGCCCGACGAGGCGGCGGCCTGCGCCTCCAGCGTCGCGATCGAGCGCTTGCTCTGCGTGTCGATCTGGCGCGTCACGTCGTCCAGTTCCTGGCGCGACTGGACGAGATCGGGATAGCGCGGGCCGTAGCGTGCCGACAGCGACGCGACCCGCGCGCTGATGTTCGCCTGTTGCTGGCGCAGCTCGCGCAGCGCGTCGTTGCTGGTGGTGTCGCCCAGTTTCTCGTCGCCCTGGGCAAGCTGGCGGCGCGCGACCGCCAGCCGCTGCGCATCTTCCGCCGATTGTGCACGTGCGCTCGAAAGTGCCTGATTATAGGCGCTGATTTCCTGATCGGTGAGCGTGCCGGCGGCGGTCGCGCCGCTCAGGTTGTTCGCGGTGCGATACGCCGAAACGGATTGATCCGCGGACTTAACTTCCGCCTGCAAGCTGTTGATCTTCTGCTGCAAATAGGCGCGCGCCTTGTCGTTCGCATCGCGCCGGCGGGCGATCTGGCCGTCGACGTAGCTCTGCGCGAGCGTGTTGACGACGCGCGCCGCATCCTGCGCGTTCTTCGACACGTAGGTGAGGTTGATGACATAGGTCAGGCCGACGCGCTTCACCGTCAGCCCGCGTTGGAGGATGTCGGTCGCGTTATGCAGCGCCTCGTCCGGCGAGTGCGCCGGCTTGGGCGCCTGGTAGAGCGGGTTGTGCACCAGATCGAGCTGGCGGACGACCTGCTCGGCGAGCGCATCGGAGCGCAGGATCTCGACCTCGGTGTCGACGATGCTCGAATCGTCGGGCGGCAAGGTCGAAAGCGCGCCCTCGACTTCGCTGATCTGCTGCTTGCGCTGGTCGAGCAGGATGGTGGCGGCGGCGGTGTAGCGCGGCTTGCGCAGCGAAGTGATCAGGATCGTCGCGCCGAATACCAGCGCGACCACCAGCAGGAACGTCTTGTAATTCTGGCGTGCCATCCGCGCGATGCGCGATCCGTCGAAGCCCTCCGGCGCGCGATGATAACCGATCGGCCCCTCGTCACCCGCCAGGCGGCTGGGTTCGATCGGACTGTGCCTGTGTTCGGCCGGTAGGTTAGTCACGCTTATGCCTCGCCCTCACCAAATGGTTTGCTGCATTGCACAACGGTTCCGTCATAGCAATTCGACTTGCCGCCCCTACGGTTCAGATCCTCGCAGACAGCGTCAGCGTGAGCTGGTTCAATGCGAAGGTCTTGCCGCCGAGCCCGAACGGCTGCGCATGCGATTCGATGTGATCGTAGCGCGCCGTCAAGCTGAAATGCCGATCGAGCGTGTAGATCGCGCGGGCAAAGAATTCCGGCCGATGCTCCTGCCGGGCCTGCAGGTTGAAATCGTTGTTCGAATATTGCGCGGAGCCCGACAGGATCAGGTTGCGCAGCAATTCGTGGTCGACCTGCAGCGCGACGAGGCTGCGGACGTAGGAGGGGGCGGTCGGCAGCCCGCTGTCCTCGATCGTGCGCGACGCCTTGAGCGAGACGGTGGTGAGCTGCGAGGGGAAGAACTGCACCTGCGCGCGCGCGCCGATGCCGCTGAACCCCTGCAGTCCTGGCTGCTTGTAGGTCAGGTGGATATAGCCCACGCCCGCCTCCGCGCGCACGAGCTGGGTCAGCTCCATGCTGATGCCGCCGAGCAGCTCCTGCCGGTCCGAATTGCGGTTGAACGCGCTCTGGTTGTTCTGCGTATAGCGCTGGAACGATGCGGTGCCCTGCACCAGCAGCGACACGTCGGGGGTCAGCGCATATTCGCCGCGCGCGGTACCGCGATAGGAATTGCGGTCGCGATAGCCCTGCGACGCGGGCGCCCCGGCAAAGGTCACATTGTCGCTGTAGCGCAATTGGTTGACGCCGCCCGACGCGACCAGCTTGAAGCGCGAGCTCTGCCATTGCGCCGTGCCGATCGCGTTCAGCGAGTTGTAGCGGATCGGCGTGACGGTGTTGTTCGGCGTGCCGACGTCCGAACGCCGCTCCGCCAGGCGGCCATAATCGACGAAACCGCGCACATAGGATTGGCTGTCGATGTCATATTGGCCGGCGCCGTTGACGTCATAGGTCTCTACATTCTCGCTGCCATGGTCGGCATAGCGGGTGATCGCAGCATCGCCCGCCAGCGTCACCCAGTTACGCGACCAATTCGAATTGAGCTTGAACGAGGGATCGACCACTCCCGCGACATCGCTCCGCCGATCGCTGTCGGTTGCGTACAGGTTGTCGGTCCCGCGCGCGGTGACATCAACCTTCGGCAGCAGCACGAAGCTGCCGAGATTGATCCCCTGCGGATCAAATTCGGGGTGCAGCCGATCCAATACGGCGATGCTGCGGTCGCGTTTGAAGTTGCCGGCGGAGGTTGTGAGCGCATCGACGGCCTGCGCATACACCGGACTCGACAGCATGAACGTGAGCGCCAGCAGCAGCGCACGGGTCAGGATCGGTCGATGTAGCCCCATGACGGGCAGGGTCATACCGGCCGCGACTCGCGAGTGCAAACGCGTTGTGCGGCGCGGCACGGCGCTTTGCCGCGCAATACCGCGCGGCGCGTCGGCAGAGCGTGGACTTTTGCAGCGCAGCGAACTAGGCAGTTGCGCGATGGCCATGCGAGGAATGCCGGTGCAGCGAGGTTGTTGGGTCGGATCGGCGATGGTGATGGCGCTGGCCTTGGCATTGCCGGCATGCGCCAAGACGCGGCTGGAAACGCCGCCTCCACCCAGCGCCGGTCTCGCCAATTATCGTTTGAGCGGGGGCGATAGCCTCAAGATCGCGGTCTATGGCGAGCCGACGCTGACCGACACCTATCAGGTGAGCAATGTCGGCATCGTCTCGCTGCCGCTGGTCGGCACGATCAAGGCCGATGGCCTGACCGTCGAGGAATTCCGGACGGCGCTGGAGCATGCGCTCGCCAATGGCTATCTGAAGGATCCGAAGGTCTCGGCCGAGATCGTCAACTATCGCCCGGTCTACGTGCTGGGCGAGGTACAGAAGGCCGGGCAATACCCGTATATTCCCGGCATGACGCTGCGCCAGGCGATCGCCGCCGCCAGCGGCTATACCTATCGCGCGCAGATGAAGGTGATCTTCGTCACCCATACCGGCGAGGGCATCGAGCATGCCTATCCGCTCCAGCCCGGCACGCCGGTGATGCCGGGCGATACGGTGCGCGTCGCCGAACGGCACTTCTAGCTTATGGCGGTGCCGCTGCGGCCCGCACCCGGCGCTGTATCGGGCGGTGCGGGGGCGCCTCCGGTCGGCAAGCTCGACGCGATCCAGCTGCTGCGTGCGCTGGCGGCCTGCGTGGTCGTCCTCGGCCACGTCATGGGAACGGCGGCCCGCCTGCAGGCGCCCGGCGGCGCCTTCGTCAGGCCGTCCATCGCGACCGGCGCCGGCGTCGATCTGTTCTTCCTGATCTCCGGTTTCATCATGGTGGTGTCCAGCCGTCGCATGTTCGGCGCACCCGATGGCCCACGCGATTTCCTGCTGCGGCGACTGGTGCGGATCGTGCCGCTCTATTGGGGCGTGACGACGCTCGCGCTGCTGCTGGCGTTCGCCGGCAACCATCAGGCGCTGCCGCGTGGCGTGGCGATCCTCGCCAGCTACGCCTTCATTCCGTTCGACACGACAGGGCGGGGTGACGGCTTCGCCTTCCCGATCGTCGATCTTGGCTGGACGCTCAATTACGAGATGCTGTTCTATGTGCTGTTCGCCGCCGGCATTCGCGCCGGTCGCGAGCGGTGCATCATGATCGTGACGGCGGCGCTGATCGCGCTGGTCGCGTTGGGAACGCTCTGGCAGCCGGCGCCGGTCGCCGTGCGCTTCTGGACGCAGCCGATCATGTTCGAATTCGCGGCCGGCATGTGGCTGGCGTTGCTGCTGGTGCGCGGCCAGTTGCGGCTGCCGCCGGCGGTGCGGATCGTGCTGCTGGTCGCGGGCCTCGCCGCGCTCGCGTGGAATCCGTTGCCGGCGCTGCACCAGCCGACCACGCTCAACGGCTTCGTCCGATTGCTGGGCTGGGGCGTGCCGGCGGCGGCACTGCTGCTCGCGGCGATCGGCGGCCCGCTGCCGGTGCGGTCGCGCGTCGGTCGCGCGGTGGTGCTGGTGGGCGATGCCTCCTACGCGCTCTATCTGGTCCATCCGTTCTGGCTGCTCGTCGTGGATCGCGCGCACGGCCATGGTGTCGCGCTACTCGGCAACGCCTATGCCGCGATCGCGATCGGGTGGGTCGGTGCGATCTTGGTCGCGATTGCGGTTCATCTCGCGCTCGAACGCCCGCTGACGCGCGGGCTGACCCGCCTGCTGCAACGCGGTGGCGCGCCGATCCACGCGGTGCCGCTGGTCGATGCACGCGAGGGCAACGCGGCGTGAACGACCGACATTCCAACCGCAGAGACGCCCACGGATGAAGCAGCTCGGACGTCTTCAGGTGCTGCGCTTCGTCGCGGCGTTCGCGGTGCTGATCGCGCATCTCGATCATGAGGTGGTGGACAAGCTGGGGGTCGAGCCTGCTTTCTCGATCCGGCGGTGGATCGACGGTGGCATCGGCGTCGACATGTTCTTCTTCATCTCGGGTTTCATCATGTACAGCATCTCGGCGCGCCAGTTCGGCACGCCGGGGGCGTCGCGCATGTTCGCGGAGCGGCGCTTCCTGCGCGTCGCACCGCTTTACTATCTGGCGACGGTGATGATGCTGCTCGCCGCGCACGCCTTCGCCGGCAATGTGCAGAGCCACCCGCAGGGGCCGGCGCAGGTGATCGCGTCGTTCCTGTTCATCCCGTGGACGAACGGCGAGGGGCAGGTCACGCCGATCCTGAAACTCGGCTGGACGCTCAATTACGAGGCGTTCTTCTACGCCTGCTTCGCGCTCGCATTGGTCTTCCCGCGCCGGCTCGGCACGGCCCTGCTGTTCGCCGGGCTCGTACTGCTGATCGGGGTGGCGCACCTGTTTCCGGGCCGGGCGGTGGCGCTGGATTTCTGGGGCAACGACATCATCCTCGAATTCCTCGGCGGCATCTGCGTCGCCATGCTGGCGCGGGCCGACATACGGCTCGGTAAGGGGCCGGCCTGGGCATTGGTGGTGCTGGGCGTCGTGCTCGCCGTCACCTTCCGTCAGGCCGGCCTGGCGGCGATGCTGCCGCGCTTCATCTTTGGCGGGCTGCCGGCGGGGCTCGTCATCGGCGCGGTCGCGCTCGCGCCAGGGCTGGAGGGCAAGGGCTGGCTCGCGCGGGCGCTGCAATTCGGCGGCGACGCATCCTATGCGCTCTACCTCTCGCATCCGTTCAGCATCCGCGCCGCGACGATGCTGTGGACGCGCAGCGGGCTGACCTCGCCCACGCTCTTCCTGCTCTTCACAGCGCTCTGTGCGCTCGCCGTCGCGGCGGGGCTCCATCTGTTCGTCGAGCGCCCGCTCAGCCGCGTGTTCAAGCGCGAGGTGCCGCCGCGCGCCGCGCCCGACGCGCGCGAAATGGCCTGACGATCAGCCGGCGGTCGGCCCGGGGCAGCCGGTAAAGTCGATCGCGACGATTTCGGGCGGCACGCCCAGCCGCAGCGGCAGCGTGCTGGTGCCGATGCCCGAGGTGACGATCATCCGCGCCGATCCGCGCCGGTAGAGCCCGCGGACGTAGCGGCCCGACGACCAGCCGAACCCGATCGCCAGCGGATGCGCCGTCCGCCCGATCCAGCGCATCAGCGGCACCGTCATCGCGGGCCAGATCTGGCCACCATGGGTGTGGCCGGTCACCATCGTCCCCTCCATCCCCCGCACGCGATCGAACAAAGTCGGGTTGTGCGCCATCCAGATTGTGACGGGCGGGGCGGCGCGGTGCGTGAGCAGCAGGTCGCTCGCCAGCCGCTCCTGCGCCAGCGGCGGATTGGCGGTGTTCGAGTAAAGCTCCTCAATGCCGAGCACTGCCGCGCGCGGGGTGACGAACGCGTCGTTGCCGATCAGCCGGACGCCCGCCAGCGTCAGCGCCGTCGCGGCGCGCGGTGCGCCGTCGTGCCAGTCGTTATTGCCCAGTACTGCCACCACGCCATCATGCGCGCGCAGTTCGGCAAGCGGCGCGAGCAATCGAGCGGCAGCGTCATCGCTGGGTGGCCCGTCGCCCCCGAAGAAGTCGCCCGCCAGCAGGATGAGATCCGGCCGAAGCGCGTTGGTTTCGGCGACGATGCGCGCCAGCCGCGCTTCGTCGCCCGCGCGCAGATGCAGGTCGGCGATCAGCGCCGCGCGCAGCGGCGACGCGGCGCACGAAAGACGCGGCTCGGCGAGGCGATAGGATATGACGATCGGATCGCGACGCGCCTCGGCGAACGCCACCGCAAGCAGGGTCGCCGCCCCGCCGACGCAAAGCATTGTTCCTGCCGCTAGCGCACGCGCACGAAAGGACTGGAGCATGGCTCAGCGGGCCGCGTGCATCGATCGCGGGTGCCGGCGCGTCGAATGGCTTGTCTGATCGCTTTCCATCCCGCCCCCGCTGCTGCGCCGCCGGCCTACGCGGGCAGCCCGAGCGGTTCAACTCGGACGGCGCCCCCTAGCGGTCGACTTGGAACAGCGGGCTCGACAGCGCCGTGAACAGCATCGCCTGCGCGCGCTTGCGGGCGAGGAGGGCGGTGGTCGAGGCGGTGGTGATCGCTTCGGCCTGCGCCTTCAGCGCCGCCTTCTGCGCGGTGGTGAGCGTGCGGTTCATCAGCACGAGGTCGATCCGGTCGAGCATGCTGTCGGTGTCGGTGCCGAACGCTTCCCATGCCGACCAGTCGATCGTGGTGCCGGTCGAATTCTGCACCGCGGGGTTGGCGGCGAACTCGGCGGTGTTCGCGTCCGCGTCGATCGTCCAGCTATAGACGAGGTTGTCTCGGGCGACCGCCGTCCCGGTCGTCATCAGCTTCGATGCGGGGCTGACGAGCATCTGGTTCTGCGGCAGCGGGAAATCGGGCGGGTAGAAGCTGAACACCGATCCCGGCTGGAACACCGGCTGGCTGAGCTGCGCGTCGCGCACCGTGAACGCATAGCCGTCGCTGGTCATGCCGGCGGCGCGCGCGATCGAGGTGAGCAGCAGCACCGGCTCCTTGACCTTCCCGGCGGTGGTGGCCTGCGTCGTGGCGCGCGCCTCGCTGTCGGTCAGGATCGCGCGGACGACCGCCTTCATGTTGCCGCGGACATTGTTGCCGTCGTTGACGAACACCGCCGCGACGCGACCGATATAAGCGGGTGTGGGGTTCGCCACGACGAGCTGCTGGATCAGGGTGTGCGCGACGAAGGGCGGCGTCGAGGCGTTGTTGAACGCGGCGTCGATCACCGACGCGACGTCGGCGTCGGGCGTGGTGTTGGCCGGAACCGTCGCGCCGAGGAAGGTCTTGGCGGCCACGTCGTGCCGGCTCGCGACCGCCGCCATCGGCTTGGTCATGTCGTAGGACGAGGTGGCGGTGGTCGGATCGAGCTGGGTGCACAGCCAGCCGGTCAGCGCGCGCGCCACGCCCTTGACGTCGTCGGGCGTGTAGTTGGGCACGGTCGCGCCGGTGACGTCGGTGACGAGGCTGCCGTCCATGTTGAGCTTGTTCACGCCCATCGTGAACAATTGCAGGAATTCGCGGGCGTAATTTTCCGATGGCGCCAGCTTGTGGCTGGCATGCATGTTGAGGAAATAGCCCATGTAGCAGTTGAGCGTGACCTTCATCAGCAGGTCGCGATAATTGCCGAACGCGCCGTCGAGCAGGATCTGCTGGTAGGCGGCAAGGCCGGCCGTCTCATTGTTGGTGCTGGTGTTGGCGGCGACCAGCCGCTGCGACAGCGCGAAGGCGACGCGCTGGCGAAGCTGATCGGGCTGCCCCAGCGCATCGGCATAGAAGCGCATCGCCACCTGCTCGCGGCCATAGTTCCGGCGCAGGCAGGTATCGCTGTGATAGCAGTCGGTAAGCTCGACCACGGGCGTTGTGAGATCGCTGTAGCTGCTGGAGCTGGCGGCGAACTGCTCGTCCAGCCAGCCGCTTATGCCGAGCGTCTGGATGCGGTCGACCACCGCCGGGGTTGGGCCGAACGTCGCCTGCTTGGCGAGCCGGGCGGCATCGGCCTGCGTCACGGCCGCATCGACCGTCGGTGCCGTGGTGGTGGTCGTCCCCGTTCCTGATCCGGTGACCGCCGAGGTCATGTCGCTGACGGCACCGGTGACGGCGGAGACCGCGCCCGAGACGGCATTGCCGACCGCGCTTGCCACGTTCGTCACCGTGCTGCCGACCGCGCTGGCGGCATTGGACACCATGTTGCCAACCGCGGTCGCCGCGTTGGAGACCATGTCGCCGACGGCGCTGGCGACATTGGTAACGGTCGTCGCGACGTTGCCGACCACGCCGCTGACGGCATCGACGATGCCGCTGGCGGTGCTGCTCGTGCTCGGGCTTGTCGTGGTGGTCGTCGTTGTCGTCGTCGTGGGTGCGGTTGTCGCGGACGAGTTGCCCGACGACGTGCCGGAGGCGCCGCCGATCACGACGGTCGAGCTGGTGGCGCCCGCATTGCCGGTGCTGGCGGCCGTGCTGGCGGTGCTGCCGCCGCCCCCGCCGCAGCCACCAAGCGTCGAGCACGCCGCGACGATCGCGCCTGCGATGATGACCCGACGGAAACGCAAACGCACGACCTATACCCCCGAAACCCGATCGCGCGGTCCTGCGGCCATTCGGGGCGGCGGTGCGCGAGCAAGGCGGGCTATGGCCGATGCGGCGTAAAATTGAGGTTAAATGGCTGCGATCATTCGCATCATTTCTCACTTTTGGCTGCTGCGACAGCCGCTTGCCACGTCGGCCCGCCGCTTTAAGCTCGGCATGAACGACAAGGGGGAAAGATATGCTCGGAAAGCTGGCTGCATCGGCGGCGATGATCGTTGCCGCAAGCCTGTCGGCCACTGCCGAGGGGCAGACGCCGTCGCCGGGCCACGCCGAGTTCCGCGCGCTCTACAAGGAATTGGTCGAGACCAATACGACGCTCTCCGCCGGCAGCTGCACGCTCGCGGCGGAGCGCATGGCCGCCCACCTCAAGGCGGCGGGCTTCCCCGATGCGGATCTCCATCCCTTCAGCGTACCCGATCACCCCAAGGAGGGCGGTCTCGTCGCGATCCTGCCCGGCCGCGATGCCAAGGCGAAGGCAGTATTGATGCTCGCCCATCTCGACACGGTCGAGGCCAAGCGCGCCGACTGGACCCGCGACCCATTCACCTTGGTCGAGGAGGATGGCTATTTCTCGGCGCGCGGTGTGTTCGACGACAAGGCGATGGCGGCGGTGTGGGTCGACACGATGGCCCGCTTCAAGCGCGAGGGCTTCCACCCGCGGCGCACGCTCAAGCTGGCGCTGACCTGCGGCGAGGAGACCAACGGTGCGTTCAACGGCGCCGAATATCTGGCGAAGAACAAGCGCGACCTGATCGATGCCGCCTTTGCGGTGAACGAGGGCGGCGGCGGCATGCTCGACAAGGCCGGCAAGCCGGTATTCCTCGGTATCCAGGTCGGCGAGAAACTGTCGCAGAATTATACGCTGGAGGTGACCAATCCCGGCGGCCACAGCTCGCGCCCCGTCCCCGACAACGCCATCTACCACTTGGCCAACGCGCTGGTGCGGATCGAGGGCTATCATTTTCCGGTGACGCTGAACGCGACCACCCGCGACTTCTTCACGCGCATCGCGCCGACGCGGCCGGCGTCCGATCAGGCAGCGATCAAGGCGCTGCTGGCGAATCCGGAGGATGCGGCGGCGCGCGCGACCGCCGAGCGCGATCCGGACGCCAACGCGATCCTGCACACCAATTGCGTCGCGACGATGCTCGACGCCGGCCACGCCACCAATGCGCTGCCGCAACGGGCGCGGGCGAACATCAATTGCCGCATCTTCCCCGGCACCTCGGCGGAGGATGTGCGCCACACGCTGGAGCAGGTGATCGCCGATCCCAAGGTGTCGGTCGCGATCCGCGAGGTGCGCAACGCACCCGCGCCGCCGCCGCCGCTCGACCCCAAGGTGCTGGGGCCGGCCGAGACGCTGGCGGCACAGATGTGGCCCGGCCTGCCGATGGTGCGCGAGATGTCGGCCGGCGCCACGGACGGCGCCTTCCTCACGCCGGTCGGCATCCCGACCTACGGCATTTCGGGCGACTTCATCGATCCCGACGGTGACGGCGTGCACGGCCTGAACGAGCGCATCCGCGTGAAGGTGCTCTACGACGGCCGCGATTACCTGTTCCGCCTGATGAAGATTTACGGCGACCTGCCCGGCTGATGCTCGGCGCGCGCGACGAGGCGGGCATAACCATCGACGAGGATTGCAGTTCGTTCGCTCCGACATTATTAGGAGGCGAATGAATCACGGTCGACTCGCTGCCGAGCTGGACTTCGTGCGCCTGCTGTTGCCGCTCGCCCGCCGCTGGCGGCGCGAGGCGGATCGTGCGGTCGAGCGCTTCGGGCTCTCGCACGCCAGCGGCTGGGTATTGCTGCACGTCGGCCGGCAGGGCGGGGGCGCGGAGGGCATCCGTCAGGGCGATCTTGCCGCCGCGGTCGACATGCGTGGATCGTCGCTGGTGCCGCTGCTCGACCGGCTGGAATCCGCAGGGCTGGTCGTGCGCAATGGGCAGGATGGCGATCGCCGGGTCAACCGGATCACGCTCACGCCCGAGGGCAAGCAGCTTGTCGGCGGGATCGAGGATGCGCTGCGCCGCATCCGCACCACATTGTTCGACGGGATTGGCGACGAGATGCTCGCCACGTCGACGGCGGTGCTCGGCCGACTCGATCGGGCGTTGGGCGCCCTGAGCCAGGTCGCGCCATGAAGCTCGACTTCGAGGAGGCGCTGTTCTCCGTCAAATGCTTCGTCGCGGCGATGCTCGCTTTCTACATCGCGCTCCGCATCGGCCTGACCCGGCCGTACTGGGCGGTCACCACCTCCTACATCGTCGCCCAGCCGCTGGCGGGCGCGGTGCTGTCGAAGGCCGTGTTCCGGCTGCTCGGCACCGCGCTGGGCGCGACGGCGGCGGTCGTGCTGGTGCCGACGTTCGTCAACGAGCCGATGGCGCTATCGGCGGCGCTGGCGCTGTGGCTTGGCGTCTGCCTTTACATCTCGCTGCTCGACCGGACGCCGCGCGCCTATGTCTTCTTGTTGGCCGGCTACACCGCCAGCATCATCGGCTTTCCCAGCGTCGGCGCGCCCGGCGCGGTCTTCACCACCGCGATCTTGCGCGTGCAGGAGATCGTGATCGGCATCTTCGCCGGCAGTCTCGTGCATGGCTTCATATTTCCGCGCACCGTTACGGCGCGGCTGTTCGCGCGGGTCGACGCGATTCTGGCCGATGCGGAGCGCTGGTCGTGCGAGGCGCTGGCGCGCGACGTGCATGCCAAGAGTTCGCAGGAGCAGCGCCGGATCGCGATCGACCTGAACGAGCTCGATCAGCTCTCGGTCCACTTGCCGTTCGACACTGCGCGCATCCTGCCGCGCACGCGTACCGTGCGTGCGCTTCAGGACCGGCTGCTGGAGATCGTGCCGCTGGGCGGCACGGTCGAGGATCGCCTGATCGAGCTGACGACGAAGGGTGGTGTGCCCGCCGAAATCGCGGCGATCGTCGCCGATACGCGCGTTTGGCTGGCCGAAATGGTGCGCGCCGATCGCGACGGCAGCGCCGCCGCCCTGATCGTGCGGCTCGATGCACTCGTCGCGGCGCAGCCGACGCGGACGTGGCGCGACATGCTCGTGCTCAACCTCTGTTCGCGGCTGGGCGAGCTGATCGCGGCGCATCGCGACGCGCGCGACCTGCGCGATCAGATCCGCTCGCCCAGCATCCGCGCCGTGTCGCCGCGCGTGGCGGAATTGCTCGGCCGCACCCAGGGGCGCGCGCTCCACAACGATCCCGGACTGGCGCTGCGTGCGGCGTTCGGCACCTTCACCTGTATCGCGCTCGGCTGCGCGTTCTGGATCGGGACGGCGTGGCCCGACGGTGCCGGCGCGGTGCTGATCGCCGGCGTGTGTTGCGCGCTGTTCGGCAATGTCGACCGGCCGGGGCCAGTGATCTTCCTGTTCCTGCTCGGTAGCCTAGCCGGCCTCGTGCTGGCGGCGATCTACGCTTATGCGATCCTGCCGCGCGTGACCGCGCTCGAGACGTTCATCGCGGTCATGGCGCCGCCGTTGCTGATCATCGGATCGTTCATGGCGCGGCCCCGCTGGACGTTGATCGCGCTGGGTGCCTTGTTGGGCTTCGGCAATACCGTCGGTTTCAACGCCACTTACACCGCCGACTTCGCAGGCTTCGTCAACGGCGCGCTGGCGCAGCTCGCCGGCACCGGCTTCGCCGTGGTCACCGTCGGGCTGTTCCAGACGATCGGCACCGACCATAGCATCGCCCGGCTGTTCCGGGCCGGCTGGCGCGATGTCGCTCGCCGCGCAGCCGGTCGCAGCGGCGACGAGCGGCGCTGGGGCAGTCGCATGCTCGATCGCGTCGGCCTGCTCCTGCCACGGCTGGCGGCCCGTCCCGCGGAGCAGCCGGCGGGGGTGATGGACGCGCTGCTCGACATGCGGACCGGCCTCATCTCGGGGCGGCTTCGCCAATTCGGGGAGGCGGCGCCCGCGCCCGAGCGCGCGGCGATCGTCACGATGCTAAGCGGGATCGCGCGCTATTTCGGTGCGCTCGATCCGGCGCGTCCGGTGCCGCCGCCGCCCGCCTTGCTCGAGGAGATCGACGCGACCGTTGCCGCGATCGCGCGCGATCCCGAGCAGGGCCGCCGCCGCGACGGCCTGATCCTGCTCATCAGCCTGCGCCGCAACCTCTATCCCGGCGTGCCCGGCTATGGAGAACCGGCATGATCGGGGAGATTTCGCTGTTCGGCGTCTACGTGCCGGCGCTGCTGCTGCTGGCGGTGGCGGCATTGGCGATGGCCGGCCTGCTGAGCCGCATCCTGCAGCTTGCCGGTTTCTATCGCCTGATCGCCTATCGACCCTTGGTCGATCTGTGCCTGTTCATGTTCATCCTGGGGCTGCTCGTGCACCTCACCATTCCATATGGGCAGAAATGAAGACTGCGTTGCTTGCCTCGCTCGGCCGCTGGCTGCTGACCATCCTCCTGGTTGCGGGCGCGATCCTCGTCGCCCTGTGGCTGTGGCGCCGCTACGAGAACGACCCGTGGACGCGCGACGGCCACGTCCGCGCCGACGTGGTGCGGATCACCACCGACGTCGGCGGGCTGGTGACCGAGGTGCACGTGCGCGACAATCAGTTCGTCCATCGCGGCGATCTCCTTGTCGTGGTCGATCGCCCGCGCTTCGCCGCCGCGCTGGCGCAGGCGGATGCGAACATCGCGGCGGCGCGCGCGACGCTCGACCTTGCGCGGAAGGAGGCGCGGCGCGACATCGCGCTCGGCGACCTCGTCGCGACCGAGACGCACGAACAGAATGTCGCCAAGGTCGAGACCGCGCTGGCGCAGCTGGCGCAGGCGTCGGCGGCGCGCGACACGGCCCGGCTCAACCTGACGCGCACCGCCGTGCATGCCTCGGTCGACGGGAAGGTGACCAATCTCGATCTCCATCCCGGCGACTTCCTCGCCGCCGGCGCGCAGGCGATGGCGCTGGTCGATGCGCGCAGTATCCGCATCGAGGGCTATTTCGAGGAAACCAAGCTCGGCCACATTCATGTCGGCGATCGGGCGCTGATCCGCCTGATGGGCGATCCGCACCCGCTTTACGGCCATGTCGACAGCATCGCCGGCGGCATCGCCGACGATCAGGCACGTACCACGGGCAATCTGCTGCCGGCGGTGCAACCGACCTTCGAATGGGTGCGGCTGGCGCAGCGTATCCCGGTACGCGTGCAGGTCGATCGGTTGCCGGTCGGCACGCGCCTCATTCCGGGCCGCACCGCGACGGTCACCATTCTCCAGCAGGGCGCACCCCAGCGGTGAAGCGCGCGCTCTTGTCCTGGCTGCCGGCGCTGGCACTGGCCGGCTGCGTCGCCGGCCCGAATTATCACGTGCCCGATCACGCGATGGTGCGCGCGCCCGCCGCCAATGCGCCGTTTCACAGCGGTGCCGAGCCTGCCTTCGCGCAGGCCGATCTGCCACCGCACTGGTGGCGCCTGTATGACGATCCGCGCCTCGACGCTTATGTCGGTGAGGCGCTGGCCGCGAACACCGATCTGCGTGCGGCCGACGCCAATCTCCGGCGCGCGGGCGACGTCGTCCGCCAGGTCCAGGCGGGGCGGACCGTTCAGACGAGCGTCGGCGCCGCCGCCTTCGCTGCGCGCGTCGGCGGCTACACGCTGACCGTGCCACTCGATCTTCCCTATAGCGGGATCCTGAACGCGACCGTCGAATATCCGCTCGATCTCGCGGGCGGGATCAAGCGCGGGATCGAGGCGGCGAGCGATCAGGCCGAGGCGGCGCAGGCGGCGCGCGACCGCGTGCGCGTGGCGGTCGCCGCAGCGGTGACGCGCGCTTATGCCGATACCTGCTCCGCCAACGTGACGCTGGCGGCGACGCGGCACGTGCTCGACGTACAGGACCGGACGCTCAACTCGATGTCGCGACTGTTCAAAGGCGGCCGCAGCACCGCCTTCGACGTGACGCGCGCACGCGCCGCGCGCGACCAGAGCGCGGCGCGGCTGCCCGAGATCATCGCCGTGCGGCAGGCGTCGCTCTATCAGATCGCAGCCTTGATGGGCCGCGCGCCATCCGACTATCCGCGCGAACTGGAGGCATGCGCGACGCCGCCCATGCTCCGCCAGCCGCTGCCGATCGGTGATGGCGCCGCGTTGCTGAAGCGCCGGCCGGACATTCGCGCGGCGGAGCGGCAGCTCGCCGCCGCGACCGCCGGGATCGGGGTGGAAACCGCTGCACTGTATCCGAACGTGACGCTGACGGGCTCCGCCGGTCTCGCCAACACGATCGGCTCGTTCCTGACGGGGCCGAGCTTCGGCGGCTATGCCGGCCCGCTCATCTCGTGGGCCTTCCCCAATCGCAAGGCGATCCACGCGCGCATCGCCGGGGCCGGCGCCGCCGCGGATGCCGCCTCCGCGCAATTCGACGGCACGGTGATCGAGGCGCTGCGCCAGACCGAGACGTCGCTGTCATCCTATGCGCGCGAGATCGACCACGACCGCGCGTTGGAGTCCGCCAGCAGCGACGCCGATCGCGCCGCCGCGCAGGCCGATCGGCTGTTCCGCTATGGCCGCACGAGCGTGCTCGAGGTGCTGACCGCGCAATCCAATCTCGCCACCGCCGAGGCGACCCTGGCCCAGTCGAAGGCCACGCTGATCGATCGGCAGGTCGACGTGTTCCTCGCGCTGGGCGGAGGTTGGGAGAATTAGGCGATCGGCCGTTCGAACAGGCCGGCCTGATAATCGCGATAGGCGGCGACGATCTCCTCGCGGCTGTTCATGACGAACGGCCCGTGCGACACCACCGGCTCGCCGATCGGATCGGCATGGCCGAACAGCAACGTGGCGGCCGTATCGGCCTCGACCTGCACGTCCTCGCGGTCGCTCAGCTCGGCCAGATGCCATTGCGCGACCGCCGTGCCCGAGATGCGGACGGTGCCGGCGACGACGTAGAGGAAGACCGCGCGGCCCGCTGGTGCCGGCAACATGGCCTTGCCGCCGGCGACAATCGTCACCACCGACATGAACAGCCCGGTGAGCGACGGCACTGGCCCGTCATGCCCATCGAAATGGCCGGCGACCAGCGTGAGCGAGGCGCGCCCATCGTCGAGCTGCACGACCGGTAGTTGATCGCGCTGCACGCCGGTATAGCGCGGCGCGACCATCTTCAGCCGACCGGGCAGGTTCACCCAGAGCTGCAGGATCTCCATCGCGCCGCCGTCGCGCTTGAAAGCAGCCGGCGACAGTTCGGCATGGATCAGGCCCGATCCCGCCGTCATCCACTGGACGCCGCCCGCCTCGATGATGCTCTCATGCCCGCCGGTGTCGGAATGGGCGAGGCTGCCGTCGAGGATGAACGTGACCGTCTCGAACCCGCGATGGGGATGCGGGCCGAACGGAAGACCGTGATTGGCGGGCCTGTAGGTCTGCGGCCCGTGGTGATTGAGGAATAGGAACGGGTCGAGTTGCGGGAGGCGTGGGTTCGGGAGCGGCCGGCGCGTCACCAGATCGGCGATGTCGTCGCGCAGCGCGGGATGGAGGCGCAGAACGGTACGGATCGGCATAGGCAACTCCGGGCAAGATACGGTCGTGACGACGGAGCCCTTATCGACCCTTTCGCCCGCTCGCCATTGTCATGCCGGCCGTGCCGCGCCGATCGATGGTGCGCAGCAGCAAAAGCAATTTGTTCCGCCTGATGCGCTTGAGTACGACGAATCGGCCGGAAGTTCAGCCAGGCGACCATGCATCCATCAAGTATTTGTGTTAACTACGTCATTGAGGCAGCACTTGTTCCCCTGAGTGATCTGGCCTCGTTGTCTTGCCGTCGCTCCCCTCGACGGCGAGGCGTGTAGCTTAGGCTCCGCCCGTGGTAGTCATACCCGTCTGCGGTGAGTCGTAGGCGGCGCTCCGCCGGGGATACTGGACACATTGCCGGCGGAGCGCTCCTCAGAGAAGAATGGCACGGGTGCGGGATGCGCACATCGTTGCCCAGGGGAGAGAATCTTGATCGGATACCTACGGTTTATCGGTGCGGCGATGGCGATGCTGCCCTGCGCCGCGACGTTGGCGGCCGATCCGACGGGCTTTGCCGCCGCTGCCGACGCAAAGGCGACGATCGCTTTATTGGATCAGTCGATGAAGCCGGGGCAGGGCTTTGCCTGGAGACCGCTGGTGCGCGGCGGCGAGGCGGTCGCCGCGATCGAGATCTGGAAGGCGCCGGGTCACCCCGCCATCCATCCCGCCGAGGCGGAATATTCCACCGTGCTGGATGGGGAGGGCACGCTCGTTTCGGGCGGCACGCTCGCCGATGCGCACTTGGTCAAGCCCGGCCTCGTCGAGGGTAGCCGCATCGAGGGCGGCACCACCCGGATGCTGAAGCCCGGCGACGTCTTCCTGATTCCCGCCGGCACGCCGCACTGGTTCGGCATCACCGGCCCGCGGCTGGTGCTGCTGGGCACCAAGCTGCCCCAGCAGCCGACCGGGGACGCAGCCGCGCCACGGTGAAGCCGGCTGCTGGCGCGACGCGCGGGCTGCACCATAACGACGCCATGCATGCTCATGCAGCGGGAACAGCGCGATGATCGTCTCCTTCGTGCCACCTCTGCTGCTCGCGCTCACGTTGGTGAGCGTCTTCTTCATCCGATCGCGCTCGATCGCGACCAAGCTGGTGTGCGAATTGCTGCTGCTGGCGGTGATCGAGGGCTGCCTGCTGGCCTTCGGGACCAGCGCCCTGCCGACGGGCACGCAGCTCGCGACGTCCCCTGGTGGGGCGTGGTTGCGCATGCTGGCGGTCGTCTGGTGGCTGATCGGCGCTCGCGTGCTCGCGACCATGACCGTCCTCGCGCTGGGTCACGATGCGCGCTCGCGGCAGGCGCGGCTGTTCTCCGATCTGGTGGCGGGCGCAATCTATCTGACCGCGGCGCTCTTCATCCTGAACTCGATCCTCGATCTGCCGATCAAGGGACTGGTCGCCACGTCGGGGGTGATCGCGATCGTGCTCGGCCTTGCGCTGCAGAATACGCTGGCCGATCTGTTCGCGGGCATCGCGGTCGGGCTGGAGCAGCCGTTCCATATCGGTGACCGCATCTCGATCGGCAGCGAGGTCGAGGGTGTGGTCGTCGAGATGAACTGGCGGTCGATCCGCGTCCAGACCGACGGCGAGGATGTCGCCACGATGCCCAACAGCGTCGTCGCGCGCAGCCAGATCGTGAACCGCAGCGTGCCGACGCAGCGCCGCGCCGCCTCGGCCGAGATACCCACCATCTCGACCGCCCCGTCGGAACGGCTGATGGAGCTTATCCGGCAGGCGCTGATGCTGAGCCCCGCGGTACTCGCTACGCCTGCGCCGAGTATCGTCATCAAGCATGTCGGCGCACGCACCACGACCTTCGCCGTCAACTATTTCGTGGCGACCACGCCCGGACTGAGTTCGGCGCGGAGCCAGTTGCTGCGGCAGGTCCGGCGCTTCTTCCGCCACGCCGGCGTGCTGGGCGAGGACATGCCGCGCGAAGGCCTGCTCGGCAGCCTCGTCCTGTTCGAATCGCTCAGCCCGGCGCAGCTTGGCGAACTGGCGGGCCATCTGACCAGCCACAGCCTCCTTCCCGGCGATACCTTGTTCGAGCAAGGCAGCATTGGGCGATCGCTCTACGTCGTTCGCGCCGGCATCTTCGAGCTCGGGGGCGATGCCGATGGCGGTCATGTCGCTTTCGGTCGCATAGGGCCGGGCGAATATCTCGGCGAGATCAGCATGATGAGCGGCGAGCCCCGTGCCGTCTCGGCAATCGCGCTCACCTCCGGTGAGGTGCTCGAATTGCCGCGCAGCGCGCTGGAGAAGCTGCTGGCCGAGGATCGCCGGCTGAGCGCGGCGATCGAGCGCTCGGTGCAGCGTGGCCTCGCTTTGATCGATCGCGACACCGCTGCGCGGATGTGCGAGCCGCTGGACCAGACCGGCACGGTGCTGGGACGCATCCGCGACTTCCTGCGCGGGCCGCGCAAGGCGTAAGACGAACCAGAACGAGAAACGGGGAGAGGATCGGCCATGCGCCTTGGACTGACTGCTATCGTGCTGGCCACCGCATTGGCCGGAGGCGCTGCAGCAGCGCCGCCAGCAGCTCGGGGCGCGTCCAATGATGGCCTCGGTGCTTACCGCACCGGCCGCTATCGCGATCTCTTCGCCGAACAACTCGGACGGAGCCCGGCCGAGAGCCGCGCCAGGATCGACGCCGCCTTCCGCCAGCTGTTCCACGGCGACGGCCAGGAACAGCGTGTCTATTTCGAAACCGGCGCCAACCAGAACGGACCGCTCGCCTACGTCACCGACTGGGCCAACAACGACGCGCGCACCGAAGGCATGAGCTACGGGATGATGATCGCCGTCCAGCTCGGCCACAAGCGCGAGTTCGACGCACTGTGGAACTGGGCGAAGACCTACATGCTGGTGACCGATCCGGCCGATCCGTCGGTCGGCTATTTTGCATGGTCGATGAATACCGACGGCACGCCGCGCTCGACCAGCGCCGCCCCCGACGGCGAGGAATATTTCGTGATGGCGCTGTATTTTGCCGGGCGCCGCTGGGGCAACGGCCAGGGCATCTACGATTATCGGGCGGAGGCGGACCGCATCCTGCGCGGGATGCGCCATCATCCGCTGCGCACCGGCACGCCACCGTTCCGCATCCATCCCGGCGATGCGCCGTTCGTCGAGCCCGCCACGCCGTGGCCGAGCTTGAACAACCGCGCGGCGGAGGCCGAAGCGGTCAAGGGCGGTATGCCGTGGCCGTCCCGGCGGCCGGCAGGCGCGCCGCGGGCGGTGACGGTCGGCCCGATGGTCGACGAGGCGCATGCGATGATCCGCTTCGTGCCGGAAACGGCGCTCACCGGCACCGACGCCTCCTACCATCTGCCCGCTTTCTACGAATTATGGGCGCGGTGGGGGCCGATCGAGGACCGCGCCTTCTGGGCGCGCGCGGCGGAGGTAAGCCGCGATCTGTTCGCGCGCGTGACCGGGCCGGAGACCGGGCTCGCGCCCGATCGCAGCAATTTCGACCTGACGCCCGCAACCGACTGGAGCGGCGGCCCGAGCCAGTTCGGCTATGACAGCTGGCGCACCGTCAGCAACTGGTCGGTCGATTATGGCTGGTGGGGCAAGGATGCGCGGGAGCCGATGCTGAGCGGTCGCGTCCAGTCCTTCCTCTACGGGCAGGGCATTCACGGCTTTGCCGACCGCTACACGCTGGACGGCAAGCCGCTGTCGCGGCGCCATTCGACCGGAATGGTCGCGGCGGCGGCGGTGGGCGGGCTCGCGGCCACGCCGGGCAATGTCTCGAAAGCGTTTCTGCAGGAATTGTGGGACACGCCGGTGCCGTCGGGCGAGCAGCGTTACTTCGACGGCATGCTGTACCTGATGAGCATGATGCATTGCGCCGGCGCATTCCGCATCATCGACGGCCCCGCCGCCTAGCGCTGCAGCCGCGCCGAAACCTGCGCCCGCAGCCGGCGCGCTATGGCGGGATCGAGCGGCGCCAGCGGCCCGCGCGCATGATCGGGAAGGTGCGCCGCGGCTGCCTCGGCCGGGCCGAACAGGTAATAATCGAACAGCGCCCGCCACGCCTGCTTCTCGGCCAACGGTCGATCGCGCAGCGACAGGAAGCCGTGGAGGATCGTCACCATCGGCGAATCCATGAAGTCGCCCGCTGCGTTCCACCAATAATTGACGAGCATGTTGACGGGATCGAGCGCCTCGACCTGATGCCACCACAAAGCCGGGTAGACGAGCACGTCGCCCGGCTCCAGTTCGGCCACCTGTGCGGCGGCCAACGCGATGCGGAAGCCAGGGTGGCGCGTGAAATCGGGCGCGTCGAAATCGACCATGCTGACCACCTGGCCTGCCGGCGTCGGCTCGAGCGGGCCGGGATAGAGGTTTGCCGCCTGATCGGGCGGGAACAGCGTGAAGCGCCGTCGCCCGACTGCGCAGACCGCGATGTTGTTCGACATGTCCCAATGTGCCGGCGCGATCGAGCGGTTGCCGATCCAGATGCTGGCCAGCGGCGGGTGCGCGTCGAGCAGCGGGCTGGTCAGGGGAAGCGGGTTTTCGGGGGCGAAGCCGGGCAGGTGGCTGTCGATGTCGGTCGAGCCGATATAAAGGTGTTGGGCGGTGGGATCGTCGCCCGCCTCGCGCAAACGGTCGAGACAGTCGGCGAGCACCGCCCGCTCGCGTTTGAAGCCCATCGCGGTCAGGTCGGCATTGTAGGTGAAACGGCCCCCGGTTGCCGGATCGGCGATATAAGCGGTGACCGGCCGTCCGGCGTCGAACTGCTGAACATAATCGAGCGCTGCGCCGGCGGACTCCAGCCCGCGCCGCACAAGCGGCCAATCGCGCGCGAGCCCCTTTACCACCAGCGGCTCGGATGCGGTGAGCAAGGCGTCGTCGCCGATCGCGGCATGCTCGGCCGCATCCAGCGTACGGACGGCGCGCGGCATCGTCAGGCGCCCGCGCGCTGCTGATTCTTAAGCGCGATCAGCCGTTCGAAATTGCCGAGCGAGGATGCGACGTGAATCGCGGCGGCGAGGAAGCCGCGTTCGTGCAGGCGGTCCAGAGCCGCTCCGCGCAGTCCGTGTAGCGC
Organism: Sphingomonas nostoxanthinifaciens; assembly: GCF_019930585.1. NCBI lineage: Bacteria > Pseudomonadati > Pseudomonadota > Alphaproteobacteria > Sphingomonadales > Sphingomonadaceae > Sphingomonas > Sphingomonas nostoxanthinifaciens. The sequence goes on along the minus strand of NZ_CP082839.1, from coordinate 2,877,033 downwards.
ATCCAGCCCGATCGTCTGAAAATCGGCGAGGTCGTAACGCAGCGTATCGTTGAGCGTCAGCTCGATCCGCGCGGGCTCCAGCAGTCCCGCTTCCGCGAAGGCGGCGAACATCGGCGCCTGCGCCGCGTGGCCAGCATGGAGCGCGCGCAGCACCTCCGCGACCTGATCGAGATAGAAGCTGTTGCCGCCATGCTCGCGGAAAAGGCGCTCGCCAACTTGGGTGCCGACGCGGGGATCGTCGCGGTCGACATGGATCATCGGCTCGCGCGTCCCGTCATCCCGCTGTTGCAATCCGATCGAGAAGGGGCCGCGCGCGAGCAGGGCTGGGATGTAGCGCGAGGTCCAGCGGTCACCGTCGAGGAACAGGTTTTCGTCGCGGTCCAGCCCGAGGATCGCCAGCGCCACGAATTGTCCGTCGGCACCCCGGCGGAACAGGATCGGGAAATCGCGCTGCGCCGACGCGAATTCGGTCGGCATGACCGGCACCTGGTTGATCGCGTCACCCCAGCGCGCGCCGCGGGTCGTCACCACCCGCAGATCGGCGTGGTCAACATTGTTGAGCAGATGGATGTCGGCCATGGTCCGAATGTCTCTGGAGGGGCGAAAAGCCGGAGGGCGAGCATGCCTGTCCGCTTTCTTCGACGCAACGCTCGGCCGGGCACGCGCCGTGTGCCCGGCGTCGCCGTCCCTTACCAGCGATAGCGCGCGCCGAACAGGAAGCGCCGCTGACCCTCCTGCGCCAGCCAGATCTCGTTGGTCGAGCGGGCGTATGTGACCACGCTTTCCTTGTTGAGGTTGATCGCTTCGACCGACAGCGCGAGATGCGGTGTGACGTCGTAGCTGATGTTCAGATCGACCTGGCCATAGGCCTTGGTGAATTCCGGATTGTGGAACGCATCCTTGTTGACCGCGGACAGGAACTTGCCGCGCCAATTGTAGCTGAGCCGTGCGGAGATGCCGTATTTGTCGTAGATCAGCGTCGCATTGGCGGTATCGCTGAGACCGATCAGCGCGAACTGGTCGACGTTCGGGTCGGCCGCCACATCGATGCCGATGTCGCCGCGGACCAGCGTGTAGGCCGCCGACACGCCGATGCCCGAATTGCCGAAGAAATACTGGCCTGCAATCTCCAGGCCGTAGATCTCGGCATCCTTGTTGTTGATCGGCGTGTTGACGTTGAAGTTGAACAGCGGATCGTTGTTGTCGGCGATGATGTCGACTGCCGCCAGGGTGGTGTCGACGAACGCCTGATTGAGAGCGCGAGCCGTACTGTTGTAGTTGGCAAGGAAGGTCGCGTTCGCGGCCGCAAGATTGCCGCCATTCTGCTGGAGCAGTGCGGTGTAGGTGAACAGATTGACGTCGGTGATGTCGGCGCCGATCGTCTGCAACTGCGCCTTCGCCGTCCCCGAACGGCTGCCCGCCGCGCCCGAGCTCGGGTCGCGCAGGCCGAACAGGTTGCGCTTCACCACCGTATTGCCGATGAAATTGTGCACACGCTTATCGAAGAAGCCGGCGGATACGTAGCTGTCCGGCTTGAAATACCATTCCAGCGACAGATCGAAATTGTCGGAGACGAGCGGCTTCAAGTTCGTATCATTGGCGGCGCCGCCGGCGGTGCCGCCAACGGCGGTGGCATCGCTCGGCGGGCTTGCGCTGACCGATGCGAAGAGGTTGCCATAGCTAGGGCGCGAGATGGTGCGGCTGAACGAGAAGCGGCCGATCAGATCCTTCCGGATGTTCACCTGGAAATCCATCGACGGCAGCAAATTGTCGTAATTGCCCTTGCCGGTCACTGGCTGGTAACTGCTCGACACGATTGTGGTGAAGTCATTGTCGGACTGCCAGACGATGTTGAGCGGGATCGCCTGCAGCGAATTGGCGTGGGTGATCGTCTTCTCGTAGCGCGCGCCGGCGACGAGACTGGCGGCGTGCCCGGCAATCTCGCCTTTCCATGTCACCTGCGTGTAGGCGGCGTAGATATCCTCCTTCACCCGATCGTCCGAAAAGCCGGTGATCTTGTTGGCGTTGTTGGGGTTGCCCGTCGCGGTGTAGGCGGCCGAGAGCAGATTGTAGAGCTTGGTCGGATCCTGCGCGCGGAAGGCGATCAGGCCATCGCCGGTCGCCTTGGGATCGAACTGGCTGAAGCGACAGACCAGGCAGAATTGCTGGACGACGCCGGGCGCATATTGCTGGACGTCGCGCGGATTGGCGTTGCCCCAGTCGCCCAGCGTCTGGGTATATTGGGTCTGGGTCGAGCGCGTGTTGGTGGTGCGGAAGTCGCCGCCGAAGTCGAACCGGCTGCCGCCGCCCAGATCCCAGCCAGCGTCCAGCCGTGCCTCCTTGATCCGTTGACGGAACGTCGTCGCCACCTGCCGCCCGACCTGGCTGCCGAGATCGCCCACGTCGAGCTGGCCGTTGCCGTTGCCCTTGATTGTGGGGTGGAGCGTGGTCGGCGTCGACGGATCGCTGAACACGACCGTCTGCGTCGGGAAGCCGCCGGCATAGCTGGTCGCGTGCGAGGACAGGATCGGCGCGCTGATCGCCACCAGCGTGGACGACATGCCATTGGGATTGTCCGGCGTGCTCTTGGATTCACCGATATGGCCGTCGAAGGCGACGCGGAAATTGTCGGTCAGATCCCATTTGGCGTTGAGGCCGGCATCGTACAGCTGCGACTTTTGCCCGCGATATTGCTGTTCGAAGCCCGAATCCTTGGTCTCGCCGGCAATCATCTCGTGCAGATAGCTGGTCGTCGCGACCGAGTGACCGCCGTCGAACGTCACGACGTCGAACGGGCGATTGAACCAGTTCGACTGGTCGGACCGACGCTCCGACTGACGGTTCTGCGCGAACAGGCCGTCGACGCTGATGTCGAGCCGGTCGGTCGGCTTGAACTGGAGGATCGCCTGGCCGTTGATCCGCTCGCGCTTCGCTTCGCCGAAATGATAGCGGAAGTCGTTGGGGCGGGCGACGAGCGCGTTGGGATCGGTCGGCGCGTTGTTGATCTTGGTGTTGGCGTTGACGTTGCCGTTGTTCGGATCGAGGAATTGCGCCAGCGTGGTGATGTTCCAGCCCTGCACCGTGGCGCTGATGTTCGAGAAATCGCGCTTCTGATAGCTGCCGAAGACCGACACGCCGAACGTCTGCTCGGCATTGCTCCAGCTTGCCAGGCCCGAGACCTCCGGCGTGACATGCGAGCCGCAACTCACGCAATCGTCCGAGCTGCTGTCATAGACGGCCTTGGCGCCGATCGAGCCGTTGAGCCCACTCTCGCGTGAATCGAGCGGGCGACGCGTGACGACGTTGATCGTGGCGCCGATGCCGCCGGACGGGATGGCGGCGCGCCCGGTCTTGTAGACTTCGAGCGTCTTCACGCCCTCCGATGCGAGGTTCGAGAAGTCGAACGATCGGCTGGTGCTGCGCGAGAAATCGGTGTCCTCGCCCCCGCCGGTATTCTGCTGGTCGGACGCGGCAAGCTGGCGGCCGTTGAGGGTCACGAGGTTATATTGCGCGCTGAAACCGCGCACCGTCACGTCCGAGCCTTCGCCGTTGCGGCGGTTAATCGACACGCCGGTGATGCGCTGGAGCGATTCCGCCAGGTTGGTATCCGGAAATTTCCCGATATCCTCGGCGGAGATCGCATCGACCACGCCGACCGAATCCCGCTTGATCGCGATCGAGCGTTCGAGCGAGGCGCGGATGCCGGTGACGATGATGTCCTCGGCGCGCTGGGCGCCTTCGGCCTGCGATATGGCCGGCGCCGGCCCCGGCTGGGCGTTGGTCGCCTCGGCGCCCTGCTGCGGACCGCCGCCATTCTGGGCGTCCGAGCGGCCAGGAAATGCCAAGCAGATTGCGATCGCGATCACCGATGTCGAGCGCGCAAGCGTAGTCGTTGGTGCAGAAGCCCCCACGTCACCCTCTCCTGTCTTGTCCGACTCTCCGGTCGGGACAACAAAACCGCCAGATTGTTCATCTGGCAGCAATATAACGGTACGCTACCGCATCGGTCTGTCAACTGGCATGTGTCGATATGTTGCTGTTTCCATCGTTGCGTTTCAAAGATGTCACGTCAGGATATCTCGGCATCAGGGCGTTGCAGGCAGACAAAAGTGGGAGCTCTTGAGGAAGATCAAGGCCTTACTGTTTTAGTATACAATATCTTGATCTTCGCCGATTTGGACCGGCTTTGCGTCGATGGTTCGATCGTCTACGAGATCGCCTCGATCAGCAGCTTATGTCGGACTGTTGGCGCGCATCGGGAGAGGCGGGATGGAAGCCGGGGCGGTCAAGCGGGTCGTCATTGCGGGCGGCGGCACGGCCGGGTGGGTCGCGGCGGCGGCGCTCGTAAGGCATCTCGGCCCCTTGCTCTCGATCACGCTCGTCGAGTCCGACGAGATCGGCACGGTGGGCGTCGGTGAATCCACCATCCCGACCGCGCGCAGCTTCCATAATCTGTTGGGCATCAACGAGCCGGTCTTCGTCCGCGAGACCCATGCCACCTTCAAGCTCGGCATCGCGTTCGAGAATTGGCGGGCCGAGGGGGATCGCTATTTCCACCCGTTCGGCTCGGTCGGGCGATCGGTGTGGATGGGCGACTTCCAGCATTTCTGGCTGGAGGCGGCGGCGCGCGGTTTCGCCGCACCTTATGGAGCCTATTCGCCCGAACAACTGGCGGCGGAGGCCGGGCGCTTCAGCAACGATCCCGAGGCGGGCCTCGCTTATGCCTATCATCTCGACGCGACGGCTTATGCGCGCTTCCTGCGCGGCCTCGCCGAGCCGGCAGGCGTCCGTCGGGTCGAGGGGCGGATCGAGCGCGTGACGCGCGACGGCGAGAGCGGCTTCATCACCGGCCTCGAGCTCGCCTCGGGCGAACGGGTCGAGGGCGATTTTTTCATCGATTGCACCGGCTTTCGCGCGCTGCTGATCGGCGAGACCTTGGGGGTGTCGTTCGAGGATTGGGGCCAGTGGATCGCCACCGACCGCGCGTTGGCGGTGCAGACCGAGTCCGTCGGGCCGCCCGTGCCTTACACGCGCGCGATCGCATATGGAGCGGGCTGGCGGTGGCAGATCCCGCTACAGACGCGCGTCGGCAACGGCCTCGTTTATGCCAGCGCCGATTTGTCCGACGACGAGGCGCGCCAGCGTCTGCTCGACGCGCTCGACGGTCGGCCATTGTTCGATCCGCGAGCAATCCGATTCCGGACGGGCATGCGGAGCAGCGCATGGTCGCACAATTGCGTCGCGTTGGGGTTGGCGGGCGGCTTCATCGAGCCGCTGGAGTCGACCAGCATCCATCTGATCCACGTGGCGGTGACGCGGCTGCTGCAATTGTTTCCATTCCACGGCATCGACGACGCGATCGTGTCCCGCTTCAACGCGCAGGCGACGCGCGAAGGGGAGGGCATCCGCGATTTCATCATCCTGCACTACAAATTGACCGAGCGCGCCGACACGGCCTTCTGGCGGCGTTGTCGCGACATGGCGATCCCGGACACGCTGACGCAGCGCATCGCGCTCTTCGCCGAGAGCGCGATGGCCTATCAGGCCGGGGAAGACCTGTTCCGGGTCGATTCATGGGTGGCGGTGATGCTGGGGCAGGGGATCCGCCCCGCGCACTGGCACGCGCTGGCGCAACTCATGCCCGACGCCGAATTGCGCAAGGCGTTCACCGACCTCGAGGCCGGCGTCCGCGCGCGGGTGGCGAAGCTGCCGCCGCATGAGGCGGCATTCGCGAACTGATCGAGGTGCGCGCCTTAGAACTTCATGCCCATCTTCAAGCCGAAATATTGCGGCTTGATCGGGTAGAGGCGGGCATATTGGCCGCACAGGGTCGGCGCGCACTGGCCGTTCTTGCTGAGGATGCCGCGCTTGTCGAAGGCGTTCTGGATGAACGCCGAGAGCGTGTAATTGCCGAACGCCGTACCGCCCGAGAAATCGAAGGTGGTGAAGCCGCTGGTCGGTCCCAGCACCGCCTCGCCCGCCGTCGTCAGGTATGAGGTGGTGCCGCTCTGGTGGCTGACGCTCGCCTGCACGAAGTCGCGCAACTCGCCCGTCTTGAACTCGTAGCGGGCATTGCCGTTGATCTTGAAGCGCGGATTGACCGGCAGGCGCGTGCCGGACGGCGCGAGGATAGTGCCGTCGCTGCCGGCGAAGTTCGACGTCAGCTTGGCGTCGGCATAGGTGCCCGACGTCGACAGCGTCAGGTGGCGGAACAACGTCCAGCTGATGTCGCCTTCCACGCCGCGCGATCGCGCGCTGCCGGCGTTGACCGTGTAGAAGATGCCGAGCAGGCCCGGCTCGCTATACTGCACCTTGCTCCAGTCTTCCCAGAACAGCGCGCCGTTGAAGCGCAGCGTGTGGTTGAACCAGCTCGTCTTCCAGCCGACCTCGTAATTGGTGAGCGTATCGGCCTGATAAGGCGGCAGGCTCTGCAGCTTGCCCAGCGCGAACGCATCGCGATTATTGCCACCGGGCCGGAAACCGGTGGAATAGGTGAAATAGACCATCCGATTATGGTCGATCTTCCAGCTCAGATTGACCTTGTGGGTCTCACCCGACTGGACATATTTCTTGTCGACGTTCGGGCAGCCCTGCACCGTCAGCGGCTGGCAGCCGTTCGTCGCATTCTGGTTGGTGATGCTGCCGCTCGTTCCGGAAAAGCCGGAGAGGGTGTTGTTCGCCATGAAACCGCGGATGCCGGCATTCAGCGTGAGGTTCGGCAGGATGTCGTAGGCGGCCTCGGCGAACATCGCATAGTCGCGGTCGACGCGGTGGATCGAGGTGTAGAAGACGTCGTCCTGCGGTGCGCCGGGGATGGGCGAGTTGAACGCGACCGATGCGGTGCTGAGCCCCGGCAGGATATAGTCGGCGGTGCGCTGGTCGGTCTGGCGCTGCATGAACGCCCCGGCGGTCAGCCGCAGGCGATAGTCGGCGGGCGAACTGATGCGCAGTTCGTGGCTCTGCTTGGTGTAGCGATCGTGGCCATGGATGATCTGGGTCGGATCGAGATCGTTGCCGGCCGCGTCCTTGTAGTAATTGTAATCGGTGTAGCTGTCATAGGCGACCGAGAAGTAGGAATAATCCTGAACCTGGTCGACCGTGCGCTGGAAGTATGATCCGGAATAAGTGACGTCCCAGTCACTCACCTTGCCCTGCAGCGTCATCGACGCGAGATACCAGTGGTCCTTGTCGTAATCGGGCGTGAAATCGTGCACGGCGAGATCGCCGACGCGCGGATCGTAGAGGAAGGTGCCGTTGGTCTTCAGATGCTGGTAGATGATGCCCGGCGTCATCGTCCAATTATCGTTCAGGTCGACCTTCAGCGCGGCGCGGCCGCCATAGGTGGTGGCGGTGTTGAAGTTGTTCTTCGCGAAGTGCGAATTGTTGGGATAATAAGGCGAGTTGACGACGCTGCCGTCGTCCAGCGTGTGCGGTCGCTGATAGGGCTGGTTGTAGAGATAAGTGCCGGTGGTCGGATCCTGCACGATGCGGCCGGTCACCGCGAGATTGTCGATATAGCCGCCCTGACGCTCGTAGAAGCCAACGACGCGCAGCGCGATATTCTCGTTCAGCGGGATGTTGATGAAGCCTTCGGCGGTGCCACCATAGCCGCCGGGCCCATATTTATCGCCCTGCACGTCGATCGCGCCGTAGAGGCGCGACGTATCGGGCTTGTTGGTGATCAGGCGCAACGTGCCCGACAGCGACGATGCGCCGTACAGCGTGCCCTGCGGACCCGACAGCGCCTCGACGCGCGCCATGTCGTAGGCGTGGATGTCGACCGATCCGGCGATCGTCGTGACAGGCGTTTCGTCGATATAGAGGCCCGTAGTCGGCAACGGGCCCGAGGCGAGGCCGTCGCCGCCGGTGACGATGCCGCGGAAATAGATTTGCGATTGGCCCGGGCCGAACGATTGGTAGCTGACGCTGGGCAGCAGCTTCACATAATCGTCGAGGTTGGCCACCTGATGCTGCGCCAGCGTCTCGGTGCCGAGCGCCTGGATGCTGATGGGCACGTTCTGCAGGCTTTCCGACCGCTTGGTCGCGGTGACGATGATGTCGCCGCCCGACGTTGGATCGGCAGGCGCCGCGGATGCCGTGGCGGGCGAACTGACCGCGGTGTCCGGCGGCCCGGCCTGCTGCGCCTGCGCGGTAGCTGTGAGCATCGTCGTCGCCAGCAGCATCGTCGTCGCGTTGCGCATGCCTTACCCCCTTGGCGTCTGCGGTCGCAGTCGCTTCGGTCACGAAACTTTCATGTTGGGCAGGGCGGCGTCAATGGCGGCTTGTTGCGGCGCAGCAACAGTAAGTTGCAAACCCGACTTCGATGGCTTCAGGGATAGCCCAACGCGTCGCCCAAAGCGGTTTCGAGCGGGCCGAGCCAGGGTGCGAAATGGCGCCATTGGTCGAGCCCGTCGCTGAAGATCGGGCGGCGCACCTGTTCCGAACTCGCCGTCTGCACCGCGCGTTCGGTTTGCCAGAAGCGCAAGGTCGCGGGCTCGAACGGCAGGCCGCATGCGTCGAGCAGCGCGCGTACCTGCCCCTCGGTGTCGCGCACCATGTCCTCGTGGAAAATGCGGTGGATGCGGCCGGGCTGTAGGTCGTCGAAATGCTGCATCATCGCGACATAGTCGGCATAATAATGCCCGAGATCGTCGAGTGCGTAGGTGAATGCCTGCCCGCGCGCGAAATGCTGCTTGAAGTTGGAGAAGCAGCAGGCGAGCGGATGGCGGCGGGTATCGATGATCGTCGCATTGGGCAGGATCAGCCGGATCAGGCCGATATGTGCCCAGTTGTTCGGCATCTTGTCGATGAAGAAGGGCCGGTCGGTCTTGCGGTGGATGCGCGTGCGGGCGAGATAGTCCTCGCCGAGCGTGCGCAGTTGTTCGGGCGACAGGTCCGCCAGCGCTTCGGGGTAAAGCGACGGATCGCTGCGCAGCGTCCGCCCCGACAGGCGATGCGCGATCGCCTGGATGTCGGGCAATTCGCGCGTGCCCTCGACCATCGAATGGCTCGCGAGGATCTGCTCGACCAGCGTCGAGCCCGAGCGCGGCATGCCGAGGATGAAGATCGGCGCGGGATCGGATGCGCCTTGTCCTTCGCGTGCGGCGAGGAAATCCGGGGTGAACAAGACACGGCTGCGCTCGACCAATGCGTGCGTCTCGTTCGGATCATAATCGAGCCGCTGGCGGCGCAGGCGGTTGCCATCCGCATAATGGCCGAACGACGCTCCCCAATCGGCGGCGTCCTCATAGGCCTTGCCCAACGCGAAATGGAGGTGGAAGCGATCGTCGGGCGACAGGCCGTCGCCCGCCAGCGCCGCCTCCATCGCGGCGATGTCGGCCGCTTCCAGTTTCACCGTCTTAAGATTGGCGAGGCTCCACCATGCCTCGCCCAAAGCGGGGCGGAGCGCGATGCTGCGGCGATAGGCGGCAATGCTGTCGTCGCGCCGGCCGAGCGTCTTGAGCGTGTGGCCGTAGCTCATCCACATCGTCGGATTGTCGGGCCGCCCGTCGAGCGCCTGCCGGAAGGCGCCGAGCGCCGCATCATAGGCGCCGATCCCGCCCAGCACCGCGCCCATCAGATTGCGATAGGCGGGATTGTCGGGCTCGGCCTCCAGCAGCCGGTCGAGCTCGATCAGCGCGTCGGGTGCGCGATGCTGGCGGTGGAGCACGATCGCCAGATTGTAGCGGGCGGGCGCGAAGCCGGGTGCCAGTTCCAGCGCGCGGCGCAACAGATTTTCGGCGTCCGCATTGCGACCGAGCCGCCCGGCGAGTTCCGCCAGCATCCGCATTGCCGCGACGTCGGTCGGATGCTCGGCAAGGTGCGGTTTCAGCAGCCGTTCGGCCACCGGCAAATCATGCCTCGCGAGCGCATTGGCGGCGTGGCGGAGCAGCGGATCGTACACCGCCTCGACGATGGCGCGGGCGTGAGCGCGGTCGGCGGCACCGGTGTCGTCGCGTGCGTGGTGAAGGTCGCCGAGCGCGCGCCACGCCTCGGCCAGATGCGGATGGTCGGTGGTCGCGCGCTCCAGCAGAGGCAAGGCATCGTCGCCGCGCGCGTGCGCCGCGGCCGCACGCGACAGCAAATCATGGGCATGGGCAAGGTTGCCACGCGGATCGGGATGCGCTGCCATCGCCCAATCAGGGCCGGCCGTCGGCCCCAAGTCAAGCGCCGAGGGTCAGAAGGTGGGCGGCAGCTCGGCGCTCGGCAGCTTTGCGCCGAGGATGCGCGCCAGCGACGGGGCGATGCTGCGCATGTCGATCACGCCGAGGTCGCCATGGCGCGCGAGCGCAGGGCCGGCGACGATCAAGGTCGAGCGCATCTCCGGCAGATCGGGCAAATAACCGTGCATGCCGTGGTAGGATGAGGGCGTGACCATCGCCGCGGCGGGATCGTGCCCCGTCTCGAAGCCCGGCTTCATCGCGATCATGAAGCTCGCCTCGGCCGGGCCGCCGCGCCGGCGCACCTCGGCCTCGTCGAGGATCGCGGCGATGCCGTTGGCGGGATCGGCGGCGATCGCGGCAAGCACGCCCGCCACCTTCGCCCGCAGCGCCGCATCTTGCGGCCGCGCGAGCACGATCGCGGCGGTGCCGCCAGCAATCCACGGCTCCGCTTCCCAGCCGCTCACCTTGCCGTCGGCGCCGAGCGTGATGAGGCCCGCGCCGATGAACGGCCGAAACAGGTTCACGTCGTGCGCGACCGGCAGGAAGCCGTGATCGGACACGACCGCGATCGTGATGTCGGGCATCGCCTTGCGCGCCGCCGCGACCAGCTCGCCGACCAGCGCGTCGGTGCGCTCGATGACGGCATTGGCCTCTGGCGAGCCGGGGCCGTCATGATGCTCCTGATGGTCGATGCCGGCGAGATAGATGGTGGTGAAGGCCGGATGGTCGCGCGCGAGGATCGCCGCGGCATAGCGCACGCGCACCGCATCGCCCTCGGCCGTTTCATCGATGCCTTGCGCATAGGGGCCGAGTTGCGCCTCCAGCGGTGGCAGCAGACCGGGCGTGGCGAGCGCGGCCATCAGCTTGCGGTCGTCGGCGGTGCCGGTGCGCCAGATCTGCGGCAGATTCTCGTCGACGCCGCGCGCGGCGACGCTCACCGGCCAGTGGATGTTGGCCGTCTTGAGGCCGGCGGCATGCGCGGCCTCCCACAGGGTCGGAACCTTGATGTCGCTCGCATACCAGAACCAGCCGATCTGGTTCTGCACCAGCGGATCGTAGGTCAAATTGTTGCCGATGCCATGCCGGCCCGGTGATACGCCGGTAATGAGCGTGGTGTGGCTGGGATAGGTGAGGGTCGGCAGCACTCCCGTCACGCCGCTGGCATAGGCGCCCTGCCGCGCCAGCGCGGTGAGGTTGGGGAGCTTGAGGCCGCGCGCCTGCGCGTCGATCACCTCGCCGGGCCGGAGCCCGTCGAGCGAGATCAGCAGCACCGGCGAGGCCGGGGCCGCCGCGGCCGTCGCGATCGCGACGACGGCGGCGGCCAGGCGCGCGGCCAGCCTCATCAGAAGCTCTTCTTGAGCGTGACGAACCACTGGCGCGGCGCGCCGACCATGAAGTTGGGATTGTCGGCGTCGAAGCCCGCGCCGTTTACCAGGCCCGAATTGGCGGTGTTGGTGTAGCCGCGCACCTGGACGTTGTTGGTGTTGACCGTGCTGATATACTTCTTGTCGGTGAGGTTGGTGACGCTCGCCTCGATCGAGAAGCCCTTCAGGAAGCCGCCCTCGGTGAAGCGATAGCCCAGGCTGGCGTCAGCGACGAAGCGGCCGCTGGCGACCAGATCATTTTCGTAGGAGAAGTAACGCTTCGACATGTAGTCGCCGCCGATCCGGCCGAAGATGTTTCCATCGTCATAGGCGATCTCGCCCTTGACCATGTTCTCGGGCGCATCGACGACATATTTGCCCTTGGTGAAGGCATAGACGCTGCCATCGGTGTTGACGACGTTATCCTGATACTTGGAGTGGTTGTACGAATAGCTGCCGAACAGCGAGACGGTGCGCATCAGGCGGTAATTGGCGGTGAGTTCCGCACCATAGGCATGGACGCTGCCGACATTGTTCAGGATCGCCGGGTTGCCGGCGATGCCCGAGCCGTTGGCGAAGGCAGCGAGGCGGTTGCTGAAGTCGATGTAATAACCGACCGCCGACGCCTGGAACGGCCCACTGTGGAAGCGCGCGCCGCCTTCGTAAGTCTTCGACGTCTCGGGCTTGAGCTTGCCCGACAGCGCGTTGAAGCCGGCTTGCGTGGTCGAGAACGGACCGGTGGTCAGCGCCGAGACGAAGGCACGCATATTCTCGGTATAGTCGGCGAACAATTCGGTCGAGGATGCGACGTGCAGCACCGCGCCGACCTGTGGCTGGAACCAGTCCTTCGCATCGATCTTGCCGCTGGCGAGCGAACCGACCGTCACATTCGCCTTGTTGTTGACCTTCACGCCCTTCCAGCCGCCGTTCAGGACGAGCATATCGTCGAACAGCTTGAGCGTGTCGGAGACGTGATACTGCATCGTCTCCGTGTCGAAATAGCCCTCATATTGCGTGAAGAAGGGGTTGCTCTGGAAGTCCAGCGCGGCGCGGTTGGGCGAACCGGCGGTCAGGCCGTAATAACGGCGTGCCTGATGGAAGCTGTTGCTTTCGTACCAGCCGCCGACCTCGAGCGTGTTCGGCCCGGTCACGTAGCTCGCCGACGTCACCACGCCGCCGCGATTGATCGCATATTCGGTCGTGCGGAAGGAGAGCGGCGAGGGATTGGTGATCGGGTTGCCGTTCTGGTCGGGCGCGCCGACGGGCGTGGCCGTGTAGGGCGTGAACCACGATCCCTGGCCCTTGTTGTGGTGGAAATAACCCGTGGTCTTCAACGAAAGATCCGGCGTCAGGTGCGCGTCGAAGGTGGTGCCCGCCAGATAATCGTCGCGCAGGCCGCCCGCGTCATAATAAGCGTCGTCGACATTCTGATAGGGCGCCGGGAAAGCGGTGCCGTTCTGGTAGGCACGCGCCAGCTGCTCGGCCAGCGCGTAGTTCGGCTTGGTGTTGTCGATGCGATAGGCGGCGTTCTTGCCCAGCCGGTTGAACAGGTCGAGCGTCAGATCCTGATAATCGGTCTCGCGTCGCGACGAATAGTTGAAGAAGGCCGATAGGCTGCCGAGCGTGCCGAGATCCTGGACCACCTTGGCGTTCGCCTGATGCTGCCGCTGCGGGCCGTCGCCGCGCCACTTGTCGGTCTTGAGGAAGGCGTAGCTGATATAGGCCTTCAGCCCGTTGCCGGTGATGTCGCCGGTGTCGTAGCGCAGATAGGCGCGGTAGGTGCTGTCGGCGCCGTAGGTGCCCGAGGCGGTGATGCCCATCCGCTCGTGCGGCTTGTCGCTGTAGAACTGGATCGTGCCGCCAAGGTTGCTGGTCGAGGGAGTGCCGAGCGCGCCTGCGCCCTGCGCCACGTCGGTGCGGCCGAGATTTTCGGAGATGATCGCGCGGCTGATGTGCAGGCCGTTGACGTTGCCGTAGCTCATGTCGCCCAGCGGCACGTCGTCCAGCGTGAAGCCGAGCTGGTTCTGGTTGAAGCCGCGCAGCGAGATGCGCACCGCCCATTCGTAGGCACCGAACGCGTCGGCTGCCTGGAACTGCACGCCCGGCAGCTTCTCGATCGCCTTCAGCGGGCTGGTGCCGGGGGGCAGCATCGCGATGTCGGCGGACGTGATCGACTGGACCTGGCGGCTGCGGCCGAAGCCGAGCACGACGATGTCGTCGGCCGGCGTCGCAGCGGCGGCGTCGTCGATGGTCGCAGGCGCGGCTGCGGCCGGGGTCTCGGCGGCGTTCGGGCCCTGCGCGAAGGCCGGCGTCGCGGCGAGCAGCGCGGCCAGCGCCACGCCTCCGGCGAGCCTGGAAAGGTTGGTGTCGGCCATGTTGAAGTCCCCGTTTTGATTGCTTGGGGGTGTCCGTGCCGCCGGAGCGTTACGCCTGCGTGACGAGCCCGCGACGGTTCGATGACCGCCTGGCGAATGGCAGAGGAGCGTGGCCGAAGGACCGCAGCGATGCAGCAAAGGAGCGCGGCGGCCTGTCCAGATGGACCGCCGCGCTCCTCCCCTGTTGAGCGCCGGAAGCGAGCTTCCGACGTGTCGGCCCTTAGCGGGTTAGGCTTTTCAACCCTTTAAGGAGAACGGTTATCGCCGCTTAATCCCTGATGGGATTGACGCAGTTAGTGGCCGTCAGCACCTCTCGGGCGCAGACTATAAAAGGTTGGCCCGTTCAACAGAGTCGCCGAACGGTCACATCCGATGTGGATAACGCCCGTTAACGGAGAAGGACCGATCATGGCGACGACGGCTAACCTGCAGGGCGAGCGTCAGAAGACGCACGTGCCCCTCGATCACAAGGTGCATCCCGGCGCCACGATCGGCTTCTTTCTCGTGCTGCTGGGTGGGCTGATCTATGCCGGCACCAGCATCTTCCTCGATACGCAGAAGGTGGGCGAGCCGCTGGCGATCGGCGCCTTCGCGTTTCTCGGCGTAGCCCTGCTGATCGCGCTCGGCTTCGAGTTCGTGAACGGCTTCCACGATACCGCTAACGCCGTCGCGACCGTCATCTACACCCATTCGCTGAAGCCGGTGTTCGCGGTGATCTGGTCGGGCACGTGGAACTTCATCGGCGTGCTCGTGTCGACCGGGGCGGTCGCCTACAGCATCATCACGCTGCTGCCGGTCGAGCTGATCCTCAACGTCGGCAGCGCCGGCGGCTATGCCATGATCTTCGCGCTGCTGATCGCGGCGGTGACGTGGAACCTCGGTACTTGGTATTTCGGCCTGCCGAACTCATCGAGCCACGCGCTGATCGGTTCGATCCTCGGCGTCGGCCTCGCCAACCAATTGCTGTCGAGCGGCCCCGGCGGTACGTCGGGCGTCGAGTGGAGCCAGGCGGAGAGCGTGCTGCTGACCCTGCTGGTCAGCCCGATCATCGGCTTCGTCGGCGCGATGCTGCTGATCTGGGCGATGAAGCGCGTCATTCCCGATCCCCAGCTCTATCGCGAGCCGCAGGGAGAGGCGCCGCCGCCCTTCTACATTCGCGCGCTGCTGGTGTTCACCTGCACGGCGGTGTCGTTCGCGCACGGCGGCAATGACGGGCAGAAGGGCATGGGCCTCATCATGCTGATCCTGATCGGCGTCGCACCGACCGCTTACGCGCTCAATCGCACGATGCCCGACAGTTCGACCCCGGCCTTCATCCAGTCGGCCGCCGCCGCGCAAGGCGTATTCCACGCCAAGGCCAATGGCGCGCATGTCGATCCGCAACAGGCGCGCGCCGTGCTGGAACAGGCGCTGCGTACCCACCAGCCGGACCGGCCGGAAGTGTATGCCGCGCTCGACAGCGTGTCGGGTCAGATCACCGACGATCTCAAGAATTACGGCTCGATCCGCCAGGTGCCGGCCGCGCAGACCAAGAACCTGCGCAACGAAATGTATGTCGTGTTCGATACGCTGCGCCTGCTCAACAAGGATCCGGAGAAGGCGAAGGCCGACTTCCCCAACGGTGACGCGAAGAAGCTCAAGGATTATCAGAGCCTGCTCGAAAAGGGCACGCGCTTCATCCCGCGCTGGGTAAAGGTTGCGGTGGCGCTGGCGCTCGGCCTCGGCACGATGATTGGCTGGAAGCGGATCGTGGTCACGGTTGGCGAGAAGATCGGCAAGACCCACCTGACGTACGGCATGGGCGCCGCGGCCGAGCTGATGGCGGCCTCCACCATCCTGCTCGCCCAGTTCAAGGGCATGCCGGTATCGACCACCCACATCCTGTCGAGCGGCATCGCCGGCACGATGGTGGGTAACGGGGCCGGGCTACAGGCAAGCACGGTGCGCAATATCGCGCTTGCGTGGGTGCTGACCCTGCCTGCCGCGATGGCGATTGCGGGTGTACTCTACGCGCTGTTCATCGGCGTGGTCCACGCGACCGGGCACGGCTGACCTGCCCGGCGGCCCGCTGGACCGGCGTCGCTAGCTTCTGCCGCTCCGCTGCGCGGCAAGGCTGGCGAACGCATCCCAGCGTCGCCGCTCCGAATGGGGCGGATTTACGCGGTACGTGAATGGCTCGATACGCCGATCCTTCGCCGGCAACGTCCGTGCCAGCCACTCGAAGTGCGTTTCGTCTGGATCGCCGTCCGATGGCGGTGGGCCGCCGCGCGGTGGAAAGGAAGCCATCAGCCTAACAACCCGCTGCGCGTGGCTATCGTTCCGCTGGCGATCCGCTGTTCCATGTCTCGCCCGGTTCCGATCTGTCGCATTAGCCTGATGTACATCAAGATTGGCGATGTCTCAGGAAGTTCGCGTCATTGCAAATGCTTCTCTCGCTTCGCGCCCTCGACAAGGGACTGCGGCAGGCCGCCGGAAAGCGGTGCCCGCCGGGTCGCGACGGGCAGAGTGAGGCCGATCTCGGGCTCAGCCCAGCCGCATCGCCCGCGCGCTGGCCAGATGGTGCGCGTGGGTGATCGCCACCGCCAGCGCATCCGCGGCATCGGCACCGGCGATACGCGCGCCCGGCAACAGGCGACCGACCATCGCATGAACCTGCGCCTTGTCGGCCGCGCCGGTGCCGACCACCGCTTTCTTGACCAGCCGGGCGGCATATTCGCCGACGACGAACCCGGCCTGCGCCACGCACAGCAGGATCACGCCGCGCGCCTGCCCAAGCTTCAGGGTCGATTGCGGATTGGCGTTGACGAATACCTCTTCCACCGCCGCGCCATCGGGACGGTGGGTGGCGATGATATCGGTCAATGCGTCGTGCAACGCGACCAGCCGGCGGGGCAGGGGCTCGCCCGCATCGGTGCGGATCTGTCCGTTGGCGATGTGGGAAAGGCGATTGCCGTCCGCGGCGATCAGGCCCCAGCCGGTCGTGCCGAGCCCTGGATCGAGGCCGAGCAGGATCAGCCGAGCTTCTCCATCACGGCGTCGGGCACGTCGTAATTGCCCCACACCGTCTGGACGTCGTCATCCTCTTCCAGCGCATCGATCAACTTCATCAGCAGCGTGGCGTCGGCCTCGCCGACCTCGACGTGCGTCTGCGGACGCCAGGCGAGCTTGATGCCCTCGGGCTCGCCCAGCACCGGCTCCAGCGCCTTGGAGACTTCGTGGAGCGCGTCCGAGCCGGTCCAGATCGAGTGGCCGTCCTCATTGCTCTCGACGTCCTCGGCGCCTGCCTCCAGCGCGGCCTCGAACACGCGCTCGGCATCGCCCGCCTTTGCCGGATAGCTGATGAGGCCGAGCCGATCGAAGCCGTGGCTCACCGAATTGGGCGCGCCGAGATTGCCGCCATTCTTGGAGAAGCCCAGCCGCACGTTGGTGGCGGTGCGGTTGCGATTGTCGGTCAGCGTCTCGACGATCAGCGCGACGCCGCCCGGGCCGAAGCCCTCGTAGCGGATTTCTTCGTAATTATCGCTGTCGCTGCCCGATGCCTTGTCGATCGCGCGCTTGATATTGTCGTTGGGCATCGACTGGGCGCGAGCGGCGATCACCGCCGAGCGCAGGCGCGCGTTCATTGCCGGGTCGGGCAGGCCCGCTTTGGCGGCCACGGTGATCTCGCGGCTGAGCTTGGAGAAGAGGGTGGAGCGCTTCTTATCCTGCGCGCCCTTGCGGTACATGATGTTCTTGAATTTGGAATGGCCGGCCATGGTTCACTTGCTCGTTCGGCGGAAAATGAGCGGCGTCTAGCCGCCCGGGCCTAAAGCTTCAACCAAGCCTGTCGTGAACCTTTCCCTAACCACATTCGTGCGACTCGCGTCCACGAGGCAATCCCGCCTCGAAGGGCAATGATATGACCTCCATTTCTGGAAGCATGTCCGCCATGTCGATGATGTCGCCGAGCGACCGGATGCAGCAGGCGCTGCAGCAGGCCGTCTCGTCCGGCTCGGTCAAGTCTGCCGACCAGACCGCGCTCACCAGCGCGCTCAGCACCATCGACACGGCGTTGAAGAACGGCACCTCCGCCGCCTCGACCAGCAGCAGCACGAGCGGCACTACCTCGACCAGCGCCACCGACCCCACCTCGATGAAGAGCAAGGTCGATTCGCTGATCGATCAGCAGACGGCGGACGGCAAGCTGACCACCGATCAGGCGACCGAACTGAAGCAGGTGTTCGTCGACGCGGCCAAGTCGATGCACGGGGCGCACCACGCCCATGGCGGCCCGCCGCCCCCGCCGCCGAGCGACGATTCGTCGGACAGCACCGATTCGTCGGACGACAGCCTCGCCAGCCTGCTGGGCACCAGCGCGAGCACCGGCACCAGCTCGACCTCGTCGACGTCATCGACCACGACCGACAGCACGACCAAGGCGATCGATACGCTGATGGCGTTCCTGCAGCAGCTCGAGAAAACCATGACGAGCAGCTCGACCTATGGCGCAAGCGGCACGTCGAACGCGTCGGCCAGCACGACCTCGTCGCTGCTGATCGACAGCAACGCCTGACGCCCCCTATGGCCCGAAGGGCCGGTGCGGGGACTGGGTGGGGGCCCAGTATCCGACGGGAACCTCCCCGTCATGTGCGTCCGGCTAACGCGCAGCATCCGCACCCGCGTTAAGCGGGCTGATGCTCTTTTCCCGCGATGTTTTGCCGCCGCATTTCACATCATTGCAGACGCGAATGCGGCGCCCGTGCGATCAGCCGAGCCCGAGCGCGGCCTTGTAGGTGTCGAGCAACGCTTCCGCTTCGTCGCGGGCATGTTTCTCCATCTTTCGCAGACGGATGATCGCGCGCATCGTCTTGGTATCGTAGCCTTGGCTCTTGGCTTCGTTGTAAACATCGCGAACATCGTCCGCCATGCCCTTCTTCTCTTCCTCCAGCCGTTCGATACGCTCGATGAAGAGGCGCAGCTGCTCGGCTGCCACCGTGTCCGACATTTGATGTCCCCATGATTCTGATGAGCCGCGCGGACTAGCGGCAGACGCCCCGCCTGAAAAGATGCGCGGCGTCGATCCGTCCGATCGGTCGTCGACGGCGCGATGGGGGTGACGTGGGCCGCCGACGCCACTAGGAGCGACCCTGCACGCGGGAGACTAAGATGGCAGAGGGCAGCAACATCCAATTTTCGGAGCGCGAGGCGCTGCTGTTCCATTCGCAGGGTCGTCCGGGCAAGATCGAGATCATCGCCTCCAAACCGGTGGCGACCCAGCGCGACCTCAGCCTCGCTTACTCGCCGGGCGTTGCCGTGCCGGTGCGCGCGATCGCCGCCGATCCGAACGCGGCCTACGATTATACCGCCAAGGGCAATCTGGTCGCGGTCATCTCCAACGGCACCGCGATCCTGGGTCTCGGCAATCTCGGCGCGCTCGCGTCGAAGCCGGTGATGGAAGGCAAGGCTGTGCTGTTCAAGCGCTTCGCCGACGTCGATTCGATCGATCTCGAGCTCGATACCGAGGATGTCGATGCGTTCATCAACGCGGTCGCGCTGCTGGAGCCGTCGTTCGGCGGCATCAACCTCGAGGATATCAAGGCGCCCGAATGCTTCGTGATCGAGCAGACGCTGCGCGAGCGCATGAACATTCCGGTGATGCACGACGATCAGCACGGTACCGCGATCATCAGCGCTGCCGGCCTCATTAACGCATGCTATCTCACCGGACGCGAATTGCATGACGTCAAGGTGGTGGTGAACGGCGCCGGCGCCGCTGCGATCGCCTGCACTGAGCTTATCAAGGCGATGGGCGTGCGGCACGACAACGTGCTGATGTGCGACCGCACCGGCGTGATCTATCAGGGTCGCGACGACGTGAACCAGTGGCAGTCGGCGCACGCCGCCGTCACCGATCGCCGCACGCTGCTGGAGGCGTGCAAGGGTGCAGACGTGTTCCTCGGCCTCTCTGCGGCCGGCGCGCTCAAGCCCGAGATGGTCAAGGAGATGGCGCCGCGGCCGATCATCTTCGCGATGGCCAATCCCGATCCGGAGATCACGCCGCCGGAAGCGAAGGCCGCGCGCCCCGATTGCATCATCGCCACCGGCCGCTCGGATTATCCGAACCAGGTCAACAACGTGCTGGGCTTCCCCTTCATCTTCCGCGGGGCGCTCGACGTGCGTGCCACCGCGATCAACGAGGATATGAAGATCGCCGCCGCACAGGCGCTCGCCAGCCTCGCGCGCCAGCAGGTGCCCGAGGAGGTGGCGGCGGCCTATGGCGGTCATGCGCCGCGCTTCGGCCAGGATTATATCATCCCCGCGCCGTTCGATCCGCGCCTGATGGAGATCGTGCCTGCCGCCGTCGCCGAGGCGGCTATGAAGAGCGGCGTGGCGCGCAAGCCGATCGAGGATCTCGCTGCTTATCGCGAGAGCCTGCGCGCGCGTCTCAATCCGACCACGTCGGTGCTGGCGATGGCGCATCAGACCGCCAAGGCCAATCCAAAGCGCATCGTGTTCGCCGAGGCGGAGGAAGAGGTGGTGCTGCGCGCGGCAATCGCGTTCCGCGACGGCGGCTACGGCACGCCGGTGCTGGTCGGTCGCGACGAGGTGCCCGAGAAACTGCGCGCGCTCGGCATCGAGAATCCGGAAAGCTTCGAGCTGCACAATAGCCGCCATTCGCCGCTGATCGGCGAGATGGTCGACTATTTGTACGGCCGCCTGCAGCGGCGCGGTTACCTCCGCCGCGAGGTCGAGGCGATGGTCAATCAGGATCGCAACATCTTCGGCGCGCTGTTGCTCGCGCTCGGCCATGCCGATGCGATGATCACCGGCGTCACGCGCACCTATAGCCAGACGCTGCGCCAGGTGCTGCGCGTCATCAACCCGAGCGAGGGACGCCGCCCGTGCGGCATCCACGTCATCGTCGGCGATCACCAGACGGTGTTCATGGCCGACACGATGGTGACCGAGCGGCCCGAGCCGAAGGAACTCGCCGCGATCGCCGAGCATACCGCCAACGTCGCGCGCAGCATGGGGCATGAGCCGCGCGTCGCCTTCCTGTCCTTCTCGACCTTCGGCAATCCGGCGGGGACGTGGATCGATAACGTCCGCGACGCGATCCGCCTGCTCGACGAGCGCGAGGTCGGGTTCGAATATGAAGGCGAGATGGCACCCGACGTCGCGCTCGATCCCGAGGTGATGAAGAATTATCCGTTCAGCCGCCTGTCGGGGCCGGCCAACGTGCTGATCATGCCGGGGCTGCAATCCGCTAACATCTCGGCCAAGCTGCTGCGCGAACTGGGCGGCGACACCGTGATCGGGCCGATGCTGGTGGGCATGGAGAAGCCGGTGCAGATCGCCACGATGTCGGCCACGGCGAGCGAGTTGCTGACGCTGGCGGTGCTGGCAGGCGCGGGGATCGCGAAGTAGGCGGCTCGATCCGGCGCGTCATGCCAGCGCAGGCTGGCATCTCCCTGGAGTGAGCGGTGACGCCTGCCGCGGGAGATCCCGGCTTCGCTGGGATGACGATCGTGGTTGGCGGGCGACCAGGCTAACGCGCCGGGCGTATGCCCGCTCTCCTGCGCCGCGTCAGCTCCGCCTTCAGCGCCTCCGGCTTCGGGGCGACGAGGAAGCCGAAGCTGACCGTGCCCTCCTTGGTTTCGACCACGTGATGGAGGCGGTGCGCCTGCACGATCCGCTTCATATAGGCCGAGCGCGGGACGAAGCGGCCGGGCAGGCGGTTGTGCACGATCCAGTCGTGGAAGCCGAAATAGATCGCCCCATAAGCGGCGATGCCCGCGCCGATCCATGTGCAGCCCGGCCACCAGCCGAGCTGCACCCCGCCCAGCAGCAGCACGAACGATGGCACCGCGAAGATCGCGGCATAGAGGTCGTTGAGCTCCCAGTTTCCGGCGCGCGGGCGGTGATGGCTCATGTGCAGGAACCAGCCCGGCCCGTGCATGATCCAGCGATGCGCGGCGTAGGCGAAGCCCTCCATTCCGATAACGGTGAGCAGGAACAGCGCGATTCCGATCGTCCAGGGCATGGCGCCCTATACGTGGGTTCCAATGCCCGCGCGACTATGCTTTAGGGCGGCATCTTTTCCGCACCGCACAAGGAGCGTGTCCCCATGAACATCCACGAATATCAGGCGAAGGAACTGCTCGCGAAATTCGGCGTGGCGGTGCCCGCAGGCTATGCCGCGATGACGGTGGACGAGGCGGTCGAGGCCGCCGGCAAGCTGCCCGGACCGCTCTACGTCGTGAAGGCGCAGATCCACGCCGGCGGCCGCGGCAAGGGCAAGTTCAAGGAGCTGGCGCCCGAGGCGAAGGGCGGCGTGCGCCTGTCCAAGACGCTCGACGAGGTGCGCGCCAACGCCACCGACATGCTCGGCAACACGCTCGTCACAATCCAGACGGGCGAGGCCGGGAAGCAGGTCAACCGCCTGTACGTCACCGACGGCGCCGACATCGCCAAGGAATATTACCTCTCGATGCTGGTCGATCGCGCGACCGGCCGCATCGCCATGGTCGTCTCGACCGAGGGCGGCATGGACATCGAGGAGGTCGCCCATTCGACCCCCGAGAAGATCCGCACGATCACGATCGATCCGGCCGAGGGTTTCCAGCCGCATCACGGCCGCGCCGTCGCCTTCGCGCTCAAGCTGACGGGCGATCTCAACAAGCAGGCGGTGAAGCTCGCCGGCCAGCTTTACGACGCCTTTGTCGGCACCGACATGAGCATGCTCGAGGTCAACCCGCTGGTCGAGACGACCGACGGCCAGCTGCTGGTGCTGGATGCCAAGGTCAGCTTCGACTCGAACGCGCTGTATCGCCACAAGGACGTGTTCGCGCTGCGCGACGAGACCGAGGAGGATCCGGCCGAGGTCGAGGCGTCGAAGTACGACCTCGCCTACATCAAGCTGGACGGCAATATCGGCTGCATGGTCAACGGCGCCGGCCTCGCCATGGCGACGATGGACATCATCAAGCTCAACGGCGCCTTCCCGGCCAACTTCCTCGACGTCGGCGGCGGCGCTTCGAAGGAGAAGGTCACGGCGGCGTTCAAGCTGATCCTGTCCGATCCAGCGGTTGAGGGCATCCTCGTCAACATCTTCGGCGGCATCATGAAGTGCGACATCATCGCCGAGGGCGTCGTCGCGGCGGCCAAGGAAGTGAACCTCCAGGTTCCGCTGGTCGTGCGCCTCGAGGGCACCAACGTGCAGCAGGGCAAGGATATCCTCGCCAATTCGGGCCTGCCGATCGTGCCGGCCGACGATCTGGGCGACGCCGCCCGCAAGATCGTGGCGCAGGTCAAGAAGGCCGCCTGACGCGCGGCTTTACGTATACGTCAATCGACTGCTAAAGGCCGGCGCGCGACGATGGACGCGCGCCGGCCGCCTCGTTTCTGCGGGGCGGGCGGGACGAGGAGAGTGGCATGAAGATCCTGGTGCCCGTGAAGCGGGTGATCGATTATAACGTGAAGCCGCGGGTGAAGCTGGACGGCAGCGGCGTCGACCTTGCCAACGTCAAGATGTCGATGAACCCATTCGACGAAATTGCGGTCGAAGAAGCGGTGCGCCTGAAGGAAAAGGGCGTCGCTACCGAGGTGGTGGCGGTCTCGGTCGGCCCGCAGAAGGCGACCGACACGCTGCGCACCGCGCTGGCGATGGGCGCGGATCGCGCGATCCTGATCCTGACCGACGAGGCGGTCGAGCCGCTCGGCGTCGCCAAACTGCTGAAGGCGGTGGTCGATGAGGAGCAGCCCGGTCTCGTCATCCTCGGCAAGCAGGCGATCGACGACGATGCCAACCAGACCGGCCAGATGCTGGCGGCGCTGACCGGCCGGCCGCAGGGCACGTTCGCGAGCAAGGTCTCGATCGAGGGCGATGCGGTCGAGGTGACGCGCGAAGTCGATGGCGGCCTGGAAACGGTCAGCCTGACGCTGCCGGCGATCGTCACCACCGATCTGCGCCTCAACGAGCCGCGCTATGCCAGCCTGCCCAACATCATGAAGGCGAAGTCGAAGCCGCTCGCGCAGAAGACGCCCGCCGATTACGGCGTCGACATCGCGCCGCGCCTGACCACGCTCAAGGTGGCCGAGCCGCCGAAGCGCCAGGCGGGCATCAAACTCGACTCGGTCGACGCGCTGATCGCCAAGCTCAAGGACATGGGAGTGCCGGCATGAGCGTGCTGCTGCTGATCGAGCATGAAGCGGGCGTCGTGAAGGATGCGAGCCTTTCCGCCGTCACCGCCGCCGCTGCGCTGGGCGAGGTCCACGCGCTGGTGGCGGGCGAAGGCGTCGGCGCGGTCGCCGAGGCTGCCGCGAAGATCGCCGGCGTCGCCAAGGTGCTGGTGGCGGACGATGCGGCTTATGCCCATCATCTTGCCGAGAATGCCGCGCCGCTGATCGTCGGGCTGATGGCGGGTTATGACGCATTCGTCGCGCCGGCCACGTCCAACGGCAAGAATGTCGCACCGCGCGTCGCCGCTTTGCTCGACGTGATGCAGGTGTCGGACGTGCTCTCGATCGAGGGCGCGGACACATTCACCCGGCCGATCTATGCCGGCAATGCGATCGCGACCGTCCAGTCGAAGGATGCGAAGAAGGTGCTCACCGTGCGCGGCACGGCGTTCGCCAAGGCTGCAGTCGAGGGCGGCAACGCCGCGATCGAGCCGGTCGCGGGCACGGGCGACAGCGGCACGTCGCGCTTCGTCGGCCAGGAAATCGCCGCATCCGAGCGGCCCGAACTGACCAGCGCCAAGATCGTGGTGTCGGGCGGCCGGGCGCTGGGCTCGGCCGAGCAGTTCCACGCGCTGATCGATCCGCTGGCCGACAAATTGCACGCCGCGATCGGCGCCAGCCGCGCGGCGGTGGATGCCGGCTATGCACCGAACGACTATCAGGTCGGCCAGACCGGCAAGATCGTCGCGCCCGACGTCTATGTCGCGGTCGGCATCTCCGGCGCGATCCAGCATCTCGCCGGCATGAAGGACGCCAAGACGATCGTCGCGATCAACAAGGACGAGGATGCGCCGATCTTCCAGGTCGCCGATCTCGGGCTGGTGGGCGACCTGTTCACGATCGTGCCGGAGCTGACCGAAAAGCTCTGAGGCGGTACGCGCGCGCGTGAGCGAACATGTGATCGTCGCGGTCGAGGGGCGGGTGGGGCGCCTGCGGCTCGACCGGCCCGAGGCGCTGCACGCGCATACCGAGGCGATGTGCCGCACGATGATCGACGCGCTGCTGGCGTGGCGCACCGATAATCGCGTCGAGGCGGTGCTGATCGATCATGCCGCCGGTCGCGGCTTCTGCGCGGGCGGCGACGTGCGCACGGCGGCGGAGAGCGGCCGGGGCGACGGCGCGGTCGCACACGCTTTCTTCGCCACCGAATATCAGCTCAACCACCTGCTCTACGTCTATGCCAAGCCGATCCTCGCGGTGATGGACGGCGTGACGATGGGCGGTGGGGTCGGATTGGCGCTGCCCGCGCGTTATCGGATCGCGACCGAGCGGACGATGTTCGCGATGCCGGAGACGACGATCGGGCTGTTCCCCGATGCTGGCGCGGGCCGCTATCTCTCGCGCTTGCCCGGACGGATGGGCGAATATCTCGCGCTCACCTCGGCCCGGCTCGACGGCGCGGAGTGCCTGGCGCTCGGGCTCGCGACCCACTTCGTGCCGAGCGCGCGGATCGAGGAGGCCAAGCAAGCGCTGATCGCCGATCCGCGCGCCGCCGACGCGATCCTCGCCGCCTTCGCCGAAGCACCGCCCGCGGCGGCCATCCTCGATCGCATTGCCGATATCGATCGATTGTTCGCCGCCGATCGGCTGGAAGACATGATCGACGCGCTGGCGGCCGATAGCGGCGCCTGGGCGGCCGCGACGCTCGCCAATCTGCGCATCAAATCGCCAACCAGCTGCAAGGTCGCGCTCCGCGAACTGCGCGCGGCGCGCCACCTCACCGATTTCGCCGACGAGATGCGAATGGAATATGGCCTCGCCTGGCATCTCTGCCAGCGCCACGATTTCATCGAGGGCGTGCGTGCATTGCTGGTCGACAAGGACAATGCGCCGCGCTGGGATCCGTCGACGCCCGAGGGCGTCACCGATACGATGCTCGATACGATCTTTGCCCCGCTGCCGCCCGAGGCCGCATGGGAGCCGCTCCGCCTTTAGGGAGATTCGATCATGGCCGAATATGAGACATTGCTGGTCGAACGCCACGATGCCGTCACCCTTGTCCGGCTCAACCGTCCGCAGGCGCTGAACGCGCTCAATGCGCGCATCCTCGCCGAACTGCTGGAGGTCGCGCGCGCCTATGACGCCCATCCCGGTCAGCTTTGCCTGATCGTCACCGGCAGCGAGAAGGCGTTCGCCGCCGGCGCCGACATCAGGGAGATGGAGGCGGCCGGTTTCGCCGATATGTATGGCGAGGACCGCTTTGCCGGCTGGGACGTCTTCGCCCGCACGCGCAAGCCGGTGATCGCGGCGGTGGCGGGCTTCGCGCTCGGCGGCGGGTGCGAGCTGGCGATGATGTGCGACTTCATCATCGCCGCCGACACCGCGAAATTCGGCCAGCCGGAGATCAAGCTTGGCATCACTCCCGGCATGGGCGGATCGCAGCGGCTTGCGCGCGCGGTGGGGAAGGCCAAGGCGATGGAAATGTGCCTGACCGGGCGGATGATGGACGCGGTCGAGGCCGAACGCGCCGGCTTGGTCGCGCGCATCGTTCCCGCCGCCGAACTGATCGACGAGGCGCTGAAGACCGCCGCCGCCATCGCCGCGATGCCGCCGCTCGCCGCGATCGCCGCCAAGGAGATGGTCGACGCCGCGTTCGAGACCCCGCTCGCGCAGGGCATCGCGTTCGAGCGGCGCCTGTTCAACGGCCTGTTCGGCACCGAGGATCAGAAGGAAGGCATGCGCGCCTTCGTGGAGAAACGGCCAGGCAGCTTTACGGGGCGCTGATGGTTGATTCTGCGTCATTCCGTTCGCCCTGAGGAGGCACTGAGCCTGTCGAAGTGCCGTCTCGAAGGGTGGCCTGGCGGTTCGAGACGAGGCTTCGACTTCGCTCAGCCTCTCCTCACCACGAACGGTTAGCTGGTTGAGCGGATCATCCGCCTATTGGGGCGCCGCCGCGCGCGCCAACCGGTCGTTGATCGCGAGGCCCAGCCCGCTGCGCGGCACCGGGGCGACGGCGATCCGCTCGGCCGGCGCGGCGTCGGCGGCGTGGAGCAGATCGAACAGGCGCGCCGCCGCCTCGATCAGGTCGCCCGCCGGTGACAGCGAGGCGTCGCCGGCGATGGCGCCGAAGCCGATCAGCCATTCGTCCGGCGCGGCGCTCGTCGCATCCAGCCGGAGCGGCTTCGACGGAGCGTAATGATGCGCGAGCTGGCCGGGCGCCTCGATCGCGTCGCTGCCGGCACCGGCGATCGGCAGCCCGGCGGCTTCGGCCAGCGCATCGGGCGCGATCGGTCCGGGCCGCAACAGGCGCAACCCGTTCGCGCCCACCGCGACAATGGCCGATTCGAGCCCGACCGCGCAGGCGCCGCCATCGACCACCAGCGGAATGCGCCCGCCGAGCGAGCGCAGCACGTGCGCGGCGCGCGTCGGGCTGATCGTGCCGCTGGCATTGGCGGAGGGGGCGGCGAGCGGCAGCCCGGTCACGCGCAGCAGCGCCTGCATGGCAGGGTGTGCCGGCACGCGCAGCGCGATCGTGGCGAGCCCCGCCGTCGTCAGCCGCGCGATCGGCGTGCCGTCGCGCAGCGGAGCGACAATCGTCAACGGCCCCGGCCAGAATCGCTCGGCCAGCCGCAAGGCCGGCGCGGGCAGATCGGCCAGCGCCTGCGCGGCAGAGAGATCGGGAACGTGGACGATCAGCGGATTGAAGCTCGGCCGCCCCTTGGCCGCATAGATGGCGGCAACGGCCGCGGCATCGGTTGCGTCGGCCGCGAGGCCGTAGACCGTCTCGGTCGGAATCGCGACCGGCTGGCCTGCGCGGATGAGCGCGGCCGCGCGCGCGATGCCCGCATCGTCGAACGGCAGGATCGACGTCTCGCTCATCGACGGCTCAGACCGGCACGCGCTCCAGCAGGTCGGCCGGGTCGATCGCGAGGCGGCGGATGCGGCTGGCGATTTCTGGCCATTCCTCGCTTAGGAAATGCGCGCGCGCGGCGGTGCGCAGCCGGCCCGCCGCGCCGGGGCCGACGAACATGCCGACGCCGCGGCGGACGGTGACGAGGCCGTCATCCTGAAAGCTTTGATAGGCCTTGGCGACGGTCAGCGGGTTCGCCCCCTGCTCGGCGGCGAAGGCGCGGACCGAGGGAAGTGCCTCGCCCTCCTGAATGCGCCCGTCGAGGATCATCGCCACGATCTCGTCGCGGAGGCGGAGATAGACGGGGCGGTCGGATGCAACCATGCGTGGTGCTGTCCTAACACAGCGCAGCGCAGGAAACAACCAATGCACAATGGCCGCATCGGCCGCAATATCGTTACGCGGGCGACCAGGTTGAGATAACGCTGTTGCGCTCGGGACGGGGTCGTTCGTCGAGCGGACGAGTCGGCGAACCGATGAACATGAAGCCGGCAATACGCTCGCCGGGCTGGCCGAAGGCGTCGCGCACCGCGTCCGAATAGGCAGCCCAACCGGTCAGCCAGCCGCCGACAAAGCCTTCGGCATGCGTTGCGACCAGCATCGCCATGCAGGCGGCGCCAACCGACAATTCCTGCTCCCAGATCGGGATCTGGCTGGCATGGGCGGGGGCGGACAATGCGACCACCAAGGTCGGCGCCTGGAAGGCGAACTGGCGGACCGTCTCCATCTCGGCGGCGCCGGTCGCGGGCCGGTCGAGGCGATAGGCTTGTTCCAGCAATGTCGCGAAATCCTCGCGCCGCGTGTCGGGCACGATCACGAAGCGCCATGGGGCGAGCTTGCCGTGATCGGGCACGCGGATCGCCGCGCCCAGGATACGGTCGAGCTGATCGGACGACGGGCCGGGCGCGGCCATGTCGCGCGGCTTGCCGGAGCGCCGGGTCTGCATGAGGGCGGCCGGCGAGGAGAGATCGTTGAACATCGCGGGCGGCGTTACCAGCCGCCATGCATCACAACAATCGGGTTCGGATGCACCCGACGCAAAGCCGCTTTACGGCCGTATCGATCCTCGCCATGGTCGGCGCCAATCCCCGTTCAGAAAGTGGAAGCCGCTTGATCCGCACGCTGACCGCCCTTGGCGCCGTCCTGTCCCTCGCCGCATGCGCGCAGGCGCCCGCCGCCAAGCCGAAGAGCGCGAGCGCGTCGCCGTCTTCGCCCAAGCTGGCCGCGCCGTGGACGACCGATCCCTATCCCTCGACTTACCATGCCTATCCGGGCGTGCCGACGCTGGTGACCAACGTCACCATCTATGACGGCGAGGGCGGCCGGATCGACAATGGCGCGGTGCTGTTCGCCGACGGCAAGGTGGTGCAGGTCGGCCAATCGATCGCGCCGCCCGCCGGCGCGACCGTGATCGACGGCCATGGCAAGTGGGTGACTCCCGGCATCATCGACGTGCACAGCCACATGGGCGACTATCCCGCGCCAGGCGTGCAGGCAAATAGCGACGGCAACGAAGCGACCGCGCCGACCACGCCCGAAGTGTGGGCCGAACATAGCGTGTGGCCGCAGGATCCGCAGTTCAGCCGCGCGCTGATGAATGGCGGCGTCACCACGCTGCAGATCCTGCCCGGCTCGGCCAATCTTATGGGCGGCCGCTCGGTGATCGTGAAGAACGTCTATGCGCGCACCGAGCAGGGGATGAAGTTCCCCGGCGCGCCCTATGGCCTCAAGATGGCGTGCGGCGAGAACCCGAAGCGCGTCTACGGCTCGAAGGGGCGCGAGCCCTCGACCCGGATGGGCAATATCGCCGTCGATCGCATGACGTGGGCCAAGGCGACCGAATATAAGCGGCGCTGGGAAAAGTATGAGAAAGACGGCGGCGAGCCGCCGACGCGCGATATTGCGATGGATACGCTCGCCGGCGTGCTCGACGGCAAGATCCTCGTCCAGAACCATTGCTACCGCGCCGACGAGATGGCCATCGTGATGGATATGTCGAAGGAGTTCGGCTATCACGTCTCGGCCTTCCACCACGGCGTGGAGAGCTACAAGATCGCCGATTTGCTGAAGGCGAACAACGTCTGCGCCGCCGTCTGGGCCGATTGGTACGGCTTCAAGATGGAAGCCTATGACGGCATCCCCGAGAACCTCGCGCTGCTGCAGAAGGCCGGCACCTGCGCGATGATCCACTCGGACGATCCCAACGGCGTCCAGCATCTCAACCAGGAAGTGGCGAAGGCACAGGCCGCGGGCCGACGCGCCGGCATCGCCATTCCGGACGAGGTGGCGTGGGAATGGCTCGCGATCAATCCGGCCAAGGCGATCGGCCTTTCCGACCGGATCGGCAGCCTCAAGCCGGGCAAGATGGCCGACGTGGTGCTGTGGAACGGCAATCCGCTGTCGGTCTACAGCCGGCCCGACATGGTGTGGATCGACGGCGCGCTGATGTACGATGCCAAGGATCCAAAGCGGCGACCCGTGTCCGATTTCGAGCTGGGCCAGCCGGGCGAAGGAGACGTGAAGTGAAGCGCCTCCTCCTCTCCGCCGCCGCGCTGATCGCGGCGCCCGCCTTCGCCGAGACGGTCGCCTTCACTGGCGGCACGGTCGCGGTGGGCGACGGCTCGGCACCGATCCCCGGCGGCACGGTCGTGATCCGCGACGGGCGCGTCGTCGCCGCCGGCGCGGGCGTCGCGGTGCCAGCGGGCGCGCGCGTGGTCGATGCCACCGGCAAGTGGGTGTCGGCCGGCATCGTCGCCAGCTTCAACACCGAAGGCCTCTACAATGGCGAGGATATCGGCGAGGGCAACGACACCTCGGCGCGCACTTCGCCTTTCCACGCCGCGATCGACGTGTCGGTGGCGATCAACCCGATGACGCAGGCGATCCCGGTCGATCGCGCGAGCGGTGTCACGCGCGCGATCGTCGCGCCCGATGCGACCGGCTCGATCTTCGCCGGGCAGGGCGCGGTGATCGATCTCGGTGCCGATCCGATGCCGGTCACCCGTGCGCGCGCCTTCCAGTTCGTCGAACTGGGCGAGGCGGAGGAACGCCGTGGCGAGACCCGGCCAGGCCGCTATGCGCAGCTCCACGATGCGCTGGCCGAGGCGCGTGACTTTCAGCACAGCCCGGCGACGTTCGACGGACGCGGCAAGGACGCACTGCTCACCCGCGCCGACGCCGCGGCATTGCTGCCGGTGATCGACGGGCGGATGCCGCTGGTGGTGCATGTCGAGCGTGCGAGCGACATTCTGCAGGTGCTCGACCTGAAGCGGCAATATCCCGCGCTCAAGCTCGTCCTGTTTGGCGTGAGCGAGGGCTGGATGGTCGCGCCGCAGATCGCCGCCGCGCACGTTCCGGTCGTCACCGCCGCGCTGGCCAACCTGCCCGCCTCGTTCGAGGCGCTGGCCGCGACCGAGTCCAATGCCGGCCGGCTGGAGCAGGCGGGCGTGCCCGTCAGCATTTCGACCGTCGACGTGGCGAGCGAGGGCGGCCAGCGACTGCTCAAGCAATATGCCGGCAATCTGGTGGCGATCACCAAGGTGCCGGGGATGACCGGGCTCGACTGGGGCCATGCCTTCGCCACGATCACTTCGGGCCCGGCGGCGGCGCTCGGCATGGATGGCGAGATCGGCTCGCTCCGCGCCGGCCGTCGCGCCGACGTGGTGGTGTGGGACGGCGATCCGCTGGAGCTGTCGTCGGCGCCGGTGGCGGTGTTCATTGACGGCGTGCAGCAGCCGCTCACCAGCCGCCAGACGCGCCTGCGCGACCGCTACCTCAACCCGACCGAGGGCGCCCTTCCCAAGGCGTATGATCGGTAGGGGCGTAGGCTTGCGTTAACGCGCACGTGCTAAGGCTGCGGGAAGATTGGATTTACCCCCGTTCGTCCTGAGGAGCCACTGAGCGAAGTCGAAGTGGCGTCTCGAAGGGAATGTGGTTCGAGACGAGGCTTCGACTTCGATGCATGGCATCGAAGCTTGTCCTGACCGGCTGGCCTGCCAGCCAGCCGAAGGGCTCAGCCTCTCCTCACCACGAACGGGACGTAATCGCGCAAGGGGGAGATGGAAGATGCATATCGCCTATCTCACCAACCAATATCCCGCGGTCAGCCATAGCTTCATCCGGCGCGAGATTGCGGCGATGGAGGCGCTCGGCCACCGCATCGATCGCTATTCGGTGCGCGGCCCCGGCGGCGGTCTCGGTGCGGAAGACCAGGCCGAGGTCGCGCGCACCACGCCCATCCTCGCGCAGGGCGCCGCGGCGCTGCTGCGCGCGATGCTGGCCGAACTGGTAACCCGACCGGCGACATGGTTCGCGGCGCTGCGCCTGACGCTCGGGATGCACAAGGCGGCGGGGCGGGGGCTGGTGCCGCATCTGGCCTATCTCGCCGAGGCATGCTGGCTGGCCCGCGCGCTGCGGGCGAGCGGGGCCGAGCATGTTCATGTTCATTTCGGCACGAACCCTGCGGCGGTCGCGCGCATCGCGCGCCGGCTGGGTGCGCCGCCCTATAGCTTCACCGTGCACGGGCCCGACGAGTTCGATCGCCCGCAGGAGTTGGATCTCGCCGGCAAGGTGGCCGACGCCAAGGCGGCGGTGGCGATCAGCAGCTACGGGCGTGGCCAGCTGATGCGCTGGAGCGCGCTGGCCGACTGGCCCAAGATCGGCGTGGCGCGCTGCGGGATCGACGCCTCGTTCCGCGAGGTGGACGACGTTCCGTCGGCGCCCGGCATTCCCGGCTTCGTCGCGGTCGCGCGACTCGCGCCGCAGAAGGGCCTGCCGCTCCTGATCGAGGCGGCCGGGCGGCTCGCCCGCGACGGACGCGACTTCACGCTTACGTTGGTCGGCGACGGCCCGCTCCGCGCCGAACTGACGGCGCAGGCCGCGCGGCTCGGTTTGTCGGATCGGGTGGTGTTCGCCGGGATCTGCGATGGGGCAGGGGTGCGCCGTCACTTGCTCGCCGCGCGTGCGTTCGTGCTGCCGAGCTTTGCCGAGGGATTGCCGGTGGTCATCATGGAAGCGCTCGCGCTGCGCCGCCCGGTGGTGGTGAGCGCCATCGCCGGCACGCCCGAACTGGTCGACCATGAGTGCGGCTGGCTGGTGCCGGCCGGCTCGGTCGAGGCGCTGGCGGATGCGATGGCCGCGGTGCTCGATGCCGATCCGGCGCAACTCGCAGCGATGGGCGAAGAGGGGCGCGCCCGCGTGCTGGCCCAGCACGACGCCGCCGCCAATGCGCGCGCGCTGACCGCGCTGATCGCGGCATGATGCTGCTGGCATTCCTCGCCTGGGTGATCGCGCTGGTTCAGCTCGCCAGCGCACTGCCTTTCCTGATCGAGACCGGCATGGGGCTGCTGCCTGGCCGGCGGCGATCGACAAGCCCCGCGTCGCTCGCAACCGCGATCCTCGTGCCGGCGCATGACGAGGCGGCGCACATCGCCGCCATTCTGGCAGGCATCCAGGCGGCGATACCGTCGGGCACGCGCCTGCTGGTCGTGGCCGACAATTGCACCGACGCGACCGCGGCCGTCGCCCGTACCACCGGCGCCGAGGTGATCGAGCGCAACGATCCGGCGCGGCGCGGCAAGGGCTATGCGCTCGCCTTCGGCCGCGATCATCTCGCGGAGGACCCGCCGCAGGCGGTGGTGGTGATCGATGCCGACTGTGTGCCCGAGCCGGACGCGGTGGCGGCGATCGCAGCCGAAGCCGTCGCGCGGACGCGGCCGATCCAGTCACGCTACCTGCTGCGGCCGGTGCCGGGCGCGTTGGCGATGGTGCAGGTCTCGAACTTTGCCTTCGTCGTGAAGAATCTGGTGCGGCAGCGCGGCCTCGCTCGGCTCGGCCTGCCCGCGCCGCTGACCGGCACCGGTATGGCCTTTCCGTGGAGCCTGTTCCGCGATGCGCCGCTCGCCACCGCCGATCGGGTCGAGGATCTGGCGCTGGGCATCCATTTCGCGCGCATCGGCCATCCACCGCTGTTCGCCGCCGACGCGCTCGTATGGAGCGATCCCGCCGCGCGCGCCGCGACGCTCGGCCAGCGCAGCCGCTGGGAAGGGGGCTTCCTGGCGACGGCCCGCGCGCTCGGCCCGACCTTGCTGGGCGAGGGCCTGCGCCGAGGACGGATGGGTCTCTTCTGGCTGGGTCTCCACGTGATGACGCCGCCGCTGGCGCTGCTGGTGATGGCGAACCTCGCATTGCTCGTCCTCGTGCTGATCCTCGCGGTACTCGGTGCCGGCGCGGGTGCGCTGGTCCTGTCCGCCGCGATCCTCGTCGCGCTCGGGCTGGTCGTGCTGCTCGCCTGGGCGATCGAGGGGCGGCCGTGGCTGAAGGCGCGCAGCCTCGCGCTGCTGCCTTTCTACCTGCTGTGGAAGATCCCGATGTATGCACGGCTGCTGCTCGGCCGTGGCCCGTCGGGCTGGAATCGCACCGAACGCACCGGCTGACGCGCCCCGCTTGCTTTTACGTCCCCGCGCGCCGATTCTGTGCGGGACAAGGAGACGCCTGCGCATGGCACGCAAATATTTCGGCACCGATGGCATTCGCGGCCGCACCAACGAACGGCCGATGACCGCCGAGATCGCGATGAAGGTCGGTCAGGCGGCCGGCGCGCATTTCCATCGCGGCAAGCATCGCCATCGCGCGCTGATCGGCAAGGATACGCGCCTGTCGGGCTATATGATGGAAAGCGCGCTGACCGCGGGCTTCACCTCGGTCGGCATGGATGTTGTGCTGGTCGGGCCGATGCCGACGCCGGCGGTGGCAATGCTCACCCGCTCGATGCGCGCCGATCTCGGCGTGATGATCTCCGCCAGCCACAATCCCTTCGCCGACAACGGCATCAAATTGTTCGGGCCGGACGGCTACAAATTGTCCGACGACGACGAATTGAAGATCGAGGCAGCGATCGAGGGCACGCCGCAGCTCGCCACCTCCGAATGCATCGGCCGCGCGCGGCGCGTGGCGGATGCGCAGGGGCGCTACGTCCACGCGGTCAAGTCGAGCTTTCCCGAGCATCTGCGGCTGGCCGGCTTGCGCGTCGTGGTCGATTGCGCGAACGGCGCGGCCTATCAGGTCGCGCCCGCGGCCTTGTGGGAATTGGGTGCCGAGGTGATCCCGCTCGGCGTCGCGCCCAACGGCACCAACATCAACGAACGCTGCGGCTCGACCGACCCCAGCGCACTGCAAGCTAAGGTGGTCGAGACGCGCGCCGACATCGGCATCGCGCTCGACGGCGACGCCGATCGGCTGATCGTGGTCGACGACAAGGGCCAGATCGTCGACGGGGACCAGTTGATGGCGTTGATCGCCTCGGCGGCCGCGCGCGACGGCACGCTGAAGGGCGACGGCGTGGTCGCGACGATCATGTCGAACCTCGGGCTCGAGCGGTTCCTGTGGGGGCAGGGGATCGCGCTCCATCGCACGCCCGTGGGCGACCGCCACGTGGTCGAGGCGATGCGCGCCGGCGGCTACAATGTCGGCGGCGAGCAATCGGGCCATATCGTGCTGGCCGATCACGCCACCACCGGCGACGGGCTGATCGCCGCGCTGCAGGTGCTGGCCGAACTGGTGCAGAGCGGGCAGCCTGCGCATCGTCTGCTCAAGCAGTTCGATCCGCTGCCGCAATTGCTCAAGAATGTGCGCTTCGCCGGCGGCCAGCCGCTCGACGACGACAAGGTCAAGGCGACGATCGCAGCCGCCGAGCAGGAACTTGGCGGCACCGGTCGCCTCGTCATCCGCAAATCGGGTACCGAGCCGCTGATCCGCGTGATGGCCGAGGGCGAGGATGAGGCGCTCGTCGGCCAGGTGGTCGACCGCATCTGCGAGGCGGTCAGGAAGGCGGCATGATCGCGCGCGGCCGGCTCCACGCCGCGGTCCGCGTCGGCGGCTTTGCGGCTTTGGGTTCGTTGCTCACCACCGTCCTGCGCGGCCGTGCGACCGATCGGGTCGACATGCTGATTGGCGCGGTCACCGTGTGGGCGATCGTCACGGTGCTGTGGCTGCTGGTCGAGATGCTGTCGGCCCGACGGGGATGATCCCGCGCATCCTGGCGATCGCCGGATCGGATTCGGGCGGTGGCGCCGGCATCCAGGCCGACATCAAGACGATCACGATGCTGGGTGGCCACGCCATGACGGCGGTGACCGCGCTGACCGCGCAGAATACGCTGGGCGTCGACGCGATCATGCCGGTGCCGGCGGCGATGGTGACCGCGCAGATCGACGCGGTTGTACGCGACATCGGCGTCGATGCGATCAAGATCGGCATGATCGGCTCGGCCGAGATCGCCGAGGCGGTGGCGGGGGCGTTGCCCGACGTCGCGATCGTGCTCGATCCGGTGATGGTCGCCTCCAGCGGCGCCATGCTCGCCGACGGCGCAACGATCGCGATGCTCGAACGGTTGATGGTGCGTGCGACGTTGCTCACGCCGAACCTGCCCGAGCTTGCCGCGCTGACCGGCCGCGACATCGACGGCGTGGGCGCAGTCGAGGCAGCGGCGCATGCACTGGCGGATCGATTGGGCGTCGCGGTCTTGGCGAAGGGTGGGCATGGCGATGGACCCGAACTGGTCGACCTGCTCGTCGCGCCGGACGGCGTCACGCGCTGGCGGTCCGAGCGGATCGACACGCGCCACAGTCACGGCACCGGCTGCACGCTCTCCAGCGCGATCGCGACCGGGCTGGGAGGGGGGATGCCGCTGGTCGAGGCGATTGGACGCGCGCGCGATTACGTCCGCGCGGCGCTGCGGGCCGCGCCGGGGCTCGGCGGCGGTCACGGCCCGCTCGGCCATGGGCTGGGCCGGGCTCACTTCTCCTAGTTTCGGTCAGCCCGGTTGGCATTCGTCATCCCAGCGGAAGCTGGGATCCCCGGAAATTTGCGCGGCCGACCCGATCGGGAGATGCCAGCCTGCGCTGGCATGACGGATGGGGGTTAAGTGAGGGTGTCTCAGTCGAGCTTGCGGCAAGCGGGCCATTTGACCGAGACGAGATAGGCGCAGCTTGATACCTGCACCGTGCCGTCGGGGCCGATGAAGGCGCCGAAATCGGTGGTGCCGCAGCGTGCGACCCACATCTCCATATTCTTGTACGGGCCCTGATAGGCCGCCTTGCTGACGCTCTGGCACTTCTCGCCCGAATCGAGGATCGCGCGGCGCAGGCTGCCGCGCCGCTGCAGATCGGTCAGCGCGGCGAGGCGGTCGCTATAATTCTTCGCCAGGTTGCTCTGCACCTGCGCGGGCAGCGGCGTGGCCGCGAGCGTCAGGCTGGCGGCGGCGAGCAAGGTGAGGGTGCGTGTCATCGGCTCATTCTCCCGCAATCAGGCTGAACCGGGCCTTAGAGCGTGCGCGCCATCGGCGGAAGCGGCCGGCCGGCGCAAATGCGCGCGATACGCTCGTCGCAGCCGGAAGAAGCGCGGTCGGCAGCCGCTCAGGCATCGTCGCTGCTGCGCTGCGGCCCGCTGGGCTGGCGCGGTTGACCGTTCCGCCTGCCAACGCCATAGCGGCGCCACGGCAATGGATTTCTGCCGGGCGCTCGCGCCGAACCGCCCTCGCAAGGGCCGATGATTCCTACCAGGCACCGCAAGGCAGCAAGGAGGAATGGTGCGCGCGACATTTCACAATCTGTTCGATACGCTCGATGTGGTCGGCTTTCTTAAGAAGCGGCACGATCACGCGATCTCCGTTCTTCGCTGGGCGTTGCTGCTCGTGCCGATGGCGTCGGCAGTGGGGACGCTCTGCGCGGCCTTTCTGTGGAGCCTGGATTTCGCGACCAGGGCTCGGTTCGATCATCCGTGGCTGCTTTTCCTGCTGCCCGTCGGCGGCGCCGCGGTGGGATTGCTCTATCGGGCGTTCGGTACGTCGGTGGAGGGCGGCAATAACCTCATCGTCGAGCAGATTCATGAGCCGGGCGGCGGCGTTCCGCTCCGCATGGCGCCGCTGATCTTTTTGGGAACCGTCGTCACCCACCTTTTCGGCGGATCGGCTGGCCGCGAGGGGACCGCCGTCCAGCTTGGCGGAAGCCTTGCCAGCGCAGTTGCGATCCGCTTCCGGCTCGATGCCCAAAGCGCGCGGGCGCTGCTGATGGCGGGGATCGCCGCAGGGTTTGGTGGCGTATTCGGAACGCCGCTGGCGGGTGCCATCTTCGCGCTCGAAGTGATCGCGGTCGGGCGGGTCGAATATCGCGCGTTGCTGCCATGCCTCGTCGCCGGCGTCGTCGGCGACTGGACCTGCCACGCCTGGGGCATTCATCACACGATTTATCGCATCGGCTTCGTGCCCGATCCGGCGGCGGGCCTGATCATGGCGCCGCTACTGCTCGGCAAGGCCGCGATTGCTGGCGTGCTGTTCGGTCTCGTCGGTCTCGCCTTCGCGGAAGCCAATCATGCGCTCGGCGGATGGCTGAAGCGCATGGTTCCGTACGGCCCCGCAAGGCCGGTCATCGGCGGCCTTGCGGTCATCGCGATGGTGTATCTGTTCGGGACGCGCGCTTATCTCGGCCTTGGTGTCTGGTCGGCGATCCCCGGCGATCCGACGATCGCCGGCTTCTTTGCCGGCCCGATCGACCCGTGGAGCTGGCTGCTCAAGATTCTCTTCACCGTCGTCACGCTGTCGGCTGGCTTCAAGGGGGGCGAAGTGACGCCGCTCTTCTTCATCGGCGCGGCGCTTGGAAACGCGCTGAGCGGACTGCTCCACGCTCCCGTCGATCTGTTCGCCGGGCTCGGCTTCGTTGCCGTCTTTGCGGGTGCCGCCAACACGCCGCTGGCCTGTACGATGATGGGTATCGAACTGTTCGGAGCGGCCGACGCGGTGCCGATCGCGGTGGCCTGCTTCACCGCCTACATCTGCTCGGGCCATAACGGCATCTATCTGTCGCAGCGCATCGCGATCCCGAAAAGTGGGCATGGATCGGTGCCGTCGGACGTGACGCTTCGCGATGTACGCGCAGCGAGGCTGGCCGATCGTTGATGCGTTCTTCTCTCGTCCCTCCATCTCAGCCGGGAACGCTGCTCATGACCTACGCCCACACTATCGCGCTGCCGGAAACCGGCATGATCATG
Source organism: Sphingomonas nostoxanthinifaciens (assembly GCF_019930585.1). Lineage (NCBI taxonomy): Bacteria > Pseudomonadati > Pseudomonadota > Alphaproteobacteria > Sphingomonadales > Sphingomonadaceae > Sphingomonas > Sphingomonas nostoxanthinifaciens. The sequence continues at coordinate 2,838,017 of NZ_CP082839.1, read as the reverse complement.
CCCCCCAGGCTTGCGGGGCATTGCCGGATCGAACCGATCGGCCGGCGCTGCAACAAGCTAGTGCCGGACGGATCGGCGGGGGAGATGGGATGAGCAGGCGGCGGACCGGTCCGATGGCCCTCATCCCCTCCGCGCCGTGGCTCGCTTGGGCTCTGCTGTCCGCGACGTTCGCCGCCATGACCGCGATCTTCGCCAAGGTCGGGGTGGAAGGGATCGATTCCGATCTCGCCACCTTCTTTCGCACGATCGTCATCATCGCCGTTCTCGGCGTGCTGCTGGCAGCGACCGGAAAGTTTCGGCCCGTCGGCAATATCAGCCCGCGATCCTGGTTGTTCCTGGCCCTGTCGGGGCTTGCCACCGGCGCGTCCTGGCTCTGCTATTTCCGCGCCCTCAAGGTCGGCGATGCCGCTCGCGTCGCGCCGATCGACAAGCTCAGCGTCGTGATCGTCGCAATCATTGCGGTCACGGTGCTGGGCGAGCATCTGTCGCTGCGTGGCTGGCTGGGGATCGTCCTGATCGGCGGCGGCGCCGTGCTGGTGGCCATGGCCTGATCCCCTCCCTCGATCAGCTCGCCGTGCGGGACTTCATTCGCGCGATCGCCGCATCGATCGAATTGAGCATGCGCTGATAGGCATCGCCCTCGGCGTCGTGCTGCCGTCCGATCTGATCGCGTGCAGCCTGCATCGCGTGGATGATCCGAATGTTGATCGCCACAGGATCGCCGCACAAAGCGATCCGGCTCCAATCGCGCTCACCGGCCGAGATGGGCGTGCCGCGCGCCGCACAACTCGACGCCATCTGCGCGCGGGTCCGGGTCAGCGAAGCGCTGACCATCTGACGAATTTCGCTATCCGCGGGCGCATAAATCACGGTCCGGCGGGACGCCGCCGACGCGGCCGCCTGTCGCTCGGCTGCACGTGCCTGCCGCTCGGCGATGCGCGACTGTGCTCGGGCATAGCGCTCGGCGTCACGCGATTGCGTTCGCGCATATCGTTCGGCGATCCGGCTTTTCGCGCGGGCGACGCGCTCGGCAGTCCGTGCCTGCATTTCCGCGGCGCGCACGGCGCGGTCGGTTATGGCGACCGGTGGCATGATCGGCCTTGGCGGCGGGGTAAAACGAGCAATGGGATTTGGAAGAGCGGGTGCTGCCGGTGGTGCCGGTCGCTCGACGGGGGCGACATTGTCTGCCGGGATCGGCGCGAGCGGCACCGCGTCCGCCGTGTCCGGCGGCGCGACCGCGCGGGCTGCCTGTGGCTCGACTGCGGCGCTGCTGCCGGTGGCCGTCAACACCAGGCCGCTGCCGATCGCGGTCAACGCCAATGCACCTCCGAACAAGCGGCGTTGCCAGGACAGGCGACCTTGCTTGATCATCTTCAGCCTCCTCTTGATCCCTTGCGCGCGGTTGAAGGCGCAGGCGGCGGCAGGCGCTCTGCCGATAGTCGATTTCACGAGCGCTGCACCGTAATCATAGGCATCGCCGGGTTCGGACGAGCCGAGCACGGTGGCGTCGCAGGCCATCTCCTGATCGGCGCGGAAGGCGCGATGGGCGATGTGGGCGAGGGGGTTCCACCAGTGGACCGCGACGGTCGCGATCGCCAAGACGTTGGCGACCAGATCGTGCCGGTCGTGGTGCGCGGCCTCGTGCAGCAGCGCCTGGCGGCGCTCGGCCGAACTGTAGCGATCGAGGAAGTCGCGCGGCAGGAAGATCCGGCGGTGCAGCAGCCCTGACGCGATCGGCCCCTCGACATTGTCGCTCGAATAGACGTCGACGCCCGAGATGGTCGACAAGTGGGTCGCGCGCGCAAGCGCCTTCCTCACGAACAGTCCGTAGCGAAGGATCTGGAAGGCGAACCACAACACCGCCACGGCCGCCCACAATGCGATCAGCAGGCTCGGCCAGTCGATGCTCGGCGGGGCCTGTCGGATCGCATCGGCCAGATCGGGCGGGAGCACGAAGGGATCGGCGACCGCGCCGGGCGGTGCGATACCGACGCGGATCGCCTGCACCGGCGCCGCCACCAATACCGGCTGGTAGAGCGTGCGCAGGCCCGGGATCGGCGGCAAGACGATGCGCAGCGCCGGCAGCAGCCAAAGCGCATAAGCGACGTGCGCCCCGAACAGGCTGGCGACGAGGCGGCGGCTGCCCAGCACCAGCAGCATGAGCAGGCTCGAGGAAACGAGCATGTCGACGATCCAGGCATTCATTGGCGCAGCTCCCTCAACAGGGCTTCCAACTCGGATATGTCTTTCTCACTCAGCGCCTGCCGCTCGGCGAGATGGGCGACCAGCGGCGCAGCGCGACCCCCGAACAGCCGGTCGACCAGCCGCCGCGATTCACTCTCGACATAATCGGCGCGGGCGACAGCCGGCCGGTAAAGGTAGCGGCGGCCGTCTTCTTCGTGCGACAGCGCGCCCTTGGCGAGCAGGCGGCCGAGCATCGTCTTGACGGTGCGGTCGCTCCAGCCGCGCGCCGGATCGATCCGCCCGGCCACGTCCGCGGCCGTCAGCGGAGCATCGGCCCACAAGACTTCCATGACGACATGCTCGCCATCGCTGATCCGCTCGGCCAAATCCCGACTCCGATTACAGCCGTAGTCATATCGACCACAAATGTAGTCGTCAATAGGGCGACGGTCGGAGAAGGGCGGGTGGCGTCAAGGCCTGCCCCGGAGTGGCGCCGATGCCGACGCAGGCCCAATTCGCCGCGTGCAGACATTGAAACCTGCTTGGCGCAGGGGCTCGTGGTCAACGCCGCAGGACGATCCGGTCGGCCTCGGGTTGGGCATGGATGCCAAAGTCGACCCGCAACGCCTTCAGGAACTCGGAGGGATCGTTGGCGAGGAAGCGGCCGCCGAGCCGCACCGTCGCGATATCGGCGCTGCCCAGCTCCAGCGGTGTGGGCAGGTAACGGTTGAATTCCGCCACGGCGACGTCGAGCGGTTCGCCGGCGAACAGCAATTCGCCGTTCTGCCAGGCCGCCAGCGCTTCCAGTTCGCTGTCGGAAACGGGACGCATCTGCTCGCCCTGCGCGGACAGGCGCACCTTCTGGCGCTGGCGGATCATCTGATGGCGTGGCTCCAGCATGTCCGCCTCGCCGGCAATGGTCACGAGATCGAGCGCCTGCGCCCCGTGCAGGCGCACGTTGAAGCGCCCCCCGCTTAGTCGAAATTGCGACGCATCGGCGTGCAGCAGGCAAGGCGGGGCGCCGGCGTCGCACAAGACGGAGACCTCGCCGCGCTCCAGTTCCACCTCGATGCCGCCGTCCTTGTTCCACCAGCGCAACTGGCTGGCGGTGTTGAGATCGAGCGCGATGCGCGGATGCACGTAGAAACGGCGTCGTTCGCCGACCGCTGTCTCGACGGTGTTCGCGGCCGCCTGGGTGGCGACGAACACGCCCCCGCCGGCCGCGAGAGTGGCAGCCGTGGCCGCCGCAGCCAGTGCGCCGCGGCGAGAGGGACGCCGGTCCTCGGTGGGCGCCGACGGCTCAGCATCAGCCTGGAGGCGTCCAAGCTTGTCGAGATCGCGCCAGACCCGATCGACGCGGATGAACGCCAGCGCATGCGCCGTATCGACGGCGCGCCAGCGTTCGAAGGCCGCGCGATCGGCCCGGCCGGAATCGAGCGCGGTGAGCCAGGCCGCGGCCTGCTCCTCGATCTCGTCCTGCTGCTTGGTCGAACTATCCAACACCGCGTGCTCGCACCAAAATTGCCAGGCCAATGTATCTGATGATTAGACCAGCGAAGACCGCCATGTCATGGCGCGATTTATCGTCGATCACGCCTCGCGGCGGTCGGCTTCATCCCTGGGAATATCGGGCAGCGCCGCCGTCGCCACCGGTTCGCGCAGCGCACGCACCAGCAGGAACATGCCGCGCGACAGATGCTTCTCTACCGTCGACAGGCTCAACCCAAGTCGCTTGGCGATTTCGCGCGGCGGCAATTCCTCGAACTTGCGCAGCAGGACGACGCGGCGACTGGCGGGGGGCAGGCGATTGATCGCCGCCATCACGCGCCGCATCTCGTCGCGCCCGGCGCAGACCGCGAAACTGTCGGGCGCGAGATCGGGGTGATCGAGTTCTTCAAGGGCCGCGAACTGGCGAATGGGCACGATCTGCGCGCGCCGCATGCGCTGCAGCGCCAGGTTGCGGATCATGCGTGCAGCGTAGGCGGCGGGTGTGCCGATATGATCCCATGCCGAAAGCTGGAGCAACTGCGTATAGGCTTCGTGGACGAGATCGCGGGCCTCGTCGTCGTTGCCCGACCAGCGGCGCGCCTGGCGCAGGAGATCCGCTTCGTGCGGGAGGATGGACGATGCGAACCATGCATCGATCGGTCGGAGCCAGGACATGGTAAAGGGCGGGCCTGCTTCAGGGTCTTGCCCGTGCCTATGAGCGGTTTGATACGCGGCGATGACAGATGCGCGACAGTATGACCATTTTCGCGGATGATCTCCCCCGCACGGATCGGTGTGCGGGGGAGAGAAAGCTCAGCCGCGCGTGTTCGGCCTGAAGACGAGACCGAACCACACCGTCCGGCCGACCGGATAGCGCGTCTGCAACAGCCCGCGATGCGGCCCGAGATGTGCTTCGAACGACGTGTTGGTCAGGTTCTGTACTTCGCTGGTGACCTCCAGCCACGGCTTGATGCGATAGCTTGCCTGCAGGTCGATCTGATCGCGCTCGTCCGCCCAGATGTCGCGCCAGCTATAGTTCGAGTCGACCGAGACCGGCGACGCGCCGATCCGGTTGAAGGCGATCCGCGCGCTGATCGGGCCACCGACATAGAAGAGCGAGGCGTTGTAGATGTGGTCCGGCTGGTTGATGAGCGCGCCGACCCGCCGCGTCACCAGCGTTCCCGCCGAATTGAGCGACGAGAAGTCGAAATGGCCGTCGAGCCATGTCGCGTTGATCGAAACGCCCAGGTTGCGGAGCGGACCGGGCAGGAAATCCAGTTTGTCCTTGATCAGCTGGATTTCGGCGCCCTTCACGCCGGCCTTCGATCCGTTGACGGGCTGGGTGATCATCGCGGCATAGGTCACGCCGTTATAGACGCCGGATCCGATCGTCGACTTGGTGAAGATCTCGTCGCGTATGTTCTTGAGGAACAGCCCGGCCGAAAACAGGCTGCCCGGCGCGAAATACCATTCGTAGGAAACGTCGTAATTCCACGACTGGCGCGGCTTGAGATCGGGATTGCCCTGGCTGATCGTGAGCGGGGTCGCCGAATTGGACGTATCCAGCGTCATGGTCGTGGTCGCGCCATATTGGCCATAATCCGGACGTCCGATCGTCTTGCTGACGCTGCCGCGCAGCTTCATCCGCTCGGTGACGTTCCAGATCGCCAGCGCCGAGGGCAGCGGGTAGGCGTAATTCTTGTTCCGCTGGGTCAGCGGATAGGTGGTGACGCCGCTGGCCGTCGTCCGCGTATAATTGTCGACCGAGACGTCGGTGGTGTCGTAGCGCAGGCCGGCCTGCACGTAGACGGCGTCGCTGCGCCAGTTGACCTGGCCGTAGCCCGCCGTGATCGATTCCCGCAGGCGATAATAAGCCGCGTAGATATCGGCAGTATGATCGACCGAGCGGAACCACTCGGGGTGGTTCATCAGCACCGCATTGGCCTTGCCGGCGTCGATCAGGTAGAAGGGGAGGCCCGGTGCGGTCAGCGGATTCAATACCGTCGCCTGCGAATATTGATCGAGATTGCCGATCAGCAGCGCCGATGCCGGGTTTGCCGCATACCATTCATGATTGTCGGCTCGGCTCAGGACGTTGGTGAGCGTCCGGCTGAAGCCGATATCGGCGCCGAAGCCGCGATCCTCCGCGCCATTGTTCCAGGCAAGTTCGCCGTGGGCCGCGCGGACCTTGTTATCGATGTTGTAGACGATGTGGCGCCAGTAACGCGGCTGGTAATTGTTGGCGATGCTGGCGGCCGCCTGATCGTTGAGCGTGATCGTCGGCTGGCCGCCGGTCACCGAATAGCTGTAGCCATATTGCGGCAGGTTGGTGGTGCTGCCGGTGACCTCGTTCATGCCGGTGTTCCATTTGTACATCCAGCGGTCTTGATTGTAGTGCGCGTTGGAGTCCGAGAGACCGGCGGAAAGCTTCAGCCTGTCGGTGAGATCGTAATGCGCATTGCCGTTGATCAGCCAGGTGCGGCGCGATTCCGGCTGGGTGACCAGCCCGAACTGATAGTTGGCGGTCTTTAGGGCGCCGGTGTCGGGGGTGGCGCCGGGGGTGTAGGCTGCGGCCGGCAGTCCCAGCGCCTCGTAGCGATCCTCGGCCGACGTTTCGTGATAATAGCCGCCGAACAGCGAGATGCCGAAGCGGTCGCTCGGACGATATTCGAGCTTGGCGTTGACGCTGTAGCGTTCGCGCCGCTCGACGAACGCGTAATCCTGCACGCGAACCGGCACGGCGACGCCGGTCGAGTTCGGAATGTCGCCGGTCTGGGCGCCGGCGGCCGTGTAATAGGTCCAGCCCGCGCCGCCAGTGTCGCCCGGCAGCGTCGCGCGCGCCGAATTGTCGAGCCGCTGATATTCGCCCGACAGCACGAAGCCGAACTGCTTGTCCGCGCCGAACAGCACGGCGCCGGTCCCGCTGGCGCGGATATTGGCGCGCGCATCGGGCACGACCTTGCCGGTCTGCGAGGTCCAGCCGCCCAACGCCTGTGCCGTGAAGTAATTGCCGGTATCGAAGGCACTCTTGGTGACGAGGTTGAGCTGGCCGCCGAGTGCGTGCGGATCATATTGCGCGGTCACCGTCTTGATGACCTGGATCTCGCTGACCAGCGATGCCGGAAGCACGGCGAGCTGCGCGCCGCGGTAGCTGCTGTCGGCGCTGGCGATCTGCGCACCGTCGACGGTGACGAGGTTGTAGCGGCTGTCGAGGCCGCGGATGGTGACATATTGGTAATTGTCGTGGCCGCGGCTGGAATCGCGATCGGACACGACCGAGATGCCGGGAATGCGCCGCGCCGCCTCGACGATGTTGACGTCGGGCAACTGGGCCACGTCGTCCTGGCTGACGGCGTCGATGATCTGGTTGGTGTTGCGCTTCGACTCAAGTGCTCGCCGGTTGGCGAGGCGCAGGCCGGTGACGAGGATGTCGTTTCCCGCTTCTGCCGGCTCCGTGCCCGTCGCGGCTCCCTGGATCAGCAGGATATGCTCGTCGGTCAGTTCGCCGATTGTCAGCGCGGTGCCCGCGATCAGGCGCCGGACGGCGTCGGCCGCCGGCATCGTGCCCTTCAGCGGCGCGACGCGATGCCCGGCCACGCGATCGAAGGGGAACGAGATCTGCATCCCGCTCTGGCGGCCGACTTCGTTGAGCGCGCCGGCAAGATCCGCGGATTGAATATCGAAGGCCACCGCGCGCGTCGCGGCACGCGCCGGTTCCGCCGAAACGACGGCCGTCGGCAGAGCGGACGCGCTCGCAAGCAAGAGAATTAAGGCTGAACGATAGCGCATGAACGTGCCCCCACATTGCGTGCTGCGGTATTCCGCATCGTCCGTCCGATGTTCGGCGCGCCGAAAACCGCCATGTCGCGGCCGCTCTTTTGCGTCGGGCGGCAGCACCGCGGTCAGGGCTCGGTTATGAAGGTGTGTTGATGATACAATACACGCGTGCTAGCGCGAGATCGTGTTGGCCAAGACCCGATCCGTATGCGTGCCGCGCCGCCGCGCCGGGCGTTTCATTCCTGCCTGCGCGACCGGATTTCTGCTGCTGGCGTCCAGTCTCGCCGCCGCGCAGGATTACCGCCCGTCATTTCGCCCCGAGACATTGAAGGGGCCGGTCGCCGGCATGCCCAACGAGGTGCTCGTGCTTGGCACGGCGCACCTGTCCAGCCTGCCCGAGCGCCCGTCGTCGGCGATGCTGGCGCCTTTGCTCGATCGTCTCGCGTCGTGGCGCCCGGCGGCGATCGCCACCGAGGACGTCTCCGGCCTGCAATGCGACAGCATGCGGCGCTATCCGTCGCGTTACGCCGATACGGTGCAGGTCTATTGCCCCGATCCCACGCCGGCATCGCGCGCCACCGGGCTCGACGTGCCCACCGCCAATGCCAAGGCCGAGCGGTTACTCGCCGCGTGGCCGACCGCGCCGACACCGGCGCAGCGGCGGCATCTCGCGGCGATCTTGCTTGCGGCAGGCGAGCGCGGTTCCGCGCTGGTCCAGTGGCTCCGGCTGCCGCTCTCCGAACGACGCGCGGGCGATGGCCTGGACGACGCGCTCGTTGCTGCGCTCGACCGGTTCAAGGACCGGCCGAACGAGACGAGCCTCGTCGCGGCGGTGGTCGCCGCGCGACTGGGACTGGAGCGGCTGTGGAGCGTGGACGATCATTCGGCCGACACCGCCGACGATTCCGATCCCGCCCAGCGGCAGGCGGCGGCCGATGCGATGAAGCGCGCGTGGGACAATCCCGCGACGCACGCCCGTACGTCGGAGCAGGCGCAACTGGAAAAGCGCATGACGCTGCCCGGCGGCATTCTCGCGCTCTATCGGGCGGACAATGCGCCCGATGCGCCCTTGCTGGCCTATCGGTCGGATTTCGGCGCGGCAATGGCGGACGCTTCGCCGCAGCGTTTCGGCCGGCAATATCTGGGCTATTGGGAGACGCGCAACCTGCGGATGGTGGCGAACATCCGCGACGTGCTCGGGCGCTATCCCGGCACGCGCCTGCTGGCGATCGTCGGCGCGTCGCACAAGGGCTATTACGAGGCCTATCTCGACCAGATGCACGACGTCCGGCTGGTCGATGCCAACGCCGTGCTGGCCGACGCGCCCGTGCCTACCCGACCAGCAGCGGCTCGGAAATGACGGCCAACCGCTCGGCCAACGCCGGAACCTCCGACAGATATCGCTGATAATGCGGCGAACTCCGATGCGCCGCGACGGCATCGTCATCAGCGTAAAGCTCGTCCAGCACGTAGCGGCACGGATCGCTCCGATCGCGCCAGACATTCCAGCCCATATTGCCCGGCTCGGCGCGACAATGCGGCGCCATATCCTCGAGCAATCGGTACAGATGGTCGGTCGTAGCGGCCCGAGCGGTCAGGATCGCGGTGATTTTGACGTGCGGCACGCGCAAGCCCCCTTTTGATCGGCGAAAGATGCGGCCCGACCAGGAGGGGACCCGTGCGCGCGCTCGTGGCGTTCAGACGGCGGCCGTCACATGGTCGAGCGCCGCGACCAGCTTGGCGCCGATTTCGTGATCCGATCGCGGATTCTGGCCGGTGATCACTTCGCGATCCTCGACGACATAGGGCTGGAAATCGGGGCCGGTAGTGACCTCCGCACCGGCCGTCTCCAACGCCTCGGGCATATGGAAATAGAGCTTGCCGTGGAGGATATTGTCCTCGATCGGCTTCTCCTCGCTCGCCGAATAGACCGTCATCCGGTAGCCGGCATATTGCCAGCCGCGCGCAAGTTCGGCTGCGCGGCTATTGTCGCCGTCGATCAGCGCCGCGCGGAACGCCTTCGCGTTCGGCATGGCGGAGACCGACGCCATCGGGCCGTGGCAGAGGAAGGCGGTCGGCTTGTTCCGGTCGTGAAAATGGCGAAGGATCTCGCCCAGCTCGGCATCCTGCATCAGATCGACGACCGGGGCCTGGCCACCCGGCGTGAAAAAGCCTGCATATTGGTCGAGCCCGCCATCGATCACCGCGCGCAGGGTCAGCACCTCGTTCATGGCCGGATCGTTATCGAAAAAGTCCCGGCCGTGCCGATGCGCCGTTTCGTCATTGTCGAAATGCATGGTCTGGTCCGAAACCGGATCGATGAACGGCTTGTGGCCATTGGGGGTCGCGAACACGATGTCGTAGCCGGCATCGATCACCGCCATGATCGGGACGACCAGCTCGTTCAGATATTGCCCGGTCGGGCCGGTTCCGCCTCCCTGGATTTCGATCCGGGTGGCGTTGGAGCCGACGACAAGCACTTGTGCCTTGGACATATGCTTTCTCCCTGCGGTTCGAGGAGCCGGGGCGAGGCATTGTAAGTCAGCAGTTCGATGAGCGACGATCTGTGCGGTTGAGTCGTGACGCGACCTCGATCCGGCGCGAGGCGATTACCACGCTTGCCACGAAATTGCCAGAAAAGGCGCGATGAGATCTTCGTGCAGCGCGTATATGTCGCGATTTATAGTGGTGTGTTCACGCAGAGTCGAAGGCTTCCGCCGCAAACGCATGGCATCGCGGGCCTACCCGCGCCCGCGATAGGAGGCCACGCCCTGATCGGGCAGCCACAGCCCCTCGGGCGGCGTGCCGGATTGCCAGAAGACGTCGATCGGCATGCCGCCGCGCGGATACCAATAGCCGCCGATGCGCAGCCACAGCGGCGTCATTTCCGCCACCAGCCGCTCGGCGATGCCGACCGTGCAATCCTCGTGGAAGGCGGTATGGTTGCGAAAGCCGCCAAGGAACAGCTTCAACGACTTCGACTCGACGATCGTCGCGGCAGGGGCATAGTCGATCACGAGATGCGCGAAATCGGGCTGGCCGGTGACCGGGCACAAAGAAGTGAACTCCGGCGCGGTAAAGCGGACGAGATACGGCCGGCCGGGGCGCGGATTGGGCACGTAATCCAGCGTCGCCGCGTCGGGCGAGGCGGGCAGCGCGGAGGTCTGGCCGAGATGGGTGATGCTCATGCGGCGGCCATGTAGGCGCTGGCGCGGGATTCGTCACCTCTAGGGGTGGCTCACCCGTCCTTCAATTCTCCGGCGATGGTCGGGATCAATTCCGACACGGTCGGGTGGATGTGCATCGTGCGGCGGAGTGTCGTCGCGGTCGCGTGGTTCGCCATCATGTCGAGGATGGTGTGGATCGCCTCGTCGCCGCCGGTGCCGAAAATCGTACCGCCCAGGATCAGGTCGCTGTCGGCATCGACCACGATCTCCATGAAGCCGGCCTGTTCGTCCTTCTCGACCGCACGCCCGACCCGCGTCATCGCGCGCCGCCCGACGCGGATGCGGTGGCCAGCGGCGCGCGCCTGCGCCGCGCTGAGGCCGACGCGGCCGAGCGGCGGATCGGTGTAGAGCGCGTAGCAGGGGATACGGTCGCCCAGCTTGCGATCGGCACCGTCGAGCAGATTTTCGGCGGTGATCTCGAAATCGTTGTAGCTCGTATGGGTGAAGGCGCCGCGTCCGTTGCAGTCGCCCAGCGCCCAGATACCGGGCACGTTGGTGGCGAGCCGCTCGTCGACGATGATGTAGCCGCGCGCATCGGTCGCGATGCCGGCTCGGTCGAGGCCGAGATCGTCGGTGTTGGGCACTCGGCCCACCGCCAGCAAAACGTGGCTCGCGACGATCTCCGGATCGCCATCGGTGCAATCGACGCCGACGCGAACGCCGTGCGCGTGCGGCGCGAAGTGGATGCATTCCGCGCCGGTGCGGATCGCGATCCCCTCGCTGTCCAGCACGTCGCGCACCGCCGCCGAGACGTCCTCGTCCTCGCGGCCGATCAGGCGCGGGCCCTTCTCGACGATCGTCACGCGCGATCCGAAGCGGCGGTAGATCTGGCCGAACTCCAGCCCGATATAGCTGCCGCCGATGATGACGAGATGCTCGGGCAGGGTCGCCATGCGCAGCAGCGAGCTGTTGGTGAGCAAGGGCACGTCGTCGACGCCCGGCATGTCGGGGATCAGGGCACGGCCGCCGACATTGATGAAAATGCGCGGCGCCTCCAGCACGTCGTCGCCCACCGCCACGCGATGCGTGTCGAGAAAGCGCGCCTGGCCGAAGATCAGCTCGACGCCCGCCAGGCCGCCCAACCATGTCTCGTTGCTCGCGCGGCTGTCGGCTGAGATCTTGGTCGAGCGGGCATGGACCTTGGTCATGTCGATCTGGATCGGGCCGGTGACCACCCCGAAATCGGCGCCGCGCCGCGCCATGTGCGCGGCATAGGCCGAGGCGACGAGCGTCTTGGTCGGCTTGCAGCCCGTATTGACGCAGGTGCCCCCGACCAGATGGCGCTCGACGATCGCGACCGTCATGCCGGCGGCGGAGAGCCGCCCTGCCAGCGGCGGCCCGGCCTGCCCGGTGCCGATGATGATCGCGTCGAAGCGTCGGTTCACGCCACCAGCCTCACGATCGCATAGGCGCCGGCGATCGCCACCGCATCCTCGATGAATGCCGCCGGCCGGTCGCTGCCGAAGGCACGGGCGAGCGCGCCGCGTGCCGCTGCCCCACCCAGCGTACCGATCACCGCGCCGACCAGCCCCAGCACCAGCCCGGCAATCCATTGTCCGGCGGGAATGCCCAGCGCCGCGCCGCATAGCCCGCCCGAGACGAGGCGCGCGCCGAATTGCGGGGGCACCTTGCGGCTGGGGGTCGAGGGCAATTGGTCGGTCACCAACTCGCCCAACGCGGCGATGGTCAGAACCCATGGCGTGAAGCGGTAACCGAGGAAAGCGAGCCAGCTTCCGCCCAACGGCAGCAGCGCGCAGCACGCTGCCCAGCTGATCGCCGCGGGCGCCATCATCGCGCGCAGTCCGGCAATCACACCGATCGACAAAGCGAGAATATAGATCATGGCCGGCTCCCCCAAGGGCTGGACGGGGCGGGCGCTGGCCCGGCACGCGCATCGGACGCCCAGAGGGCGCCGACGCCCCGTTTCGCGTGCGTTTCGATCATAGGCGCGATCGCCCGGTGGCGATAGCCCACGCTCAGCCGGGGAAGCAGCCGTCGATCCGGTTGGGGCCGCCATAGGTGGTCGGCAATGGCAGGCTCAGCGTCTGTGCCATGGCGAGATCCGCATTGCAGTAGCGCTTGCCGGTGCGGCGGGTCGCGATCAGCCGAAATTCGAGCGGTGACTCGCCGGGTGCGCCGCCGGTCGCCTCCAGCCGGAAGATGCGGATCGTGGCGGTGGCATGATCGGCGGGGATGTGGCTGGGCGGGTCGTCGAGGCGGCTCTCGACCATCAGGCTGGCGGGGCGGCCATTTGCCTGCCCGTGCGCGAACCGCACCGCATCCAGCACGCGCTCGCCGTCGAACGGCGCGTCGGAGATCACGCCGCCGCGCCGGTCGCCCTCGGGATCGACCAGCGTCACCTCGCCCGCGCCATGGCCTTCGGCGGTGGCGGCCAGCACCAGCCAGTCATGATGCCCATGCGCATTGCCGTTGGCGCGCCACGCCTGCACGATCGTCGCCGGAGCACCGTCGGGGAGGAACGCCGGCACGACGTTCACGCCATCGTGCAGCCCGATCGGCTTGATGGCCGTCACCGTTGCATCAGGCGCGGCGGCACCGAACAGCAGGATCGATAGCCCGATACCGGCGAAGCGGGAGCGGCGCCCGGCCGCCCCCGGACATTCGTCAGGCGGGATATTCGATCCCGTAATAGCCGTGGACGCGCTCGCCATAGGCGCGATCGTAGCTGGGCTCGTCGGATGCGGCATAGCGCGGCGCCTGTTCCAGCGTCTCCTGGTCGAGATCGACGACGTAACCGCCCAGGGCCTCGTCATAGTCCAGCATGTCCCACGGCAGGGGATAATAGTCGCTGCCGAGGCCGAACAGGCCACCGAACGACAATACGGCATAGTCGACCTGCCCGGTGCGCTTGTCGACCATGAAGTTGTGGATCGTGCCCAGCTTTTCGCCGTCGCGGTCGTAGACCGTGGTTCCTTCCACTTTGTTGGAGGCGATCAGTTCGTTCGTCTCGTCATGCGCGATCGTGTCGTCGGACATCTGGAGTCTCCCGTGCGTTCGAGTCGTTCCCGCACCACCCTGCGTGCCCGTAATCAGGGTCAGCGCCATTACAGATGTATGACCCGCCGCTCGGTTCGTCGCAGCCGGCACGCGGCGAACCGTGCGCGGCCTGCCGTTGACGTTCGCGAACGGCCCGATCACAAGCCGATCGCACCGTGAGCATGCCGCCCAAACCCGACCCAAACCAGCCTTTCTGGCGTGATTCCCGGATGATCCGCGGTCTGGCGGTGGTGCTGCTGATCATCCTGGTGGCGGAGATCGGGATGATCGCGCGCCACTGGGTGGCCGATGCGCCGGTGCGGCAGGGCATCCGCGTCGCTGCGCGCGCCGAGCGCCATCTCGGCGCCGGACCGCTCAGCCCGCGCCGCTACCGTCTCGATTACGAACGCGTCGATGCGCGACTGCGCGCCATCGCCGCGCGCAAGGACATGGTCGGCCTCGGCATCGCCGTGATCGAGGACGGCCAGCTCGCCTTCATCAAGACCTATGGCGAGACGCGCGCCGGATCGGGCGAGAAGGCCACGCCGCAGACGGTGTGGCGCTGGGCCTCGGTCTCGAAGGGCGTCGCCGCGACGATGGAGGCGGTGCTCGATGCACAGGGCAGGCTGAAGCTGGACGATCCGATCTCGAAATGGTCGCCCTCGCTCAAGCTGCCCAAGGACAATCAGAACGTCGCGACGCTCGCCGATGCGCTGTCGCACCGGCTGGGGGTGGTGAAGAATGCCTATGACGACCGGCTCGAGGCGAACGAGGATCCCGCCGCGATCCGCTCGATGTATGGCGGCCTCTTTCCGATGTGCCCGCCCGGCACCTGCTGGGCCTATCAGAATGTCGGCTTCGACGTGGCGCGCGAGGCGGTGGAGAAAGCGAGCGGCCTTTCCTACGATCAGGCGGCGCGCAAGCTGATCTTCGGTCCGCTCGGCATGACCAGCGCCAGCACCACGCGCGAGGGGCTGGTCAACGCCGCGAGCTGGGCGCGCCCGCATCTCGGCCGGCACGAAATCCCGGTGCAGGATGCTTATTATCGCGTGGCATCGGCGGGCGGCGTTAACAGCTCGATCGTCGATCTGGGCATCTGGATGCGCGCGCAGATGGGGGGCGCGCCCAATCTGCTGCCACCGGGCCTGTTGTGGGAATTGCACGTGCCGCGCGTACTCACGCCGCGCCACGGCCTGCCGCCTTATGATCTGGCGTTGAGCAACAATGCCTACGGCCTCGCTTTCCGCACCGCCGATTATGCCGGGCACCATTTGGTCTGGCATCGCGGTGCGGTTCGTGGCACCCGATCGGAGATGATGTTCGATCCGGTCAGCCGCTTCGGCGTGGCGATGCTGTGGAACTCCTCGTCGGTGAAGCCCACCGGATTTCCCATCGAGCTGCTAGACCAGTTTTACGGACGGCCCTTCCATGATTGGGTCGAGGTCGGCCGGCCATGACATCTCCCTCCGCCGCGGTGGATCGCCTCGCGGCCGAGGTGCCGGATGCCTTTGCCGGACTGCCGGGCGAGCGCGTGCGCTATGCCGTCGCGCGCATGCTCGGGCTTCGGTTGATCAGCGACATTTACGAACGCGCGTGCGATCTGAACATCACGCTGCCGGCCGGGGCCAAGCGGCGCCGGCGGCTGGTAGCGCTGCGCCATGCGGGCGCGCTGTTCATCCACATCCCCAAGAATGCCGGGCAATCGGTCAGCCACGCGCTCTACGGCATGCAGGTCAAGCATGCCTCGATCCGTTATTACCGTCGGGCGGCGCCCGATCTGGCGCGCCTGCCGAGCTTCGCGATCCTGCGCGATCCAGTCGAGCGCTTCGCCTCGGCCTATCATTATGCGCGCCAGGGCGGCCATCCCGACAACCGGATCACGCCGGGATTCTTCCGGATCTACAGCCGGTTCGGCGGGGTCGACGACGCGCTCGACCATGTCGAGGCGGCCCGGTCGGTCTATGATGTCGACCACGTCTTCCGCCCGCAAAGCTGGTACGTCACCGATCGCCACGGCGCGGTCGCGGTCGACCGCCTGCTCGATTTCTCGGAGCTGGCGGAGATCGAGCGGCTGGTGCCCGGCTGTTCGATCGGGCCGGTCGGCCACCTGAACCGGCTCGCGCGGCCGGATCATGCGCTGACGCCCGCGCAGGCGGAACGGGTCCGTCGTCTCTATGCTGCCGACGTGGCGCTGATCGCGGGAGCCCGCGCCGCGCGCGGCTGACGCTGGCGCATCGCCTCGGCCGGTCCTATGTGGCCGGCATCATGTCGACCAATCCTCGCACCTTGTACCAGAAGATCTGGGACGCCCACGTCGTCTCGCGCCGCGATGACGGCACCTGCCTCATCTATATCGACCGCCACCTCGTCCACGAAGTGACGAGCCCGCAGGCGTTCGAGGGGCTTCGCGTCGCCGGTCGGCCGGTGCGCCGGCCCGACCTTACGCTTGCGGTGCCCGATCATAATCTGCCGACGACGCCGCGGGTCGATGCCGCGGGCCATCGCCTGCCGATCCTCGATGCCGAAAGCGCGACCCAGCTGGCGGCGCTGCGCCGCAACGCGCCCGAATTCGGCATCCGCATGTTCGACGAGATCGCGCCCGAGCAGGGCATCGTCCACGTCGTCGGGCCGGAGCAGGGCTTCTCGCTGCCCGGCACCACGCTCGTCTGCGGCGACAGCCATACGGCGGCGCATGGCGGCATGGGTGCGCTCGCTTTCGGCATCGGCACGAGCGAGGTCGAGCATGTGCTCGCGACGCAGACCCTGCTGCTGAAGCAGTCGAAGGCGATGGAGATCCGCGTCGAGGGCACGCTCGGCTTCGGCGTTACGCCCAAGGATGTGATCCTCGCGATCGTCGGCAAGGTCGGCGCGGCGGGGGGCACCGGGTATGTCGCCGAATATACCGGCTCGGTGATCCGCGCGATGTCGGTCGAGGGGCGGCTGACCGTTTCCAACATGGCGATCGAGCATGGCGCGCGCTCCGGCCTGATCGCGCCCGACGAGACGACCTTCGCTTATCTGAAGGGCCGCCCGATGGCGCCGACCGGCGCGGCGTGGGACGAGGCGGTCGCATGGTGGCGCACGCTCGCGACCGACCCCGGCGCGGTCTACGACAAGGTCGTGCTGCTGGACGCCGCCGATATCGCGCCGAGCCTTACCTGGGGCACGAGCCCCGAGGATGTCGTGTCGATCACCGATGCCGTGCCCGATCCGATGAGCTTCGCCGATCCCGCCAAGCAGGAGGCGGCACGCAAGTCGCTCGCTTATATGGGCCTCGAACCCGGCACGCGGCTGCAGGACGTCGGCGTCGAGAACATCTTCATCGGTTCGTGCACCAACAGCCGGATCGAGGATCTGCGCGCCGCCGCCGCCGTCGCCAAGGGGCGTCACGTGGCGGGCAACATCCGGCAGGCTCTGGTCGTGCCCGGCTCGGGACTGGTCAAGCGCCAGGCGGAGGAAGAGGGGCTCGACCGCATCTTCACCGAAGCGGGCTTCGAGTGGCGCGAGCCCGGCTGCTCGATGTGCCTCGCGATGAACCCCGACAAGGTGCCGCCGGGCGAGCGCTGCGCATCCACCTCGAACCGTAACTTCGTCGGGCGGCAGGGGCCGGGATCGCGCACCCATTTGCTGTCGCCGGCGATGGCGGCGGCGGCGGCCGTCACCGGCCGCCTCACCGACGTGCGCGAGTTGATGGCATGAGCGAGCCGCTGACCCGCGTCGAGGGCGGCGCCTATCCGCTCGGCCGCAAGAATGTCGATACGGACGTCATCATCCCGGCGCACTGGCTGAAGACGATCAGCCGCTCCGGCCTCGGCCGGGGCGCGTTCGAGACGATCCGTGCCGAACCCGGCAACGTCTTCGACGATCCCGCCTATGCCGGTGCGCCGGTGCTGATCGCTGGTGACAATTTCGGCTGCGGTTCCAGCCGCGAACATGCCGCGTGGGCGCTGATCGACATGGGGGTGAAGGCGGTGATCGCGCCATCCTTCTCCGACATCTTCTCGGGCAACGCCTTCAAGAACGGCATCGCCACGATCGTGCTGCCGCAGGAGGCGGTCGATCGCCTGCTGGACGTGGCGAAGACCGACCCGATCACGGTCGATCTCGAGACGCAGACGGTGACGACGCCGTTCCAGGATCGCTTCGCATTCCAGATGGACCCGTTCCGCCGCGACTGCCTGATGAAGGGCCAGGACGAGATCGGCCTGACGCTGGCGCTTGGGAATGAAATTGCCGGCTTCGAGACGCGGATGGCGGCGGAGCGGCCCTGGCTTTAGGCGCGTCCCGTCACCCCGGGCTCGTTCCGGGGTCCACGGCGCGTCTGGTCCGCCGCGTTCGGCTCGTGCCTCCCGGTGGACCCCGGAACGGGTCCGGGGTGACGCGGTAGCCGCCAAGCGTCCGCCGTCCATTCCGTCGGGCGGTTGCGCCGTTACGCCCCCAACCCTATCTTCGCACCAGACCAAAGGAGCCGAATGGGAATGACCGCCTTCGACGAACGCGAAGCCGCCTTCGAGCGCAAATTCGCGCGGGACGAGGAGATGGCGTTCCGCATCACCGCCCGCCGCAACCGGCTGGTCGGTGCGTGGGCTGCGAAGCTGATGGGCCTGACGCCCGAAGAGGCCGACGCCTACGCCAAGGCGGTGGTCCAGGCCGATTTCGAGGAAGCGGGCGACGAAGATGTCGTACGCAAGCTGCTCGGCGATCTCGTCTCGGCCAACGTCGACACGAACGAGGCGAGCATCCGCACCGCGCTCCACGACGCGACCGTCGAGGCGCGTCGTCAGTTGATCGAATAACCGATGCCGATGGCCGCCGACGATATTGCGGAGATGATCCGCACCGCCATCCCCGATGCCGAGGTCGAGATCACCGATCTTGCCGGCGATGGCGACCATTATGCCGCACGCGTCGTCTCCGAGACGTTCCGCGGGCAGAGCCGCGTGATCCAGCAACGGCGCGTCTATGACGCGCTCGGCGGCCGCATGGGCGGCGTGCTGCACGCGCTCCAGCTCACCACCGCCATTCCTCAAGGATGATCGCCATGACCGAAGACGCTCAAGCCCGTATCGATGCCGCCGTGAAGGGCAGCGACGTGTTGCTGTTCATGAAGGGCTCGCCGCTTTTTCCGCAGTGCGGTTTTTCCAGCCGTGCGATCGCGATCCTCGACCATCTGAACGTCGAATATGCCAGCATCGACGTACTGCAGGATCAGGCGGTGCGTCAGGGCATCAAGCAATATTCCGACTGGCCGACCATTCCCCAGCTCTATGTGAAGGGTGAATTCGTCGGCGGCTCCGACATCATGATGGAGATGTACGAGAGCGGCGAACTGGCCCAGCTGATGCAGGATCAGGGCGTCAAGGTCGCCGCTGCCTGATCTGAGATCCGGGGCGGATCAGCGGCGGCCCTGCTGATCCAACCCATCTTCGCTCACCGCCGGTGCGGTGATCGCGTCCAGCGTGTTCGCCGACGCTTTGTCGTCGGTGATGGCGAGCGTGTCGTCCATCTTGCCCACCAGCCGCTGGAAGAAGGCCTGCGCCGTCGCGCGGCCGGTCGGGTCGAGCGGCGTGACGCGAAAGCCCGGTTCGCCCGATGCGGTTTCGACGCGGTAGCGGATCGGCGCGCTCGGCTGGTCGGTCACGCCGTAAGCGGGCGAGGCGATTGCGAACATAGCGGTGCAGTCGACCCGCTTGGGCTTGGCCGCCACGACATGGGCCTCGTCGATCTGGTAGGTGATGCCGCCGGCCAGCGTGTCGACATTGTCCGCCCGCAATGTGTGCCCGCCGTCGTGCAGCCGCGCCTTCAGCGATGCCGTGTCGGGCGCGTAGGCGGCAATGAGCCGCGTGGTCACGTCGGGCGCGCCGCACGCCTCGCCCGAGCCGGCGGCGACCATCCCGCCGACCGTCGTCGGCGTACCGCCGCATGCCGTCAGTGCACCGCACAGCAGGGTGGCGACGATGGAGCGAGATCGGATCGTCAATTCTGCTCTCCCGCCTGCGTCCATGCTGCATCGCAAAATAGCGGGGGGTTCACAACGGACATTCGGGAGGCCACATGGATCGCATGGACGAGCGCCCCCCCGCCAATGAGAGCATGGAGCCGCTGGTGCGGCGCATCCTCGCGCCCAATCCCTCGCCGTTCACCTATACGGGCACGCAGACCTATGTCGTCGGGCGCGGCGAGGTGGCGGTGATCGATCCCGGCCCCGATCTGCCCGAGCATCTGGCGACGATCCTCGATCAGACCGCGGGCGAGCGGATCGTCGCGATCCTGTGCACTCACACCCATCGCGATCACAGCCCCGCGTCGCGGCCGCTGAAGGCGGCGACCGGCGCACCGATCGTCGGCTGCGCGCCGCTGGCGATGGAGGATGGCGGCCCGCGCGCCGATGCCGCATTCGACCTGGAGTATGTGCCCGATCGCGTGCTGGCGGACGGCGAGACGGTGAGCGGCCCCGGCTGGACGCTGCGCGCGGTGGCGACGCCCGGCCATACCTCCAACCACCTCTGCTTCGCGCTGGAGGAGACCGGCGCATTGTTCAGCGGAGATCATGTGATGGGCTGGTCGACCACCGTCGTCTCGCCGCCCGATGGCGACATGGCGGCCTATATGGCCAGCCTCGACAAGCTGCTCACGCGCACCGACCGCGTCTATTATCCGGCGCATGGGCCGGCGATCGAGCAGCCGCGCCGGTTGGTCGGCCGCCTCGCCGGGCATCGCCGCCTGCGCGAGCGCCAGATCCTCGACATGCTGGGCGAAGCGCCGCAGCCGATACCGTCGATGGTCGCGCGCATGTATCCGGGCCTCGATCCGCGCCTGATCGGTGGGGCGGGGCGGTCGGTGCTGGCGCATCTGATCGAGTTGGAAGGCCGCGCCGCCGTCGTGCGCGATGGCGAGAGCTGGGCGCTGGCGGCATGATCCGGCCTGTCGCGAAATTCCTTGGCGCGCTGGTGCTGGTCGTGGCGGTCGCCGCCGGCATCGTCGCGGCGATGGGCTGGCGGTTGCACCGCGAGCTCAATCCCGATCCCGTGACGGTCGCCACCGCCAGCCTGCGCGCGGTCCGCGAGCAGGCGGTGCTGACGCCGTTCGCGGCGCGCTTCGTCGCGGTCGTCACCTCGGAGCAGCATCGCTTCGGTTTCTCGGCCAAGAAGACGCTGATCATGCCCGGTATGGTCCGCTACGAGCTGGACCTCGCCGCGATGCGCCAGAGCGATCTGGCGTGGGATGCCGCCACGCACACGCTGACGGTTGCGCTGCCGCCGCTACGCGTCTCCGCGCCCGAGATCGATCTGCTGCGCACGCAGGCCTATGGCGAGGGCGGGGTGCTGATGGCTCTGACCGATGCCGCGGCGCAGCTCGACACCGCCAACAAGGTCGCCGGTCAGGCCGAACTGGTGCGGCAGGCGCGCGACCCGGTGCTGATGCGCCTCGCGACCGATGCGGCGCGGCGGGCGATCGAGCGGAGCTTCGCCATGCCGCTGCGCGCGGCGGGAATCGACGCGACGGTGGTCGCGCGGCCGCGCGGCGAAGGTTGAGTGCAACCGTTTCGCGGCTCGTGCTTTTACATTGCGGGGAGGATCGTGAGGTTTCGTGCAGGGGTCGCGCAGGGCGATACCAGCACTATTCTGGGGTGCGCACATGCTTGAGGCAACGTCTGCCGCTTCGTCGATCAGCGACACCGCGGTCGACATGCCGGCACTGACCCGATCGGTGGCGACCGAGATGTCGGCGATCATCGGCCCGATGGTGGCTGCCCCGGCCAAGCGATCCACCCGTCCGGCGATGCACACCGTCTTGCGGCGGCGCAGCCACTGGCGACCATGGGCGCGGACCATCCTGTTGTCGCTGGCCGGCGCCGCAGCGGTCGGGCTCGCCGGCGCGGCCTATGTGACCCAGCCCGTATCGCATGCCCAGCCGGCTCGGCCGACCCAGGTCGCGGCCGCTACCCCCGTCGCACATGCGGCACCGCCGCCGAGCCGCCCGGTGGCGACACCCGCGCCGGCGCAGATTGTCACGCCCGATCCGGTCCGCACGACCGAGCCGGCGCCAGTCGTTCGCCCGGCGTCGGCTACGCACTGGGCACCGCGTCACACCCGTTCGCTGGCCCGCGACGAGCGGTTCGTGCCTACCTGCGATCGTGCCTGCTTGCGCCGTTCCGAACTGGACGCGCATGAGCGGCTGCGCAGCGCCTATCTGGCGGCTGCCGATGCCGGCGTCTCCAACCGCGATCTGGCGGGGTATCGGCGCGCCTGGATCCGCATGACCCGGACATGGTCGCACGAGCCAGCCCGACTGATCGAAGGCTATGGGCAGTTGGCCGACGAGCTCGATGGCGTCGCGCAGGAGGTGCGATCTGGCGAGCCCGACTGACGGCGTCGCCGTACCGCTCGCCCGGCCGGAGCGGGCCGACGGGCAATTGCTGTACGCCATCGGCGACATTCATGGCCGCTACGATCTGTTGCGGCAGCTCCTCGCGCTGATCGTCGCGGATTGCGCCGCACGCGCGGGCGACCGGCGGCCGATCCTGGTGCTGGCCGGCGACTATATCGATCGCGGCCCCGATTCATCGCGCGTCCTCGCCGGCCTCATCTGGCTGGGGCGCCACGGCGCGTTCGAGCTGCATTGCCTGAAGGGCAATCACGAGGAGGCGTTCCTCGCCTTTCTCGACAATCCGGTGGGCAATGCCGCGTGGCTGGGCTTCGGTGGCGACGAGACCCTGCTCTCCTACGGGGTACGTCCGCCCGCGCCGCTGGATGGCGAGGGCGACCTCATCCGCGCGCGCGACGATCTGCTCGACGTGCTGCCGGTCGCGCATCTCCAGTTCCTGCGCGGACTGGAGCTGATTCTGACGATCGGCGATTATGCCTTCGTCCACGCCGGCATCCGCCCCGGCGTGCCGTTGCTCGATCAGCGGCCGCAGGACCTGCTATGGATGCGCGAGCCGTTCCTTGGCAGCACCGCGCGGCACGAAAAGACAATCGTCCACGGCCATAGCTGGCGTTCGGCCGATCCGCAGGTCTCGCCCGTCCGGATCGGCATCGACACCGGCGCCTACGAAACCGACGTGCTCACCGCCGTCCGGATCGAGGACAATGCCATCGCCTTTCTTCAGGCAGGCGTACCCGACTGAACCGAGCCGGCCCGCGCCGGCGCGTCGTGGTGGGTCTTGCACGCCGGGCAATAGCGGTCGCGGATCGCGCTTTCGCTATAGCTGCGCCGCGCGCATTTCGGGCACACGATCGACTGCGGCTCGCCCTGGCCGCGCAGGGTGTAGCGCGTCAGCCGCGCCCGCTCGCGGTGGTGATGGCGAATGATCGCCCCAACGCCGACCAGCGCGCAGCACGCGCCCGCAATCAGGATAACGAGGACATATTGGTTCATCCGGGGCTCCTGTCGCCTGTCCCGATGCCGCTTTCATGCTGATCCTGCAATGAATGCGAACCGGGTGGCGCATCTCTTCCTTCGACAAATCGCATCGGGCTCCCTATCTCGCGCGCGCATCGAGGAGACGGACGTGAACGCACCGACCACCAGCCTCGCCGGGCTCGACCTCCATGTCGAGATCGACCGGCTGCGCCGCGAGCGCAACGCGGTCATCCTGGCGCATTATTATCAAGAGCCCGCAATCCAGGATCTGGCGGACTTTGTCGGCGACAGCCTCGACCTGTCGCGCAAGGCGGCGAACACCGATGCCGACGTGATCGCATTCTGCGGCGTGCGCTTCATGGCCGAGGTCGCCAAAATCCTGTCGCCCGAAAAGACGGTGATCCTGCCCGACATGGCCGCCGGCTGCAGCCTCGAAGACAGCTGCCCGCCCGAGCAGTTCGCCCGTTTCCGTGCGGCGCATCCCGATCATATCGCAATCACCTACATCAACTGCTCGGCGGCGGTGAAGGCGCATTCGGACATCATCGTGACGTCGTCTTCGGCGGAGGCGATCCTCGCGCAGTTGCCGATGGACCAGAAGATCATCTTCGCGCCCGACAAGAATCTCGGCGCGTGGTTCAACCGCAAGACCGGGCGCGACATGCTGCTGTGGCCGGGCGCGTGCATCGTCCACGAGGCGTTCAGCGAGACCGAGCTGCTCAAGCTGAAGGCGCAATATCCCGATGCCCCGGTCGCCGCGCATCCCGAATGCCCGGCCTACATCCTCGACCATGCCGACCAGATCGGCTCGACTCGCGCCATCCTCGATTTCGCGCTGGCGAGCCCCGCCGAGACGATCATCGTCGCGACCGAGCCGCACATCATCCACCAGATGGAGAAGGCCGCGCCGCACAAGCATTTCATCGGTGCGCCCGGCGCGGACGGGAACTGCAATTGCAACATGTGCCCATACATGGCGCTGAACTCGGTCGAGAAGCTCTACCTGGCGTTGCGCGACATGACGCCGCGGATCGAGCTGGACGAGGAACTGCGCCTCGCCGCCAAGCGCCCGCTCGATCGCATGCTGGAGATGGCGTCGGGTTTGGTCGGGCGCGGCGACGTCGGCCGGCCGACGCTGGCCGGCGCATGACGCGCACTCTCCTCGACGTCCTCAACTTTGACGCACGCGCGGCATGATCGCGGGCTTCGATCTCGACGCCTTCGTGCGCGCCACGCTGGCCGAGGATCTGGGGGAGGGGGGCGACATCACCGCCGCCGCCGTGATCCCGGCCGAGGCGATGTTCGACGGCGTTATGGCAAGCCGCGACGCGATCGCCGTCGCCGGTCTGCTGATCGCCGAAGCCTTCTTCCGCGCGCTCGATCCGGAGGTCGTGCTCGAGCGGCTGGTGGAGGACGGCGCCCGTGTCGCCGCCGGCACGGCGCTGTTGCGCGTGCGGGGCCGCGCGCGTGCGTTGCTGACCGCCGAGCGGTCGGCGCTCAACACCGTCCAGCATCTGTCGGGCATCGCCACGCTGACGGCGGCCTATGTCGATGCCATTGCCGGCACCGGCGCGACGCTGCTCGACACGCGCAAGACCATCCCCGGTCTGCGCCTGCTCGAGAAGTATGCCGTGCGGATGGGCGGCGGCACCAATCACCGCATGGGCCTGTGGGATGCGGCGATGATCAAGGACAACCACGTCGCCGTTGCCGGCGATGTCGGCGAAGCGGTGGCGCGTGCGGTCGACGCCGGCATCGCGCGCATCATCGTCGAGGTCGACCGGCGCGACCAGATTGCTCCGGCACTGGCGGCAGGCGCGACCTGGCTGCTGCTCGACAATATGGACCCGACGGCTTTGCGCGCGGCAGTGGCCGAGGTCGCCGGACGGGTGCCGACCGAGGCGTCGGGCGGCGTGCGCCTCGACACGATCCGCGCCATTGCCGAGACGGGCGTGACCTACATTTCGGTCGGCCGGCTCACCCAGTCGGCGCCCGCTGCCGATATCGGCCTCGATCTGGCGCTCGGCTGACGCGATGCGGCCGCGGTCGATCCGATTGTTCGAGCTCAGCCTCTGGCTGGCGCTGGCGATCGATCTGGCGAACAATCTCGCGGCGTGGAACGCGATGGTCGCGACGCTCCACGCCCATGGCTTCGCGCCCAATCCGCTGCTGTTGTTCCTCGCGTGCATCGCCTCGCCGGTGGTCGGCCTGATCCTGTGGTATGCGGTCGCGCGGCTGCGGAGCAGCGCCGCCAAGTGGATCATGATGATCCTCGTCGTGGCCGGCGCGGCAGGCTTCGTCTGGAAGCTGCTGACCCCGCCCGATGCGCATCGCGTCACGCTGATCGCGGCGGCGGTGGCGGAGGCGATCAAGGTGTTCGCGGTGACGCGACTATTCACGCGCGACAGCGTCGCATGGCTGAAAGGTGCCCGAGGATGATCCGATCGCTGCTCGCATTCCTGGCGCTGACGATGCCGGCGGCGGCACTGGCTGCCCCGGCCTGCCCGATGCCGTCGACACTGGACGTACCGACGATCGAAGGGGCGAGCCAACGCCAGCCGGCGCGGACGGTGCCGATCACGAATTACACGCTCGCCTTGATCTGGACGCCCGAGCATTGCCGCACGGCGGTGCCCGGCGCGGAATCGTTCGCCTGCCACGGCGTCGGCGAGGATCGCTTCACCCTCCACGGCCTCTGGCCCGACGGCGACCACGGCACGTGGCCGCAATGGTGCGCGCCGGCCGCGGCGCTACCCGCCGCAACGCTTCGTGCGCATTATTGCGCCACGCCGTCAGCCCAACTGATGCAGCATGAATGGGCGAAGCACGGCACCTGCATGTCCGGCTATACGCCCGATCGCTTCTTCGCTTTGTCCAACCGCCTGTTCGAGCATGTCGCCTCGCCCGACATGACCTCGCTCGCCCGGCGCGACGATCTGACGGTCGGGCAGTTCGTCGCGGCGTTCGCGCTGGCCAACCCGGCTATCGGGGCCGACGCCGTCCAGCCGCGCACCAACGCGAGCGGTTGGCTGCAGGAGGTGTGGATCTGCCTCGACACGCGCTTCAAGCCGCGTCGCTGCGCCGTGTCGGTGCGCGAGGATGCACCTTTGCACATCCTGGCGCCGCGCCTCTGAGGTCAGCGCTCGATCGTTACCGTCTTCGGGAAGTGGCGGTCGAGGTGGCGCAGGATGATCTTCAGGTTGCGCGTGTTCGAGCGGAAGAAGAAATCGGGCACCGCGCCGATCCACGGGATCGCGCCGAGCAAGGCGTCGAAGCCGACATTGCCGAGCATCCGCGTCATCTGCCATTTCGACATGCCGAGGTTGCGCGCTTCCCACACCATCCACGCGCCGAGGGCGGCGCCGATCAGGTCGCCCGCGATCGGGATCGCATCCAGCATCACATCCAGCCCGACCGGGCGGTTGATACCGGGAATGATGAACATCCGCTCGAGCAGATGCTCCATCGTCTCCACCCGGCGGCGCACCGACAATGCGTCGCGGCCGAAACCGGGCAAGCGATCAGCCAGCGTGTCGAAGCGGGAAGGGTTCGTCGCCATGTGCCATGATCGCACGAGACCGCGCGATGTTCCGTATCAGTCGGCGCGGCGGAGCTGGTCGAGCGGGTGCGCCGCCAGCGCATTCTCGGCGAAGCCGTCGAGCGAGCGATCGACCAGCGACCACCGCACCGGCGTGGCGATCGGGATATAAGGCGGGTCGAGCAGAGCGAGCCGGTCGGCGGGATCGCAGCCGGCGGCCGCCGCGCAGGCGATCGCGGCGAGGCTGCCGGTCGGTGCGACCATGTCGATCAGCGCGAAGTCGGCGTCGGCCTTGGCATCGACGACAACCGCTGCCACGCCGATCCGTGCCCAATCCCGTGCAAGCAGTGCGAACATCAGCCGCGCGCCCGGCCCCGCGGGCATCGCTATGCGCAGGGCGGGGATGGGAGCGTGGCCGGCAAGGAGGCCCTGCGCCATCCCGATCCGCTCGGGCAAGGATGGCTCGATGATCGATCCGGCGAGCGTGGTCGCCTTGACGAGGCGCGGCGCGTCGATCGCGGCGACGATGCGATCGCGGTCGATCGCGAGCGAAAGCGCGCGCCGCAACGCGCCGTCGGTCGCGACGGCGCTGCCGGGGCGGGGCACGAGCCCGAACAGGCCGGTGGCGAAGTCGAACACCAGCGCGCCGCGCGGCCAGGCCGCCGCGCGCGCGACCGGCAGATCGGCGAAGGTGCCGCCGCTCACGAACCGGGCATGCCCGGCGGCGAAGCGCGCGACGGCGCGGCCGACCCGCTCCACCCGCAACAGCACCGGCGATGCAAGCGGTTCGTCGCCGCCGGTGGGGCGCAGCAGCACCGCATCGGCATCCCGGCCGCCGATGCGCAGCGGGCCGCCCATCTCCAGCCCGAATTCCGGCCGTGCGAGCAGGACCAACAGATCGGGCTGCGGCATCGACAGCCGAATCTCGACCACGGTGGCGGTCACCGCAGCGACGCTATCGATCGGGGCCAGCACCGCTTTCAGCGGGTCGGGCGCGCGGTGGAGCGCCGTGCGCAGGCGGCGCGCGATCGTCTCGGCCGATGCGCCGCTCGGATCGATGCGAAAAATATAATCGCGGCCATTGTCGACGATCGCCCAACGCAAGGCGACGCCCGCGACGATCTGTCCGTCGCGATCGAGCCGGACCAGTCCCTGATCGGTCGCGGCTCGCAGCGGTCCGGTGATCGCGGCGTGGAGCGGGCGCGGCTCGGGCGTCGTGATCAGGCTGGCCACGATCGGGCCAGTCGCCGCGGGGCGGCAACCGCCTGCCAGCGCCGCCAGCATCGCCAAGGAAAGAAGGGCACGGGGCAACACGGCGCCTCTCATCGGAGCCGATGGCCCCGGGATCAAGGGGCGGCATGGTGCGGACGGCGGGACTCGAACCCGCACTCCATAGGAAAACGATTTTAAGTCGTCTGCGTCTACCGGTTTCGCCACGTCCGCATGCGATGTGCGTCTAGCGCCGGATCGTTCCGGGGCGCCAGTGTCATCGCACGATTGCGACGTGTTTCGGCGTCGGGCTGCCCGGTGCCTCAGACGTTGAGGCGGTGGCGCATTTCCTTGCCCGGCTTGAAATAGGGCACCCGCTTGGCATCGACGTCGACCGCCGCGCCGGTGCGCGGATTGCGGCCGGTACGGCCATCCCGCGCGCGCGTGGAGAACGTCCCGAAGCCGCGCAGCTCGACGCGGCCGCCGCTCGCCAACCGTTCGGAGATGCAATCGAAGACCATGGCGACGATCTGCTCCACTTCACGCGGCGCAAGATCGGGCTGGTCGCTTTGGACCAGCGTAATCAGTTCAGAGCGAATCACGCTACACCTCTTAAAGTGCGTGTAAAAAGCGCCCTGGTCTGCCCCCGCAAGCCCCGCGCGATGCCAGACCTTAATCGTAAACGATGGCCGGATCAATCGGTCCGGACCTCAAACGAAAAAGGGGGCAGGTCTTGCGACCCGCCCCCGCTTTTTCCGAAGCTGATCGTGCGATCAGCCCTCGTCGCGTGCCTTCAGCGCCGCGCCGAGAATGTCGCCCAGCGACGCGCCCGAGTCGGACGAGCCATATTGCGCAACTGCCTGCTTTTCCTCGGCAAGCTGCATCGCCTTGACCGAGAAGGTCGGCTTCTTCGAGCGATCGAAGCCGATCACCATCGCGTCGAGCTTCTGGCCGACCTGGAAGCGCTCGGTGCGCTGCTCGTCGCGGTCGCGGCCGAGATCACCACGCTTGATGAAGCCGGTCGCGCCGTCGTCGCCGACCTGAACGTCAAGGCCGCCGTCGTTCGAGCCGAGGACCGTAACGGTGACGATCGCGCCACGCCCGACGCCGCCGGTCGCCGCACCGCCAGCTGCTGCGCCGCCGGCTGCAACGCCGCCACGCTCGAGCTGCTTGATGCCGAGGCTGATACGCTCCTTCTCGGGATCGATATCGAGCACCTGCGCCTGGACGGTCTCGCCCTTGTGGTGCAGCGCCAGCGCTTCCTCGCCGGTCACGCCCCACGCGATATCGGACATGTGGACCATGCCGTCGATGTCGCCGTCGAGGCCGATGAACAGGCCGAACTCGGTCGCGTTCTTGACTTCGCCCTCGACCATCGAACCGACCGGATGCGCCTCGGAGAAGCGCTCCCACGGATTGGCCTGCGCCTGCTTGAGGCCGAGGCTGATGCGGCGCTTGTCCTCGTCGACCTCGAGGATGAGCACCTCGACCTCCTGGGAGGTGGAGACGATCTTGCCCGGGTGGACGTTCTTCTTGGTCCAGCTCATCTCGGAGACGTGGACGAGGCCTTCGATGCCCGGCTCCAGCTCGACGAACGCACCATATTCGGTGATGTTGGTGACGCGGCCCGAGAACTTGCCGCCGATCGGATACTTGGCCTGCGCCCCCTCCCACGGATCGCTCTCGAGCTGCTTCATGCCGAGGCTGATGCGCTGGGTGTCGCGGTTGATGCGGATGATCTGCACCTTGACGGTGTCACCGATGTTGATGACTTCCGACGGATGGTTGACGCGCTTGTAGCTGATGTCGGTGACATGCAGCAGGCCGTCGATGCCGCCGAGATCGACGAACGCACCGTAATCGGTGATGTTCTTGACCACGCCGTCGACGATCTGACCCTCGGCGAGGCTCTGGATGAGGCCGGTGCGCTGCTCGGCGCGGGTCTCTTCCAACACTGCGCGGCGCGAGACGACGATGTTGCCGCGGCGGCGATCCATCTTCAGCACCTGGAAGGGCTGCGGGATGTCCATCAGCGGGGTGACGTCGCGCACGGGGCGGATGTCGACCTGGCTGCCCGGCAGGAACGCCACGGCGCCGTTCAGGTCGACGGTGAAGCCACCCTTGACGCGGCCGAAGATCACGCCGTCCACGCGGTTGCCGGCGGCGAACTCGTGCTCCAGCTTGTCCCAGGCGGCCTCGCGACGGGCGCGGTCGCGCGACAGCATCGCCTCGCCCATGCTGTTCTCGACGCGATCGACATAGACCTCGACCTCGTCGCCAACCTTCAGGTCGGCCTTCTGGCCGGGGGCGGGGGCGAATTCGCGGAGCGGCACGCGGCCTTCGGACTTCAGCCCGACGTCGATCACGACCAGGTCATTCTCGATGCCGGTGACGGTGCCCTTGACGACCCGTCCTTCGAAGCCCTGGCTCTCGCCGCCGAGCGTATCGTTGAGGAGTGCCGCGAAATCGTCGCGCGTGGGAAATGCCGCAGTGGCCATAAACAGGGAGGATCCTTCGATATGTTTCCGGCCGTCCGGTTGTCTCCGGAGGTCTTCAGCCGAACCGCCCGGCGGGCCGAATGCCCGTCGAACATCGGCGAGCCAAAACGATGCGGAGGAGGCTTAGCGCGTAATGCGAAAAGGGCGCGTGAGACGTGCGACCCCGTCGCCCGCTCCGCGCCTTCCTCCGCAGGCCTTGGCCCGCAGACACTTGCTTATAGCATCGCCCACCCCGCCCGGCAAGGCGCGGCGAGCCCTTATCAGGCCATCAACGCAGTGGCGCAGGCGCCGAGGCCGACCGCCGACCACAAGGCGACGCTCATCACCAAAAGCTTGGCGCGATCCGAGGTCTTCACGTTGCGCGGGCGGTGGGTCATGTTCAATCCTCCTGCCTGCTGAGATAGCTTCGCAATAGCATTGGGTCCAACGCGGATGCCGATTATCCGTGATCGACGCGTCCGATCAGTTGGTACGGCGTGCGGAGATGATCGTCACGCGCCGCTTGATCGTCTGGCCGAACGTCTCGATCGACAGGCCGCCGGGATAGGTCGGCTCGGCAAGAATGCGGCGGGCGACGTCCATCCCGCGCGCGACATGGCCGAATGCGGCGTAGCCGGGATAGCCCGGCGCGGCATCGAGGGTTCGCGCCGGCCCGACGCAGATGAAGAAGTCCCCCATCGCGGTGCCCACGTCGTTGCGCGCCATCGATATCGTGCCGTCTTCGTGGTGCAGCCCGGTCTTGCTGGTCGGCTCGTGCGCGATCGGGAAGAAGCTGTTGCGGATATTATGATCGATCCCGCCCTGGATCAGCCCGCGTTTCGGATCGCTCTTGGCGCGCGCGGCGCGGTAGAAGGTGGTCCCGTCCAGCTTGTGGGCATCGACATAGCGCAGGAAGTTGGCGGTGGTGATCGGCGCGCGCTGCGGTTCCAGCGCCACCACGATCGTCCCCGCACTCGTCACCAGCGCGACCTTCGGCGCCGGATCGGCACGCGGCGGCGCGGCCGGCGCGGCCACCGGCGCGAGCGCGAGCAGGAGCGCGACGGCGGCCCGGTTCATGCGTCGCCGTCGTTGGCAGCCTTGTGGACGGCGCGCTCCACGAGTCGGCAGGCGGCGGCGATCGCCGCCTCCACGTCCAACGCGGTCGTATCGAGCAGCACCGCATCGTCCGCCATGCGCAGAGGCGCCGCCGAGCGGCCCGAGTCGCGCGCGTCGCGCGAGCGGATGTCGCCCAGCACCGCATCGTAATGAACCGCGAGGCCCATCCGGGTCAGCTCGTCGAAGCGACGTTGCGCGCGCACCTCGGCGCTCGCGGTCACAAACAATTTGGCGTCGGCGTCGGGCGCGATCACCGTGCCGATATCGCGGCCGTCGAGCACCGCGCCGCCGCGCCGGGCGGCAAAGTCGCGCTGCCGCTGGAGCAGCGCCGCGCGCACCTCGGGATGCGCCGACACCATCGACGCGGTCTTGCCTGCCGCCTCCGATTTCAGTTGGGGGTCGTGCAGCGCGGCATCGCTGAAGTCGCACGCCGCCAATGCCTGCGCGGCGTCCGCCGGATCGCCGCCCGCGCGCAGCACGCTCAGGCCGACCGCGCGATAGAGCAGTCCCGTGTCGAGGTGCGGCAGCATGTAGCGCGCCGCCAGCGCCCGCGCGATCGTGCCCTTGCCCGAGGCGGCCGGGCCATCGACGGCAACGATCATGCCGCCTTCCGCCCCGTCAGCGCCTTGACCAGCCCGGCGAGCGCGATCGCCGCCCACACGATCTCCAGCGACATCGACGCGAGGTTGAAGCTGACCGTCAGCGAGGCGATCAGCAGCAGCGACCCGACCAGGTTGAGCGCGTTGAACAGCAGGAAATTCAGCTGGAGCGCGAGATTGCTATAGGCATAGGCGACCACCATCAGCGCGCTGCCGACCAGGCCGACGATATTCGCCACCAGCACGCTCACGCGGCAAGGCTCGCCAGCATGTCGGCAAAGCCGGGGCAGCTGGTGGCGACCGGGCTTATATCGTCGATCGCGATGCCCGCGCTCGAAACGAGGCCGGCGATGGCGAAGCTCATCGCGATGCGGTGATCGAGCTCGGCGGCGATCGCCGTCACCTCGTTGCCGCCAAGCGGCGCGCCATCGCGACCCTCGATCGTGAGGCTGTCCGCAGTCTCCTCGACCGACACGCCGAGCCGCGCGAGGCCGTGCGCCATCAGTGCGAGCCGGTCGCTTTCCTTGACGCGCAACTCCTCCAGCCCGCGCGCGACGGTGCGGCCCTTCGCCATCGAGGCCGCCACGAACAGGATCGGGAATTCGTCGATCATACGCGGCGCGATGTCGGGGGGCACCTCGATCCCGGTCAGGCGCGAATGGCGCACGCGGATGTCGGCGACCGGCTCGCCGCCGACCGTCCGCTCGTTTTGAAGGGTGAGATCGGCGCCCATCGCGCGCAGCACTTCGTACAGGCCGGCACGCGTGGGATTGAGGCCGACATTCTCGACCACGATGTCCGATCCCGGCACGATCAACCCCGCGACGACCGGGAAACCGGCGGAGGAGGGGTCGCCCGGCACCTCGATCGCCTGCGGCTTGAGCTCGGCCTCCCCGCGGATCGAGATGATGCGCGCGCCGTCGGCATCCTGCTCGACCGTCAGTTCGGCGCCGAAGCCCTGCAGCATCCGCTCGCTGTGATCGCGGGTCGGCACCGGCTCGATCACGCGGGTGATTCCCGGCGTATTGAGCCCGGCGAGCAGCACCGCGGATTTCACCTGCGCCGAGGCGACCGGCAGGCGATATTCGATCGGCACCGCCGGGCTGAGCCCGCGCATCGTCAGCGGCAGCCGCCCGCCCGGGCTGGGGGTGAATTCGGCGCCCATCCGCGCCAGCGGCTCGATCACGCGGTTCATCGGCCGCTTCGACAGGGAAGCGTCGCCGGTGAAGGTGGCGGTCAGCCCGTGGCTGGCGAGCAGACCCATCAGCAGCCGCGTCGAGGTGCCCGAATTGCCCATCTCCAGCGCGACCTCGGGCTGGAGGAGCCCGCCGACGCCGACTCCGTCGACCGTCCACACGCCATCGGCATCGCGTGCGATCCGCGCGCCCATCGCGCGCAGTGCGGCGGCGGTGGCGTGGACGTCCTCGCCCTCTAGCAGCCCGACGATGCGGCTGCTGCCGACGGCGAGCGCCGAGAACATCAGCGCGCGATGCGAGATCGACTTGTCTCCCGGCACGCGAACGCGCCCGGTAAGCGGCCCTGTGGCCTTGAACAGGGCGGGAAGCGGCGCCATTTCGTGCATGACGGCGGTCCTTGCCAGCGGCGTCCGCGCGTGGCAAGGCGCGCCGCCACAAGGGGCCGGCCGCAGCATGCGTGCCGTCGCCCGGCCGTTTTCTGATCGGAGCTAGAACATCGTGGTGAAACCGGAATGGGGCACCAAGCGCACCTGCCCCAAGTGCGGCACGCGCTTTTACGACCTCGGTAAGGACAATCCCGTCTCGTGCGTCGAGTGCGGGACGGTGTGGGAGCCGGAGGTGGTGCTGAAGTCCAAGCAGCCGCTGCCGTTCGACGCGCCCAAGCCGGCCAAGGTGAAGGAGACGCAGGACAGCGACCTCGCCGAGGATCTGGACGTCGACGAGGACGAGGAGCCCAGCGCAGATGATGACGTCGATCTGGGCGGTGACGACGATATCGGCGTCGACACCGGCGAGAAAGACGAAGAGCATTGATCGCACGGGTGACGATGTTTCGTCACCCGCTTGCATGGCGCGCGCCACTACACTAAGGCGCGCTTCCACGTCGCCGGCCCCCCAGGCCGGCGCTTACGCTGCCGGATCCCGAAGGGTCCAAAAAGCGCGGGGCCGTAGCTCAGCTGGGAGAGCGTCGCAATGGCATTGCGAAGGTCAGGGGTTCGATCCCCCTCGGCTCCACCACTTTCCTAAATCATTGATCCTGTTGCGAAACGCAGGACGTTGACGCGGCCGGCGTTCCAGCCGGCCGCGTCGCCGTCACATCATTGCTGATGAATGCCAGCAGATCGGCGTTGATGACGTCGGCGTGCGTGACCGGCATGCCGTGCGGATAGCCGGGATAGGATTTGAGCGTCGCGCCCGCGACGATCGCGGCCGACATCCTGCCGGTGGTCGGGAAGGGAACGACCTGATCGTCCTCGCCGTGCATCACCAAAGTCGGGACGGCGATCGCCTTCAGGTCGTCGGTGAAGTCGGTCTGGGCGAAGGCGGCGATGCCGAGATAGTGGGCGAGCGCGCCGCCCATCATGCCCTGGCGCCACCAGTTGAGGCGGATCGCCTCCTTCACCTCGGCGCCTTCGCGATTGTAGCCGAAGAAGGGCAGGGTGAAATCGTAGAAGAATTGCGAGCGGTTGGTCGCCGTCTGCTCGCGGACCATGTCGAACACCTCCATCGGCACGCCATCGGGGTTGCTCTCGGTCTTGACCATGATCGGCGCGACCGCGCTGACCAGCACCGCCTTGGCCACCCGGCCGGGCTTGGCGCGGGCGACGTAGCGCGCGACTTCGCCGCCGCCGGTCGAGTGGCCGACGTGGATGGCGCCCTTGAGGTCGAGCGCGTCGGTGAGCGCGACCACGTCGGCGACATAGGTGTCCATGTCGTGCCCGGTCGCGGACTGGGTCGAGCGGCCATGGCCGCGGCGGTCGTGGGCGATCACGCGGAAGCCCTTCTGCGCGAAGAACATCATCTGCGCGTCCCAATCGTCCGAGCTCAGCGGCCAGCCGTGGTGGAACATGATGGCTTGCGCATCGCGCGCGCCCCAATCCTTGTAGAAGATTTCGGTGCCGTCGGCGGTGGTGATGAAGGGCATGGTCGAACTCCTTGCTGGGCGGCGGCAAGCGGAGCGTTGCTCGCAGAGCCGGTCTAGCCAGCCGGGCCGTTCAGGATCAGGCGGATAAAACTCATCAAACTGTTCGATGAAACCGAAAAGACGCCGAGCGAAATCATCACCGCAGCGCGTGCCAAAACGCGACCGGGGCGATATCGCGGTCCGCACGTTGGGACGGCGAAATTGAAGGATGGATGATGGCCAAGCAGTCGGTAGCCGATCAGATCGCTGACACTCTCTACGCCGTCGGCGTGCGCCGCATCTTCGGGCTGGTGGGGGATTCGCTCAACGGGCTGACCGATGCCTTGCGCCGCAAGGGGCAGATCGAGTGGGTGCATGTCCGCCATGAAGAGGCCGCCGCCTTCGCCGCGGGCGCAGAGGCGCATCTGACCGGCGATCTCGCAGTCTGCGCGGGCAGTTGCGGGCCGGGCAACCTCCACCTCATCAACGGGCTGTACGATTGCCACCGCAGCCGCGTGCCGGTGCTGGCGATCGCGGCGCACATCCCGACCGCCGAACTCGGCAGCGGCTATTTCCAGGAAACCGATCCCGGCAAGCTGTTCGCCGAGTGCAGCCATTATGTCGGGCCGGTGGCGACCGTGTCGCAGGTCGGCCGGACGCTCGACATCGCGATCCGCGCGGCGATCGGGCAACGCGGCGTCGCCGTGGTCGTGATCCCCGGCGACGTCGCGCTGGAGGAGGCGCCGCCGCTCGCGCCGACGCGCTGGCTCAAGCCGGTCGCGCCGGTCGTCTGCCCGGCGGAGCCGGAGCTGGACGCGCTTGCCGGGATGCTGAACGGCGCCGAGCGGGTGGCGATCCTGTGCGGAGCAGGCTGCGCGGGGGCGCATGACGAGGTGGTTGCGCTCGCCGATCGCCTCAAGGCGCCGGTCATCCATGCCATGCGCGGCAAGGAGCATGTCGAATATGATAATCCGTTCGACGTGGGCATGACCGGGCTGATCGGATTCTCGTCGGGCTATCATGCGATGATGAACTGCCAGACATTGCTGATGCTCGGCACCGACTTTCCCTACCGCCAATTCTATCCGACCGATGCGCGCGTGGTGCAGGTCGACATCCGGCCGGAGAATCTCGGGCGCAGGACCAAGCTCGACCTCGGTATCGTCGGGGACGTGAAGACGACCGTCGCGGCGTTGCTGCCGCGGCTCGAGGCGGCGGCGAGCCGCTCCTATCTCGATCAGGCGCTGGTGCATTACCGGCGCGCGCGCGAGGAACTGGACGAACTCGCGGTCGGCCGGCCGGGGCGCAAGCCGATCCACCCGCAATATCTCGCGCGCGTGCTGGACGAGGTCGCCGCCGACGATGCGATCTTCACCGTCGATGTCGGGACGCCGGTGGTGTGGGCGGCACGCTACCTGCGCATGAACGGCCGCCGGCGGCTGATCGGTTCGTTCACCCACGGATCGATGGCGAATGCCATGCCGCAGGCGATCGGCGCGCAGGCGACCTTTCCGGGCCGGCAGGTCATCTCCTTCTCGGGCGACGGCGGCTTCGCGATGATGATGGGCGATTTCCTGACGCTGACGCAGGAGAATCTGCCGGTGAAGGTTGTCGTGCTCAACAACGGCACTTTGGGCTTCGTCGAGCTGGAGATGAAGGCCGGCGGCTTCCTCGATGCGGGCACCGAGCTCAGGAACCCCAATTTCGCCGAGATGGCGAAGGCCGCGGGCGTGTTCGCGATCCGCGTCGAGGATCCGGCCGACCTGAAGGATGCGCTGGCGGCGGCGCTGGCGCATGACGGGCCGGCTTTGGTCGACGTGGTCACCAATCGCATGGAACTGGCGATGCCGCCCAAGACCACGCTGGAGCAGGCGAAGGGCTTCGGCATCTATCTCGCCAAGGCGATCATGAGCCATCGCGGCGACGAGATCGTCGAGCTGGCGCAGACCAACGTCTGGCGCTGACCGAACCGCGCGCCGCTATCGGCGCGCCGGTCCCGCGCCGTCGAAGGCGTAGCATCCGCCGGGCTGCGCCGCGACGAAGCGGTGGGGTGCGATGCCGGCACGCGCCAGCGCCGCGTCGAGTGCGACGAGCGGCGCGTCGCGGCTTTCGTCGGTGAGCCGGAACGTGCCCCAGTGGATGCCGAGCGCGTGGACCGCGCCGAGATCCTGCATGATGCGCACCGCCTCATCGGGATCGACATGCTGGGCGGCCATGAACCAGCGCGGTTCGTAGGCGCCGATCGGGATCAGTGCGACGTCGGGGGCGCCATAGCGGGCGCGCATGTCGCGGAAGATCGCGCCGTCGCCATAGCCGGTGTCGCCCGCGAACCAGATGCTGCCGGCCGGCGTGTCGATCCAGAAACCGGCCCACAGCGCCATGCGGCGATCGCCGATCCCGCGCGCCGACCAGTGATTGGCGCGGGTCAGCGCGGTGGACGCGCCGTGGCCGAGCTTGATCCGGTCGTGCCAGTCGCCGGTCGCCATCCGCGCGGTAGGCAGATGCTTGCGGAGGATCGCGTCGTTGCCGAGCGGCACGACCATCAACGGGTCGTGCGCCGCATGCAGCCGCCGCAGCGTCGGCACGTCCATATGGTCGTAATGGTTGTGGCTGACGAGCACCGCGTCGATCGGCGGCAGGTCCGCGAAGTCGATGCCCGGCGGCGTCACCCGGCCGGGGCCGGCGAAGGAGAGCGGGCTGGCGCGGCGCGACCAGAGCGGATCGGTGAGGATGTTGAGCCCCGCCGCCTGGATCAGCACGGTGGCGTGGCCGACCATCGTGACCCGCAGCCCCGCCACCCGCGCATCGGGCTTGGCCGTCGTGACCGGCATCGCGTGCGGCCAGCGCTCGGCCGCGCCAGCCAGCTTCCAGCGCACCACCTGGCCGAGCGAGCGATCGGTTTCCGCCTCGCCGGGGTTGAAGAAACGGAGCCCATCGAAATGATCGCTGACCGGACCGGCATAATAGGGATTCTCGGCCATCTCCATCACGATAGCGGCAGAGTCGCCCCCTGTGCAGGGCCGCCGTCAGGGAAAGACGAGATGGCCGTCGAGCCTTTCTTCCGAGGTGAAGGTTGAGGCGGGCAGGCCGGCGGCATTGTACAGGCTGCCCGGCACGACGTTGCTCCAATTGTAGCGGACGTAACGCGGCGCGGCGACGCTGCCCGAGACGATCACGCCGTCGCCGTCGATCCGCGCGGTCGCGGGCACGAAACGGTGGTCGGCCCCGGCGATCTCGAAGCCGCTCACCGGCGCGCCGCGGCTCGTCAGCCCGGCGGCATTGTCGAACCACACGCGCATGCCGTCGCCGGTGCCGGTCGCCTGGCGGAACAAGGGCGGCAAATAGGCGACGCGCTCGCCATAGGCGACGCCGCGCGCGGCGAGCGCCAGCCGCGCGGCGACCGTCTGCTTGTCGCTCGGGTGGACGTTCGCCGGATCGCCGACGTCGGTCGTCACCGCCATCGCCGTATCCACCAGCGCGAGCGTGCGGCGCTGCGCGTCGCGGACGATGCCCCATTCCTCCTTGGGTGAATCGAACGACGAGATCTGCGCGAACAGGAAGGGGAAATTGCCCTGCGCCCAGGCGTGGCGCCAGTCGACGATCAGCCCGCGGAACAGATCGGCGTAGAAGGGCGCGCGCGCGACATTGCTGTTCGTCTCGCCCTGATACCAGATCACGCCCTTGATGCCGTAGCCGGTGAACGGCGCGACCATCGCGTTGTAGAGCGCCGACGGGCGATAGGCCTCCTCGGGCGGGTGCCAGTCGTGCGGCGGCGGGGTGCCGCCCTGCGCCTTGATCGCGGCATCCTCGCGCGCCTCGGCGGCAAGCGCGAGATCGGCGTCGGTCTGGTCCCGCTGGAAGCGCGCGCGCGCGTTGAGCGAGGGGGCGAGCGCCGCATCGGACGCGAAGGCATCGGCCGACACCCAGCTATCGGCGGGCGTGCCACCCCAGGTCGAATCGATCACGCCGACCGTGACATGCTCGCGCGCGGCGATCTCGCGCGCGAAGAAATAGCCGATCGCCGAGAATTTCGCGGCGGTGGCGGGCGTGGTGGTGGTCCACGTCGCATCATTGTCGCGCAGCGGCACCGCGCTGCCCTTATGCTCGATCCGGAGCAGGCGGATATGCGGGTTGGTCGCCGCGGCGATCTCCGCATCGGCATTCTTGACGTGCGCCGTCGGCGGGAAGCCGGCGAGCGGCATCTCCATGTTCGACTGGCCCGACGCGAACCACACGTCGCCCAGCATCACGTCGCTGGCGCTGGCCTTGCCCTCGGCCGCGCCGCCGTCGACTGTCAGCACATAAGGGCCGCCCGCCGGCTCGGGTGCGAGCCACGCCTCGAAGCGGCCGAGCCGATCGGCTACCGTCGCGACATGCTGGCCGTGGAGCGCGATCGTGACCGGCGTGCCGGCGACGGCCCAGCCCCATATGTGGAGCGGCCGGTCGCGCTGGAGCACGGCATGATCGCTGAACAGGTGCGGCAGTTTGATCTCGGCGGCGGCAGGCGATGCGGCACAGGCGAGCAGGAGCGCGGCGATCGATAGCTTGGACATAGGTTCCTCTCCCGTCCGGCGGCGATGTCGTGGGCGGCTGCGGCGCGCCCTTGCCGCGGACCTGCTATGTTTCGGCACCGCGTGCAACTTTGTTGTCGAGCGCGGGCGTGTGGTCGGTCAGCCAGACCGGCGGAAGGTGACGAAGGTGACACTACGTCAGGGGTGGGTGCGCTTCCCGGCGTGTCAGCCGACCCCGTCCGCACCGCCATTCCCGGATCGCCGGACCGGCCCGCGATGGAGCGATGCCGGCCGGGGCGAAGCGGGCGACTGTTCGGTCATGCGCATGGAAAGCGACTCCTCGGCAAGGGCAGCAGCCCGACCATCTGACTCGCCAAATCCTACTTTGCAAGCCAAATGTTCACTATACGTTCCAAGGCCGGGCAGGCACGGTCTTAACCTTTGTCAGTCGTCGGTCACCTTCTGTTAACCATCAAAGTTTAGAGAGGCCGCCGTCGCCAGGATGGCAAATGCCCCGGCGACAGACCCGACACCACGAACAAGCAGGGCAGCATGGCAGGCTTCGCAGCACGCGGCGCTTACGCGCGTCACCACGTCTTTTTTCGCGCCATCGGCAAGTTGCGGCCGGAGGCCGGCAAGGCGCTCGCATTGGCGGCGTCGGGCGGCCTCGTCGCCCTGCTGCAGGTTGTCGAGCCGGTCCTGTTCGGCCGCGCGATCAACGGCCTCACCTCGGGCGCGAACCCCTTGCCGTTCGTGGCGATGTGGTGCGGCATCAGCATCGCCGCCTTCCTCGGCGGGATGGTGATCTCGCTCGGCGCCGATCGCCTTGCACACCGCCGCCGGCTGGCGGCGATGGCGCGCTTCGTCGAGCATCTGCTGGCGCTGCCGCCGGCCTTCCATTTCCAGGCGCGCGCCGGACGGCTGATGCGGATCATGATTTCCGGCTGCGAGAATCTGTTCGCGCTGTGGCTGCCGCTGCTGCGCGAGCAGATCGTCAACGGCGTGATCCTGCTCGCGCTGCTGCCGATCGCGGTCGTCACCAACTGGCGGCTCGCGCTCGTGCTGGTGGCGCTGCTCGTGGCCTATACCGGGGTCAATCTGGTGGTGCTGCGCCGCACGTCGCACGGGCAGGCGCATGTCGAGAACCAGTTCACCGATCTTTCGGGCCAGCTCGGCGACCTGTTCGGCAACGTGACCGTGCTGCAGAGCTTCCTCGCCGTGCCGGGCGAATTGCGCTCGATCCGCACCTCGCTCCACGAATTGCTGCACGCCCAATATCCGGTGCTGAACTGGTGGGCAGTGTCGGCGGTGCTGACGCGCGGCGCATCGTCGATCGCGATCGTCTCGATCTTCGCGATCGGCGCGTCGCTGGCGGCGCATCATCTCGCCACGGTCGGCGACGTCGTCACCTTCGTCGGCTTCGCGACCCTGATGATCGCGCGGCTGGAGCAGCTGACCAGCTTCATCGTCGGCCTCGCCCAGCGCTTCCCCGCGCTCGAGCAATTCTTCGATGTGCTCGACGAGGAATCGCACATCAAGGAGCTTCCGGGCGCCGCACCGCTGCAGGTGACGCGCGGGCACATCCGTTTCGACGAGGTGTCGTTCCGCTATCCGGGCGGCAACGGCCGGGTGCAGAACCTGTCGTTCGAGGTGCAGCCGGGCGAGACGATCGCGATCGTCGGGCCGACCGGATCGGGCAAGTCGACCGCGCTCGGCCTGTTCCAGCGCGCCTTCGATCCCGATGCGGGCCGCATCCTGATCGACGGGCAGGACATCAAAAGCGTCACGCTCGCCTCGCTGCGCGCCTCGACCGGGGTCGTGTTTCAGGAGGCCGGGCTGTTCAACCGCTCGATCGCCGAGAATATCGCGATGGGCGATCCGCACGCGACGATGGAGCGGATCGAGGCGGCGGCGCGGCTCGCCGGCTGCCACGACTTCATCATACGCAAGGAGGGCGGCTATGCCGCG
The DNA here is from genome assembly GCF_019930585.1 of Sphingomonas nostoxanthinifaciens. Taxonomy (NCBI): domain Bacteria; kingdom Pseudomonadati; phylum Pseudomonadota; class Alphaproteobacteria; order Sphingomonadales; family Sphingomonadaceae; genus Sphingomonas; species Sphingomonas nostoxanthinifaciens. The sequence goes on along the minus strand of NZ_CP082839.1, from coordinate 2,796,461 downwards.
CCGGTCGGCGATCGCGGGCAGGGCCTGTCGGGCGGCGAGCGCCAGCGCATCGCCATCGCCCGCGCTTTGCTCAAGAATGCGCCGATCCTGCTGCTCGACGAGGCGACCAGCGCGCTCGACGTCGCGACCGAGGCGCGGCTGCAGGCGAGCCTCGACCTGCTGCGCGAGGGGCGCACCACCTTCGTGATCGCGCACCGCCTGTCGACCATCCGCTCGGCCGACCGCATCATCGTGCTGGATCATGGCCGCATGATCGAGACCGGCACGTTCGACGAGCTGGTCGCGCGCGGCGGCACCTTCGCCGGGCTCGCGCGCGACGCGGGGCTGGCGGAGGGTCGGCCGGCGGTGGCGCTCGCCGCCTGAGCGGCTAACGCACGCGCAGCGCGATCGGCGCCTCGCCGAGCAGATCCGCAACGTCGAGGCGTTCATCGTTGAACGCCACCGCCGTGTCGCCGAGCCAGTCGGGCGCCAGCGCGAGGCTGTCCGCGCGCGCGCCGGAGAGGCACAGCAATGGCGCCACGACCAGCAGCGCCTCGCCCTCCGCCTCGCGCGCGAACGCGACGATCCGGTCGGCGCGCGCCCCCGTCACCGCCAGCGGGCGGAGCGGGGCCGCGAACAAAGCGGGCTTGTCGCGGCGCAAGGCCAGTGCGGCGGCGATCAGCGCCTGCTTGACCCGGCCGGTGCGCCAGTCGTGCAGCAGGGTCGGCGCGTCGGCCCAGTCCGCGACCGGGAACCGCGCCGCATAATCGACCGGACGGCGATTGTCGGGATCGACCAGGCTCAGATCCCACAGATCGGTGCCCTGGTAGCAATCGGGCACGCCGGGAAGCGTGTAACGCAGCAATGTCTGGACGAGGCCGTTGATCGCGCCGGCCGGGGCGATGCGATCGACGAAGGCGGCGATGGCGGCGCGGCTGGTCGCATCGTCCAGCGCCGCGCGGATGAAGCCGGCGCACGCTTCCTCATAGGCCTCGTCGGGCGCGGTCCACGACGAGCGTAGCTTCGCCTCGCGCACCGCCTTGCGCGACCAGTCGGCCACCCGCCCGGCGAAGCCGTCGAGCCCGTCATAAGGCAAGGCGCCGACGATCGTCTGGAGGATCATCGCGCGGTCGCCGGGGTCCACCCCGTCGCCCACCGCATCGAAGCGGGCGAGCAAGGCGGCCCATTCGTCGGGCGCCTCGCTCAGCACCGCCAGCCGCGCGCGCACATCCTCGCCGCGCTTGTGATCGTGCGTCGCGGTGGCGAGCATCGCATGCGGATAGTCGCGCGCGCGCTCCGCGATCCGCTGCAAAAACGTCGCAGGCGATTGCGCGAAGCGGGCGGGATCGAAGCCGACATCGTTGCGCGAGAGCAGCCGGCCGTAGCGGTAGAAGGCGGTATCCTCGACCGCCTTGGCCGCCAGTGGCGCGCTCAACTGCTCGAAGCGCCGCGCCGCGTCGCGCGCCGCGCCTTTGCTTTCGCCCGCATGCATGATCCAGCCGACCAGCCGGTCGATGATGTCGGCCTCGCCCGGTGCCGCCGATGCGCGCGCGGCGTCGGCGGCGCGGCGCAGCCGCTCGCCGCCATCCTCGGCGGTGCCGGCATAGGTGCGGTAGGCGGAGAAATTGACCAGCAGCCCGGTAAGCGCGCGGCGGATCATGCCGGCGGTGACGTCGCGCGTGGCGGCGTCGGCGCGCGCGAGGCGGTGGAAGGCACAGGCGACCGCGCCGAGCTGGCCGGGGAAGGTGCGCTCGATTATCTCGATCCGCGCTTCATGCTCCTCGTCTGCGAAGCGTGGCGAGCGGCCGCTCGTCTGCGCCCACAGCGCGTTCAGGGGCGCCTCGCCCGCGGGATCGTGCAGCAGGGCCGCGACCTCGTTCATGAAGTCGTAGCCGCTGGTGCCGTCGGTCCGCCAGTCGCGCGGCAGGCGCTCGTCGGCGGCGAGGATCTTCTCGACCACCAGATAGCCGGGCTCGGCGCGGACGGTATCCATCGCACCACGCAGGCGCTGCAGGTAGGTGGTCGGGTCGCTGAGGCCGTCGACATGGTCGATGCGCAGCCCGTCGATCAGCCCCTCGCCATAGAGACGCAGCGGCAAAGCGTGGACGGTGTCGAAGACGTGCGCATCCTCGATCCGCAGCCCGGCCAGCTCGGTGATGTCGAAGAAGCGACGCCAGTTGATCTCGTCGGCTGCGGTGCGCCACCAGGCGAGGCGGTAATGCTGGCGTTCGAGCAATGCGTGCAGCCGCTCGGCGCCGGCGGGGTCGCGCCCGTCGTGCAGCGCGGGCAGATCGGCGTCGGCGGGGAAGGCGGCGCGATCCTCGGCGCGGATCGGGAAACGGTGCGTGCGGTGCGCGACGATCGCGCTGCCGTCCGCCTCCAGCACCAAGGCGCCCGAAGTCAACGCCTCCCAGTAAGGCATGCCGAGGAAGGGCGCGTGGAGCTTGCCGTGCAGCGCCGGATCGGCCGGATACCAGTCGATGTCGAAGAAGCAGGCGTGCGGGCTCGCCGGCCCCTGCGCCAGCACGTCGAGCCACCACGGATTGTCGGCGCCGCCGACCGCCATATGGTTGGGCACGATATCGACGATGATGCCGATACCGCGCGCGCGCAGGGCGGCGGCCATTGCGCGGAAGCCGTCCTCGCCGCCCAGCTCGGGGTTGATCCGCGTCGGATCGATCGCGTCATAGCCGTGGGTCGAGCCGGCGCGCGCGGTGCCGATCGGCGAGGCATAGAGGTGGCTGATGCCGAGATCGGCGAGATAGTCGGCCAGCCCGGCCGCGCGATCGAAGCCGAAGCCGGAATGGAACTGGATGCGGTAGGTCGCGCGCGGGATCATGCGGGCCTTTCGGTGCGGAACGTGCGGGTGTGGCGGGCGACGTCGGGCCGGGCGAACAACGCCTCGGCCTTGTCGGGCAGGCGGCGGCGCCAGTTGGGATGCTCGTCGATCGTGCCGGGCAGGTTGGGCGCCTCGTCGAGCCCGAGCAGATCCTCGACCGGCACGATGGCGAGTGTCGAGGGCGTCCCGGCGACGAATGCCAGCGCGGCATCGACGACGGGGGCGGGGACGTCGGCGGCGGGCGCCGGATCGGTGGCGGCCCCGGCATCGGTGAAGGCGCGCCACAGCAATGCGCGATCATCCGCACGCTCCGCCCGTTCCTTCGCCCGGTCGCCGGCGGCGCCCAGCGTCTCGCGCCAGTCGATATCCTTGGCCTGCCACCAGCCGGCGACGGGGGGCAGATCGTGCGTGCTGGTCATCGCCACCGCATCGCGATCCCACGCAGCGGGCGGGCGGAAGCTGCGGTCGGGCATGCGCTCGAACGGCAGCACGCGCATGCCGAGCAGGCCGCGCGCGGCGAGCGTGTCGCGCAGCCCTTCCGGCACCACGCCGAGATCCTCGCCGATCACGATCGCGTTGGCGCGGGTCGATTCCAAGGCGATCAGGCGGAGCAGATCCGCTTCGGGCTGGCGCAGATAGGCGCCGTCGAGCGGCGAGGCGCCGCTCGGCACCACCCACAACCGGCGCAGGCCGAGCGCATGATCGAACCGCACCCCGCCGGAATGGCGCATCGCGCTGCGCAGCAGGTCGATGAACGGCTGGTAGGCCCTGGTGCGCAGCGCGAACGGCGAGAAACTGGTGATGCCCCAATTCTGCCCCTCGGCCTGGAAGGCGTCGGGCGGCGCGCCGATGCCGATGCCGAGCATCAGCTCGTCGCCGCGCGCCCACGCATGGCTGCCGCCGGCGTCGATCCCGACCGCGATGTCGGCGACCAGCCCGATCCGCATCGCGGAGGCCACCGCTGCCGCGTCGCCGAGGTCGGTCTCGGCGCGCCACTGGAGAAAGAGATGGAAGTCGATCGCGTCGCCATGCGCCTGCGCGAAGGCGGCGACAGCGGGGGAGGCGGGGGTGCGATACGGCTCGGGCCAGCCCTGCCAGCCGCGCGCCCCGGTCGCCGCGAAGAAGTGCGCGTATAGGGCCTCGAACAGAGCATGCTGGCGCAGGCCGGCATCGGCGGTGGCCCGGAACGTCGCAAAGCCCGGATCGTCGCGCATCGCCGCATAATCGCGCTGGAAGGCGGCGAGTTTGGCATGGACCGCGGAGGGCCAGTCGATCAGGTCGCCATCGGCGGCCGGCGCGTCGCTGGTCGTGGCATACCAGGGGTTGAGGTAGATGCGGCTCGACGGCGAATAGGGGCTGTAGCGGCTGGGATCGGCGGTGAAGAGCGCGTGGACCGGGCTCAGCATCACCGCATCGGCCCCGGCGCGCGCGGCGTGGCCGGCAAAGTCGCCGAGCGCGCGGAAATCGCCGAACGCGCCGTCGCCGCGCAGCGAATAGACCTGCACGGCGAGACCCCAGGCACGCGCATCGGCGGGCAGCACCGCGCAGCGCGGCGGCGCGACGATCAGCGGCAGCACGCCGCCGGCATGTTCGAGCCGATGATAGCCGGCCGTGGCGATCGCAGGCGCGGCGGCGAGATCGAGATCGCGCGTCGTGCCGTCTTCCAGATGGAGCAGGCCGCGCCCGGACAGGCCGGTGAGCGGCGCGCCGGCGTCCACGATCCGGGAGGTGTCGGCGGTATCGGCACGCAGCCGCGCGGCGCTCTCGGCGCATTGCGCGGCGCTGCCGCAGGCGAGGCCGAGCCCCGACAGCACGGCGCGCAGGCTTTCGATCGAGACGCGGCGCGGCTTGCTGTCGGCATCCTCCCAATCGATCAGGATGCCGGCGGCCTCGGCCAGCGCGGTGACGGCGGCGTCGCTCATCAGGCGATCCAGGCGGCGAAGCTGGCGGACGGCAACGTACCGTCGATGGTCTCGGCACCGATCGCCACCAGCAGCGTGGCTTCGGGCGCCGCGAACGGCACGGCATCGTCGCCGAGGTTGATCGCGAGCGTGAGCTGCTCCGCGCCGATCCGCCAGCGCGCGACCACCGCCTTGGCGCCGATCGCCTCGGCACCGAGCGCCGCGGCATCGTCGAGCCGGGGCATGATCCGTTCGCGGCGCAGCACCAGCAGCTGCGTGTAGAGCGCGCGCCACGCATCGGCATCCGGGCCGGGCAATGCGCGCGAGCGATCGAAGGTCGTCCGCGCATTCGGATCGGGAATATGGTCTCGCGCGCTCTCGTCGGCAAAGCCGGGATGGCCGGCAAATTCGCCGCGCCGCCCCTCGCGCACCGCGTCGGCCAGCTCGTCGTGGAAATCGGTGAAGAACAGGAACGGGCTCTCCGATCCGGTCTCGTCGCCCATGAAGGTCAGCGGGATCTGCGGGCAGAGCAGGAGCAGGCCGGTGGCGGCGCGGAGCCGTTCGCGGCTGGTGAGCAGGGTCAGCCGCTCGCCCAGTGCGCGATTTCCGATCTGGTCGTGATTCTGCAGGAAGCTGACGAAGCGCGTCGGCGGCAGATGCCCGCTCGGGCTGCCGCGCGGTTTGCCCTTCTGGTTGGGCGAGCCTTGGCCCTGATAGATGAAGCCCTCGGCGAGGCAGCGCGCGAGCCGTTCGGCCGGCGCTTCTGCGAAATCCTTGTAATAACCGTGCGTTTCGTACGTCAGCAGCACGTGGAGGACGTTGTGGAAATCGTCGTTCCACTGCGCGTCGTAGCTGGTTTCCAGCCGCGCGGCGTCGTTATGCTCGTTCTCCAGCACCAGATGGATATGACGATCGGGCACGCCGGCGCGGATCTCCGCCGCCATCCGGTCGAGGAAGGCGTTGTCGGCGATCGCGTGGACCGCGTCGAAGCGCAGCCCGTCGAAACGGAAGTCGCGCAGCCAGTAGAGCGCATTGTCGATGAAGAACTGCGCCACCGGCGCACGCCCGAAATCGATCGCGCCGCCCCATGGCGTGTGGACGTCGGCCTTGAAGAAATCGGGCGCATAGGCCGACAGGTAATTCCCGTCCGGGCCGAAATGATTGTAGACCACGTCGAGCAGGACCATCAGCCCTTGGCCATGCGCGGCATCGATCAGCGCCCTGAGATCGTCGGGCGTGCCGTAGCTGGCGGCAGGCGCGTAAGGCAGCACGCCGTCATAGCCCCAGTTGCGCGTGCCGCCGAACGCGGCGAGCGGCATCAGCTCGATCGCGGTGAAGCCGATCGCGGCGAGCCCCGGCAGCATTTCGGCCAGCCCCGCATAGCCGCCAGCCGCGCCGACATGCACTTCGTGGATCACCGCTTCGCGCCACGGCCGACCGCGCCATTCTTGCGCCTGCCAGCGATAGCCGGCGGGATCGGTGACGATGCTCCAGCCGTGCACGCCGCCATCCTGCGCGCGCGACGCCGGATCGGGCACAATAGCGCCGTCGGGCAGGCGGAAGCGATAGCGCGCGCCCGCGCCGCACGCGGCCTCGACCGCGAACCAGCCGTCGCCGGCCGGCGCCATCGCGAGCGGCGGCGGGCCGTCGATCTCCAGCGTCAGCGCGTCGAGCGCGGGTGCCCACAATGCGAAGCGCGTGCGATCGGGGGCGAGCAGCAGCGGACCCCAGCTCATTCGTCGATCGGCCCGTTGGAGTAGATCAGGATGGCGGTGCGGTCGGCCACCGCGATCGTCTGCTCGGTCAGGTCGCGCTCGCCGATATTCGTGTCCGAACTGTCGACCAGCAGGCGCCGATAACGGTGCGGCTCCGGCAGGTCGAAGTCGATCGTCGCCTGCGATCCGTTCATCAGCAAGGTGATCGCCTCGAACCCGCCATCCCCGGTCAGGCTCGCGCGGCGCATCGTCAGCGCCTTGCCCTCGGGATTCTGCCAATCCTCGGGCGACAGGCACTGGCCGCGCTCGTCGAACCAGTCGATATTCTTGATGCCGGGCGCGATCTCCTCGCCGTAGAGGAAGGCGTTCGACCGCACGAGCGGGTAATGCTTGCGGATCAGGATCAGCCGACGGACGAAGTGGATCAGGCTCTCGCCCGCCTCGCTGCGTGCCAGCTTCCAGTCGAGCCAGCTGATCTCGTTATCCTGCGCATAGGCATTGTTGTTGCCATGCTGGGTGCGGCCGAACTCGTCGCCGGCAAGCAGCATCGGCGTGCCGAGCGAGGTGAGCACGGTGATGAGCATCGAGCGGCGGACGCGCTCGCGCACCGCGTCGATCGCCGCATCGTCGGTCGGTCCCTCGGCGCCCCAGTTGCACGACAGATTGTCGCTGTGGCCGTCGCGATTATCCTCGCCATTGGCTTCGTTGTGGCGCTGCTCGTACTGGACGATGTCGGCGAGCGGCTGGCCGTCGTGGCTGGCGACATAATTGACGCTGGCCCACGGCCGGCGCGCGCGGCGATCGAACAGGTCGCCCGATCCGGCGATGCGCGCGGCGAAATCGGGGCGGACGCCGGGGTCACCACGCCAGAAGCGGCGCGTGTCGTCGCGGAACTTGTCGTTCCATTCGGCGAAGCCGGGGGGATGATTGCCGAGCTGGTAGCCGCCCGGCCCGATGTCCCACGGCTCGGAGATGAGCTTGACCCGGCCCAGCACCGGATCCTGGCGCAGCACGTCGAAGAAGGAGGCGCCGGGATCGAACGCGCCGTCGCCGGTGCGGCCGAGCGTCGCGCCGAGATCGAAGCGGAAGCCGTCGATGCGATAGCTTTCGGCCCAATGGCGCAGCGAATCGGTCACCATCTGCAGCACGCGCGGCTGATCGAGGTTGAAGGTGTTGCCGGTGCCGGTATCGTTCACGCAGTAGCGCGGATTATCCTTCTGCAGCCGGTAATAGGTCGCATTGTCGAGCCCGCGGAAGCTCATCGTCTGGCCGAGCTCGCTGCCCTCGGCGGTGTGGTTGTAGACGACGTCGAGGATCACCTCGATCCCCGCCGCATGGAAGCGGCGCACCGCCAGCCGCAGATCGTCGGCGTCGCCGCGCCCGAGATAGCGCCCCTCCGGCGCGAAGAAAGCGAGCGTGTTGTAGCCCCAGTAATTGGTCAGCCCCTTCTGCTGCAGGAAGCGATCCTGCACGAAGCCGTGAATCGGCATCAGCTCGATCGCGGTGATGCCGATCCGCTGGAGATGTGCGATCACGTCGGGATGGCTGAGCGCGCGATAGGTGCCGCGCTCGGCCGACGGCACGCTCTCCATCAGCTTGGTCAGGCCCTTGACGTGCGCCTCGTAGATGATCGTTTCCGACCACGGCACGTTCGGCCGCCGATCGTCGCCCCAGTCGAACGCATCGGTGACGACCACCGACTTCGGCATCGCCGCGGCACTGTCGCGCCGGTCGAAGCTGAGGTCGGCCTTGGGCGAGTTGACGCGATAGCCGTGGAGCGCGTCGGTCCAGCGCACGCGCCCGAACGTCTTGCGCGTATAGGGATCGAGCAGCAACTTGTTCGGATTGAAGCGGTGCCCTTCCTCGGGCGCATAGCGGCCGTGCGCGCGGAAGCCGTAGAGCAGGCCGGGCCGCGCATCGGGCAGGTAGCCGTGCCAGATCTCGTCGGTCCATTCGGGCAGTTCGAGCCGGGCGAGTTCCTGCCGGCCATGCTCGTCGAACAGGCACAGTTCGATCTTTTCGGCATGTGCCGAGAAGACCGCGAAATTGACGCCGAGCCCGTCGAACGTGGCACCGAGTGGATAGGGGATGCCACTTTCGAGGCGGGTAGGAATACGGCTCAAACGTGAGGCCCTTCGTGACGGAGGATGATGGTGGCGAGCGGCGGCAGCGTCAGCTCCAGCGACTGCTTCTGGCCGTGGCTCGGGACGGCGGCGGTCTGCGGATCGGCGGCGTGGCCGAGCCCGCTGCCGGCATAGCGGACGGCATCGGAGTTGAAGACCTCGCTCCAGCGCCCGGCGCCAGCGACACCGACGCGATAATGGTGGCGCGGCACCGGCGTCATGTTGACCGCGCACAGCAGGGCGGCACCGCCATAGGGCGAGGTGCGGCGGAACACGAACACGCCATTCTCCGCATCGTCACCGACGATCCATGCGAAACCGCGCGGATCGGCGTCGCTCTGGTGGAGCGCGGGCTCGGCGCGATAGACCGCGTTGAGATCGCGCACGAGCGCCTGGATGCCGGCATGATCGGCCTCGCGCAGCAAGGCCCAGTCGAGCTGGCCGTCATGATGCCATTCGGCCCATTGCGCGATCTCGCCGCCCATGAAGAGCAGTTTCTTGCCGGGATGCGCCCACATGAAGGCGAGATAGGCGCGCAATGTCGCGAACTTCTGCCAGCGGTCGCCCGGCGTCTTCTCGATCAGCGACCCCTTGCCGTGGACGACCTCGTCGTGGCTGAGCGGCAGGATGAAGCGCTCTGAGAAAGCGTAGACCAGCCCGAAGGTCATGTCGCCATGATGCCAGCGGCGGTGGATCGGCTCATACTCCACATAGCGGAGCGTGTCGTTCATCCAGCCCATGTTCCACTTGTAGGTGAAGCCGAGCCCGCCATGCTTCGGCGGGGCGGTGACGCCCGGAAAGGCGGTCGATTCCTCGGCGATGGTGATCGCGCCGGGGCAGCGCTCGGCGACGACCTCGTTCATGCGGCGCAGGAAGGCGATCGCCTCGAGGTTCTCGCGGCCGCCATATTGGTTCGGCACCCATTCGCCGGCCGGGCGACTGTAATCGCGGTAGAGCATCGATGCGACCGCATCGACGCGCAGCCCGTCGACGTGGAACTGCTCCAACCACCACAGCGCCGAGGCGATCAGCATCCCCGTCACCTCCTGCCGGCCGAGGTTGAAGATCAACGTGTTCCAGTCGGGGTGATAGCCTTCCTTGGGATCGACATGCTCGTAGAGCGCGGTGCCGTCGAACCAGGCGAAGCCGTGCGCGTCGGAGGGGAAGTGCGCGGGCACCCAGTCGAGGATCACGCCGATGCCGGCGGCGTGGCAGCGATCGACGAAGCGCGCAAACTGCTCGGCGGTGCCGTAGCGCGCGGACGGCGCGAATTGCGAGAGCGGCTGATAGCCCCACGATCCGCCGAACGGATGCTCCATGATCGGCATCAGCTCGACATGGGTGAAGCCCATCTCGACCAGATAGGGGATCAATTGGTCGCCGAACTGCTCCCAATCATGCTCGCCGCCGTCCCACGGCCGGCGCCACGACGCGGCATGGACCTCGTAGACCGAGATCGGCGCACCGGGATGCTGGCGCTCGGCGCGGTCGGCCATCCACGCATCGTCGCTCCAGCCGAAATCGGGCGCGGGGGCGACGATCGAGGCGGTGGCCGGCGGAAGCTCGGTCGCGCGCGCCAGTGGATCGGCCTTCTCGCGCCACACGCCGTCGGCACCCAGCACCGCATATTTGTAATGCGCGCCCGCGCCGACGCGCGGCACGAACAATTCCCACACGCCGGCATCGTGGCGCAGCCGCATCGGCAGGCGCGTTCTGTCCCAGCCGGCGAAATCGCCGATCACGCTCACCGCGCGCGCATTCGGCGCCCACACGGCGAAGGCGGTGCCGTCGATGCCGTCATGCTCCACCGGGTTGGCGCCGAGCCGCAGCGGCAGATCCCAGTGCCGGCCCTCGCGCAGCAGGTGCAGGTCGAGGTCGCCGAGTACCGGTCCGAAGGCGTACGGATCCTCGCTCTCGCTGGTCGCGCCGTCGGGCCATGTGACGCGCAGCACGTAAGGGCCTTCGCCGGAAAACGGACCCGCGAACACGCCTTCGGGCGAGCCCGCGGCAAGCGCGGTTTCGCGCCCGCCCGCGACGAGCGTCACCGCGGTCGCGCCCGGCTGAAACGTGCGCGCCAACCCGTCATGCGGGCCCAGGAAGGAAAACGGGTCGTGCAGCCAATCGATCGACGTGAGTTGCGCCTGCTGCACCCTTTGCCCCTTCATTCGCTGGCTTCCGAACGTCGCAACCGCCGGGAAGTGCCCGGCGATCTTTATTGCTATGATGTCATGGAACCCGAAGCGTCAAAACGGCTTCATGGTGGACAAGAGAAGGATGCCCAATGCCGCCAAGTGCAACGTTGCGAGGCCTCGTCACCCGGCAGGCCATGGCCATCGTGCTGGCGGGTGGGCGCGGCAGCCGATTGATGGAGCTGACCGACAGCCGCGCCAAGCCCGCAGTCTATTTCGGGGGCAAGACGCGGATCGTCGATTTCGCGCTGTCGAACGCGCTCAATTCGGGCATTCCGCGGATCGGCGTCGCCACGCAATACAAGTCGCACAGCCTGATCCGCCACCTGCAGCACGGCTGGAGCTTCTTCCGCCCCGAGCGGAACGAGAGCTTCGACATCCTGCCCGCGAGCCAGCGCATCTCGGAAGAGAGCTGGTATCTCGGCACCGCCGACGCGGTTCACCAGAACCTCGACATCATCGAGAGCTATCGCCCGAAGTACATCGTCGTCCTCGCCGGCGATCATATCTACAAACAGGATTATGGCGTGATGCTGGAGGAGCATTGCGAGTTCGGCTCCAGCGTGACGGTCGGCTGCGTCGAGGTGCCGCGCGCGGAGGCGACGGCGTTCGGCGTGATGCACGTCGACGAGCAGGACCGCATCCTCCATTTCCTCGAGAAACCGGCCGATCCGCCGGCGATGCCGGGCCATCCCGATCTCGCGCTCGCCAGCATGGGCATCTACGTGTTCGAGACGTCGTTCCTCGCCGACATATTGCGCGAGGATGCGGCCGATCCGAACTCGTCGCACGATTTCGGCAAGGATATCGTGCCGAAGCTGGTGCGCGACGGTAATGCGCGCGCGCATCATCTCAGCAAGTCGGCGCTGCGCTCGGGGCCGACCGGCGAGCCCTACTGGCGCGACGTCGGCACGCTCGATGCCTTCTTCACCGCGAACCTCGACCTGACCAACACCGTTCCTGAACTCGACCTCTACGATCGCGAGTGGCCGATCTGGACCTATGCCGAGATGACGGCGCCGGCCAAGTTCGTCCATGACGAGGATGGCCGGCGCGGCGAGGCGGTGTCGTCCTTGGTGTCGGGCGACTGCATCGTCTCGGGCGCCGGCCTGCGCCACTCGCTGCTGTTCACCGGCGTGCGCGTCAACAGCTTCTCGACGATCGAGAATGCGGTGCTGATGCCGCGCGTGCAGGTCGGCCGCTCGGTGCAGTTGCGCAACGTGATCGTCGACAGCCGCGTCATCATTCCCGAAGGGCTTGTCGTGGGCGAGGATCCCGAAGAGGATGCGCGACGCTTCCGTCGCACCGAGAATGGGGTCTGCCTGATTACCCAGAAGATGATCGACGCGCTGGACCTCTGATGCCGCTGTCGCTCCTGTCGGTCACGCCCGAAGTCTATCCGCTCGTGAAGACGGGCGGGCTGGCCGACGTCGCCGGCGCGCTGCCCGCGGCGCTGGCGGCGGAGGACGTGGCGGTGACCACCTTCGTCCCCGGCTATCCGGCCGTGCTGGGCGCAATCGGCGATGCGGCCGTCGTCCACGCCTACGATGCGTTGATGGGCGGCCCGGCGACGTTGCGGCGGGCGACAGTGGCGGGGCTCGATCTGCTGGTGCTCGACGCGCCGCATCTGTTCGCGCGCGACGGCAATCCGTATCTCGGGCCGGACGGGCGCGACTGGCCGGACAATCCGCTGCGCTTCGGCGCGTTCGCGCGCGCGGCGGCGGACGTCGCATCGGGGCTGCTGCCCGATCTGCTGCCCGACGTCGTCCAGCTGCACGACTGGCAGGCGGCGCTGACGGCGGTCTATCTGCACTACGATCCGCCCACGCGGCGGCCGGGCGTGGTGATGACGATCCACAATCTGGCGTTCCAGGGCATCTTTCCCGCCTATCTGCTCGGCGCGCTGGGGCTGCCGGCCGAGGCGTTCGCGCTCGATGCGCTCGAATATTACGGGTCGATCGGCTTCCTCAAGGGCGGCCTGATCTTCGCCGACCGCATCACGACCGTCTCGCCGACTTATGCAACCGAGATCACGACGCCCGAGGGCGGAATGGGGCTCGGCGGCCTCCTCGCCGGGCGCGGACAGGTGCTGTCGGGCATCCTCAACGGGATCGACACCGACGTGTGGGATCCGGCCGCCGATCCGCGCATCGCGGCGCGTTATTCCGCAGCCGATCTTGGGGGACGCGCGGCCGACAAGAGCACGCTGCAGCGTGCATTCGCCCTGCCCGAGGCACCCGAGGCCTTCGTGATCGGCTCGGTGGGGCGGATGACCGAGCAGAAGGGCATGGACCTTCTGCTCGCCCTGCTGCCCGAACTCGGCGAGGTGCAGATCGTGTTGCTCGGGAGCGGCGATGCGGGGATGGAAGCGGCCTTCGTCGCGGCGGCGGCGGCAAGCCCCGATCGCGTCGCCTGTCGCATCGGCTATGACGAGGCGCTGTCGCACCAGATCCAGGCGGGGTCGGATGCCTTTCTGATGCCGTCGCGGTTCGAGCCGTGCGGCCTCACCCAGATGTATGCGCTGCGCTATGGCGCGGTGCCGATCGTCGCGCGGGTCGGCGGGCTGGCCGATACGGTGATTGACGCGAGCCCCTATGCGCTGGCGCAGGGGGTCGCGACCGGTTTCCAGTTCGCGCCCGGATCGGTGCCGGCGATGCGCGCCGCAATCCGCCGCGCGGCCGAGCTTTACCGCGACGACGAAGCGGCGTGGGCGCAGCTCCAGCAAAACGGCATGGCGACCGACTGTTCGTGGAACAGCGCGGCAAAGCAATATGCCGCGCTGTTCCGGTCGATCCGCGCTTAGGGCTTCTTCGGCTTGACCGTGCGCGGTGCGCGCGTGGCCTTCACCGGCGGCTTGGCGGCAGCGGTGGGCGTTTCGCTGACGGCAGGCGCCTTTGCGCTCGCCGCCGGGGCGGGCTTGGCGCTTGCGGCCGGAGCCGGAGCCGGTGCCGGCTCGGCGGCGGGCGCAGGCGCGGCCACGGCGCTTGCCTTCTTGGTATATTTGCGCGGGGCGGCCTTCGCCTTGGGCGCCGGCGTCTCGACCGTGCTCGCATCGACATCGCGCGCGGCATCGTGCCAATGCTGGTCGTGGCGACCGCCGGGACGGCCTTCTTCTTCCCAGATGGCGTAGGCGCGTTCGCTTACCTTGCGATGCCGCTCTTCATGCTTGTCCGTCATATCGGTGCCTTTGATTTGGGGGACATATGTCCCGTCCGCCTGAGCATTGGCGCCGATACGATAATGCCGGGCACCGGCGCATCAACCCAGATGTGGCATAATCGTTCGCTTTGCAAAGCAGCGCCGCGCGATTTTATTCAGTCATTCCAGTCGGTCGTTCGAACAGGGGCGCTCGCATCGACGCGATGGGCGCGCTACCGACACCGCGAAACGAGGAGAGGCACGACGATGCGCAGGTTCGCGATGGGATGCGTGTTGCTGTTTGCCGCGAGTGCTTCGGCCGCCGCCCGGCTCGCGCCGGCGCCGGGCGATGCCGCCGGGCTGACGGCGCTGCCGACGCGCGTCGGCGGTCGCGCGGTCGCGGACGGAGCGGCCGGTTTTCGCCGGCAATGGCCGGGCACATATTTCGAGACAGGGTTTCGTGGCACGGCGGCGTTCTTCCGCGTCGGCGCCGGTGACGTCATCCTCCACGTGATGGTCGACGACGCGCCGATCGGCACTTTGGTGAAGCCCGCGCCCGGCCTCTATCGCCTCGACGATCTCGCGCCCGGCGCGCATCGGCTGCGCGTCGAGGTGACATCCGAAAGCCAGGCGGCGCCGACCGCGTTCGGCGGTTTTCTCGCCGCCACGGGCACGATGCCCGTCGCGCTCGCGGCGAAGGCGCGACGGATCGAGTTCGTCGGGGATTCGCATACGGTCGGTTACGCCAACACCTCGCATAAGCAGGAGTGCACCACCGACGAGGTGTGGGCGACGACCGACAGCAGCGCGGGCCTCGGCCCACGTCTCGCGCGGCATTACGATGCCGATTACCGGATCGACGCGATCTCCGGGCGCGGCGTGGTGCGCAATTATAACGGCTTCGCCGCCGACACGCTGCCGCGCGCTTACCCGTTCGCATTGTTCGACCACAGCGCCCGCGCCGACGATGCGGGCTGGCGTCCGCAGGTGATCGTCATCGCGCTCGGCACCAACGATTTCAGCACCGCCTTGCACGACGGTGAGCTGTGGAAGACGCGCGACGCGCTCCATGCCGATTTCGAGGCGACCTATGTGCGGCTGGTGCAGATGCTGCGCGCGCGCGATCCGCACGCCTTCATCATCCTGTGGGCGACCGAGAAGGCTGATGGCGAGATCGAGGCGGAGGTATCGCGCGTCGTCGCGGCGCTGCGCGCGAAGGGGGAGACGCGGCTCGCTTACGTGCCGATCGACGGCCTCGCTTTCTCGGCCTGCCACTCGCACCCGTCGCTGGCCGACGATGCCGCGATCGCCGACCGGCTTGCCGCCGTCATCGACGCGCGGCACGACGTGTGGCGCGATTAGACGACGGTCCGCTTTCGCCGGGAAGGAATAGTTCATGCCGATATCGCGCCGCACGATGCTCGAGGCTGCTGCACTGTCGCTGGCCGGGACGGCGCCGGTGCGCGCCGCGTCCCCTGCCTGTCGCGACGGCGCTGCGCCGGCCACCGGCTGGAGGCCCGGCATCGAGGGGCAACGGCGCGCCGATCTTGGCGACGGCCGCTACCTCAACCCGATCGTGTCGGGCGACCGCGCCGACCCCAACGTGCTGAAGGATGGCGCGGATTATTACGCGACCTTCTCCAGCTTCGATCATTATCCCGGCATCATCATCTGGCATTCGCGCGATCTGGTGAACTGGCAGCCGATCGGGCCGGCGCTGCGCACACCGATCGGATCGGTCTGGGCGCTCGACATCGCCAAGCATGACGGCCGTTATTTCATCTACATCCCGGTCTTCGTACCGCCCACGCCCGAAGCGCCGTCGCGATCGCCGTTCCGCGTCTACGTCATCCACGCGGACAGCATGCACGGGCCGTGGAGCGAGCCGCACGACATGGCGATCGAGGGCTATATCGATCCCGGCCATGCGGTCGGCGAGGATGGTCGGCGCTATCTGTTCCTCGGCGATGGGCATCGCGTGCGGCTGAGCGACGACGGCCTGTCCAAGGCCGGGCCGATCGAGAAGGTCTATGACGGCTGGCCGATCCCGCCCGACTGGGTGGTCGAGGGCTTCGCGCTGGAGGGGCCCAAGGTGCTCCGCCGCGGCGGCTATTTCTATCTGTTCTCGGGCGAGGGCGGGACTGCAGGGCCGCCGACCAGCCATATGGTGATCGTCGCGCGCGCGCGTTCAATCCTCGGGCCGTGGGAGAATTGCCCGCACAATCCGATCGTCCACACCGCCAGCCGCACCGAGCCGTGGTGGTCACGCGGCCACGCGACGCCGCTCGAGGCACCCGACGGCAGCTGGTGGCTGATCTATCATGGCTATGAGAATGGCCTACGCACGCTCGGCAGGCAGGTGCTGCTCGAGCCGTTCACGTGGACCGCCGACGGCTGGCCCAAGGCGACAGGCGGCATCCTGCCAGGCCCGCTGCCGAAGCCGCGTGGTGCGGTCGCGGGAGCGCACGGCTTCGCGCTCTCGACCGATTTCGCACACGACACGCTCGGCACCGCGCTGACCTTCTTCAAGCCGCAGCCGGGCTATCTCGAACGCGCGCGGTTCGGGGCCGGCGGGCTGCGGCTCAAGGGGCAGGGCAGCGGGCCGGCGGACGCCTCGCCGCTCGCGATGATCGTCGGCGAGCCGGTCTATCGCGTCACGGTCGATCTGGAGGTGCATGACGGCGGCGAGGGCGGGCTGCTGCTGTTCTACGACGACAAACTGTTCTGCGGCGTCGGCGTGACCGAGGGCAAGCTGCACAGCTTCCAGGGTGGCACGCGCCAGATGTGGCCGGCGCGCCCGACCATCGCCGGGCGCCGGGTGCATCTGCGCGTGGTCAATGATCGCGAGATCGTCACTTTCTCCTATAGCGAGGACGGCACGCATTGGGCGCAGGTCGTGTCGTTCGAGGTGTCGGGCTACAACCACAATATGGGCGGCGGCTTCCTCAGCCTGCGGCCGGCGATCTACGCCGCCGGGCCGGGCGAGGTGCAGTACCGCTCGCTCGCCTTCGCCGCCGGCGCCTGACCAGGGCGAGGATTGGCAAAAGGCGGCGGCGACCCTAACGGGGCGCATGGGAACGCGCAGCCTGTTCGCGACGATGTTCAGCGAGACCGCGCTCGACGATGCGGCCTTGCTCGACGAACTGGCGGAAAGCTGCCGGATGCTGGCGCAGGAGGATCGCGCCGGGCGCCGCTGGTCGCGCGAGCATGGCTTTCGCGGCTACACGTCCTACGCCTCGCTCAACGATCTGCCGCAGCGCGATCCGGTGATCGGCGCGCTGGTCAAGCGGCTCAACCGCCACGTCGCTGCCTTCGCGCAGGATTGCGCGTTCGATCTCGCGCGGCCGCTGCGGCTCGACAGCCTGTGGGTCAACGTGATGAAGCGCGGGGGCACGCACTCGGGGCACATCCACCCGCACAGCGTCGTGTCGGGCACGCTCTACGTCGCGGTGCCGCCCGGATCGGGTGCGCTGAAGCTCGAGGATCCGCGGCTGGCGATGCTGATGGCGGCGCCGCTGCGACGGCCCGATGCGGTCGAGGCGCTGCAACCGTTCGTCTATTGCCCGCCGCAGGCCGGCACGATCTTCCTGTGGGAAAGCTGGCTGCGGCACGAGGTGATGCCGAGCGACGCGAACGACGAGCGCATCTCGATCAGCTTCAACTATCGCTGAGATTATCCGCGACGCATCTACGGTCTCGCCGCATGACGAGGGTGCGTGGATGAGAATTCGGCGCGGTCGCCTTGCCGTGCGCCATATTATAGTTAATATTCGATCTGCGGGGGCGGAGTCGGATTAGTTAACGATCGTCCCAAGCCTATGAACAACCGCGATTCTTCGTGGGTGGGGGAGGGGCGTTCGGCATGCTGCAGTTTCGGCAACCCGGGGTTTATCTTCAGGAAGTGTCGAGCGGGGTCCATGCGATAACGGGCGCGACGACCTCGGTCGCGCTCTTCGTCGGGCCGACCCTGTCGGGCATCGACGGGCGCGCGATCCAGCTCCAGAATTATGGCGACTTCGCCCGCTTCTTCGGCGGTCTCTCGCCGACGTCGAACCTGTCTTATTCGGTGCTGCATTTCTTCGCGAATGGCGGCGGCGAGGCGTTCGTCGTGCGCGTGCCCGCCAGCGGCGCGACCGAGGCGGCGATCACGCTCAATTCGCTCGGCACCACCGCGCTGGGACTGACCGTCACCGCGCTCGGCTCGGGCGCGGCCGGCGCCAACCTGTATGTCGAGATCGACCCGTTCGAGATCGGCGCCGATCCGTTCGGGGCGGCCGCCGACACGACCCGCTTCAACCTGACCGTCGCCGACGTGACGAGCGGTGCGGTCGAGACGTGGACCAAGCTCTCCACCTCCGGCACGGACGTGCGCAAGGTCGATACGGTCGTAAACGATATCGGCTCGGGTTCGCGCTTCGTCGCGGCCGATGCGGGGCCGGCGCTGGCCGGTCCGCCGGCCACGCCCGCTGTGGCGCCGCGCCCGACCGGGACGGTGATCGAGCTTGGCGCGCTGCCGGCGGGCCCCAAGTTCGCGAAGGACGAGTGGCTGACGCTCTCGATCACGCCGATCAAGGCCGACGGCACCGCCGGCACGGCGATCCAGGTCGACGGCCTGATCGTGTTCGCCAAAGACGATCTGGTGCCGCGCACGCCGCAGGAGTTTCGCGGCCGGCTGGCGAGCGCGCTCAACGGCGCGCTGCGTGCCGATCCCGCGATCAAGACCGCGCTGCAGGGGCTGGAGCTGGACATCGGCCTGTTCGAGACGGGGCGGCTGCTGCGGCTGCGGCTGGGCACGGTGCCGGTGGCGGGGCTCACGACGAAGCTCAACGACGCCAAGGTCGAGCTGGTCGCCAAGGCGGCGGACGCGACCCATGCGTCGCTGCTCGCCGACTTCAACCTGACCGTCCGCTCGACCAACGTGTCGCGCTACCAGCTCGGGCTGATCTATGACGAGCAGCATGCCGCGCCGACGGCGGGTGTGGACGGCGATCCGAACGGCCAGCCGAGCGATGCCGATTTCCTCGCGGCGATCTCCGCGCTCGAGACGCCCGATCCCTATTTCAACACATTGTGCCTGCCCGATCTGGTGCGCGGCAGCGCCGCCGACGCGACCGTGCCGCTCCACGCCAACATGATGGCCTGCTATGCCGAGGCGGCGCGCATCTGCGGGCTGAAGCATGCCTTGCTGCTGGTCGATCCCGCACCCAACGTGCTTGACGTCGATGCCGCCGAGAATTGGAAGTCGACCCAGTTCACCTTCAGCTCCACCTTCGCCGCCGCCTTCTGGCCGACGATCCGGGTGGACGACCCGCTGGTGCCGGGCGCGATCCGGTCGCATCCACCCTCGGGCGCGATCGCCGGCGTGATCGCGCGCACCGACGGCAATGTCGGCGTGTGGCAGGCGCCCGCGGGCACCGACGCGTTCATCGCCAGCGCTTATGGCCCGTCGGTGGTGGCGTCGGATGCCGATCAGGGGCGGCTCAACCCGATCGCTCTCAATGTGATCCGGCAGTTCCCGATCTTCGGCACGGTCAATTTCGGATCGCGCACGCTGGACGGCGAGGATGCGCGCGCGAGCGACTGGAAATATCTGCCGGTGCGGCGCACCGCCAACTACATCCTGCAGAGCCTCGGCCAGGGGCTGCGCTGGGCGGTGCACCAGCCCAATGGCGAGGCGCTGTGGGCGCAGCTGCGCATGAACGTGAACGCCTTCATGCAGACGCTCTTCCGCCAGGGCGCGTTCAAGGGCACGTCCGCCGCCGACGCCTATTTCGTCCAGTGCGACGGGTCGACCACCACCGCCGACGACATCAACAAGGGCATCGTCAACATCCAGGTCGGTTTCGCGCCGCTGAAGCCGGCCGAGTTCGTCGTCGTGACGCTCCGCCAGATCGTCCAGGCCAATCAATAAGACATAGGGGGGCAAGATGGGGGATTTTGCGACCAATGCGCGTCGGCTCGACCCGTACAAGAACTTCAAGTTCCGGGTGAAGTGGGACGGGCGTTACGTCCTCGGCGTCTCCAAGGTGTCGGTGCTGAAGCGGACGACCGAGATGGTGAAGCACCGCTCCGGCGGCGATCCGTCGGGCAGCTTCAAGTCGCCCGGCCGTACCGAATATGACGCGATCACGCTGGAACGCGGCGTCACCCACGATCGCGGCTTCGAAAGCTGGGCCAACAAGGTGTGGGATTATGGCAGCCAGCCCGGCGGCGAGATGAGCCTCGCCGATTTCCGCAAGGACATCATCATCGAATTGCTCAACGAGGCCGGGCAGGTCGTGGTGGTCTACAACGTCTATCGTTGCTGGGTGTCCGAATATCAGGCGCTGCCCGATCTCGACGCCAATGCCAACGCGATCGCGATCAGCAAGATCAAGCTGGAGAATGAGGGCTGGCAGCGCGACATCGCCGTCGCCGAGCCGAAGGAACCCGTGCTGGCGAACGCGTGAGGCCGCCATGCAGGCGCTTGGGCCGAACGACCTTATCGCCGCATGGGATGGCGGTGCCCTCGACGAAGCGGCGCATGCCCGGCTCGGCCGCGTGCTGGCGCGGGCGCTGCCGGGCGCCGCGATCGAGCGGGATACGCTTGGCCGGCGCAACCAGCGGCTGATCGCGCTGCACGGGCTGCTGCTCGGCGGCGCGATCGAGGCGGTCGCGGCGTGCCCCGTCTGCGGCGCCGCCAACGAACTGAACGTGCCGACCGACGCGATCGCGGCGCTGGGGTCGCCGGCTGCGGATGCGCGCGTGCCGGTGGCGAGCGGGCCGGCCGCGTTGAGCGCGCGCCTGCCGTGCATGGCGGATCTGGCGGCGATCGCATCGGTCTCGCCCGAGGACGCCCCGGTCGCACTGGCTGCCGCCTGCCTCGGCTCCGGGGCGGAGGTCACGCCCGAACTGGTCGCTGCGCTGGAGGCAGCGTTCGAGATGGCCGATCCGGCGGCGGTGGTCCGCCTCGCCACCGCCTGCGCCGAATGCGGACAGCCGATGGCGGTCGAGGTCGACCTCGCCGCGTTCGTCGCGACGGCGATCGAGCGGCTGGTCGAGCGGCATCTGCGCGAGATCGACCTGATCGCGCGCGCTTATGGCTGGACCGAGGCCGAGATATTGAGCCTGTCGCCGGCGCGGCGCGCACGTTACGTTGCGTTGCTGTCGGGCGAAGCGCCCCGGCGGACGGCATGAGCGGCTATTGGACGGCGCTCGTCCGCGCGGCGACGGGACGCGCGCCGGTAGCGGCTGCGCCCGAGGCGATCGACGATCCGTTCGCCGAGGTGGATGCGCCGCTGGAGCCGGCACCGACTGCCCCGGCGACCGCTGCCGCCCCTGTCGCCGGGCCGCCGCGGCAAGAGACCGAGCCACCGCCCGAACGACCGCAGCCGGCCGACGAGCCGGCGTCGCCCGCGCGGGCGCCGGGCACGCCGACGGCGCCGGTCGCGGCACAGCCCGCCCCTCCGGTGATCGCCCCTGCGCCGGCGGAAACTGCCATCGTCCTGCCAAGGCAAGAGCCCGCGCAGGTAATCGAGCGCGTTGTGATCGGGCCGCCGGCCGTGGCAGCCGCCCCACCGCTCGTGATCGCTGCGGATGAGCCGCCGCCGCCGATCATGCCCGACGTTCGCCCCGTGGCGGCGGTGGCGGATCCGGTCGTGCACATTGCGCCTGCCCAGCCAACTCCCCCGCCCGCGATCGTCGAGGCGCGTCCGCAGCCTGCATGGCAGCCGCCGGCGCCTCCGCCTGCCGGCCCGCTGCGACCCGCTGATGCGTCGCCGCCAGCACCGGTAACGCTGAGCATCGGGCGGATCGAGGTGCGCGTCGTTCCGCCTGCCACGCCCGCGCCGCGTGCGCCGCGCCGGCGCGATCCGGTTGGGCCCGCGCTCGCCGATTATCTCGCGGGCCGCCCGCGATGAGCGCGCATTACGCCATCCCCGCCACCACGCTCGTCATCCAGACCTTGATCGAGCGCGCGCTGAAGGCGGTCTATGGCGCCGCCGCCACCGCGCCAATCGTGTCGATCGCGCCGCCGCCGCGCAGCGATCCGCTCCGGCCCGATCCGAGCGGCCGCGGCGAGACGCCGAGCGTACTGCTGTTCCTCTATCACGTTGCGCCCAATGCGGCGTGGCGCAACACCTATATCGATCCCGAATTCGATCCCGATTCGTACAGCCCGCCGCTCGATTATCTGCCGCCGCGCGATCGCGCGACGCCGGTGGACGGGCAGGGGCAGCGCGTCGCCAAGGCGCCGCTCGCGCTCGATTTGCATTACCTGATTGCCGCGACCGGCGACACGCTGGAGCGCGAGATGGTGTTCGGCGTGGCGCTGCACGCGATCACGCGGCTCGGGATCATCCCGCGCGCGACGATCAAGCAGATCCTGGCCGGCATCGCGGTGCCGCCGACGCCCAGCCTGCTGCAGGCGCTGCCGACCGAGCAATTGTGGCGCCAGTACGAGCAGATCACGCTCAGCCAGCAGGCGCTCGACGCCGATATGCTGTCGCGGCTGTGGACCGCATTCCAGTCGCCGTTCCGCCCGAGCGCGGGCATCACCGCCAGCACCGTCACGCTCGACATCGATGAGGTGTTCGCGCCGGCGCCGCTGGTCGCGACGGTCGACATCACCGCGCGGCCGGCGGTGGATGCCGACGCCACGCTGGCGATCGACACGGTGACGGTGTCGTGAGGACGGCGGTGCTGCCCGATCGTGCGGTCGATCCGCTGGCCGAGTGGCTGGCGGCGGTCGGCCCGCGCTGGCGCGACGCGCTCGAGCAGGGCCGCGCGCCGGCGATGGCATCGCTCCACCCGGCATTGCCGCTCGCGCGACTGGGTGCGGCGCTGGCACTCGAGCCGGCGGCGCTCACTTTGGTCGAGCTTTTGTTCGCGGCGGAAACGGATGAGGCGCTCGCGCTGCGGCTGGAGGCGGCGGGCGGCGTGACGGTCGCGCTGGCGCAGCGGCTGCTGCCGGCGCTAACCCCGGATGATCTGGCGCTGGCGGGCGCGCTGCGCAGCCACGACGTGCTGCATGTCGGCGAGGGGCCGCGCGTGCGGGCGCGGTTGCGTCTCGACCCGGCGATGCTCGACCGGCTGGGCGGCGGCGGATTGATCGAGCCGTGGCTCGGCGCGGCGGTGCGACGGATCGAGCCCACCGAACCCGCGCCGGCGAGCGCGATCCGGGCGCTCGCGCTGGCGCTGGCCGAGCGCGGACCGGATGGCCTGTCGCCGATCGTCGCGATCGACGGTGCGCGGGCGGATCAGGTCGCGGCATCGGCGGCGGGGCTGGGGCTCGCCGCCTTCCGCCTGCTGCCCGACGCCTTGCCTGTCGATCCGGTCGATCGCCGCCGCTGGCAACGCCGCTGGGCGTTGCATGCGGCGTTGGAGGAGGCCGTGCTGGTGGTGACGGCCCGCGCGGAGGCGGCGCTGCCGGCCGACCTGCTCGACGATCTCACCGGCCATGTCGTGCTGCTCGGCAATCCGCCCGCGCACGGCCTCGCGCGACCGATCCGAATCGTGGCGTCGAGCGAGGCGCATGACGATGTCGCGGCGCGCTGGCTGCGCGCGTTCGGCGCGCCCACGGCACGGCGGCTCGGCCCGGCAATCGCCGGTGCGGCGCGGCGCTTTGCGCTCGATGCGGCGCAGCTCGCGCGCGTCGCGGCCGAGGCGGGGCCGCGCATCGCCGCCGAGCCCGATGCGACCGCGGCGGCGCGATTGCTGTGGCGGGCGGCGGCGCGCGCGGTGTCGCCTGTCGCGGTGACGGGCTGCGTCCGGCGCGAGCCGCAGGGCGGGTGGGACGATCTGGTCGTGCCGCAGGCGCTCGCGGCGACGCTCCGCCGGATCGAGAGCCATCTCCGCCATGCCGAGCAGGTGATGCACGGCTGGGGCTTCGCCGCGCGGATGGGGGGACGCGGCACCGGGGTCGCGGCGCTGTTCGCGGGGCCGAGCGGCACCGGCAAGACGATGGCGGCCGAGGTGATCGCCGCCGCGCTCGACCTGCCGATCCTCGAGGTCGATCTCGCGCAGCTCACCAGCAAATATATCGGCGAGACGTCGAAGAACATTGCCGCCATCTTCGCCGAGGCCGAGCGCACCGGCGCGGCGATGGTGTGGAACGAGGGCGACGCGATCTTCGGCGCGCGCGGGCAGGTGGTCCAGGCGTCGGATCGCCACGTCAATGCCGAGGTTGGCGACCTGCTCCAGCGGATCGAGGCGTTCACCGGGCTGACGATCGTCACGACCAATCTGAAGGCGTCGATCGACGCGGCCTTCCTGCGGCGCTTCCGCTTCGTCGCCGATTTCCCGCTGCCGTCGGAGGTCGAGCGGCGCGCGATCTGGCGGCGCGCCTTTCCGCCGGGCACGCCGCTCGCGCTGGACGAGGCGACGTGGGGGGCGCTGGCGACGGTGGGCCTCTCGGGCGGCGCGATCCGCAACGCGGCGCTCGGCGCGGCGTTTGCGGCCGCCGCCGCCGGTACGGAGGTGCGCGCGGCGATGGTGGTCGAGGCATTGGCGGACGAGCTCGCCAAGAGCGGCCAGCCGATGCCGGTGCTCGCGATCGGAGGCGCGGCATGACCGCCGCCCCTGCCCGTGTCGAGATCGGCACCCTGGTGGTCAGCGCCGCGTCGCACGGCGAGGGGCAAAGGCTGGCCGACGCGCTGCCGGCGGCGATCGAACGGGCGCTGGCGGCCGGCACCGACATGCCGCGCGCGGCGCTGCGGCTCGACGCGGGCGAGGTGCGTGGCGGCGCGACCGTTGCGGGGATCGCGGACCAGGTGGCGCAGCGGATCGTCGCGGCGATGGCGGGGGGGCGGCCATGATCCTCCTTGCCGAACGGCCGAAGCCTGTGCGCGCGCAGCGCAAGGCGCCGGGGGGCGGCGGGCCGGTCACCGTGCCGCGCCCGGAAGGCGGCCGTGCGCTCGACGGGCCGGTGCGCGCGCAGATGGAGGCGGGCTTCGGGCGCGATCTCGGCCATGTCCGCATCCATGACGGGCCGGACGCGGCGCAGTCGGCGCACGAGGCGGGCGCGCTGGCTTATACCGCCGGATCGGACGTGGTGTTTGGCGCCGGCCAATATGCGCCGGGCACCGATGCCGGCACCGCGTTGCTGGCGCACGAACTGGCGCACACCGTCCAGCAGGCCGGGGTGCAGCACAAGGCGGACGGCCCGATCGCCGACGGCGCCGATCGCGCGCTGGAGGCGGAGGCCGATGGCGCGGCGGCGGCCTTGCTGGCGGGCGAGCGCGTCGGCCCGCTCACCCGCGTCGGCGCGCCGGCGCTGATGCGCGCGACGCCGCCTGCCGCCGGGCGCTCGGCCAAGACGGCAGCGGGACCGACCACCGGCCTGCCACCCGGTTTCGCTTTGGTGAAGGAGACACCCACTGGCGCGGGCGCGACCGAAGTGGTGGTCAACAAAGCGAGCTTCACTTTGCCGCTGCCCAAGGGGGCGGGGCCGTGGGTGAAGCAGGCTTATGCCAATGCCGGCGGGGCCGAGGGGCGGCTGGTCTTCACCACCGACAATGCCGACCAGACCAGTGCTGCGTGGAAGGAGGAAGGCTCGAGCGGCGAATATCAGCGCATCTGGCTCGGCAATCTCGGCTTCACCAGCATGAAGGATCTGGGCAGCGCGATAAAGACCTCGACCAAGGCGCCGGTGGTCAAGGCGCTGCAGGATGCCGGCGTGAAGGCGGCGGTCGACGGCATGGAGAAAGACGGGCTCGCCGGCTCGGGCTTCGATATCGACCATATCGTGGAAAAGCAGATTGGCGGCACCAGCATCCCCACCAACCTGCAATTGCTGCCGGCCAAGAAGAACCAGGATTCGGGCACGCAGACCTATGCCCGGATCGTCGAACTGGTGCAGCTGATCCGCGACCAGCGCTATCGCCCGAATGCCAAGCGCGTGCAGATCCGCTTCCAGCAGGTCGCCGTGCCGAACGATCCCGAGCAGGACGCGGGCTTCAAGATCGAGACATTGCTGCGCGCGGGCCACGTCAAGGGCTCGGCCGAGGTCAAGGCCGACGCGCAGGCGGTGCCGATCACGCTCACCGCCGGCGGCTTCGGCGAGACGGTGCGGATCGGGCCGGACGAGACGCGTATCGACGCCGCCGCGCGCCGCGTGATCCCCGGCATGCGGCTGAAGACGTACAAGAGGGGCAAGGGGGCGAAGAAGAGCGCCGTCGCGATCGATCATGTCGCGGCGCGGCTCGACAGCGGCGCGGTCAAGGAGCTGCCGAACGACAAGGACGTGTCGCTCACCGCCGAGGTGGATACGGCACCCGCCCAGCCGACCTCGGTCGGCGGCCTCGCCAAGAGCGAAGGCGCGGCGGCGGCCGCGAGCGGCGAAACGCGCAGGATCGCCTTCGCCAAGCCGAAGCCCAAGCAGCTCGGTTTCTATTATCCCTATCTCAGCCCCGGCGCGCTGACCTCGTTCGAGATCGCGTCGGACGGGTCGATCTCGGGCGAGGGGGTGATCCACCCGACGCTCAAGTTCCTGCCCGACGTGCAGATCCGCTTCGGCAAGGATCTGCTGGAGGCCAAGGCGCCGCTCGACGCGAAGAAGTTCAGGTCGCCGGTGCCAGGCATCAATTTCGTCGAGGGCAATCTCGCGCTGACGCTCGCCGATGCGTCGGGGCCGAAATTCCAGCCGTCGGGGCACCTCAAGTTCACGATCGGGCCGGCAGCCAAGCCGATCATCAACGGCGAGTTCAACGCCGGCGCCAAGGATAACAAGCTCTACGCCAACGGCACGCTGACCCCGGCGCAGGCGCTGCCCGGGATCAAGGATGCGAAGGGCGAGTTCGCCTACGATCAGGACAATGGCTGGTCGGGCAAGCTCACCGCCAGCAGCAGCAAGATCCCCAATGCCACGGTCGATGTCGCGCTGGGCTTCCGGCAAGAGGGCGACAAGTTCGTCACCTATGCCGAGGGCGGGATCAAGGCCGGCATCCGCGACAAGGTGATCGACCTGCGCGCATCGTGGGCGCAGGCGGGGCTGGTCTATACCGGCAGCCTCGACTGGCCGAAGCCGTTCCCGATCGTCGACAATGTCACATTGAAGGGGCGCTATGCCGACGACCAGCTCGACCTGCAGGGCGCGACGACGATCCATTATCGCCAGTGGGACGGCAACGTCACCGTCTTCTACCGCCAGAAGAGCGGCGAGCCCGGCAAGATGTGGGGCAAGGGCGCGGTCAATGTCGAGACGAAGAACAAGAAGGCCAAGGGCAAGGTCAATGTCGAGATCGACGATGCCGGCGAACTGACCGGGCAGGGCAATCTCAGCTACGCGCTGACCGACAAGATCACGCCCGAGCTGGGGGTGAAGCTCACCAAGGGCGGCCATTTGACGATCAGCGGATCGGTCAAGGTCGCGGATTTCGAGCTGTTCAAGAAATGGCCCGAGAAAGGCGGCGAGCGCGACCTCATCAAGGCGAGCCCGAGCTTCAAGATCCCGACCCCGATCCCGGCGGTGAACGCCGCGATCAACATCGAGGCGGGGGTGGGCATCGCCTATGGCGTCGGGCCGGGACGCGTGACCGGCGTCGAGCTGAGCGGCCAGTTCGATCCGCTGGAGGAAAATCCCAACGTCACCGCCAGCCTGAAGGGCAAGTTCGTCGTGCCGACATCTTTCTCGCTGACCGGGCGCATCAGCGCGCGGATCGGCGCGGAGGTGGCGGGAGGCGCGGTCGGCATCGACGGCGGCGTGACGGTGCGGCCGAGCCTCGGCATCAGCGCCGATGCGACGGTCGACATCGCCGCCAATTACGAGAAAGGCGGCTTCGCCTTCAGCGGCAAGGCGTTCATCGACGTGGTGCCCAAGGCGAAGCTGGGCGTCGACCTGACGGCAACGGTCTACGCCGCGTGGCATGCGCTCGAATATCAATGGAATTACCCGGTCGCGGCGTTCGAATACACGCTGCCGGGCAACATCCGCGTCAATGTCGGCGAGATCGGCTATTCGTCGGCCGAGGGCATGCGCTGGCCCAAATTGTCGGACATCTCGATCGAGCCCAAGGACATCAGCCCGCTCAAGCTGATGCAGGACGTGATGGCCGGTCGCAAGACCAGCGAGAAGGGCAAGGGATGAGCGCCTCGCCCCGCTCACCGCGCACCCTCAAGGGCGGCTTCGTGCTGATGGACGGCGACGGCCGCGCGGTGCTGCGCAGCGTCGCCTTCCAGTATAATCCCGACACGCTCACCCGCACGCTGACGCCGCGCCAGGCGGCGAGCGAGACCGGCGACCGGCTGGAGGCGCTGCGGCTGCGCGGCGCGCCGGTCGAGACGCTGCGGCTGGAGATCGAGCTCGACGCGACCGACCGGCTGGAGCAGCCGGCAAGCAACCCCGAGACGGTCGCCAACGGCATCCTGCCCGAACTGGCCGATCTGGAGACGATCATCGCGCCAGCGGTGGCCGACCTGATCGCCGCCGACACGCTCGCCGACACCGGCACGCTGGAGATATTGCCGCTGCCGTCGCCATTGGTGCTGGTGGTGCTGGGGCCGCGCCGCGTGCTGCCGGTGCGCGTCACCGAATTCGGCGTGGTCGAGGAGGCGTTCGACACCCAGCTCAACCCGATCCGCGCCAAGATCACGCTCGGCCTGCGCATCCTGTCGAATGACGATCTGACCTACGGATCGAAGGGTGCGGCCCTGTTCTTCGCGCAGGCGCAGCGGCGCGAGAGCTTCGCGCGGCGCACCGCACCCGCGCTCTCCACCCTCGGCCTGACGGGTGCGCCATGACGCCGGGCCCGAGCAGCCGCTACGCCCGGCAGACGATCCAGACCTATGTCGCGCCCGACGGCGAGATGGTGCCCTATATCGGCCGGCGGGTGATCCCCGACATGGATCGCTACCAGCCGCTCGACCGCCATCGCACCGTCGCCGCCGAGCGGATCGATCAGGTGGCGGACGGCTTCTACGGCGATCCGCTGCAATATTGGCGCGTCTGCGACGCAAATGGGGTCGAGCGGCCGGCGGAGGCCTGCATGCCCGCCGCGCGGTTGCTGGTGATCCCGCTGCCGCTGGAGCTGTCCGGTGGCTAATCTCAAGGGCATAACGCTGACGTTGCTGATCGGGCCGGTCGCGGTGGCGCCCGCGCCGGCGGCGGTGATCGATGCGCTGGAAAGCGCGACCGTGACGACCGCGGTCGGCCAGCGATCGGGCTGGCAGATCAGCTTCGTCTATTCCAAGACCTCGCCGATCGCGACGACGTTGCTGGCTGCCGGCTATTTCGATCCTCTGATCCGCGTCATCCTGATCGCGACGATCAACGGCCTGCCGACCGTGCTGTGCGACGGCCCGATCGGGCGGCAGGACGTCACCGCGTCGGCCAAGCCCGGCCAGTCGAAGCTGGTGCTGAGCGGGCACGACGTGACCGCCTACATGGATCTCGTGCCGCTGGATGGCATGCCCTATCCGATGATGCCGAGCTTCGCGCGGGTGGCGCTGATGCTCGCCAAATATGCGATGTTCGGCGTGATCCCGGTGCCGATCCCGGCGCCGTTCGAGGCGGTGACCGATCCCACCGACAAGACGCCCGCGCAGAAGGGCACCGATTTCCAGTATATCGACAAACTGGCGAAGGATGCCGGTTACGAATTCTACGTCGATCCGGGGCCGGCGCCGGGCACCAACACCGCTTATTTCGGGCCGCAGGTGCGTATCGGCGTGCCGCAGCCGGCCTTGTCGGTCGACATGGATCACGCCTCCAACGTCGAGCAGCTGGCGTTTTCGGCCGACGGCGCGGGGGCGGAGATGACGATCGGCTTCGTCAAGGTCGGGCCGATCTCGATCCCCGTGCCGGTGCCCGACGTCGGCATCCTCAACCCGCCGCTGAGCGCGCGGCCGTTGATCCCGACCAAGTTCAAGACCATCCCGACCGAGCGGCTGAAGCTGCCCGACGTGCTGGGCGCCTTGCTGGCGGGGCGGACGCGCGCCGACCCGATCACCGGCTCGGGCGCGCTCGACGTCGCGCGTTATGGCCAGCCGCTCGCGGCGCGACGGCTGGTGGGGGTGCGCGGGGCGGGCCTCGCTTATGACGGGCTGTGGTACGTCCGCGCGGTCACCGACACGGTCAGCCGGGGGAGCTGGAAGCAGAATTTCCAGCTCGCGCGCGACGGCCTCGTCTCCAACCTGCCCGCGCTGCCGGTATGAGCGAGGGTCCGCGCTTTTATGGCAAGTATCGCGCGACGGTGCTCAACAACCTCGATCCCCGCAACCAGGGGCGGGTGATGGTGCAGCTCGCCGACATTTACGGCCTGTTCCCGTCGAGCTGGGCGCTGCCCGCCTTCATGTCGGCCGGGCTCAATTCGGGCGCGGTGGCGCTGCCGGCGGTCGGCTCGCAGGTGTGGGTGGAGTTCGAAGCGGGCGACGCCGATTACCCGATCTGGACCGGCGGCTTCTGGGGCGACAGCGGCGGCACCTTCCCGCCGCTCGCGCTAGCAGGTGCCACGCCGGCGACGCCGAACATCCATTTCCAGACCACGACCGGGGTGACCGTCACCCTGTCGGACAATCCGGCGCAGCAGGTGCTGGTGATGACGCCCGCCGGGCAGATGCTGACGATGGGCGCGGCGGGTATCGTCATCACCAACGGGGTCGCGACGATCGCGCTGGTGGGCCCGTCGGTCGTCATCAACAGCGGCGCGCTGACGGTGACCTGATGGCCGGGCCGGTGCTCCACATGGGTGCGACCCTCACCTGTCCGCATGGCGGCATGCTGACGATCGTCGCCGCGTCGCCGCGCGTGATGCTGGGCGGCATGCCGGCGGCGGTGGTGACCGATCAGGGACTGATCGCCGGCTGCGTCTTCACCGTGCCGCCGGCCAAGCCGCAGCCCTGCACCACCACGCAATGGATCATGGGCGCGACGCGCGTGCTCGCGGGCGGCCAGCCGCTGCTGACCGCGCCGCCGGTGGCGCTGACCCTGTCGGCCGACATGATACCCGCCGGGCCGCCATTGGTGGTGCAGGTGCAGGCGCGGGTGATCGCGACATGAGCCGGCTCGCTTTCCCATTCGCCGCCGCCGCCAGCGGGCGTGCCGCCGCCGTCTCCTATGGCGACGACGCGCATGTGCGGCAGATGCTCGAGCTGCTGGTGCTGACCATGCCCGGCGAGCGCGTGATGCGGCCCGATTTCGGCAGCCCGGTCGCGCAGATGCTGTTCGCGCCGTCGGGCGGCGCGGTGGCGCATGCGCTGGAGGCGGCGCTGCACGCGGCGATCGACCAGCAGCTCGCCGCCTTGCTCACGCTGCGCGACCTGACCGTCGCGTGGGATGAGACGGATGCCGCGCTGACGATCGAGGTGGTCTACGAGGTCATCCGCTCCAAGACGATGGCCAAGGCCGTGCTGCGGAAGGATCGGCTGTGACGGGCGTGGTCTATCGCTGCGGCGACGCGCGGCGGCGGATGCTGGTCGCAACCACCGGGCCGGCCGGGCTGACGGGGATCGACTGGCTGGAGGTGCGGGTCGGGCCGCCGCTGCAGCTGATCGTCTATCTGGTGAAGCCGGTGGCGCTGACCTCGGGCACCGTCACCGACGCCACCGTCGCACTGACCGGCGGCGAGCGGATCGCGGCGCCGAAGGGCAGCGTCGCCGCCAAGCCGACCCTCGCTGCCTGCACGCGGCTGGAAATCACCTTCCCGGCCGGCACCGACGTCGATTTCTCCACCTATACGCTTACCCTCGTGCGCGGGCCCGACTACCAGCGGCCGCCGGCGTTCATCGATCCGCGGCTCGCCTCGGTGGATTTCTCGTTCAAGGTCGATTGTCCGTCGGATTTCGACTGCGCGCCCGATTGCCCGCCGGGCGCCGACGCGGTCGCCGGGCCGCCGCTCGATTATACCGCGCGCGACTATGAGCAACTGCGCCAGCTCATGTTGGATCGCATGGCGGCGTTGGTGCCCGGTTTCGGGCTCAATCAGGCGGCGGACTTCACGACCACATTGATCGAGGCGCTCGCCTACGACGCCGATCAGGCGAGCTATCGGCTCGACTGGGTCGGCACCGAGGCGTTCATCGGCACGGCGCGCGCGCGATCGTCGCTGCGCCGGCATGCACGGCTGGTCGATTATGCGATCGGCGAGGGCGCGAGCGCGCGCACCTTCGCGTCGCTGCGGTTCGATGGCGGCGTGGTGGACGGGATGGTGCTGGCGCAGGGCACGCCGCTCCTGCCCTATGACGCGATGTTGCCCGCCGTGGTCGACATCGCCGCCTATCGCCGGCTGCTGAGCGGTGCCCCGATCGTGTTCGAGACGCTGGCCGATATGCCGTTGTGGCAGTGGCGCGGCGAGATTGCGATCTACACGTGGGGCGACGACCAATGCCTGCTCTGCGCGGGGGCGACCGCCGCGACCCTGGTCGACGCGAGCGGCGGCACGGGCGGCCTCGCGGTCGGCGACCTGCTGCTGCTTGAGGAGACGCGCTCGCCCGTGACCGGCCTCGTCGCCGATGCGCGCCGCGAGCGGCGGCAGATCGTCCGCCTGATCGCGGTGACGCCGACCGCCGATCCGCTCGCCACGAGCGTGGCGCTGGTCGACGTGCGCTGGGCGGCCGAGGACGCGCTTGGCTTCGATCTGGCGGTGCAGGTGAAGGATCCGGACGGCACGCTGGCGGATGCCTTCATCACCGGCGCGGTCGCGCGCGCCAATATCGCGGTGGCGGAACATGGCGTGTCGCTGCCGCCGGTCGCCACGCTCGGCTATAATGCGTTCGAGGCAGCGGCGCTGCGGCCGGCGCTCGATCCGCCGGTGCCGCCCGACGACGGCGCGTGGGCGCCCGAGGTGCGGCTGCCGGGGGCATTGTCCTTGCCGCTCGCGCGGGTAGGCGGTGCGCCGGGGAACGGTGCTGCCGCGACCCTGCTCGCGGTCGATGTCGGCGACGTGCTGCCGGCGCTGGCGCTCGATGACGATTTCGAGAGCTGGACGGCGCGGGCCGACCTGCTCGCGAGCGATCCGTTCGCGCGCGACGTGGTGGTCGAGACCGCGATCGACGGCAATCCGGTGCTGCGCTTCGGCGACAACATCAACGGTCTCGCGCCGGTCGCCGGGGCGTCATTGGGCGTGCATGGCCGCTTCGGCACCGGCATCGCCGCCAATCTCGGGCCAGACGCGCTCGCCCATGTCGTGCTGCCCGACGCGCAGAAAGCGGCGAGGCTCGCGGTCACCAATCCTTTGCCCGCGGTGGGCGGCGCCGACCCCGAAAGCGCCGCCAGCATCCGATCGCGCGCGCCGGAAGCGTTCTGGCGGCAGGAGCGCGCGATCACGGCGGCGGATTACGCTACCTTCGCGCGGCGCCTGCCCGGCGTGGCCGATGCGCTGGCGATCCCGGTGTGGACCGGCGCGTGGTGGACGATGCTGGTCTATGTCGACCGGGTCGGCGGCGCGACGATCGACGCCGCGTTCGAGGGGGGCGTCGCCGCCGGGCTCGAACGCTATCGCATGATGGGCTTCGACGTCGCGGTTACGGCCGCGCGGCCGGCGCCGCTCGATATCGCGATCGAGGTGTGCGCCATGGCCGATGCCGTCGCCGCCGACGTGGCGCTGCGCGTGCGGCGCGCGCTCAGCCCCTCGTTCGGCGGCAAGGGTGCCTTCTTCGATCCGGACCGCTTCGGTTTCGCGACCGCGCTCCAGCTCAGCCAGTTGATCGCGGCGGTGATGGCGGTGCCGGGCGTGTCGGCGGCGCGGGTGACGCGCTTCCAGCGCTGGGCGCGGGTCGCGGCGGGCGAGCTGGCGGCGGGCGTGATCCAGCCGAACGGGCCCGAAATCCTCAAGCTGGCCGACGATGCGAGCCGGCCCGAATTGGGTCGGCTGACGATCGTCATGGGCGGCGGGCTGTGACCGCGCCGGGCCTTTGCGGCTGCGGCACCACGGCGTGCGACGGCGATTGCGGCGACGCGCCCGAGCCGATCGGCGCGCTCGACCGCTTCGGCCAGCCGGTGCTGCTCGCCGCGATGGACGCCGCGATCGGCGGGCAGAGCGCGCTCGACCGGCTGACGACGCGCGATCCGGCCGATCCGGCGATGGCGGTGGCCGATGCCTATGCCTCCGCGCTCGCCGTGCTCGGCTTCGCCGCCGCGCGGATCGCCGACGACGGCACGCTCGCGACCAGCAACGACACCGGCTCGCTGATCGATCTGACGCGGCTGATCGGCTACGTCCCGCGCCCGGCGATCGCGGCCGCGACGACTTTGGCGTTCGAGATGGACGCGACGCCGGGTGCCGTGGCGAGGGCGCTGGTGCCGGCGGGCACGCGCGTCTCGACCTTGCCCAAGGATGGCAAGCCGCCCGTGCCGTTCGAGACGGGCGCCGATCTCGACGCGCGCGCCGAGTGGAACCGACTGGTGGCGCGGCGCGGGGTCGCTGTGCCGCCGGTGTTCGTCACCGTGACCGGCGTCAAGAAGGCGTTTGCGAAGACCGAAACGCTGGATTTCGAGATGCCGGTCGGTCGGCGCGGCTTCAAGCGTCTGCCGCCGACCAAACCGGTGGTGACGGTCGCGGCGACGACCCAGCTCGTCGTCAAGGGGGTCGACGTGCTCGCGGCGGTGGGCGACGCGCTGATCGTCGCCTGCGATGCCGGTGGCTGGCTGTTCGCGCGCGTCGCCGGCATCGTCCGCACGCCCGCGCCGCCGGCCTCGGCGACGGGCGACGTGGTCGATCCCGCCGCCCCGCAGGCGATGACGACGATCGCGCTGACCGGCCAGCTTCCCGTCGCCGACGGCACCGGGCCGACCGCGGGCACGGTGGTGATCCTCGGCGTGCGGACGGGTGCGTTCGGCGGCAACGCGCCCGATTTCAAGACGGTCAACCCGACCTCGACCGACACCGACTGGACGGGCTTCACCCTGCCGTCCGACGGCACCGTCGATCTGGAAAGCGCGGTCAAGGAGGCGATCCCCGGCAGCTTCGCCCTGTTCGCTGCGGGCAGCCTGCGACAGATCGGCCGGATCAAGACGGCGAACGACGCGCATCGTGCCGCATTCAACCTCAGCGGGCCGGTGACGCGCATTACCCTCGACGGGATCGAAACCGAGAAGGGCGCGACCGACGGCGGCTTCAACGACCAGCTGCGCGCGCTCGCAATCTATGTCGAGACGCAGCGGTTGGAGCTGCTCGCGCTGCCCGACCCGGAAGAGACGCTGCCCGACGACTCCACGCCCGATCGCCTGCCTGTGCTCGGCACGGCGGCGCGATCGCTGGCGCCGGGGCGGCGGCTGGTGGTGCAGGGTGTGGACGGCGCGAGTGTGGCGCAGGTCGAGCTGGCGACGCTCGCGAGCGTGCAGGCCGATGGCGGCGAGACGCTGCTGATCCTCGCCGCACCGCTCGCGACCCGATTCAAGGCGGACGGGCTGACCGTCGCCGCCAATGCAGTCGATGCGACGCAGGGGGCGACGATCGCCAACCCGCCCGAATTGCTCGGCTCGTCGAGCGCGACGCGCGATGCGCCCACTTACGTCCTGGCGTCCAAGCCGGTCGCCTATGTTCCCGCGCCGGGTGCGCTGGGCTATGCGCCGGCGGCGCAGGTGGCGGTGGTCGGCCGCCGCTACATGATGGCGGAGCGCTTCCTCGACCTCGCCGACAATCGCGCGTGGCGACTGCGCCCGCGCCGCGACGGCACGTTCGAGGTCCAGTTCGCCGGCCGCCTGCCGACCGCGATCAACAGCGTCACCGCGACCTATCGCGTGGGCGGCGGCGCGATCGGCAACATCGACACAAGCGCGGCGTCGATGATGACCACGCCGGTGCTGGGCGTGTCGAAGGTCGCCAACGTCGTGCGTGGCGAGGGCGGATCGGACGCGGCGACCGCCGCGGACATGCGCAATGCCGGCGATACGATCGCGGTGCTCGATCGCGTGGTGGCGCTGGATGATTATGCGCGCTTCGCCCGCGCCTATCGCGGCGTCGCCCATGCGACCGCAGTCGAGCTGCGCATCCGGATGCGGCGCGAGATCGTGCTGACGATCGCCGCCAGCGATCCGGCCCAGCCGCAGCCGAGCGCCACGCTGATCGACGCGCTCGCCACCGCCATCGCCGGCGCGAGCGCGCCCGGCCGGCCGCCGCGCATCCTGGGCTTCACCGATCGGCTGATCGCCGCCGCGATCGGCTTCGACAGCGATCCGGCGCTCGACCGCGCGGCGGTGGAGGCGGCGGTGCGCGCGGCTTTGCTCGCCGGCTTCGGCGCCGATGCGCGGCCGTTCGGCGCATCCCTGTGGGCGAGCCAGGTGATGGCGGCGGTGCAGGGCGTCGCGGGCGTGGTCGCGTCGCGCGTGACGCTCGATGGCGGCGCGAGCGATCCGATCGTGGCGAACGGACCTACTGTGACCGGCGATGATGTCGTGCCCGCAATCCGCGTCGCGCTCGATCCCGGTGCGCTCACCCTGACGGGGCTGACGACATGACCGACGCGCTGGAAGCCGCCGCGCAGCGCCTCTACGGCCTGCTGCCGGCGCATGTCCGCGTCGTGGATCAGGCAGGCGGCGGTGCGCTGCTCGCCTTCCTGTCGGCGCTGGCGACGGGGGCGGTCGCGCTCGACCGCGAAACCGACCGCCTGCTCGCCAACATGTTCGTCGAGACGGCCGACGCGATCGGGCTCGACAATCTCGCGCGGCTGGTCGGGGCCGAGCATCTGGTGCCGCTGCCGGCCGAGGCGAGGTTCAGCCCGCGCGCCTTCATCGCCAACACGGTGCGCTATCGCCGCCGCAAGGGCACGCCCGGCGCGCTGGAGGGGCTCGCCGCCGATCTCGGTCTGCCGGGTGCGGTGGTGGTCGAATATTATCAGCGGCTGGCGCGCACCGCCGCGCTGATCGATCCACGCCCGGAGCGGCCGGGCACCGCGTCGCTGGTCGACGGCGACGTCGGTGCGCGCGCCGGCACGGCGTTCGACCTGACCGCACGGGTGGCCGACGTCCGCTCGATCGCGCGCGCCGGTGGGCGTTACGGCGTGCCCAATGTCGGTGTTCACGACGTGCGGCTGACCGCACCGGGCTTTCCGGCCCCGGCGGGCGACAGCGCGACGCGGGCCCAGCTGGCCGGCGTTCCCGTCCTGCTGCCGTGGCGGGTCGGCAGCGTGGCGCCGGCGGGCTATTTCCAGCTCTCGCCCTTCGCCGAAGCGCGGTTGCCGCTGGTCAATCCCGATCGGCGCGACACGCTCGGCGGTGGGCGCATGACCGGCCCGGCGCGGATCGACCGGCTGCGCCGGCTGCCGCTGGCGCGCGAGACCGAGGCGCTGCGGCTCGCCGCGCTGCAAGGCCTGCCCGCGCCCTCGACATCGTGGTTCGCCGCCGGCCAGCCCTTCACCTTGTTCGTGCGACGGCAAGGCGGCGGGGCGGCGTTCGTGCGCGTGCCGCCCGAGCAATTGCTGATCGCGAACCTGGAGGCGGTGCCCACCGGCGCCCCGCGCCCCGATCCGACGCGCCATTACGAATGGTCGGCCGCCAGCGCGACCGGGCTCAAGATCAAGAAGGGCGATGCGCCGATCGTCGCGGCATTCGATCCTGCGACCGGGCGCGCGGTGTTCGCCAAGCCCAAGAAGGCCGCCGACGAGGTGGTCGAGGCGCGGCTTGCCTATGGCTACGGCCAGGGCGACGCGATCGGCGCGGGCGCGCACGACCGTAGCGCCGCCGACGTGCCCGCCGACGTGCGCCCGGATGATTTCCTGCGGATCGTCGATGTCGACGGGATCGGGCCGGCTTACGTGGCGACCCTGGCCGATGCGCTGGCGGCGTGGGCGGCGGAGGCGCATGCCGCGCGCGGCTTCATCCTGCTGGCGCGCTGCGATGCCGAGACGCTGCAGCCCAATTACACCGTCACGATGCGCGGCGGCACCGAGCTGCACGTCGTCGCCGCGCAATGGCGACCGAAGCGGGCGGTGCCGGGCGTGGTCGATGCGGCGGATCGCGTGGGCTATATCGTGCGCAGCGGTCGCAGCTTCGCGGTGCGCGCGCACGTCCATGTCGTCGCCGGCACGATGCCGGCAGGCAGCCGGCCGGGGGCGCTGGTGCTCGACGGGCTGGCGCTGGCGGGCGCGGTCTCGGTCGGGGATGGGGCGCTGAGCACGCTGTGGCTGCGCCACGTCACCAGCCGGCCGGCCGCCGCCAATTCGGTCGAGCTTGCCGCAGCGGCGGCGGGACTGGCGATCAAGGTCGAGCGCTCGATCCTCGGCCGGATCGCGCTGGGCATGGGGGGCACCGGGCAACTGGCCGTCACCCGCTCGATCCTGCTCGATACCGACGGCGATTATGCCATTCAGGGCGGCGGCTTCGACGTCGACCTGAGCGACGTGACGTTGCTCGCGCGCGCGACCGTCAGGACGCTCAACGCGACCGGGACGATCTTCGCGCAGTCGGTCACGGTCGCGCGCCGGCAGACGGGGTGCGTGCGCTACAGCGCGATCGCCGCCGGATCGACCACGCCGCGCCGCTACCGCTGCCAGCCCGATCTCGCGATCGCGGCGCGGGCGAAGGCGCTCGGGCTCGAAATGCTGGCGCCCGACGATGCGGCGGCGGTGGCGCTGGGCCTCGTCCCGGTCTTCCTCGACACCGACGGCGACGAGCCGACGCTCGGCCTGCTGTCGCCGCTCTGCGCGCCCGCAATCCGGGCGGGCGGGGAGGGTGGCAAGGAGATGGGCGCCTTCGCCGCGACCGGCGAGCCGATGCGCGTCGCCAACGTGACCGCCTTGTTCGCCGATTATCTTCCCGCCGCGCTGGAGGGCGCGATCCTCGACGACACGCGCAGCAGGGCAAGCTGCCAACGGAGAATAGTGCCGTGACCATCCGCAACGATTCATCGCGTCCCGCCGCGCGCCTGTCGGGGGGCCGGCGCCCCCGATCGGTGGTCGCGCGGCAGGGGCAGGTGCTGCTCGACGTCGATCTGAACGAGGAAGCGGCCTCGGCTGCCGAGCGGATCGAGATTGAGGCGCTCGACATGCTCGGCAGCCCGGCCGTGCCGTTCCACGCCGCCGGCTTCAAGATCGGTGCGGGCGGGACGATCTCGGTCGGCCGGCTGTATCTCGACGGGCTGCTGGTCGAGAATCTCGCGCCGTGCACGCTCGATACCCAGCCGCATCCGGCCGATCCGATCCCGACCGCCGGGGGGCTGGTCACGCTCAAGGCGGTGGTGCGGTTGGTCGATCCGGTCGAGGATCGCGCGCTGGCCGACAAGGCGCT
This sequence comes from Sphingomonas nostoxanthinifaciens, assembly GCF_019930585.1. Classification (NCBI taxonomy): domain Bacteria; kingdom Pseudomonadati; phylum Pseudomonadota; class Alphaproteobacteria; order Sphingomonadales; family Sphingomonadaceae; genus Sphingomonas; species Sphingomonas nostoxanthinifaciens. The sequence goes on along the minus strand of NZ_CP082839.1, from coordinate 2,757,442 downwards.
GGCCGATGCCGCTGCATCGGGGCGCGGCTATGTCGACTGGCAGGTGTTCGCAATGCCGCTGACGCTTTCGGCGAGCGGCGCGCCGCCGGCGTGCGGCGACGATCTGCCCGACTGGGACAAACTGGTCGCGCCCTCCAGCGGCCGGCTGGCGGCGCGGGTCGATCCCGGCACGGCCGCCACCAACTTCTGCTCACCGGCCGCAGCAGGCGGCTATATGCGGTTGGAAAACCTGCATTATCGGGTCGAGGTGGACGGCGGCACGGCCGTCGCCGGCTATCCGACGGTCGATGGTGCGCGTTACGGGCTCGATGGGCTGCGCCTCAAATTCTCGCGCCGCAACGCCAGCGTGATGGTGCGCATCACCGGCTATACCGGCCGCGCGCTCACGGTCGATCCGCCGGTGCTGGATGCGGGCAACTGGTTCGCGCCGGGATCGGGCGCCGAGATCGTGTCGATCGACGACGATGTCGATCCGACGCAGGCCGAGGCGCAGACGCGCCTGTTCAAGGTGGCGCAGGTTTCGAGCGACACGATCACGCTCGACGGCGACCCGACCGCGCTGCCCCCCACGGCAACGCTCGGCACCGACTGGTATCTGCGGCTGTGGGAGCCGCTGCCCGATTTCAGCGTGGTCGCGGCCGCCGTGCCGGATGGGGCATCCGCCTCCAAGGAGATCGACCTCGGCGACGGTGTCCGCGTCACGCTGCGCACCGCCGTGGCGGGCGATACATTGTACAGGCGGGGCGATTACTGGAGCTTTACCGCGCGGGTCGACGGCACGATCGACTGGCCGGAGGACAGCCCCGGCGTGCCGACCCCGCGCATGCCCGACGGGCCGGCGATCCATTATGCGCGGCTCGCCATCGCCCCCTCGGCCAGCGCCGACCCGACCGATTGCCGCCCGATCATCCTGCCGCTGACCGAGCAGATCGAACTGCTCTATGCCGGCGGCGACGGCCAGTCGGCCTTCCTCGGCGACACGCCCACCGCGAGCGGCTTCATCCCGTTGCGCGCGCCGCTGCGCGTGCTGGTGCTGCGCGGCGGGCTGCCGCTGCCGGGCGTGACGGTGACCTGGGCGAACGACGCGTCGGTGACGCTCGACGGCAGCGGCGCGGCGACCGACGCGCAGGGACTTGTGGCGGTGATGGCCGCGCTCGATCCGGCCAAGGCGGCCGACCTGTTCAGCGTCACCGCGAGCCTGACGCCACCGGCGGGCGTCCCTCCGGTCGCGCCGATCATGTTCAGCGCGGGCTTCGCTACCGCCGCGCGCACCTCCTACGATCCGGGCTGCGACCTGCTGGCCGATACGAGCACGGTGCAGGACGCGCTCGACACGCTCTGCGCCAACATCAACGGCGTGCCCGACGCGCTGCAGCTCACGCGGATCGCGATGAGCGGCGCCAGCGGCGTCACCGAGTTGCTGGCGGACGGGGTGATCGCCAACGGTATAGAACTCGATCCCGAGGCGTTTTTGCGCGGGCTGATCTTCACGGTCGATCGCGGGCCGCTGCGCGTCCAGCCGCAGCCGTTCGACCCGATCGTCGATATCGAGCTGGAGCTGCCTTATCCGACCACGCGCACCGAGCTGACCGACTGGCAGAACATGATGGACGCCAATCCGGCGCCGTTCGGCACGCAGCGGCTGCGGCTGCTCGGCACGGTCACGGTCAAGGAGCACGAGATCGTCTGGACGCCGTCGCAGCAGGCCGAGGCCTTCCTCCATCTGTGGCAGCGGCACATGTTCGGCGCGGGCGAGAAGACGCTGATGGAGCTGGAGAAGCGGGCGATGCGCGTGCTCGGCCGCATCCGGCTGCGCAGCCAGTTCGTCTGGATCGAGGTGGCGGATACGCCGCTGTCCCCGATCGAAACGAAGCTTACCAAGCGCGAGCAGGCGGCGCTGGTGCTGAAGCGGCGCAAGCGCATCTACCTCAATGCCGAATATCTCGGCGGGGTCACCAGCGGGAACGGCCGCGCGTTGCTGATCGGCGAAAGCGATCCGCAGCGGGCGGGCGATCTCGACATGTTCTTCTACTTCGTGCCGCCGCCGGAGAAGCCCGTGACGGCCGAGCCGATCAAGGTCGCCGATCCGACGGGCGGCAAGCCCTGAGCCCAAGCCTCACGGCGTCGCTTCGCCGGCGCGGGCGAGCGCCAGCTTCACGCATTCGCGCTGGAGCGCGATGTAGCGCTGGTAAACCGGCCCGCCGATCACGAACGGGTTCGGCGCGCCGGCGGCGCGATATTTCAGCACCTCCAGCCGTGCCGGCCCGTCGAAATGGAGCGGGTGGTTGCCGATCTGCGCGTCGACCCGCGCGATGCGCGTGATGTCCATCCAGCGCGTGAGCGATGCGATCTGCTGGTGGCGCGCATCGGCCGCCGCGGGCAGGCCGATCCCGCCATAGAAACCGGCGACGTGGCGCACGCCATTGTCGTGGACGTCGAACATGCTTGAGAGCGTGCCCGGCGTATGGCCCGGCGTCAGCGCGAAGCGGACGACCGCCTCGCCCAGCTTCAGCGTGTCCCCGTCCTTGACGACGATATCGCCGGGGCCGGGCTGCGGCGCGGGATCGAACAGCCTGATCGCGCTGATGCGCGACGGTTTGGCCATGAACGCCCAATCCTCGGCCGAGGCGACCAGCCGGCTGCCATAGGTGTCGCGGAAATATCGGGCGCCGCCATAATGATCGCCGTGGCCATGGGTGATGACGACATATTTCACGTCCTCGGGCCGCAGCCCCATCTGGTGCAGCCCGGCGACGACGATCTCGCGCGCCTCGTCCTTGTTGTTGAGCGCGTCGAACAGGATGATGCCGTCGCGCGTCTTGAGCGCCCACGCGCCGACCATCATCTGCCCGACATAATAAAGCTCGTCGAACACGCGCTGCGCCGGGATGAGGCCGAGATATTGGGCGTTGTTGGTCCGCTCCTTGTAGATCTGGTCCTGGATGCAGAGCGTATCGAAATAGACGTAGAGATCATCTTTCGCGATCGCCCGCGCGCGGTTGAAGTGCAGCCGCACCTGCGCCTCGTCGGCATGCGGATAGGCGATCGGTTTGGCATAGTCCGCCACCGATGCCGGCCGTTCGCCCACGCCTTGCGCGCCGGCGGCCGCGCAGATGCAGGCCGCCAGGGTCAGCCCACCGAATATCCTCCGCATCCCGTCTCTCCCATGCGCCGGGCCTTGATCGGCCCGGTCAATGTGTCGCGATCGTCGTCGGCGCGACGTTGAAGCCGCGCACGCGGACGACCGGCGCCGCGCCCGCCAGCGTCATCGCCGCGCGGATCGTCACGCGGCGCCGCTCGCCCGGCAGCAGCGAGACGTAATTGTCGCTGAAAAAAGCAGGCAGCACCTGCTTGCCGGCGGCATCGAACAGGCCGAGCTTGGTGGTGATCGCAGCGGTCTTGCCCGGATTGGCGAGATCGACCGTCACCACGCTGTCGGCGCCGTCCGCTGCGAGGGCCGCTTGGCCGGTCAGCATCACCTGCGGCATCGCCGTCAGCGCGCGCAGCGCCTCCGGATCGCGCGCCTGCCAGTAGAAATTGTCCGACAGCATCGCATGGCTCGCGTCGGTCGCGGTGAGCCGCACCAGCACCGGTCCGTTCGCCATCAGCGGCTCCAGATCGAGCGTGAAGGCCGGCGCGACCGCGCCCGCGGCCGGCGACAGCGCGGCGCTCTTCTCCGCCAGCACGCGCCCGTCCAGCCCCTCGACCCGTGCCGTCACCGTCACGCGGGCGAGCGGCGTCTGGCCGTTATTGACGAGGATCACCTTGTGATCGGGCAGGTTCATCTGGACGTGGACCTGCTCCGACGCCTTCTTGACGCCGTAGAAGGCGCCGTGCGTGTCATAGTCGGACGAGAAGATCTGCCACGCCGACGAGGGCCATGCCGGCTGCGTCATCCACAGCATGCGGCCGCTATTGGTGGTCCACAGGCCGGCATTCATCCCCTCGAAGATCGCGCGATAGCTCTCATATTCCAGCAATTGCGCCTTGCGCTCGAAATCGGGCAGGCTGGTCGCCGGGCCGAATTCGCGTGCCATCGCGTCGGTGAAGCTGGCGACCGCGCCATTGCCGGTCTGGTGCCAGTCGTGATGTGCCCATGTATCGCTAATCGGCCATTGCTCGGATGGCGGGATTACGCGCTGCCACGCCTCCAGTGTGGGAAAGGACGGCGTGCCGACCTCGACCGCGAAGCCGTTGGAATATTCGGTGAAGTATTTCTCGGGCGAGCGCCAATTATAGGGGCCGCTGTCGTGCAGGCTGATGCGGTTGGACGACGACATGTAGAGGCGCGTGCCGTCCTCATGCTCGATCAGGTCGGCAAGGCCTTCGTTGACGATCGGCTGCGGCACGCCCTCGTTGCGGCCGAACCAGACGATGATCGACGGATGATTGCGGAAACGCTTCACCACTTCGCGCGCATTGGCGAGGAACAAGGGCACGTCCTGCGCCTCGATATTGTAATCCTGCGTCGATTCCCAGAAATCGTTCAGCACCATCATGCCGTATTCGTCGGCGAGCGCGAAGAAATTCTCCTCGGTATCCTGGCCGATCCAGTTGCGGATGATGTTGACGTGGGCGTCGCGGTGCAGCGCGAAATCGGGCTCCAGCCGCGCGCGACCGACGCGCTTCATGAAGTCGTCCATGCCGATGCTGCCGCCGCGCGCGGCGATGCGCACGCCGTTGACGCGCAGCACGAGGAACGGCGACAGCCCGGCATCGCCCTTGATCGGGGTGACGGCGGGCGAGGTCTCGGCGCCCGGCATGAACGAATAGGCCCAGCCGCCCGGCACCTGCCGGATCGCTTCGTGCCGCACATCGACGATCGGCGTGCCGAGCTGGCGCGCCTTGGGCAGGTCGACCGCGACGCGTTCGAGCGCGCCGTCATGATCCAGCAGCGACAATTCATAGGTCACCTGCCGCATGCCGAAGCGGATCGCCTTGCTGTCCGACACGCGGCCGTCGACCGCCGCCGACAGGTGCAGATCGTGCAGCGCCGGCGCGCCATAGCCGTTCGGCCACCACAATTTCGGGTTGTGTACGCGCAGCGCCGGATCGGTGTCGGGCGAGAGGCGCACGGTCTGGCTCGCGCCCGCCGCCAGCGTGACCGTACGCGTCACCTTGACGTCGTCGAATGCGGCGGTGAGCGTCAGGCTGACCGGGTGTGCCGCCGCATTGTGGAGCGGCACGTCGATCTCGACATCGGCGAGGCTGTTGTCGGGCTTGGGCAGGGTCGTCACCACCTGCGCATCGCCGATCGTGACGGCGTCGGTCGCGCGCAACTCGACGCCCTGCCACAGGCCGGTATTGCGGTCACGGATCGTCGGGATCCAGTCCCATCCCTCGGTCGCGGCGAAGGTCGGGCCGTCGAGCATCATCTCGCCGCCATTCTCGCCTACGCCCGATGTGAGCGATTCCTCGTGCGCGAGGCCGACATGCGGCGGCGGCGACACCCTGATCGCGATCGCGTTGGTGCCCGCGCGAAGCAATGCGCCGACGTCGAACGACCCGCGCGCGAATGCGCCGACGACCTTTCCGGCCTGCTGGCCGTTGACCCACACGGTCGCGCGATAATTCACGCCCTGCAACAGCAGTTCGAGATGGCGTCCGGCCGCTTCGGGCGGCAGCGTGAATTCGGTGCGATACCAATAATCCTGGTGCGCGAGGCTTTCGGGGATCGCCAGATTGTTGAGGCCATAGGCCGGATCCGGATAGACGCCGCGATCGACCAAAGTCGTCAGCACGGTGCCGGGCACGGTCGCGGCATACCAATGGCTGGTGTCGGTGCCGGGTCGCGACAGCGTCGCGCCGTCGCCGGACACGGTCGGCGCGGCGGCCAGCCGCCAGCCGTTCAGCGCCCAGCGCGCATCGCCAAGTGCCTCGACCACCGGCGCCTGCGGCAGCGGCTGCGCGACCGGCGCGGCGGGCGGGGTGGCGCTGTGGGGGAGGGTGGCCGGATCCTGCGGGGCCACCTGACCCTGCATCTGCTTCACCTGCAGCGGCCAGTGCGGGCTGGCATCGGCGAACTGGATCAGGCTCGCATCGGGCGCGCGGCCGGCATCGGTCTTCAGCGCGGCCGGCGTCGCCGCGACGCGGTCGAGCGTCAGCCCGGCGATCCGGCCGGCGAAGCCCGGCTGGCCGGCGGCGCGCGGGCCGATCTGCAGCATCGTCTCGGTGCCGGCGGGCGCGGCCTTGGCCTGCGCCGCCTGCGCACCGTCGACATAGAGGCGCAGCATCGTGCCGTCGCTCGTCAGCGCGAGCGCGTGCCAGCCCGACGCCATGCGCCGCGATCCAGCCGTCACCACCGCCCCGTCGATCAGGACGGGCACGCCGTCGCGCAGGCCGATATAGCGACCGGCAGTGCCGTCCCCCAGCCCGGCGATGCGGACGAGGCCGGCCGCGGGGCGATCGGCCGCGACCCACAGCCGCAATGTCCACGTGCTGCCCGCGCCGCCAGCGACCGGCTTGGCCATGCCCACGCCGCCCGCGATCAGCGCGACATTATAGGGTCCGACCGCCGTCTGCGCCTGCGCCGCTCCCGCCGCCAGCGCCAGCGCAGCCGCGCCGATCCACATCGCCTTCATGTTCGTCATTCCCCTCAAGAGCCGGCCGGCGTCAGGATCAGCGCCGCCCCGCCGCCCGATGCGAGATCGAGCGACAGCGCGGTCGAGCCGACCGTCGTCGTGTCGGTGCGTACCGTGTCAGGCGCCCCGCCGTCCGTCCAGCGCGCGACCTGCCAGCGGCCCTTGCCGAGGACGTCGAGCGGCAGGTCGACATGGCGCGCAGTCTCGTCGTTCATCGCGCCGACGAACCATTGCCGCCCCTTGCGGCGCGCGACGACGATGTAGTGGCCGAACTCGCCGGCGATCGCCCTGGTCTCGTCCCAGCTGGTCGGCACGACCTTCAGGAAGTCGGCGCCGGGCGCGAGCGCGCTGTTGGCGGTCTCATACGCCGCCGGGCTGTCGGCGAGGCAGGCGAACGGGCTGGTATAGACCACGTACATCGCCAGCTGCTGCGGGCGGCTGGTCATCACCTGCGGCGCCTCATTGTGCATCCCGAACGCGGCGGGCGTGACGTTGCGGAAGCCGCCCGGCGTATAGTCCATCGGCCCGAGCAGCCCGCGCGTATAAGCGAGGCTGACATTGTGGGTCGCGGTGACGCGCGCGCTCCATTTGTTATATTCCGCGCCCATCACGCCTTCCTGCGTCATGAAGTTCGGATAGGTGCGCTCCAGCCCACGCGGCACGTAGGCGCCGTGCAGATCGACCATCAAATGGTGCGCCGCCGCCTTGGCGAGCAGGCGGTGGTAGAAGTCGACCATCGCCTGGTCCTCGCGGTCCATGAAGTCGATCTTGATGCCCTTGATCCCCAATTTCTCGTAAAGGGGGAGGGCGGCATCCATCTGCGCGTCGAGCGCCTGCCAGTTTGCCCACAGCCACAGGCCGACGCCGCGCTGGTGGGCATAAGCGACAAGACCGGGCAGATCGACGCCGGGCGCCGTCTTGGTCACGTCCGAATCCGGCCGGACGAAGCCCGCGCCGCCCGCGCCCTTGGCCCAGCCCTCGTCGATCAGCATGTAGGGCAGGCCCATCCGGCCGGCGAAATCGATGAAGGTACGGTAGGTCGCGTCGTTGTGGCCGACATTGGTCGCCCCCGGCAGGTATGGCCCCGACCACCAGTCCCACGCCGCCTTGCCCGGCTTGATCCACGTCGTGTCGGCGATCCGTGATGGGGCGGCGAGCGCATCGACGAGGTTCGATTCGACAAGCTTTTCGGCGCGGTCGGCGATCAGCACCACGCGCCACGGCGTCGCGACGCCGGCCTGGGTCATCGGCGTGTCGACCGCGATATTTTCATCCTGCGGCTGCGGGGTCAGGTTGATCTCGACGCCCAGCCCGCCCTCGCCGCGCCCGGACAGATATGCACCGGCATAATGGTCGAGATCGCTTTCGGTCAGCGCGAAGGTCGTGTCGCCGGCGCCGGTGCGGCACACCAAAGGCAGATCGTAGCGATCGTGCGCGCGGATCAGGTGCGCCGCGATCGGGTCGAACTCGCCCTCGTGGCTGTTGTGATAGGCGCCGAGATTGAGCCCGGTGCAGGCATAATCGCCGGCGAAGGCGAAGCGGGTCAGCTCGTGCATGATCCGAACCGTCGCGAGACCGGGCTGTTGCGGCAAGACGAGGCGGAACGCCACGCCGCCATCGTAGGCGCGCGCGATCAGGTCGATGCGCCGGCCCGCACCGGCCTGTTCGTGGGCGTGGACGGTCACCTCGGCATAAGGCTCGCGCACCGACGAGGTCTTGCCGTGCACCGGCGCATAGGCATCGACACCCTGGCGCCGCTCGACCCGATCGATCGTCAGGCCGTCGCGCAGGCGGCCCGCCTCGGACAGATCGGGGCGATCGGTCATCAGCGTCAGCCCGACCGGCGAGGGGGCGATGACGTCGCGCCCGTCATGCTTCACCGTGTAGACGAGCGCGCCCTGCGCATCGCGGTCGATGGCGATGATCGTATGTCGATCGGGCGAGGTCGCCACGACCGGCATTTGCGCCGCGGCGGCCTGTGCCCCGGCTGCCAGCAGGGTCGCCGCGATGACGGCCCCTTTGCGATTGCGCATTCTCGTCCTCCCTCGGTGGCGGCGGCATTTGCCGTCCGCTTTGGCGTCGTTGTTATCGTCAGCCTGTGACGGGTTGCAGTCCCGCGCCGAACCGGCGGCCATTGGCGACATAGGAGTCCGCCGAACGGCGGATGCCGGCAATCTCGTCCTCGCTCAGCGGACGACGCACCTGCGCCGGCGCGCCGACGATCAGCGATCCGGGCGGGAAGATCTTGCCCTCGGTGACGAGCGCGTTGGCGCCGACCAGCGAATTGGCGCCGATCATCGCGCCGTTGAGGATCGTCGCGCCCATCCCGATCAGGCAATCGTCGCCGATCGTCGCGCCATGCACGATCGCGCGATGGCCGATCGTGCAGCCCGCGCCGATGCGCGTCGGCACGTCCGGATCGGCGTGGACGATCGCGCCGTCCTGCACGTTGGTGCGGTCGCCAATCTCGATCAAGTCATTGTCCGCGCGCACCACCACGCCGAACCAGAAGGATGTGTCGCGCCCGGCGACGACCCGGCCGATCAGCGCAGCGCCAGGCGCGACGAAGCACGCCTTCGGATCGGCAAGCTGCGGCGCGATGCCGTCCAGCACGTAAAGCGTCATCGCCCGATCCTGCCCGTCGCGGAAATTGGTCCGGCGATACGCGTAGGAAGGCGCCGCCACGCTGTAAACCGCATCGCGGTCCGCTGCTTCATCGCTCGCCCCTCGATCCCCTCGCTGCTATTGTATGCACACTGCAAGCGATGTACGCAACACGCGACAGCCGGCGAAGACGCCGTTGGGGAGGGGAAGCCATGCAGCCATTGGCTGGATTGCGTGTGTTGGACGTGTCGCAGGTGATGGCTGGACCGTTTGCGTGCATGTTGCTGGGCGACATGGGTGCGGACGTGATCAAGGTCGAGCCGCCTGTGGTAGGCGACAGTTCGCGGCGGTCGATGGGGTTCCGGCTGAAGGGCGACGACAGTCCGGGGTTCCTCGCGCTCAACCGCAACAAGCGCTCGATCGTGCTCGATTTGAAGGATCCGGCCGACCGCGACACGTTCGACGCGCTGGCGAAGACCGCCGACATCCTCGTCGAGAATGGCCGGCCCGGCGTCGCCGACCGGCTCGGCATCGGCTATGAGCGGCTGCGCGCGCTCAACCCGCGGCTGATCTATGCGAGCATTTCGGGGTTCGGGCCGGGCGGGCCGTGGGCGGCGCGGCCGGGCTACGACCTGATCGCGCAGGCGATGTCGGGGATCATGAGCGCGGTCGGGCTGCCGGGGCACGAGCCGGTCAAGAACGGCACGCCGGTCGCCGATCTCGGCTCGGCCCTGTTCGCGGTCTACGGCATCCTCTCGGCGGTGATCGGCCGCGAGAAGACCGGCGAGGGCCAGCTCGTCACCGCGTCGTTGTTCGAGGCCGCACTCGGTCTGTCGATCTGGGAGACCGCCGAATATTGGGGCACCGGCCAGAGCCCCAAGCCGCTGGGCTCGGCCAACCGCATGTCGGCGCCCTATCAGGCGGTGGCGGCGTCCGACGGCTGGTTCGTGTTCGCCGCCGCCAACCAGAAGCTCTGGCTGGCGCTGCTCCAGGTGATGAGCCTGCCCGAACTGAACGACGATCCGCGCTTCGGCGACAACAGCGTCCGCGTCGCCAACGCCGCCGTGCTGATCGACACGCTCAGGCCCACCTTCGCCACGCGCACGGTCGAGCAATGGGTGAGCGGCCTGCTCGCCGCCGGCGTGCCCGCCGGCCCGATCCTCGATTACGCCCAGTCGCTGGCCTCCGACCACGCCGCCGCACGCCAGATGGTGCAGGACATCCCCCACCCGGTCGAAGGCAGCTTCAAGGCGCTCGGCTTCCCGGTCAAACTCTCCGCCACCCCCCAGCAACTCCGCATGCCTCCACCCCTCCTCGACCAGCATGGCGCGGAGATTAAGGCCGAGCTGGAGGCCTTTGTCAGCACCGACGGCTGAGCCGCCTCACTTGGCCGGTTCGCTCGGATAATTGCGCGCGAGATAATTGACGATCGCATCATATTGATCGTCGTGCACCTGCGCGCCGAAGCCGATCATCTTCTCGACCAACGTCGCCCATTCCTGCTTGGTGTGGCGCTGGTTGGTGACCTGCGAGGCGACATGGCAGACGGTGCAGGCCTTCTGCACCAAAGCGCGTTCGGGGCCGTCGCGGAAGTCGGTTGTCGGTGCGCCGGCGGCGGCCATGGCGGCCGGCGGGGGCACCTCGGGTGCGGCCGGCGCGGCGGCGGGCGCGACGCCGGTCGCTGCGGCTTCGGGCACGGGGGCCTCGCCTTCCTTCGGCAAGGCGAACACCACCAGCCGGCTCGCGGTCGCCGGGCTGCCGAGGAACGAGCCGCCGGCGGAGACGATCGCGACATATTGGCGTCCGCTGCGGCCGGCATAGCTGATCGGCGTGGCATGCGCCGATGCATCCAGCCGCACGGTCCACATCTCCCGGCCGGTGTGCTCGTCGAACGCGCGGAAGCGGCTGTCGTCGGTCGCGCCGATGAAGATCAGGCCGCTCGCGGTCAGCAATGGGCCCCCGACATTGGGCCGCCCGGTCCCGCGCAGCGCAAGCGGCAGGCTGTCGGTGACGCCGAGCGGCACCTGCCACGCGATCGTGCCCTTGTTGAGGTCGACGGCAGTGAGGCTCCCCCATGGCGGCTTCTGGCAAAGCAGTTTGAGCCCGCCCATGCCGAACCATGACGGACGCGGCGCGACATTGTACCAATTGCCGTGCGCATCCTTGCCCATCTGCTCGATGCTCGGCAGGTCGTTGGTGTTGACGATGTAGAGGCCGTTTTTCTGATCGAGCGCGCCGCCGCCCCAGTTCGGGCCGCCGCCGCTGCCGGGAAAGCGCACCACCGGATGATCGGCGCGCAGCGGCTCGAACGGCACCGCGAAACTGGCATGTTCGGTCGCGACACGGTTGCGGCAGAAGGCCTGCAACTCGGGCGTCAGGTCGGTGATGTCGGCCGCGGTCATCGACTGGCGGATCAAGGGCGGCGGCGAGGACGGGATCGGCTGGGTCGGCCAGGCATGTTCGCCGGGGATCGTGCTGGCCGGCATCGGCGTCTCGGTCACCGGGAAGATCGGCGTGCCGGTCACGCGATCGAGGATGAAGAGATAGCCCGCCTTGGTCATCGCGACGACCGCCGGGATCGTGCGGCCGTCGTGGCGCACGTCCATCAATGTCGGCTGGGCCGGCATGTCGAGATCCCAGACGTCGTGATGGACCGCCTGGAACTGCCACAGGAACCGGCCGGTGCGCGCGTCGAGCGCGACCAGCGCGTTCGCGTACAAATTGGCGCCGGGCCGGTCGATGCCGACGCGGTCATAGGCCGGCGCGCCGAACGGCAGATAGACGATGCCGCGCTTGCTATCGACCGTCATCGAGGTCCAGACGTTGACGCCCGAGCGGTTGCGCCAGCTGTCGCCCCCCCACGTCTCGTTGAAGCGCTCGCCGGCGTGCGGCACCGCGTGGAAGGTCCAGAGCAGGCGTCCGGTGCGCGCATCCCAGCCGCGCACGTCGCCGCTGGTGCCGAGCGCGGGCGATTCCTGCACCTTGGCGCCGGTGATGAGCACATTGTCGTAAAGGATCGGCGAGCTGTTGATCTGATAGCCGCCGTCGGCGACCCCGTTCATCACGTCGGGCGTGCGCAGCTCGATCGGCATGAACTCAGCCGGCGGGCGGCCGGTGCGCAGCTCGACCGCGAGCATCTTGCCCGATCGCGTGCCGAAGAAGATGCGCGCGCCATGGTCGCGGTCGCCGGGCCAATATTCCAGCGCGCGACCGGCGATGCGGTCGTCGTCGGGCAGCACGTAGCTCCAGCGCACCGCGCCGGTGTCGCCGTCGAGCGCGACCAGCCGACCATAAGGCGTCGCGACATAGACGATCCCGCCGATCGCGACCGGGATCATATTGCTGACCAGCAGACGGCCGCCCTTCGCATCGGACGGGCGGAAGTCGAACGACCATGCGCGCGCCAGCCGCGCGACATTGGCGGGGTTGATCTGGCGCAGCGGCGAGAATCGCGTGCCGGCGACGTCGCGGCCGAAGCTCCACCAATCACCCGCCGGCGGCGGCCCTGCCGCGGTCGGCATCGCGCCGGACAGCAGGATCGTCAGCGCCATTACCGTCTGCGCGGCCTTCCGCATCTTAAGCCTCTCCTTGGCCTTTCTTTTGGCATACAAACTGATAACACTGCATACAAGCGACCATGGTCGCAGGTGCGCCGGCCGACACGGCGAACTATGCAGGTAGCGCCGGAACGGCGGCATCGGGAGAGGTGGATGACCAGAACGATTCGAACGGCCTCGACAGGCTCGCGCCAGCTCAAGATCGCGGCGCGGCTGCTCGCGGCCGCCACGCTGGCACTGGGCGGCGGCGCGGCCCTGGCGGCGCCGATGCTCTATAGCGGCTTCACCCTGATCGACGGCAGCGGCGCCAAGCCGGTCGCCAACGCCGCGATGCTGGTCGACGGCGATCATATCAAATGGGTCGGCCCGGCGGCGCGCGCGCCGAAGACGGCGGGTGCGACCCGCGTCGACCTGACCGGCAAATATGTCATGCCCGGCCTGATCGATCTGCACATCCATATCGGCACGGTGCAGGGGCTGAAGCAGGATGAGAGCTTCTTCACGCCGGCGAGCGTCGAGAAGGATCTGCGCACCTATGCCGCATTCGGCGTGACGAGCGTGCAGTCGATGGGCACCGACAAGGACAGCGTCCTGCCGATCCGCGACGCCACCCGCTCGGGCCCGCAGAGCATGGCGCGCATCTTCACCGCCGGCCAGGGGCTCGTCTACAAGACCGGCTATGGCGGCGTGCCCGGCATCAACCATCCGGTCTCCACGCCCGCCGAGGCGGTGAAGGAGGTCGACGCGCAGGCTGACAAGGGCGTCGACTATATCAAGCTGTGGATGGACGACGAGCTCGGCGGGATGCCGAAGATGCCGTACGACATCAGCAAGGCGATCATCGAGGAGGCGCATCGCAAGGGCAAGCGCGCGCTGGCGCACGTCTTCTACCTCGCCGACGCCAAGATGCTGGTGGCGCAGGGCATTGACGGCTTCGTCCATACCGTGCGCGACAAGCCGGTCGACGCCGAGCTGATCGCCGCGATGAAGGCGAAGGGCACGTGGCAAGTCGCTGGCACGCTCAGCCGCGAGGCGGCGGTCTATGCCTTCGCCGCGGACAATCCGCGCACCAAGGATCCGTTCTTCCGCAAGGCCGCGAACCCCGAGACGATCGCCGGGCTGGAGAGCAAGGAACGCGAGCAGTCGGTCGCGACGTCGCGCATCTATCCGGCGCTGCCGCAGATCGACAAGCAGGCGATGGCGAACTTCCTGACGATCGTGCGCAGCGGCATCCCCTACGGCTTCGGCACCGATGCCGGGCCGCCGGGGCGCCTGCCGGGCTATTCGGAGCATTGGGAGCTGGAGGAGCTGGTCAAGGCCGGCCTCACCCCGCTGCAGGCGATCAACGCCGCCACCGGGCGCGCCGGCCAGTGGCTGCGCACCAACGACCGCGGCACGATCCAGCCGGGCAAGCTCGCCGACTTCGTCGTGCTGAACGCCGATCCGACCGCGAACATCCTCAACACGCGCAAGATCGCCGCCGTCTATGTCGGCGGCAATCAGGTGCCCTCGGTCAAGTGATCGTGGACGACAGCGCGCCCGCGACCCGCCAGCGGCCGACCCGCGTCCGCCACGTCGTGCTGTGGCTGACCGTGCTGGCCTATATGATCACCTATATGGATCGGGTGGTGATCTCGGTCACCGGGCCGCTGATCCAGAAGGAGTTCGGCCTGTCCAACCCGACATGGGGCTGGGTGCTCGGCATCTTCCAGTTCGGCTATGCCCTGTTCCAGATCCCCGGCGGCTGGCTGGGCGACAAGTTCGGGCCGCGCCGCGTGCTGACCGGGGTCGTGGTGTGGTGGTCGGCCTTCACCGCGCTGACCACCGCGACGTGGAGCGCGTCGTCGCTGCTGGTCTGCCGCTTCCTGTTCGGCAGCGGCGAGGCGGGGGCATTCCCCAACGCCACGCGCTCGCTCAGCCGCTGGATGCTGCCGTCCGAGCGCGGTTTTGCGCAGGGCGTGACGCATGCCGGCGCGCGGCTCGGCGCGGCGGCGACGCCGGTGCTGGTGGTATGGCTGATGCTGTCGTTCGGCTGGCGCGCGCCCTTCCTGATCTTCGCGCTGCTCGGGCTCGTCTGGGCGGCGTTGTGGTTCTGGTATTATCGCGACAGCCCGAGCGAACATGCCGGCACCAACGAAGCCGAGCGGGAAATGATCGCCGGTGCGCTGGGGCCGCAGGCGGCGGTGCGCGACCATGGCAAGGTGCCGTGGCGGCAGATATTGTCGAGCCCGCAGCTCTGGCTGATCTCGTGCATGTATTTCTGCTATGCTTATTCGATCAACATCTTCCTCACCTGGTTTCCGAAATATCTGCACGAGGTGCGCGACTTCGATCTGGCGCGGATGGGGCTGTTCGCCAGCCTGCCGCTGATGGCGGGCGTGGTGGGCGACGTTGCCGGCGGCTGGATCTCGGATCGGCTGCTCCACCGCACCGGGCGCGTCACGCTCGCGCGGCGCGCAGTGGCGGTGACCGGCTTCGTGCTGGCGGCGATCGCGATCCCCGCGGGCGTGCTGTCCGCCGCGCCGCTGGCCAGCGTCGCGTGGTTCGCGCTGGCGGTGTTCGGGCTGGAGCTGACGGTGGGCGTGTCGTGGGCGCTGACGCTGGATGTCGGCGGGGTGTTCGCCGGCTCGGTCTCGGCGGTGATGAACACGTTCGGCAATATCGGCGGCGCGCTCGCCGCCGTGATCACCGGCTACATCCTCAAATATAGCGGATGGGATGCGGCGATGTACGTGCTCGCCGCGCTGTCGGCGATCGGCGCGGTGCTGTTCCTGCGGGTCGATGCCGGGCGGCTGGTCTATCGGCCGGCGGTGGCGTGAAGGCGGCGGGGCGGCGCGGCTCAATCGGTCGCGGCGTCGTCCTGCTTGTCCAGCACCGCCTGATAGGCGCGCGAGCGCTCCTCGCGGCGCGCGCGCTTGTGCGCGTCCTTGATGCTGACCGCGCCATTGTCGAAATGGTCTTCCATCAGCTTGGTGACGGTGCGCCCGTCGCGCGCCAGCAAGGCGCGGTGGATATGCTTATGCTCCTCGAACGCGGCTTCCCAGCGCGCATGATCGAGCGTGCTGACATGGCGCGCGCGCTCGGCGCGCGGCAGCAGCAGCCGCCACGCGAGGATCAGCGCGGCATTGGCCGAGGATTCGACGATCAGTTCGTGGATCAGGCGGTTCGCCTCGAGGTAGCGCGGCCGATCCTTGGAAGCATAATAATCCTCCAGATCGTCCTGCAGTTCGGACAGAATTTCCATCTGCTCGGGCGTCATCCGCTCGCACGCCAGCCGCGCCGCGAGCGATTCGAGCGCGCCGAGAACGGTGAACACCTCCGACGCGGCCTGCTCGTCGAGGTGGCTGACCTGGACCGTGCGGTTGGGCAGCAACGTCACCAGCCCCTCCGCCGCCAGCGTGCGCAGCGCTTCGCGCACCGGCGTGCGCGACGTCCCGAACTGTTCGCTCAGCGCCACCTCGCGCAGCGGCTCGCCCGGCGCGAGTTCGCCCGCCAGGATCATGCGTCGCAGCAGGTTCGCGGTTTCCTGATGCCGGTCGCCCTTGCGCACGCCGGCCTGTTCGGTCTTGGGTCTGACGACGCCGATCGCTCTGGCCATCGCCCGAATCTAGCCGCTGTGCGCGCCGGGGGCAACGTCGGCGGATGATGCATCGGACGCATCTTCGGAAAGGCGGCGTCGGAACGGCTATCATGCTGGCGCTATTGCTTGGCGCGACCGCCGCCAAAGCCGGCGCGATGCTGCATGCCTATGTCGGCACCTACACGCCGCGCGATTTCGCGCCCGGCCAGCCGCCCCTGACGACGCTGCCCGGCCCGACCGACTTCAATCATGGCCGCGGCATCTACCTTGTCGAGATCGACGCCACGACCGGCGCGATGGCGCCGCCGCGGCTGGTCGCCGAGACGCCCGCACCGTCGTGGCTGCTGGCCGATCCGCGCCACGATATCCTTTATGCGGCCAATGAATCGGGTGCGGCCAAAGGCGGCATGGTCTCCGCTTTCCGCATCGACCCGGCGACGCACGCGCTGATCGCACTGGGCACGCAGCCGACCGGCGGCGCGCCGGTCTCGCTCGCGCTCGATCCGTCGGGGCGTTACCTGCTCGCGGCCAATTATGGCGGCGGGTCGGTCGCGGTCTTCCCGATCCGCGCGGACGGCAGCCTCGATCCGGCGAGCGACGTCCACCCGACACTCGATCCCGCCGCACCGCCGCAGCCGCGCTCGCCGACATTGCGCACGGGTGACGGGCCGGCCTTGGTGCATATGGTCGGCACCGATCATCGCGGCCGCTTCGTCGTCGCCAACGATGCGGCACAGGACCGCGTCTATGTCTGGCGGCTCGAGCGGGGCCGGCTGGTCGCCAACGATCCACCCTTCTTTCCGACGCCGCGCGGCACTTTCCCGCGCCACTTCGTCTTCTCGCCCGACGATCGCCATTTCTACAATCTGGGCGAGCGCGACGCGAGCCTCAGCCTGTCCGATGTCGCCGTCGCGGCCGGCCAGCTGCGGCTCACGCCACGCCAGCGCGTCTCGACATTGCCCGCCGATTTCCAGGGCGCCAACCAGACGTCGGAGCTGCTGATCGCGCGCGACGGGCGCCACCTCTACGCCGCCAACCGCAGCCACGACACGATCGCGATGTTCGCCGCCGACGCCACCGGCCACCTGACCCCGCTGGGCGAGATCGCAACCGGCAACGATCATCCGCGCAGCCTCGCCTTCGACCCGACCGAGCGCTTTCTCTATTCGCTCAATCAGCGCGGCGATTCGATCACCCAGTTCCGCGTCGATCCGAAGAGCGGCCAGCTGACCGCTTCGGGCCGCTCGCTGTTCATCGAGAGCCCGGCGGCGATGGCGTTCGCGCGTTAGCGCGACGGCAGCAGGATATCCGGCTCCAGCGCGCGCACGTCGGTCTGGCCGGTCAATGCCATCGCCACTTCCAGTTCGTGCTTGAGCAGGCCCAGCATGCGCGTGACGCCCGCGCCGCGCTGCGCCGCCAGCGCGAACGCCCAGGCGCGGCCGAGCAGCACGCCCTTCGCCCCCAGCGCCATCGCGCGCAATATGTCGATGCCCGAGCGGATGCCGCCATCCATCAGCACGTCGGCGCGGCCGTCCACCGCCGCGACGATGCCGGGCAGCGCGGCGATCGTCGAGGGCGCACCGTCGAGCTGGCGGCCGCCATGGTTGGACACCACGATCGCCTCCATCCCCGCATCGCACGCCGCGACCGCATTTTCGGCGTCCATCACGCCCTTCACCACGATCGGGCCGTGCCAATGCTGGCGCAGCCACTCGATATCCTTCCACGTGATCGACGGATCGAAATTGCGCCCGACCCACGCCGTGAACTGGGCGAGGCCGGCACCGTTCGGCATCATCGGCGCGAAATTGCCGAGCGTGTGCGGCCGGCCGCGCACGCCCACGTCCCACGCCCAATCGGGGTGGCGCGCAATCTCCCACGCGCGCTGGGTCCGCGCGGCGAAGCCCTGCGTGCCGGTGAGGCTCGAGCGCACGTCGCGGCGACGCGGGCTATGGACGATCAGGTCGACCGTCAGCATCAATGTCTCGACGCCGAGCGCGGCGGTGCGCGCGAGCAGGTCCGCCATGAAGCCGCGGTCGCGGATCATGTAGAGCTGCAGGCAGACCGGACGGCCGGTGCCCTGCACCACCTCCTCGATCGAGCAGCAGGCCGAGGAGGAGAGGATGAACGGCACGCCCGCCGCCTGCGCCGCGCGCGCCGCCTGCACCTCGCCGCGCCGCGCATAGAGGCCGGCCAGCCCGACCGGCGCAAGCGCGACCGGAAAACTCGCCGGCTGGCGCAGCAACGTCGTCGCGACATTGATGTTCGAGACGTCGCGCATCACTTGCTGGCGCAGCTTCAGCCGCTGCAGATCGTCGACGTTCGCGCGCAGCGTCGTCTCGGCATAGGAGCCGCCGTCGATATAATCGAACAGGAAGCGCGGCAGGCGGCGGCGCGCCAGTTCGCGGAAATCGTCGATCGAGGCCGGCGTCACGTCAGCGCCCCCGCCACACGGGCTTTTCCTTGGCGAGGAAGCTGCGCACCCCCTCGGCAAAGTCGGCGCTGCCGTAGATGGTGGCGACCAGATCGTCGATGTCGGGCTGGTTGAGCGTCGACAGGCGGCGGATCGCCTCCTTGCTCACGCGCTGGGTGAGCGGCGCGTTGGCGGCGAGGCGGTCGACCAGTTCGGCGACGGTCGCGTCGATCGCATCGGGCTCGACCAGCGCATTGACGAGGCCGAGCGCGTGCAGCTCGGCCGCCGGCACGATCTCGGCGGCGAGCAGCATCCGCTTGGCGATGGGAATGCCGGCATGCTGCACCAGCCGCGCATAGCCGCGCGCCGACAGGCAATTGCCGATCGTGCGCGCGAGCGGCGAACCGAAGCGTGCGCCGGTCGCGGCGATGCGGAAGTCGCAGGCGAACGATAGAGCGAGCCCGCCGCCCACCGCCCAGCCGTCGACGATCGCGATCGTCGGCTGCGGCAACGCCTCGACCGCACCGACATAGGAATCCATCTCGGCCTCGTAGGCGACGCCTTCGGCGCCGCTCGTGAAGCTCTGGAAGCCGGCGATGTCGGTGCCCGACACGAACGCCTTGCCGCCCGCCCCGCGCAAGGTCACCACGCGAATCTCGGGATCGGCGGCGATCGCGGCGCAGGCGGTGCCGAGCCCACGCCACATGTCCCACGTCAGGGCATTATAGGCTTCGGGGCGATCGAACAGGATGCGTGCGACGACGCCGTCCTTGGTCCAGCGGGTCTCGCCGCTCATGCCTGCGCGCCCTCGAGTTCCGCGCGGATGTCGGGTCCATGCTGGTCGAGGAGGGGTGGAGGCATGCGGAGTTGCTGGGGGGTGGCGGAGAGTTTGACCGGGAAGCCGAGCGCCTTGAAGCTGCCTTCGACCGGGTGGGGGATGTCCTGCACCATCTGGCGTGCGGCGGCGTGGTCGGAGGCCAGCGACTGGGCGTAATCGAGGATCGGGCCGGCGGGCACGCCGGCGGCGAGCAGGCCGCTCACCCATTGCTCGACCGTGCGCGTGGCGAAGGTGGGCCTGAGCGTGTCGATCAGCACGGCGGCGTTGGCGACGCGGACGCTGTTGTCGCCGAAGCGCGGATCGTCGTTCAGTTCGGGCAGGCTCATCACCTGGAGCAGCGCCAGCCAGAGCTTCTGGTTGGCGGCGGCGAACACGAACCAGCCGTCGGACGCCGCCACCGCCTGATAGGGCGCCGACATGCGGTTGGCCGAGCCCAGCGGCTTGGGGCTCTGGCCCGTCCCCCAATATTCGGCGGTCTCCCAGATCGACAGACCGAGTGCGGCTTCGAACAACGACGCGGTGACGAGCTGGCCCTCGCCGGTCTTCTCGCGGCCGATCACGGCGGAGAGGATGCCGTAGACCGCGAACAGGGCCGAGCCGAGATCGGCGACCGGCGTGCCGTTCTTGACCGGCTCGTGCCCCGGCAGCCCGACCGCGCTCATGATCCCCGACATCGCCTGCGCGATCAGGTCGTAGCCCGGCCGCGCCGCCCACGGGCCGCCCGGCCCGAACCCCGAAATGCTCGCATAGATCAGCCGCGGGTTGAGCGCGCGCAGCCGCTCGTAACCGATGCCGAGCCGGTCGGCGACGCCGGGCCGGCCATTTTCGACGAGGATGTCGGCGGTCTTCGCCAGCGCGTCGAAGGTCTCGCGGTCGGCCGGATCCTTCAAATCGAGCACGATCGAGCGCTTGTTGCGGTTGAGCGCGAGGAACCCCGGACTGTCGTCGCCCTTCAGCCGGAACCCCATCGACCGCCGCGAACTGTCCCCCACCACAGGCGGCTCGACCTTGATCACGTCCGCACCCATGTCGCCCAGCAACATGCACGCAAACGGTCCAGCCATCACCTGCGACACGTCCAACACACGCAATCCAGCCAATGGCTGCATGGCGCGTTCCGGCGTCTCGGGCGTCGTCACGAAGCGGGCTTTTCGGCGAGGATGCGCGTCTGGCCGAGCACGCCGGCATCGTGCGTCAGCTCGGCCGCGCCGGCGGGATAGCCGTTGCGCGACAGGATGAAGGCCTCGATGTCGGCGACGGTCGCGCTGCCGAGGCTGCCCGGCGCGTCGAACGGCATCGTCGTCTTGATGCGGGTGAACAGGTCGCCCGCGCTCTGATTGTTCCAGTTGGCGAGGAAGGCGCCGCCCGCGAGCGGCGGGGCCGAATCGCCGCCATTGAGCGCGTCGCCATGGCAGGCCGCGCAGCTGGTGGCGTAGGCCGCCTGGCCGCGCGTGGCCTGCGCATCGGTATAGGCGCCGGCCCAGACGGTGCCGGTCGCGCCGGCGGCGAGCGCGATCGCGGGCAAGGCCAGCGCGGCGGCGCCGATCAGGGCAAGGCGGCAGGAACGATTGGTCATGCGGAAACTCCTCGTCATGCGGACGACAGGCGATAGGCGATCAGCTCGCCGCTATAATTGCCGCCGCCGACCGCGATCACGATGTGCTGGCGGCCGTTGAGCATGTAGGTCATCGGGCAGCCGCTCTGGCCGGCCGGCATGTAGACCGCGCCCTTCTGCTCGCCGGTCGCCTTGTCGTAGGCGCACAGCATCGCGCCGCGGCGGCCGTCGGGGAGGGTGAAGATCCCGGCCTCGCCGGCGATCACCAACGTCTTGGTGACGAGCGCGCCGATATTGCCGGGACGGCCGGTCTTGGGGATCTTGAGCCCTTTGAGCTTGGGGTGGTTGCGGATCTGGTCGGGCGTCTCGCCGTGCGGCACCTGCCACACGAAATCGCCGGTCTTGAGATCGATCGCGGTGATCCGCTCGTAGGGCGGCTTGAGCAAAGGCAGGCCCTCGACCGTCAGATAGCCGTAAGTGTGGGTGCCGCGCTTGGGCGCCTTGGCCATGCCGCGCACGTTGATCCACGCGAAGTCGGACAATTTGGGATTGTCGTTCTTCAGCTCGGTCATCACGTCGGCCTGCGTCTTCGAGCAGACGTAGATGATGCCGGTCTCGGGATCGGCGGCGCCGCCGGGCCAGTTGCTGCCGCCGGTGAGCGACGGCGCGGTCAGCGTGCCCCACGTGCCTTCGGGATCGAACACCGAGGCGGGGGTGAAGAGCGGGCCGGTGCGGTAATTCTTGATGACCTCCAGCGCCTGTGCGTGCAGTTCGGGGGTGAAGTCGATCAGCACGTCGGGCGTGATGCCCTGCACGTCATACGCCTTGGGCTTGGTCGGAATGGGCTGGGTCGGCGAATACCATTCGCCCGGCACGTCGCCCTTCGGCACCTTGCGCTCGGGGATCGGCCAGACCGGCTTGCCCGTCACGCGATCGAGCACGTAGAGGAAGGATTGCTTGGTCGGCGCGGCGAGCAACTTGACCACGCCCTTGCCCTTGACCGGCACGTCGAGCAGCACCGGGGCGGCGGGAATGTCATAGTCCCACAGGCCGTGATGGACGGTCTGGTAATGCCATTTGCGCACGCCCGTATCGATGTCGAGCGCGACGATGCTCTCGCCGAACAGGCCGTTGCCGCGGCGATACTGGCCGCCGACGTCGCCGGTCGGCAGCTCGACGCCGATATAGACGAGGTTGAGCTCGGGATCGGCCGACATCTGCGACCAGACGCCGGCATTGCCGATCTTTTCGGTGCCGTCGAGCCACGTGTCGTAGCCGAACTCGCCCTTCCGCGGGATGGTGTGGAAGATCCACTTGCGCTTGCCGGTGCGCACGTCGAAGCCGCGGACGTAGCCGCGTACATTGTCGCGCGTCAGCGGCACATTGCCGGCGGTGTGCGCCGCGCCGACGATCACCGTATCCTTGACCACGCACGGCGTGGCATTGAGACCGACATCGGCGGTGACCGGATCAATCTGCTGGTCGTCGTCCTGCCGCAGGTCGATCACGCCGTCGGTGCCGAAACCGGCGATGCGCTGGCCGGTGCGGATGTCGAGCGCGATCAGGCGATAGCCGATCGTGACGTAGAGCAATCGCTCCTCGGTGCCGTCGGTCCAGTAGGACAGGCCGCGTCCCGAAAGCTGGCGCGGCGCGCGGCGGGCGCGCTCGCCCTCATCCTCGCGGTGGATCCACAGCAACTCGCCGGTGGCGGCATCGAGCGCGATCACGTCGCGGCGGCTGCCCGCCGTCGAATAGAGCACGCCGTTGACGACGAGCGGGGTCGATTCGAACTGATATTCGGGGCGCACGCCCAGAATGTCGGTCTTGAACCGCCATGCGATCTCGAGCTCGTTGAAATTCTTGCCGTTGACCTGATCGAGCGGCGAGTAGCGCGTGTTCGCGGCGCTACCCGCATAGCTCGTCCAGTCGGTATCGCCGGGCGCCCGCTTGCGCGGGCTGATCTGCGCCAGCGCGGGAAAGCGAGCGCCCAGCCATCCGAGCAGTGGGAGCGCCAGCGCTGCCCGTCGCGTCCAGTTCATGCGCTCGTCTTCTCCGGGGATCGTCGGTTGGTCGCGACGACGACGATCAATGCGCCGGCTCGAAATTGTGGAGGATGACGGGGCGCGGATTGAACGGGATGCGCGTCGACATCGGCGCGTTCGGGCTGTTCGACGGGCGATGCCAGCGGCCCTTGACCGCCGCGACCACGTCGCCCTGCTGCGCCTCGAACAGGGGATAGCCCTCGATCTTGTAATTCACCTTGCCCTCCATGACGAACCAGAACTCGGTCCAGTCGACGTGGAAGTGGCCGACATTGCTCTCCGGCGGCACCGGCTGCGCCTTGCCGCGCAGGATGTTCGAGGTGAAGTGATCGTCCCACACGAACTTGCCGTTATAGGGCTTGTCGCCATTGGCGATCTGCTTCCAGAAATCGAGATAGATCGGGTTGCTGTCGCCGATCTGCGCCGGGCCCGGATTGCCGGTGACCTTCACATAGGTCCGGCCGGGATAGGGGTCGGGCGTCTCAGACAAGGGATAGAGCGGCGGCGAGCCGGCATGGCGCACCTCGAAGCGGAGCGAC
Organism: Sphingomonas nostoxanthinifaciens; assembly: GCF_019930585.1. Classification (NCBI taxonomy): domain Bacteria; kingdom Pseudomonadati; phylum Pseudomonadota; class Alphaproteobacteria; order Sphingomonadales; family Sphingomonadaceae; genus Sphingomonas; species Sphingomonas nostoxanthinifaciens. The sequence continues at coordinate 2,733,733 of NZ_CP082839.1, read as the reverse complement.
GGCTTGTCGCCGACCGTCTCGATCGAATAGAAATGACGGAAGGGGACGTTGACCATGAAGCCCTTGGTCGCCTCGAACGGCTCGACGCCGTCGATCGAGACCTTCATCGTGCCGTCCTGCACGATCCAGACGACGCGATCGTCGGCATACATCCTGCGCTTGGTCTTCTTGCCGACGCCGAGCGAGATGTAATCGGCATCCTGCTGCGGGTTGCGCACGATCGGCTGGACCCAATCGGTCTGGCCGCGATGCGCGGCGAGGATTTCGGAGAGCTTCCAGTGCACCTTGTTGGGCGCGACATAGGGCGTCGGGGTGCTCGGCTTGGCCGACCAATATTCCTCGGGCATCTTCTGCGCGGTGACGGGCATCGGCTCGTCCTTGGGCATCATTTGCGCGGACGCGGCCAGTGCGACGGCCACGGTGGCGAACGCGGCGCCGAGATAACGGAAGCCCTTCATCATTCTCTCCTGATTGCAGCGCGTGTTCGCGATCTGCGCCGGTGATCCGGCATGGTGGGCGGAACGGTCAAGACCGAAAAGATTGTATGTACGATCCGGATTTTGTATGCGAACGCTCGATACGTCAAGGGGATCAAATCCCCGTCGGTAGGAAAGGGGAGGGGATGCGGCTGGCGATCTTGTCAGGTTTGCGCGCGGGGCGGTCGACCCCGACCAAGGGCCGCGTCCGTGCGCGCCGCGCCATCATGCGCCCGATCGCCGGCCTTATGCTCGCGATCGGTGCCGTTCCCGCCGTGGCGGCCGATTATGCCGCCAATCTCGGCCCGATGCCGCTCGACGACGAAACCAAGGCGGTGATCGCCGGCCGGGGCGAGGCGCAGGCGACGCTCGACGGCACCAAACTTACCGTCACTGGCCATTTCGGCAGCCTGCCGTCGGCGGCGACCGTCGCGGGGCTGTTCGAGAGCCCGGCGATCGGCGTGCCCGGCAAGCGGGTGCTGGCGCTGATGATCGCGACCGCCACCAGCGGCGAGATCAGCGGATCTTTCCGGCTGACGCCCGCGCAGGCGCAGGCGCTGCGCACCGGGCGGCTCTACGTCCAGATCGACAGCGAGAAGGCGCCGCCGGGCTATGGATGGGGCCCCAAGGGCACGTTGTGGGGCTGGCTGCTGCCCGCGCACGCAAAGGCCGTGCAGGGCGTGCCGCAGCAGGGCCCCTGGTTCATCCCGCAGCTCGACACGCCGTCGCGCTGACCACGGCTTCCGGAGAGTGAAAATGCGCAATACCTCCTGGCTGCTGCTCGGTGCCGCAACGCTGACGCTGACGCTCGGCGGCCTGGCGCTGGCCGAGGGCAATGCCGGGCCGTTCACGACGGCGCAGGTCGAGGCGGGGCGGCAGGCCTATGGCGAGCAGTGCGCGGTCTGCCACCAGCCCGATCTCGCCGGCGCGACCGACGCGCCGCCGCTCGCCGGATCGGCCTTCATGGGTGCGTGGGGCAAGCGGCCGGTGGCGGCGCTCTACAGCAAGATTCACGCCTCGATGCCGCTCGGGCGCGGCGGCAGCCTCGACGATACGACCTATGCCAGCATCGTCGCCTTCATCCTGCACGCCAATGGCGCGACGGCCGGCACCGCGCCGCTGACCGCCGCCGCCGAAGTGGCCATCGGCAGCATCGTCACGGGCAAGGCGCCTGCCGATTTGACCGCGGCCGCGCCCGCCGCGGCGGCGGCGCAGGTGAGCGGCGCGAAGGAAGCCGCGCCGGCCGATGCCTCGGGCGGCGAGAAAGCCAGCATTGCCACCTCTGCCGGCTTCGCCGCGCCCGGCCAGACGGTGCGCTATTCGGATCCCGGCCGCTTCGTCATCCCCAGCAAGCTCGGGCTGAGCCTGAAGGGCGACATCGAGGATTACCAGCCGGTCACCGACGCGATGTTGCTCAGCCCGCCCGACGGCGACTGGCTGATGCTGCGGCGGAATTATGCCGGCTGGAGCTACAGCCCGCTCGCGCAGATCGACGCCAGCAATGTCGCGAAGCTGCAGCTCAAGTGGATGTGGTCGATGCCGGAGAACGGCACGATGGAGGACACGCCGATCGTCCATGCCGGCGTGATGTTCATGTGGGGCGTCGGCAACGTCGTCCAGGCGCTGGATGCGAAGACCGGTGAATTGCTGTGGGAGAATCGGCTCGGGCCGCTGCCCAAGACCGCCGGGCCCGGCCCATCGTCCGAAGAGACGCGCAGCATGGGGGTGTACGGCACCAACCTCTACGTCAACACGCCGCAAGGCATGGTCTATGCGCTCGATGCGCGGACGGGCGAAGAGGTGTGGAAGACCCACATCACCGACAACAAGCCCGGCGTCGGCTATTCAACCGGCGGCCTGATGATCGTGCACGGCAAGGTGATCGTCGGCATGACCAATTGCGGCCGCAAGGGCACGCCCGACCATTGCTATATCAGCGCCTACGACGCGGCGACCGGCAAGCGCGACTGGAAGTTCGTGACGGTCGCGCTGACCGGCCAGCCCGGCGGCGACACGTGGAACGGCATGCCCGACGACGATCGCAAGGGCGGCGAGGCGTGGATCGCCGGCACCTACGATCCCGCGCTCAACACCACCTACTGGGGCACGGCGCAGGCCAAGCCGTGGCGGCGCGACGAGCGCGGTTCGGGCAATGGCGCGACCGATTATGCCAATTCGACGCTCGCGCTCGATCCCGACACCGGTAAACTCAAATGGGCGTTCAACCATTCGCCGGGCGAGACCTTCGACCTCGACGAAGTGTTCGAGCGCGTGCTGATCGATCATGGCGCGCAGAAGACGCTGATGACGATCGGCAAGGCCGGCATCCTGTGGAAGCTCGACCGCGTCACCGGCAAATATCTCGGCTCCACCCAGACGGTGTTCCAGAACGTCTTCACCAGCATCGATCCGAAGACCGGGCGGCCGACCTATCGCAAGGACGTGATCGACCAGAAATCGGATCAGTGGCTCGCCTCGTGTCCGGGGCCGGAAGGTGGGCATAACTGGCAGGCGACCAGTTATCACCAGCCGAGCGACACGATCATCCTGCCGCTCAGCCAGAGCTGCGTGCTGATGCTCGGCAACGGATCGCAGGTCTATTACGAAATGCCGGGCAGCGACGGCAATCTCGGCCGGCTGTCAGCCTATCGCACCGCCGACATGAAGCCGCTGTGGACGATGCAGCAGCGCGCGCCGTTCCTGACCGGGGTGGTGTCGACCGCGGGCAACCTCGCCTTCGTCGGCGATTTCGATCGCGTCTTCCGCGCGGTCGACGTGCGCGACGGGCGGACCTTGTGGAAGGTGCGGCTCGGCACGACCGTGCAGGGCTTCCCGGTGACCTTCACGGTCGACGGCCGGCAATATGTCGCGGTGACGACCGCGCTCGGCGGCGGCAGCCCGCAGCTGAAACCCAGCACGATGCTGGGCGAGGTGCATCGCCCCGTCACCGGCTATGCCGTCTACGTGTTCGGCCTGCCCGACACGCCCTGAGCACCACGCGAAAAGTTGTCGACAATCCATATAAATGAGTCGACAAACGGTCAAATTGTCGACAAAATATCATCCGGGAAATCAAGGCACCGCCAACAGGGGCCAAAGGGAGACGGTATACGGCGCGTGAAGCGCCCAACATCAGAATGATGCGCATGGCGATCGCTGCGGAATGTCCGCCGCGCCGGCGACGAACAACAATCAAAAATGAGGGGATGTTCATGGAACGGGATACGGGGAAGGCGCCGTCTGCGCGCGATATGCGGAGCCTGCGGCGCGCATTGCTCACCACCAGCACCGGAGCGCTGATCGCCGCGATGGCGGCGATGCCGAGCTTTGCGCAAACGGCCGCGCCGGTGCAGACGCTTGCGCCGCCGGCCGCCGATCCTGCCGCGCCGGCGAACGAGGCGGCCCCGCAGGCCGCTTCGGTCGGCGACATCGTCGTCACCGGATCGCGCATCACCGCCAGCGGCTTCACCGCCCCGACGCCGACCACCGTGATCGGCGCCGCGGACATCGCGAAGAACGCCGAGCCCAACATCTTCAACACCATCGCGCAATTGCCGTCGCTGATGGGCAGCACCGGCCGCACGACCGGCGTCGCCACCACCTCCAGCGGCACGCAGGGCCTGAGCTCGTTCAGCTTGCGCGGCCTGGGTGCGATCCGCACGCTGACCCTGCTCGACGGCCAGCGCTTCATCGGCGCGAACGTCACCGGCGTGCCGGACATCAGCCAGTTCCCGCAGCTGCTGATCAGTCGCGTCGACGTGGTGACGGGCGGCGCATCGGCGTCCTACGGCTCGGACGCGGTCGGCGGCGTCGTCAACTTCATCACCGAGAAGCATTTCGAGGGCGTGAAGATGAACGCCGAGGGTGGCGCCACCACCTATGGCGACGACGTCAACTACACCGCCCAGATCGCATGGGGCCATGCGTTCATGGACAATCGCCTCCATGTCGAGGTGAGCGGCGAATATGGCCATGAGGGCGGCGTGCCCAATCCGGGCTTCGGCCTGACCGGCGCGAACGGCCGCCACTGGTACGCGTCGCCGGCATTGCAGGTGAAGGCGATCGCGGCGACGCCCGCCGGCCAGCCGCAATATACCTACATCACCAACGCCCAGCAGTTCCAATATGCGAAGTACGGCCTGATCACGGCCGGCCCGCTGCAGGGCATCGCATTCGGCGCGAACGGTCAGCCCTTCAACTTCGTCTATGGCTCGAACGGCGTTCCCAGCAAGACGGCGAGCGGCTCGGTCGCCGGCTGTATCACGCCGTTCTGCTCGGGCGGCGACCTGAGCGGCCTCGTCGGCGCGGGCACCAGCCTGGCATCGCGTCTGTCGCGCGCGGTCGGCTATGGCCGTGTCGGCTTCGACATCGCGCCGAGCAGCGAGATCTATGCGACCGTCAACGTCGCGCAGGTCCGCTCGTCCAACTCGCCGAATCCGGGTGCGGCGAAGAACGCCAACCTGACGATCCAGTGTTCCAACCCGTACGTGCCCGCCTCGATCCAGGCGGCATGCGCGACGAACAACATCACCAGCTTCCAGTTCGGCACCAGCCTCGCCAACTTCCCCGACAACATCAACGTCCATACCCAGCGCCGCAATTATCGCGGCGTGCTGGGGACGGACGGCAAGTTCGCGGCGCTCGGCACGACGTGGAGCTACGACGCTTATTACGAGCATGGCGAGAACGTGACGGACATCCACGTCCGCAACATCTCGCTGACGCCGCGCTTCAACGCCGCGATCCAGGCGGTGGCCGGGCCGAACGGCACGATCACCTGCGCCTCGGCGGTCGCCGTGGCGGCGGGATGCCAGCCGTTCGACATCATCGGCAACGTCGCGCCGAGCGGGGCTGCGCTCAACTATGTCGAGCCGACGACCGGCCCGTTCCAGCACACGCTACAGAAGCAGGATGCCGCGAGCGCCAGCATCAACGGCCAGCCGGTTTCGCTGTGGGCCGGCCCGGTCTCGGTCGCGTTCGGCTACGAGTTCCGCAGGGAATGGTATCGCGTCCGCGGCGACCCGTACGGCAACGGCCTCGACCAGTATACGCAGTTCGATTCCGCTTATCCGGCCGATCCGCTGCTCAATACCACTGCGGGCAACAACTGGTATGCCGGCAACTATCATAACGGCCAGGGCAAGTATCACGTCAACGAGGGCTTCCTCGAGCTGAACATCCCGCTGCTGGATTCGGAGAGCATCGGCAAGGCGAACCTCAACGTCGCCGGGCGCGAGACCAAGTACAGCACGAATACTAAGTGGATCGGCAGCTGGAAGATCGGCGGCACCTACGAGACGCCGATTTCGGGCCTGCGGCTGCGCGCCGTGACGTCGCGCGACGTTCGCGCGCCGAACCTGTCGGAGCTGTTCGCGGCGCCGATCTTCGCCAACAACGTCGTCAACGATCCGCGCGTCGCCGCGGGCCGTTCGGTGACGGTGGCGCAGTCGACGCTCGGCAACCCCGCCCTCAAGCCGGAAATCGCACGCAACACCGAAGCGGGCATCGCGCTGTCGCGCCCGAACTGGCTGCCGGGCTTCAGCGCCTCGTTCGATTATTACCACATCAAGGTGGATGGGGTGGTGTCGACACTGTCGGCGCAGCAGCAGGTCGATCTCTGCTACATCGCCGGCAATCAGGATCTGTGTAAGAGCATCTTCCTCGACAGCACGCAGCCGAACGGCAATTTCGTCAACGTCCAGGCGTTCAACGTCGCCTCGATCAAGACGAAGGGCTTCGACATCGAGACGAGCTACGTCTTCCCGCTGCGTCGGGTCGGCCTGCCCGGCACGTTCACGGTGCGTGGTCTCGCGACGCACGTCATCAGCTTCCTGACGGACTCGGGCGTGCTCGGCACCATCCCGACCGAAAGCGCCGGCGTGAACCTCGGCAACACGCCGCACTGGAAATATTTCGTCACGCAGAGCTGGGACACGCCCAAGGCGAGCCTGACGGTGACCGAGCGCTGGTTCAGCGACGGCGTCTACAGCAACGAATATATCCAGTGCACGTCCAACTGCCCGGTCTCGACCGCGCAGCATCCGACGATCGACAACAACCGCATGCCCGGTGCCTTCTACGTCGATCTTGGCGGATCTTATAAGGTGTACAAGAACATCACCGCTTATTTCAAGATCGACAACCTGCTCAACAAGTCGCCGGTGCCGGCACCGGCGACCAACGTCAGCTACGGTGCCAATCCGTTCCTGTACGACGTCCTCGGCCGTCAGTATCGCGTCGGCCTGCGCTACAACTTCTGACCTGACCCCACCCCTCCGCCGCCGGTGTCCCTCGGGATGCCGGCGGTTTTTTTATGGGCGCGGCCGACCCGTCGGTCGGCAGGCGGCGACCGCGCTCGTGCCGCTCTGGACGCGCGGGCTCCATTGATGCGCAACGCCGATGCCTCCATTAAGGCGTCGGCGCATTCCCGCCGCCGACGGAGGTTCGAATGGGGGTCGCAACCACTCGCCAGCACCAGATGTGGCCCGTGCTGGAGCGCACGCAGATCGAAACGGCGCGGCGCTTCGCCAGCGGTCCGGAACAGCATTTCGAGCCGGGCGACACGCTTTATGCGGTCGGCGCGAGCGACGTCCCGTCATGGCTGGTGCTGGCGGGCGAGATCCAGGTCTATCGCCGCGACGGGCTCAGCCAGGAGGCGGCGGTGACCACTCACGGCGCCGGGCAATTTTCGGGCGAGGTCAATCAGCTCGCCGGGCGGCCGTCGATCGCGGGCGGCCGGGCCGGGCCGGAGGGATGCACCGCGCTGCCGTTCGATGCGCCGCATCTGCGCGCGCTGATGGTCGGTTCGGCCGACGTGGGCGAACTGGTGATGCGCGCGCTGATCCTCCGCCGTGTCGGGCTGATCGAGGAGGGCGGGGCCGGGCCGATCCTGATCGGCGTGCCGGGCAGCCCCGAGGTGGTGCGGCTGCAGGGCTTCCTCACGCGCAGCGGCTATCCCAACCTGATGCTCGACGTGCGCGTGGACGACGAGGGCCATGCGCTGGTCGAGCGGATCGGCGTGCTGCCCGACGAGCTGCCGCTGGTGGTCTGCCCCGGTGGCGAGATCCTCAAGCGGCCGAGCGACGGGGAGGTGGCGGCCTGCCTCGGCATCACGCCCGATATCCCGCCCGGCGCCTGCTACGACGTCGCCGTCGTCGGCGGCGGTCCGGCCGGGCTCGCGACCGCCGTCTATGCCGCGTCCGAGGGCCTGTCGGTGATCGTGCTGGACGGGCGCGCCATGGGCGGTCAGGCGGGCGCGTCGGCGCGGATCGAGAATTATCTCGGCTTTCCGACCGGCATCTCCGGACAGGCGTTGACCGGGCGAGCCTTCAACCAGGCGCTCAAGTTCGGCGCCGAGATCGCGATCCCGGTCGCGGTCGAGCGGCTCGATTGCTCGGGCGAGCGGCTGGCGCTGGAGCTGACCGGCGACCGCCGCATCGAGGCGCGCGCGATCGTGATCGCGTCGGGCGCGCGTTATCGCCGGCCCGACGTGCCCGAACTCGCGACGTTCGAGGGGGCGGGCGTGTCCTATTGGGCCTCGCCGATCGAGGCGCGGCTGTGCGCGGGCGAGGAGGTCGCGCTGGTCGGCGGGGGCAATTCGGCGGGGCAGGCGGTGGTATTCCTCGCGCCGCAGGTGAAGCGCCTGCACCTGATCGTCCGCCGCGATTTGTCCGAGACGATGTCGCGCTATCTGATCGACCGCATCGCGGCGCTGCCCAATGTCGAAATCCGTGTCGATACCGAGATCGTATCGCTGGAGGGCGACCGGGACGGCGGCCTGACCGGTGCCGTGTTTCGCCAACGGCGCGACGGCGCGACGCATCATTGCCCGCTCCGGCATCTGTTCCTGTTCATCGGCGCCGATCCCAATGCCGAGTGGACACGCGGCTGTGTCGAGACCGATGCGAAGGGCTTCGTCGTCACCGGGCAGGGCGCGCTGCCGCTGGAGACCAACGTACCGGGGATCTTCGCGATCGGCGACGTGCGCGCGGGATCGACCAAGCGCGTCGCCGCGGCGGTGGGCGAGGGCGCGGCCGTGGTCGCGCAGATCCACGCATTGCTGGCGGCGCGCGAGGACGCATAAGCGGCGCGCGCGGCGCTGATCGGGGCCTCCGCGCTCAAGCGATCCTTAACGCGCCTGCGCTAAGGGGATCGCATGAGTAGCGGAGGTGTATCGTGACGGCTGTGGATGCGCTGTTCCCGCCCGACGTGGTGGGGGTCTACTTCGGTATCGCGATCATGCTGGGGACGTCGCTGGTGTTGCGACGCTCGCTGGGCGCGATGCCGGTCTGGCTGAGCGTGATTCTGGCGACGATGGCGCTCGACGCGATGCTGGTGCTGCGCGACGGCACCGCTGTCGATCGGGCGCTGCCGCTGCTCGCCAACGTCATGCCGCTGCCGACCATATTCATGCTGCTGGCCCGTTCGCAGGCGATTCCCGGGCTGCGGCGGGGATCGGTCGAGGGGGCCCACAAGCGGCAGGCGAACCTGCTGAATCAGGCGCTTGCCGGGCGCCCCGATCTGCAGCGCGCGGCCCCGCCGGCACGTCCGCGACGCTCCGCCGCCGGGATGCGAAATTAAGTTGTAAACGTTTGCAAGCGAAGGATACTCCGGACCGGACCGATCGGCGCGACAAAAGGTTAAAATGGATTAACGCGCTCTGGTTCGCCGCGTCTTCCCCGCTATCTAGGGGTTCGTGACGCCGATCCGCAGCATCCAGCCATCGCGCCCAATCTTCCTCAACGGCAAATTTTATCTGGGTGTTTTGAACGGGGTACATCGGGTCGCCGATTGCCTTGTCCGCGCGCTGGACGAACGGATTTCCGCGCGCCCGCCCGAGCAGCGGCCGGCGATCACATTGCTGCTGCCGCGCGATTGTCCGCGTCCCGAGGGGCTGCAGACCATCGAAATCGTGTCGCCGCCGGGCGGCCGGACCCAGCTTTGGGAGCAGACCGCGCTGGCGTGGACCGCGCGCAGCGGCGTGCTCGTCAGCCTGTGCAATCTCGGGCCGCTCGCCCACCCGCGTCAGATCACCCTGATCCACGACGCGCAGTTCTGGTTGCCCGAACAATCCTATCCGCTCAAGCAACGGTGGGGCTATCGACTGCTCATCCCGCTGGTGGGGCATACCAGCCGGCGGGTGCTGACCGTCTCGCGCGCCTCGCGCCAGCAGCTCGAGCTGACGCGCATCGTGCGGCCCGGGCGGACGGGCGTGATCTACAATGGCGGCGATCATGTCGTGCAGGTGCCCGCCGCCCCAGACGCGCTGGCACGGTTCGGTCTGAAACCGGGCGGCTACGCTTTGCTGTTCGGCTCGACCAAGACCTACAAGAACCTCGAGGTGATCCGCGCTGCGATGGAAGACGGCATGCTTGGCGGCGTGCCGCTGGTCATCGTCGGCCACGACATCAACTTCGGGGGATTCGACGGGGCGATCTGCACGGGGGCGATCGACGACGGCATCCTGCGCGGGCTGTATGAGGGCGCGACCTGCCTTCTCTTTCCGTCGCGGACCGAGGGGTTCGGCCTGCCGCCGGTCGAGGCGATGCTGCTGGGTTGCCCGGTGGTGGCGGCGCCTGCGGGTGCGCTGCCGGAGATTTGCCGTGACGCGGTGCTGTACGCCGATGTCGACGATCCCACCGCGTGGGGGAAAGCGGTGCGTGCGCTCGCGTCGGATCCCGAACTTCGCGCAGCCAAGATCGCCGCCGGTCGGGAGCGGGCGGCGCATTTTACCTGGGGGCAGGCGGCCGATCGGCTGCTGGACGAGGCGGAGACGATGGCCTTATCCTAGCGCGCAATTGCTTTTCGACGCCGCTTGTGGTTGAGCGGCGCTGATTGTTGCAGTGCAGCGAAGAGGCCGATGCTCAAGAACCTCGCGTCGATGTCCTCGCTCAACCTGTTCAAGGCGGGCGTCCAGTTCGGCATCAGCACGCTGGTCGCGCTGTTCGTGTTGCCGGCCCAATATGGCCTCATCACCTTCTCGCTGCCGATCATCCAGTTCATCGCCCTGTTCACCGACATGGGGCTGGCGAGCGCGATCGTGCGCCAGACCGGGCTGACCGCCGAGCAGGCGGGCGGCGCTTTCTCCTTCTCGCTGGTGGTCGGCCTGATTGCCGCCTTGCTGCTCGCGGCGAGCGGTTTCCCGCTGGAGCATGGCACGAAGCTGGCCGGGCTCGGTTGGGTGCTGACCGGGCTGTCGCTCGCGGTGTTCTTCTCGATCGCGGCCGGCGTGCCGCGCGCGATGCTGGAGCGCGGGTTGCGTTATCAGGAGGTCGCCAAGATCGAGGGGATCGGCGTGATCGTCGCTGCGCTCGCCTGCGCGGTGGCCTTGCCGTTCGGCGCGGGCGTATTCGCCGTGGTCGCCTTCCACATCGTGCTGCAGGCCTTCCGTGCGATCCGCTTCACGCTGAGCACGTATCGCGATTTCTCGATCAGCCTGCAGTGGCGTCGGATCGGTGCGTTGCTGTCGTTCGGCGGATGGGTGCTGGCGACCAACCTCGTCAATTTCGGCGCGCGCAATGCGCAGAACCTGCTGATCGGCGCCGTGCTGGGCGCGACCGCCGTCGGGCTCTACGGCATGGCCTATCAGTTCATGATCCTGCCGCTGATGGCGCTGGCGTGGCCGGCATCAGGCGTGCTTCTGGCGACGCTGACCAAGCTCAACGACGTGTCGCCCGAGCGGTTCCAGGCGCCGATCGCGGCGGTCAGCATGATCACGGCCATGCTCGCCTTCCCGCTGATGATGTGGATGACGTTCGGGCTCGCGCTGCCGATCACCAAGCTGCTGTCGCCGCACTGGCATGACATCCTGCCGCTGATGGCGCTGTTGACGCCGCTGGGCGCGGTGCAGGCGCTGGCTGCCTATAACGGCTCGGTGCTGCTGGCGCGCGGCTATGCGCGGCTGCAATTCTACGTCAACGTCGTGAGCAGCATCGCCCTGCTTGTCGGTTTCGTCGCGGCGCTGCCGTTCGGGCTGAAGACGTTCGCGGTGGTCTATCTCGTGGTCGGCACGATCGTCGCCGTCGGGCAGATCTGGGCCAAGATCTGGGCGGCCGGCATGCCGCCACTCCACTATCTGCGCGCGCTCGCGCCAGCGGTGATCGCGACTGCGGGCGGCTATGCCGTGGCGGCCTTGCTGGGCCTGTCGCCGCAAAGCTGGGCGCAATGGGCGGCGGTGACCGCTGCTTATGGCGCGGTGGTGCTGCTGGTCTATGCGATCATCCGCCACCGCATCATCGCGGCGTTGAAGGCGCTGCTGCGCTCGCCGATCGATCAGCAGACCGCCGACGAGGCGGCGCATCTTGAACTCGACCCGCCGGCCGAGATCGTCAGGCCCGCGGCGACGTGATCGCCTGAGCGAGATCGCGCGCGGCCGACGCCCAGGTGAAGCGCGCCGCCCGCGCATGACCGGCCTCGGCCGCCGCTGAGCGTCGTTCGGGCTGGTCGAGTATCTGCGCCATGCGGCCTGCCAGCGCATCGGCATCGTCGAGCGGGAAGTAGGTCGCGGCGTCGCCGCACACTTCGCGCAGCACCGGAATGTCGGCGGCAAGCACCGGGCAGCCGTTCACCATCGCCTCCAGCGGCGGGATGCCGAAGCCTTCGTAGCGGCTGGGGAAGACCAGCGCCGCGGCATGGGCGTAGAGACCGGCGATGCCGCCGTCCGGCAGCCCCGGCACGACCATCACGCCGGGCACATCCGCCGGCATCACGTCGCCGAACACCGCCTTGGCGAGCGAGCCGGCGATGACGAAGCGTATGTCGGGCCGGCCGAGTTGCGCGAAGGCGGTGAGCGCCTGGGCGAGGTTCTTGTTGCGCGTCGGCGATCCGACGAACAGGAAATACCCTCCCTCGGTCAACCCGAGCCGCCTCAGCACCTCGTCGGGCGTCACGCGCCGCAGGTGATCGCAACCGTTGCGCGCCACGAAGATGTCGCGCTCGGGCACGCGCAGAACGTCGGCGATCTCGCCGCGCGAGAATTCGGACACCGTGCCGATCTGCGCGCGCCGCGCCAGCACGCGGCCGAGGATGCGGTGGGCGCGGGCATAGCGCGCACCGAAATTCTCGGGCGTGCGAAACACCGCCACGTCGTGGATCACCACGGCCATGTCCGGATGCAGCACCGGGCCCGAATTGCCGAGGTTGACCAGCCGTGCGCCGCGCGCTGCGCGCAGCAATTCCCATTGTTCCCACACATGCCCGGTGCGCGTGCCGACCTTCTCGACCTCGATCGCGGTCAGCGGCAGATCGCACGTGGCGTCGATCGGGGCGGCGAGCCGCCAGCGGTTGCGGCCGAGCCCCTGCGGATCGGCGGCGATCAGCGCATCGAGCGCCTGGGTGATCTCGCGCGCATAACGCTGCACGCCGCTCAGCCGCTGCGAGAGGAAACGTCCGTTGATGACGATGTTCTGCGGGCCGGTCGCTGGATCGGGCATGGGTGACCTTGCTCGAGGGAGGATGGACGCGGCGGGGCTATCGCATGCGCGTGCGAACTTGCCTAGCCGGGCCGGTGCATTGCCATTTTTGATCGTATCGGAGTATTTGCCGCGCCGAAACGGAGCAATCCCGGATGCGCATCCTCCACCTGAGTTCGCTTTATCCCCCGGCGTCGGTCGGGGGCGCCGAGAGGGTGGCGGCGTCGCTGGCGGAGGAACAGGTCGCCGCCGGACACGAGGTGTTCGCTGCCTCGCTCACGCGCGAGCCGGAGCCGGAAGGCATACGCAACGGCGTCGTCACCGTCCCGCTCGCGTCGCGTAACCCGTTGTGGATCCAGGAGAGTGCGAAATATCCGCAGTCGGTGCGGCTGCTGAACAAGGCGGCGACGGTCTACAACATCCGAACCGTGCGCGCGTTCGGCGCGGTGTTGGACCGGGTGCGCCCCGACGTGGTCCACACGCATTCGATGGTTGAGCTGCCGCCGGGCGTGTGGGCCGCCGCTGCGTCGCGTGGGATCGCGGTGGTGCACACGCTGCATGATTACGATCTGCTGTGCATCCGCGCGGCTATGTTCAAGGACGGGCGCAAGTGCGTGCCCCGTCACAATGTTTGCCGGGTGCTGTCGGCGCCCAAGCAGGCGCGGATCGGCGCGATCGACGTCGTCGCGGCGGTGTCGCGGCCGGTGCTCGACATCCACGTCGCACACGGCCTGTTCGCCGATTACGGCGACCGCAGCACGGTGGTGTGGAACCCGGCGACGCTGGCAGTGACGGCGACGTCGCCGAAGACGGGCTGGGCGCCGTTCCGGTTCGGTTTCCTCGGCCGCGTGGTGGGCGAGAAGGGCGTGGCGGTCATGATCGAGGCATGCCGTCACCTTCCGGAGCAGGGGTGGATCCTCGATATCGCCGGAGCGCCGGGCCCCGATCAGGCGCATTTCGAGGCCGCGGCGGCGGGGCTTCCCATCCGCTTCGTCGGCCATGTCGATGCCGCCGCCTTCCTCGCCGGGATCGACGCACTGGTCGTGCCGCCGATCTGGGACGAGCCGTTCGGGCTTACGGTGGTCGAGGCCTATGCCGCGCACCGCCGCGTCGTCGGCGTCGAGAGCGGCGCGATCGGCGAGATGGTCGCGGCGGTCGATCCGGGCTGGACGGTGCCGCCCAACGATCCGATCGCGCTCGGCGCCAGGATGGCGCAGGCGATGACCGCGCAGGACCGGCCTTCGCCCGAGCGCATCGCCGCGCTGATCGAGCGGCTCCGGCCAGCCAATGTTGCAGCGCAATATGTTCGCCTCTATGAGCAGGCAATCAAGCATCGGCGGGGCTGACAACGCCGGACGAACGGGAGCGACCATGCGAATCGTCCATCTGAGCATGCTCTATCCGCCGCACATCCTCGGCGGCGCGGAGCGTTCGGTCGCCTTCCTCGCCGAGACGCAGGCGAAGCTCGGCCATCAGGTCGCGGCGGCGTGCACCACGCCCGGCGCGTTCGTGAAGGAGGAGCGCAACGGCGTGACCGTCTATCGCATGCCGCACGAAACCAGCTTCTGGGCGGAGGAATGGCCGAAGCATTCCAAGCTTCGCCGCGGCATCCGCAAGTTCATGCAGCAGTTCAACTACAAGCTGGAAGACCATTTCGGCCACGTGCTGGACGAGTTTAAGCCGGACGTCGTCCACACCCACTCGCTGGTCGATGTCTCCACCCGCGTGTGGCTGGCGGCAGCGAAGCGCGGCATCCCGATCGTGCATACGCTGCGCGATTATGACCTGATGTGCGCCGACGCCTCGCTCTATCACGACGGCAAGCCGTGCGGGCTGAAGTGCAAGGTGATGACCTACACCAAGCACGCCAACCACCGGAACGTGGCTGGCGTCGCAGCGGTGGGGTCGGAGACGCTGCGCCTCCACACCAGCCGCGGTTATTTCGACCATATCCCGAAGGACCGGCAGCGCGTGATCTGGAACGCCGCCGCCGTCGAGGGCTCCGACGGCACGCGGCCGCCGCGCAGCGGGCCGTTCACCTTCGGCTATCTCGGCCGCATCAATTACGAGAAGGGCGTCGGCACGATGATCGACGCCGCGCGGCGCCTGCCTGCGGGCGACTGGCGCATCCTCGTCGCCGGCAAGGCGAATGACAGCCTCGATCCGTTCATCGAGCAGTCGAAGGGGCTGCCGATCGAGTTTGCCGGTTTCATGCCCGCCAAGGACTTCTTCGACGCGATCGACGTGCTGATCGTGCCGTCGATCTGGGCCGAACCGCTGCCGCGCACGATCCTCGAAAGCTATGCGGTCGGCGTCCCCTCGATCGGCGCGCGCTCGGGCGGCATTCCCGATCTGATCGGGCACGACAATGATGGCTGGCTGTATCCGCCGGGTGACGATGCGGCGCTGGCCGAACGGATGGGGCGGATCATGGCGGCCGGGCGCGATGCGTTGCCGAGCAAGGCCGACTTCGTCCACGTGCTCAAGGAGACGAGCCCGGAGATGGTGGCGACGCGCTATCTCGATTTCTATCACGACGTACTTGCGGCGACCCCGGCGCTCGCGGCCTGAGCGCGTGCGCGTCCTCCACGTCGCCGAATCGATCAAGGGCGGGGTCGGCACCTATCTGAACGAGATCGTGCCGGTGCTGGCCGCGCGTTCGGCGGTCGATGCGCAGCGCGTGCTGGTGCCCTCGTCGCAGATCGGCCAGCTTCCGGCGATCGCGCCCGACATGATCGTGCCCTTCGCCTGCGACGGGCGGTCACGCGAGGCGCTGGTGACGTTGGCGCGCGAGTTGCGGCGTACGGTGAAGGCGTTCCGGCCGGACGTGATCCACGCCCATTCCAGCTTCGCAGGCGTGGTCGTGCGCGGGCTGCTCGGCTGGCGACCGGGGCGGCCGCGCATCGTCTACTGCCCGCACGGCTGGGCGTTCGACATGGAGGGCTCGGCGCGGCGGCGGCAGATCGTCGCGACGATCGAGCGGCTGCTCGCGCCGTTGTGCGACCGGATCGTCACCATCTCGGACTATGAGCGGCGCAGCGCGGTCGCCGTCGGCATCGCCGATCGCCGCATGACGACCGTGTTCAACGGCATCGCCGATCTCGGGCCGCCCACGCCGCTGCGCGCGGACGATGGCGGCCCGCGCCGGCTGCTGTTCGTCGGCCGGCTCGACCGGCAGAAGGGCTTCGACGTGCTGCTGCGCGCGATCGCGACGCTGGGCGACCGCGTCAGCCTGCGCGTGGCGGGTACGGCGGTGGTGGGCGATGGCGGGGCGGCGGACCTGCCCGCCAACGTCACCCTGCTCGGCTGGCTGGGCGGCCCGGCGATCGCGGCCGAGGTCGCGGCGGCCGAGCTGGTGGTCGTGCCGTCGCGCTGGGAAGGGTTCGGGCTGGTCGCGGTCGAGGCGATGCGCGGCGGGCGGGCGGTCGTCGCGAGCGCGGTCGGTGGCCTGCCGGAAGTTGTCGAAGACGGCACGACCGGCCGGCTCGTGCCGGTGGAGGATGCCGCCGCGCTCGCCGCCGCGCTCGTCGCCGACGACGCCGCGACGCTCGCCGCGATGGGCGAGGCGGGGCGCCGCCGCTTCGAGCGGCTGTTCACCGTCGACCGCACCGTCGACGGCGTGCTGGACGTCTATGCCGGGGTGCGCCGGCGGGCCTGAGCGTCAGGCGAACATCGGCACCGGGCCACGGCCGTTGGCGTTCCACGTCGCCCAGTTCGGGAAGACGTAGGACATGTCGGTGGCGGCGACGCCGTGCCAGCGCATGATCGCGCCGAGATATTCCTCCTGCGCGATCGTCGGGATGAAGCGGCCGACCGTATCGGCATCGTCCGCGCCGCCGAGCGTGGTGTCGGGATATTTGCCGTGGATCAGCTGCGGCTTGAGCGCGCCGCCGACGACGAGGTGGTTGCCGCCCCACGCATGATCCGACCCGCCCGAGGCATTGCCGCGGAAGGTGCGGCCGAAGTCGCTCATCGTGAACGCGGTCACGTTCTGCTGCAGGCCGAGCGAACCCATCGCATTGTAGAAGCCCGCCATCGCCAGCGCGAGATCCTTGAGCAGGTTCGCCTGCGTGCCGCTCGCGGCACCCTGCGCCGAGTGGGTATCGTAGCTGCCCTGCGTCGCGAAATAGGCCTGGCGGGCGTGGCCGAGCGTGTCGCGCGACGCGATCATGCGCGCGATCCGCATCAGCTGCTTGGCGATGTTGGACGACAGCGCCGTCCCGGTCGCGGGATCGACGAAGTAGGCGTCGGTCCCCGGCGGCGACGTGACGAGCGCGCTGTTGAGCTGGTCGACGAGGCCGTAGGCGCCGGTGATCGTGCCCGACGTCTGGCTGAAGATCAGGCTGGCATCGCTCGGCTGGGCGAAGGCGACCAATGCCGCCTCGCGCGCGCCGGGTGCGCCGTTGGGGCTGCCGGTGTTGGCGCCGTTGCGGGTCACGCCGCCGGCGATCGGCAACACGAGCGCCTGCTTCTGCTGGCCGAGCAGGATCAGGTCGGATCCGGCGAACGACATCACCGGCGAGATCGCATTCTGCGCCAGCTTGTCGTTGAGGCGGCCGAGGAAGCCGTCGGTGGCATTGTCGCGCGCGAGCAGGCCCTGCCAGTGCGCCTGCTCGTCGGCATGGCTCATCAGGTTGGTCGGGCGCAAGTCGGGCCGGCTGTTGTAGAGCGTCTTGTCGATCGGCGCGTAAAGCGTGCCGGTGTTGAGCACGACGTTGAGGCCGCCGGCATTCCATACCGGCTGCAGCGCGGCCATGGCGGGATGCAGGCCGTAGGCGCTGCCGGTGAGCGGCACGAGCGATGCCTGCGGCAACGCCAGCGCGGTCCCGCGCGATGCCGCATAGCCGGCATAGCGCGCGTCGGTCGGCACGATCATGTTCCAGCTGTCATTGCCGCCGTAGAGGAAGATGCCGACGGTGGCGCGGAAATCGGTGGAGGTGGCAGCCAGCGCCGAGGAGCGACCGATCTGCGAGAGGGCGGCGAGGGCGCCGGTACCGGCGGCTAGCTTGCCGAAACTGCGGCGGGAAAGCGTGGTCATTGCGGGCGGTCCTTAGCGATCGATCTGGAACATGGGCGAGGAGGCGACGATGTAGATGCCGGTCTGGGCGCGGCGGCGCGCCTGGAGCGCGTCCGACGTGGTGTCGGTCACCAGCGACATCGCCTTCTTCAGCGCGGCGCGCTGGGCGGTGGTCATCTGGTTGGCGAGCATGGTCAGGTTGATGCGATCGATCATGCCGTCGACGTCGCTGCCGAACGCCTCCCACGACGACCAATCTTCGGCCGTGGTGCCGGCATTGGGGATCCAGGTCGGCGTGGCATATTCGGCGCGCGCGCTGTCGCCGCTCATCGTCCACTGCCACACGAAATTGTGCCGCTCGAGCACGAGGTTGGCGGTCATCAGCTTCGACGAGGGGCTGATGACGTTCTTGACGCCGGGCAGCGGGAAATCGGCCGGATAGTCGCCGAACACCGATGGCGTGCGCAGATATTGCTGGCCCATCTGCACGTCGCGCACGGTGAAGGCGTAGCCGTCGCTCTTCATGCCGATCGCACGGGCCAGCGCGAGCTGGAGCAGGATCGGATCCTTGAGCTTGCCGCCCTTGGCGGCCGTATCGGGCGTGCGCGCCTCGGGATCGGTCAGGATCGCGCGGACCAGCGCCTGCAGGT
The DNA here is from genome assembly GCF_019930585.1 of Sphingomonas nostoxanthinifaciens. NCBI lineage: Bacteria > Pseudomonadati > Pseudomonadota > Alphaproteobacteria > Sphingomonadales > Sphingomonadaceae > Sphingomonas > Sphingomonas nostoxanthinifaciens. The sequence goes on along the minus strand of NZ_CP082839.1, from coordinate 2,715,180 downwards.
CGCCGGTCACGCCCTTGCCGTTGGTGCGGAAGTAATGCGACGCGCGGTTGATATATTCGGGCGTCGGGTTGGACTTGACCAGCGCCTCGATCAGGATGCGCGTGATGCGTGGCGACATCGACGGATCGATCATCAGCCGCCGGACGACGGCGTCGATATTCGCCTGCTGGCTGGCGCCGGCGGGGATGGTCGTGCCGAGGAAGGTCTTGGCGCCGTTGTCGAACGCGGTGGGATTGGGGATCATCGGCGGCACCAGATCCCAGCTCTCGCTCTGGGTGACGTTGACGCCGGGCCAGCGGGCATAGGTCCAGCCGGTCAGCGCGCGCGCAATCTCGGTGACGTCCTTGGTGGTGTAGTTCATCTGCGCCGCGCCGGTCGCGTCCTTGCGGCCGACGCCGTCGGCGTTGATCGCGTCCGGCCCGATGCTGAACAGCTGGAGCATCTCGCGCGCCAGATTCTCGTTCGGTGCAGTCTTGTCGCTGTTCGCCATGTCGAGATAGTTCGCCATGGCGCCGCTCATCATCACGGCCTTGAGGAGATCGGAGAAGTTGCCGAACGCGCCGTCGAGGAAGATCTGCTGATAGCGTGCGAGCGCCGCGGTATTCGCGGTCTTGTTCGCCGAGACCGGCATCATGTTGAACAGAGCGAGCGCGACGCGCTGGCGAAGCTGGTCGTCGTTGCCGAGCGCGTTCGAATAGAAGCGCATCGCCGGCAGCACCGAGTCCGAATAGATCCGGAAGCAGTTGGTGATCGCCTTGCCGTCGGTGTCGCAATAGCTCTTGCGCTGGTCCAGCGCGACCAGATCGGTGAAGCTCGACGATTTGGTCGCGAACTGCTCGTCCAGCCAGCCGTCGATGCCCAGCGTCTTGATCCGCGCGATCACCGCGGGCGTCGCGCCGAACGTCGCCTGGCGGGCGAGGCGGGCGGCATCCGCATCCGCCACCGGCGCGACCGCGGCCACCGTCGTCGCCGGGGTGGTGGTGCTGGTCGACGGGGTCAGCGTCACCGCTGCTGCGGTCACCGCAAGCACGCTCGCGGAACCAGCCGCGAGCATCGTATTGTTTGCCACTGTTTACGCCACGCTACATGAGAACACCCGCACGACAGGTGCGGGAGGAGCAGCGGAAACCGGCTGTTACGCGGCCGATTTTCCTCCGCTCGTCATGGTCTGTTCTACGGGTGGCGCGTGAATGGTTGTAAAAGCGGGTTGGTAAACCCGCTGGAAGGGGAGACCGTTTTTCCCAGTTCTGCCCGCGAAAAACGCACTATACCGTGCGCCTGACGCAATCGTCAGGCGGGTTCGTAACTGATCGTCGAGACGATCCGCTTGCCGTTGACGCGCGAAAGCTGGACGATGATCTCCACCGTCGAGCGCACATAATCCAGCACGTCGGCGCGCGCGAGCGTGGTGCCCGACTGCAGCACCATCAGCGCAAGCTGCTCGGCCGCGCCGCGAGGGCTGTCGGCATGGACGGTGGTGATCGAGCCGGGATGGCCGGTATTGACCGCGCGCAGGAAGCTGTAGGCCTCGGCCCCGCGCAGCTCGCCCATGATGATCCGGCTGGGGCGCATGCGCAGCGAGGCCTGCAACAGATCCTCGATCGTCACCTGCGCCTCGCCGAGGTCGCTGCGGCTTGCAATCAGGCCGATCGCGTTGGGGTGCGACAGGCGCACCTCGGGCGTGTCCTCGATCGCGATGATGCGCTCGTCCTGCGGGATCTGCTGGAGCAATGCGTTGAGGAAGGTGGTCTTGCCGGTCGAGGTGCCGCCCGAGACGATGATGTTCTTGCGCGCGACGATCGCCGCCTTGAGGAAGCCGGCGAAGTCGCCTGCGTCGAGCAGCCCCTTCAGCCGGTCGGTCTCGGTCGGCAGTTCCACCGTGTTGCCGACGCGGGTCTGGTCGAACAGGCCCGCGGCGATGCAATCGTCGAGCGCCATCTCGCGGATCGCCTGCCGGCGGATCGCGATCGCGACATGGTCGCGCGTCGCGGGCGGCGCGATGATCTGCACGCGCGCGCCGTCGGGCAGCGACGCCGCCAGCAACGGGTGGTGGCGGCTGATCCCCTGCGACGACCGGCTGGCGATCTGCCGCGCGAGGCGGTCGAGCGTCTTGGCGTCGAGCCCCGGCACGTCGTGCCGCTCGGGCGCGGCGCCGAGCGCCTCGATCCACACCTCGCCGGGGCGATTGATGTAGATGTCGGTGACATCGGGCCGGTCGAGGAAGGCGTCGAGGTGCGACAGATAGGCGCGCAGGTACGATCCACCCGCATGCGCGCCCTCGAAGCTCACTTGCCCTGCTCCATGCCGGTGAAGTCGAGATCGCGCGCCACGAAGATCTTGATCGAGGAGCCTTGCGGCACCTTGATCGTCGGCGCGATGTTGGTCGATCCGGTCTGCGAGATGCCGCTGGTCCCGGTCTGCGCGACCTGGTTGACGTAGACCGGCAGGTTGCCGCTCGCCACAGACGCCACGCCCGCCTCGATCGCGCCGCTGAGCAACGTGGTCAGGACCGCGCCACCGTAGCGCTGAAGGAAGTGGCGATCGACCTTGCCGCCGACGCCGCCGCGGCCGAGATCGTCGCCGCCGGGCGAGATAAGCTGGATCGAGACGCCGTCGGGGCGGATCAGGCGCGTCCAGATCACGAACACGCGCGACGCGCCCATCTGCACGCCCGATTTGTACTGGCCGATCACCCGGCTGCCGCGCGGGATGAGCATGGTGGTGCCGTCGAAGCTCATCACGTCGCGCGAGATGACCGCGCGGGCGAGGCCGGGCAGATCCGAATTGACCGCGGTTTCCAGCGCGGCGCTGATGATCGTGCCCTCGGAGATGATCGAGTCGAGCTTGCCCATGCGGGTGGCGCGCGCCTGATCGGGCTTGGCACCGGCGCTCTTGATGAAGCTGTCGTCGTCGCCGATCGTCGCGTCCATCTTGCCGGCATTCGCGCCGGCAAGCGCCGGATTGGCGAGCGTCGCACCCTTGTCGGCGAGCTTCGTGGGCGCGGCGGCGGTCGCTTCGCCGAGATCGACGACCACGGCGGGCGCGGCGAGGCGCGAGGCGGCGTTGATCGCGCCGACGGCGGTGCCGGGCGTCGCGGTCATCGTCACCGCCGGCATCGGCGGCATCGGCATGGTCACGGCGGCGTTCGGATCGACGCTGGTCGAGACCTGCGAAGCGGCGACCACCGGCGCGCCGGCGGCCGTCACCGCCGGGGCCGCGACCGCGTCGGTCGGCAGCGGATCGGGCTTGGTGAAGCGGATCGTCGCGGCGCTGGCGGGGCTCGACAGGTCGGCCGCGGCATGGTGGCGGCTGGCCGACATGCCGATCAGCACGCCGATGCCCATCACGCCGACGACGCCATAGCCGAACATGCCGCCGCGGCGCTTGACGCCGACGACGCTCGGCTGCGCGACCAGCGCGTCGCCGAACTCGGGAACCGGGGGGGCGGCCTCAGCCGTCATGGCGCTTCTCTTCCTTGGTCTTGGCGGGCAGCCTCTTCTCGGTGCCCGGCGTGCTGGTGACGGTCGCGAGGCTGCCGCCGAGGCGCAGCATGAAGCGGCCGGCGGTCTGCTGGACGACCGAATAGCCGTCGCGCATGGTGAAGTTCACCACCGCCTCGCTGCCATCGGCGTTGACCGCGAAGATGGCGGGCACCGGCGCCTGATCGGCCCACGCGAAATAGGTGCGGATACCGTCGTCGAACACGCGCGTCGGCAGGATCGCGGCCGGGCCGCTCGACGTGTAGAACACGTTCTTGCCCTCGGGCGTCACCGGCGGCGGGGGTGGGGTCGGCGCCACCTCGTAGACCAATTTCGGCTCGGGCAGGCGGAAGCGCAGCACCCAAGCCGCCTTGGCGGGGGAGGCGTTGGCCGGCGCCACCGTCAGCATGAACGTATAGGTGCGGCGATCGGTGATGATCGTCATGTTCGTCGCCGGGCCGCGGCCGATCGGCTTCACGAACAGCACGTCCGCGCGCTTGTTGGGGGTCAGCTGCCAGCCGGTCGCGTCGCCGATCGCCACATTCTCGATCCGCTCGCCGGGATCGAACTGGATCGTCGTCTGGAAGCCAAGATAGCCCTGCAGCGCGATGACGCCGCTCTCGTCATATTTGGCGATCTGGATGTGCGGATCGGACGCGATCGCCACCGGCCGCTGCGCGGTGCTGGCGGGCGAGGCCGCCGCGGTCGCGGCAGCGGCGAGGAGAGCGAGGATCATCGCGCGCCGCCCAGCAGGCCGTTGCTCGCGGGCACGGTCACTGCCGCCACCGCCTCGGCATCACGGCGATAATGCGTCACCTGGAAGCCGAGCGGATTCACGAAGCGATCCTCCATCCGCATCGGCTCGCCCGAGAAGCGGAAGCCGATCGTGGCCGAATAGGATTGCAGCTGCGACGAGGTCGAGGCCGGGTCGACCCGCTCCGCATCGTAGCGGACCAGCGCGCTCGTCGGCGACAGCATCGTCACGCCCTTGACCGTGATCTTCAGCGTGGTGCTCGCCGGATACAGGTTGAGCGGGCTCTCCGGATTGGCCTTCGAGATCCAGCGGACATATTGCGCGCGGCTCGGCTCGTCGGACCAGAGCTGGACGCGACGATACTGCTCCTTCAGGTCGGCCGCGTCGAAGCCTTCGCGCGCCAGCACATACTGGACGAGCGCGGACTGGATCACCGCCTGCTGCTGGGTCAGCGCACCGCCGGGGGCGAGCTTCTGCGCGAGCTCGACATAGCCGGTCTGGCGATCGACCGAGACGACGTAGGGCACGGTCGTCTTGATCGGCACCAGGAAAGCGAGCGCGGCCGCTTCGAGCGCCGCGATCGTGCCGGCAGCACCCGCGACGATCCAGGCGACGCGACGCGACGCTTCGAGCAGTCGGTTGCGATCATCCGACCAGCTCTCCGCCTGGTCGTAATAAGCATTGCGCGCGGGAGGCGTCAGAAACTCGGGACGGCTCACCTTTTCCTCCGGGAAACGAGTAGCTCGCGCCGGGGACGGGCGGAGCGATGGGTGGGGATGCCGGCGCCATCGGGCGTCGGGGCGTGGTTGTTGTTGGCGGGGCGATGACGATCGCCGGCAGCGAGCGACGCCTGGATCGAGGCGGCCGGTGCGGCGCGGACGTTCGTGGCGTTGCGCCGCGCCGCCTGCTCGGCCGCCGCCGCCACCTGCGCGGCGCGCGGCAGGATGGCGTCGGCTGCACGTGGCGCCGGCTGGGCGATCGGTGCGGCCTGCTGCGCGGACTGGGCGGCGCTGCCGCCGAAGCTCGGCAGGCGCAGGCCGCGCGACACGAGGAAGGCGCTCAGGATCGAGCCGGTGGTGGCAAGCGCGAACACCGCGATCACGAAGGTCGCCTTCATGCCGGTCTCGACCGTCAGTGCATCCTTGGCGCGCTCGGTCGCGAGTTGGATCAGGATCGGCTCGAGCATCGACAGTTCGACCTGGAGCAGCACCACCGAGGTGAGCGAGACAAGGGCCAGCGCGATCATTGCGCGCAGCCAGCCCTCGACCAGCCCGCGGGTGGCCTCGAACAGCAGGAAGCCGGCGACCACCGGCCCGAGGGCAAGCAGCAAGGCCAGGCCGACGCGGGTGGCGATCAGCAGGCCCGCGCTGGTGAAGACGATGATATAGCTGTCGGCGTTCAGCATCATGGTGGCGAAGGACAGGCCGCCCAGCAGCGGCGACTTGTCGCCGGCATGGCTGGCAAGCGAGCGGACGTCGCGGGTCAGCTCGTCGAACGTCTGCTGCAGCGCCTCGAACGGGTTGGAGCTCAGCGCCGAGCCGGCATGCTGCAGGCTGCCGACCAACAATTGCGCGAGCGCCGCCGGCGCCTCGAACAGCACGCGGCAGACCACCGCCTGATAGACCGCCCAATTGCCGGCCAGCACGAAGACGAGGCCGATCTTGATCGCGATCATCGCGACCTCGCCGACGTTGAGCGAGCCGCGGCCCAGCATCAGCCGATAGCCGAGGAAGCCGATATAAAGAGTCAGGATGCCGGTGATCGCCGCCGCGACCGGCCCGGTGGGGGCCGCCAGCACACCATAGCCGCCCGCGAGCAGGTTCTGGGTCGTGCAGTCGACCGACCCCATCAGGTCGCGGACGAGCGGCGAGTCGGCCGCCGATGTGCAGGCGTCGATCATGCGGCCTCCAGCAGGCGCGGCAGCCACGCCGAGGGGGCGTCGCCCACCTCGTCGCGGATCGCGTCGAGCAGGCGCACCGTCCGCTCGCGGCCCGACAGGACCGTCAGCAGCTCGGGATGATCGCTCAGGTCGAGCCGCGCGACCACGCTCTCGCGGCCATGCTTGATGAGAAAGGCGTGGCTCGATTCGGGCAGCGAGCGGATCAGGTCATATTCGTGCCGCGTGAGACCGAAGCCGGTGATATATTCCTCGGCCTGCGCCTTGGGGTTGACCATGAAGATCTGGGTCGCGGCCTGCTCGATGATCGCCGACGAAATGCGGCTGGAGAGCGCGTCCGACGCCGACTGGGTGGCAAAGCCGACCACGCCGTTGCGCTTGCGGATCGTCTTCTCCCAATCGCGGATGCGCGCGACGAACACGTCGTCGTCCAGCGCCTTCCAGCCCTCGTCGACCACGATCAGCGTGGGCGTACCGTCCAGCCGCTCCTCGACGCGGTGGAACAGGTACATCATCGATGCGGTGCGCACCGCCGGATCGTCGAGCACGGCGGTCAGGTCGAAGCCGATCGTCGGATCGGCGAGGTCGAGCCCGTCCTCGGCATTGTCGAACAGCCAGGCATGCTGGCCTTCGCCGACCCACGGCGCGAGCCGCGCGGCGAGATCCTCGGCATGCGCCGTGCGCGCGCCGCGGAACAGCTCGATCAGGTAGCGCAGCCGGCGCATCTCGGGCGCCTGCGCGTAGGAGGCGTCGATCGCCATCTCGATCTCGGCCAGATCCTCGGTCGTCAGCGGCAGGTTCGGCGTCGCCATCAGGCGGCCGAGCCATTCGGCGAGGAAGCGGCGGTTGACGGCGGTGTCGGGCAGCAGCAGCGGGTTGAGCCGCGTGCGCTGGCCGGGCTTGAGCGCCTCGTAGCGGCCGTCCATCGCGCGCACGAAGATCTCGGCACCGCGATCCTTGTCGAAATAGACGATCCGCGGCGCGAAGCGGCGAGCCTGCGCCAGCAGGAAGCTCAGCACCACCGTCTTGCCCGAACCCGACGGGCCGATGATCGTGAAGTTGCCGAGGTCGCCCTTGTGGAAGTTGAAATGGTACGGGCCGGCGGCGGTCGTCTCCAAGAGGGTGACGGCCTGGCCCCAGTGATTGCCCTGCGCGCGGCCGAGCGGGAAATTGTGGCCGCTGGCAAAGCCCGCAAAATTGCCGGTCGAGATCAAGGCGCGGCGTGCAATATCCTTGAAGTTGCCGGGGAACTGCGCCCAGTAAGCGGCCTCGAGGTTGATATCCTCGCGCACGGCGATGATGCCGGTGTCGGTCAGCACCGACTGCGCCTCGCCGACGGCGGCGTCCAGCTCGGCCAGCGTGGCGGCCCAGACGGCGACGGTCAGGTGATGCTCGCCGAACAAGGCACGGCCGGCGGCGACGTCGTCCTTGGCGGCGGCGAGGCCGGCGCGCAGCGACAGCGCCTCGTCGTCGGCGGCGCGCATCCGGCGCAGCACGAGGTTCATCCGTTCCAGCGACGGCTGGCGATCGACCAAGGCGAAGCTCTGGCTGACGGTCAGCTCGAACGGCAGGCGGTAGAGATCGTCGAGCAGCCCGGCCATCGTCTCGGCCGGGTAATCCTTGATCGACAGGATCGCGCAGAAGCGGTTCGGCTCCTTGTCGGCGCGGCCGAGTTCGATCGCCTCGGGGCCGAAGCTGATGCGGCGGGTCGGCAAATGGCGGCCGAGGTCGCCGTGCGGCAGCAGCATCGGCCGCATGCGGCCGTCATAGAGTGCAGAGAGGAACTCCAGCACTTCGGAGCAGGGGCCGCGCGGCGATTCGTACACCGTCAGCAGGCGGGCATTGTAGGCCGTCAGGCTGGACAGCAGCGACTCGCGGGCGGCATCCAGCTCGCGGCGATCGCGCGCGCGGGCGATGTCGGCCTGCGGATTGCTCGCGCGGCCGCGCAGCTTGCGGCCGAGCCGCTCGACCATCCCGATCCGGCCGGAAAGCGGGCGCCGCATCAGCGTGATGAAGATGTCGTTGGCGAACAGCCGGCGCGTGCCGAGCCGCGCGGTCCATGCCTCGTCGAGCGAGCGGCTGAATTCGTCGGGGAAGGTGCCGCCCAGTTCCGACACCACTTCGCGCCGGACGACGTGGTGGTAGACCGCGAAGCGCGACGAGCCGAGCGCGCGCACCACCGACTCGCGCACCGTCTTGCGATAGTCGAGCTCGTCGCTCTCCAGCGTCTCGAACGGCAGGCCCTGGATGTGGATGACCTGCATCAGCATGCCGTCGCGCGTCTCGACCGTCATGTCGTCGACGTGGCGGAGATAGGGCAGGCGGTTGCCCGCCAGCTTCTCGCGCGCGGCCAGCGCCGCGCGATCGGTCGTGGCGGATTTACGCGCCATAGCTGTTGCAACCCCAGTGACGATGATTGGGCACGCGCGGGCAACGGGTCACCTTCGCCAGCCACAGGTCGAAGATGCGCGGCTCCTCGATGCAGGCGACATAGCCCACGCCGTGGAGCACGACCGCCGCCAGCAGCGCCCACGCGCTGTGCAGGATCAGGAAGAGCTCGATGGTCGCGATCCCGTTCACCACGAAATAGGTGAAGGTCACGCCCGCGAACATCTGGGGACGCGTGAGGGCGGTGAAGACGGGATCGCGGCTGAGCTCGGCCATGGTTCAGACGCCGGCGGCGGAGCGGATGCCGGCGACGATGCTGGTCGCGCCGAACAGCACGAACAGGCCGAGCACGACGGTCGCGCCATGGCGCCAGTTGATCCGGCCGGTCAGCATCGAAAAGCCGATCGCGCCGACCGCGATCACCGCGATCGCGGTGGCGACGTTGCCGAACATCGTGCCGCGCAGCCAGTCGACCGCGCCGATGATCGGGCCCGAACCGGCAGGATCGAGCGCGACCGACTGGGCCAGCGCGGGCGAGGCAGCCATGACACCGAGGAGGAGGGGAAGGAGCCGTTTCACGCGATTTCTCCGATGAAGGGTCTGGTGGGTCGTTGGATCTTGGGGATCAGTCGCCGGGCGCCATCGCGGCGAGCCGCTGCATGATGTCGGCGACGTAGCTCTGCGTTTCCGGATAGGGGGGCACGCCGCCGTAGCGGTGAACCGAATTGGCGCCGGCATTGTAGGCGGCGAGCGTCAGCTGGACGTTGCCGCCGAACTCGCGCAGCAGTCGCGCCAGCAGCGCCGCGCCGCCGCGGATGTTCTGCACCACGTCGAACGGGTTGACGCCCAACGTCCGCGCTGTGCCCGGCATCAGCTGCATCACGCCGACCGCGCCCTTCGACGAGACCGCCTCTTGGCGGAAGCGCGATTCGTGCCACGCAACCGCATGGAGCAGGCGCGGATCGAGCCCGAACTCGCTCGCCGTGGTCCGGAATACGCCTTCGAGCGCGCCAGCGGAAACCGCCGGTGCCGTCGAAATGATCCGGATCGGAGCGGGATCGACGATCGGCTTGACGTCGTCGACGGTGGTCACCGCCGCACCGTCGTGGACGACATAATGGCCGTCATCCTCGATCTGCAGCACCTGCGCGGCAGCCGGCGCGGCGCACAGCGACAGCGCGCTTGCCAACACGATCGCGATCGTGCGCAAATCATGGAGGTTCTTGGTGAAAATCATGTTCACTCTTCTCGCCGAAGAGCCTCAAGATTCAGTTAACGGGGCGGTAGAACCGGTATCCGCGCGTCAAGATTTCGCCGCGCGGGAAGCACCGTTCGACGGCGCGGTGCTCGCCGCAACCCCTTGGCGATAGGCCCGAAATGGCTTAGCAAGTGGTTAACGAACAGGAAAGTTCGGTAACGAGGAGGGTGCTGTGGCGGATCGTTCGATCGGTTTATGCGCGGTTGCGACCGCAGTGATCAGTGCTTGTGCCAGCCCGGCATCGGCGGCGACCTACACCTATGTCATCACCGGCGCGGTCGACGCCGACAACAGTTTCGATCTGCAGAACCTGTTCGGCCCCGATCTGACCGGCGCCAGCTTCACCGCCACCTTCGTTCTCGACGATTCGTTGCCGACTGCGAGCTATCAGTACGACGTGAGCGGATCGCGCGCCGACGGCGGCGGCGCCTTCCTCGCCGGCACCACGCCGCCGATGACGGGCGTGATCGCGATCAACGGCCACAGCTTCACCATTCCGCAGGGCGACCTGACCCAGGTGCCGGTTATCGATCCCATATCGGGCGACGGATCGGGGCCGACCGAGACCGAGCAGGACGAGGCCAACGCGATCAAGGACGGCGCCTCGAAGAACCTGCAGCTGGATGCGACCTTCAGCGACGATTACAGCTGCTGCGCGCCGGTGACATCCGAGGGCAGCAAGGTCGGCAGCGGCATCTCGCTCAGTCTCGACAGCCTCGGCTTCACCAGCCCCGATTTCCGCGAGGTCGGCACGTTCGCGCTGTCGCCGTCGAGCAACGGCTTTTTCTACGATTTCTACGATTACATCAGCCGGGAGGGTGAGAACGGCAATTCCAGCGACATCGCATTGCTACCGCAATCGCTGACCGTTTCGGTTTCCGGCGTGCCCGAGCCGGCGGCGTGGACGATGATGGTCGCAGGCTTCGCCGCGGCCGGCATCGCGGCGCGGCGCCGGCGCGGGGCCCTTCGCGCCTGAGCCGCCCGCCGGTCAGGCGAGGCCGTGATAGGTGCGATACCAGTCGACGAAATTCGGCACGCCGACCTCGACCGTCGTCGTCGGCGCATAACCGAGATCGTCGTGGATCGCGCTGATGTCGGCATAGGTGGCGGTCACGTCGCCGGGCTGGATCGGCTGATAGTCGCGGATCGCCTTGATGCCGCACGCCGCCTCCAGCACATCGATGACGTGGCCGAGCTGCTCGGAGCGTGAATTGCCGATATTGTAGAGCCGGTGCGGCGCGACGCTGCCGCCGGCCTTCGCCGCGCCGTCGTCCGGCGGCGGATTGTCGAGCGCTGCGATCACGCCCGCGACGATATCGTCGATATAGGTGAAGTCGCGCTTCATCTCGCCATGGTTGAACACCGGGATCGGCTTGCCGGCGAGGATCTTGCTAGTGAAGATCCACATCGCCATGTCCGGCCGCCCCCACGGCCCGTATACGGTGAAGAAGCGCAGGCCCGTCTGCGGCAGGCGGTAGAGGTGCGAATAGGTCTCGCTCATCAGCTCGTCCGCGCGCTTGGTCGCGGCGTAGAGCGATACCGGATGGTCGACCCGATCCTCGACCCGGAACGGCAGCGAGACGTTGCCGCCATAGACCGACGAGGACGAGGCGTAGACCAGATGGCCCACCTGCCGCTGGCGCCCCAGCTCGAGCATGTTCAGGTGCCCGACGAGGTTGCTGTGCGCATAAGCGCGCGGATTGGTGAGCGAGTAGCGCACGCCCGCCTGCGCGCCGAGGTGGATGATCGCGTCGATCGTCTCGCCCGCAACCGCCGCATCCAGCGCGGCATGATCGCCGAAGTCGGTCTCGACGAAGCGGAACCGCTCGCCGAACGGTGCCAGCGCGGCGATGCGATCCTGCTTCAGTTGGACGACGTAATAATCGTTGAGATTGTCCAGCCCGAGGACGCTGTCGCCCCGTTCGAGCAGGGTGCGCGCCACGTGATAGCCGATGAAGCCTGCCGCCCCGGTGACGAGTATGCGCATGCTTCGGCTCCGCTTGGCTGTTAACGATCGGGTCGCGGCTCGCCGACCATTCATGTTGCATCGCAACAGAAAGGTCGCCTGACTTGCCCCGCCTCGAAGCGTTTATGCAGCTTTGACGCGCAATTCAATCCGAGACCGGCTATAATGCGAGTGCTAACGGGTTGGGCGATCATGATACGCAACGGCTTGAGGCCGTAACGTTTGCCCACTATCAGGCTTCGGTGACAGCCACGCCAGCGGACGGCGCGGCCAGTGAAAGGAAGATTGCATGCGCATCACGATGATCGGTACCGGTTATGTCGGGCTCGTCAGCGGCGCCTGCTTTTCCGACTTCGGCCATACGGTGACGTGCGTCGACAAGGATGCGCGCAAGATCGAGCTGCTCGAGAACAACGTCATGCCGATCTTCGAGCCGGGGCTCGACGTGCTGGTGTCGAGCAACGTCAAGGCCGGCCGCCTGTTCTTCACGACCGATCTGGCCCCGGCGGTCAAGAATGCCGATGCGGTGTTCATCGCGGTCGGCACGCCGTCGCGGCGCGGCGACGGCCATGCCGACCTGAGCTATGTCTACGCCGCCGCGGAAGAGATCGCCAAGGCGATCGACGGCCCCACCGTGATCGTCACCAAGTCGACCGTGCCGGTCGGCACCGGAGACGAGGTCGAGCGCATCATCCGCGCGCATGCTCCCGATGCCAAGGCGCAGGTGGTCTCCAACCCCGAATTCCTGCGCGAGGGCGCCGCGATCGACGACTTCAAGCGGCCCGACCGCGTCGTCGTCGGCACCGAGGATGCGTGGGCGCGCGAGGTGATGACCGAAATCTATCGCCCGCTCTACCTCAACCACAATCCGCTGCTGTTCACCTCGCGCCGGACGAGCGAGCTGATCAAATATGCCGCCAACGCCTTCCTCGCGACCAAGATCACCTTCATCAACGAGATTGCCAGCCTGTGCGAAGCGGTCGGCGCCGACGTGAAGGACGTGTCGCGGGGTATCGGCCTCGACAATCGCATCGGCTCCAAATTCTTGCATGCGGGGCCGGGCTATGGCGGCTCGTGCTTCCCGAAAGACACGCTGGCGCTGCTCAAGACCGCCGACGACCATGACTCGCCGATCCACGTGGTCGAGGCGGTGGTGAAGGCCAATGACAGCCGCAAGCGCGCGATGGGCCGCAAGGTGCTGAAGGCGATGGGCGGCGACGCGCGCGGCCGCACCGTCGCCATCCTCGGCCTCACCTTCAAGCCCAATACCGACGACATGCGCGACGCGCCGTCGATCGCGATCATCCAGGCGCTGCAGGATGCCGGCGCGATCGTCCGCGCGCACGATCCCGAAGGCGTCGAGCAGGCCAAGCTGATGCTGAAGAACGTCGATTATGTCGATGATCCCTACGAGGCGGTGAAGGGGGCCGACGCGCTGGTGATCGTCACCGAGTGGGACGAATATCGCGCGCTCGACCTGAAGCGCATCACCTCGCTGCTCAACCAGCCGGTGCTGGTCGACCTGCGCAACATCTATCCGGACGCGGAAGTGACCCGCGCCGGGCTGACCTATTATGGCGTCGGCCGGGGCCAGGTGGCCGCGGACGCAAAGGCCGGCTGACCGGGCGCGAACCGCCGCCGCCATCGGGAGAGGCGGCGGTTCGACGCGCGCGCATCTGCGCGGAAGGTAACAAAGGTGACGCTACGTCGGGGGGTGATCGCCTTCCCCCGACGGGGCCGCTATCGCCGACGCGATGCCGCCGATCGTGAGACAAACGCCAGGGCGGAAAATCTGGCTGACCGACGCATAAGGCTGCTCCTCGATAGCGATGGAGCCTCACCAGCTGACGCACGAAATCCTACTTTGCAAGCGATATGTTCGTTATATGTTCTTTCCTTGATGCGCTGGGCCCAGCTATGGACGGTGGGGCGTCCCCTTCCGACGTCATCCCGGACTTGATCCGGGATCCAGCTTATTCTTGGATCTGGCGATGATAAGCGCATCCCGGATCAAGTCCGCGATGACAATTAAGCTGAACGTCCGCGAGTGGTGGTTAGCGGTCCGGCGCCTTTCGGACTAACGCTCAGCTAAGCGGTCGTTCAACGCTCGCCAGAAAGTGCCGACGCCTTCCCAAACGACGCCAAAATAGTAGACGGCAAGAGTGCCAAATAAGACTAAAACATGGGGAATCAGAGCAAATCCGATCCCTGGCGGACCCTCACCATCATCATGCGCGGCAAAGAACAGGAGCCTTACAAGGCACGATTCTGCCAAAAGTATTAGGGGGCCGAATAGGAGATGCGCCAACCATCGGCTGACATAATGTGGAACTTTGTTCCAAGACCACGCAGCCAGCAGAGGTGGCAGGGCAAGAGCACAAACGTAGACGCTTAGTTCAAGGATAAAGAACCCAAGCCCTGCCACGGTGCGATCTTACCGAACGGCGGCTCTCAGGCAAGCTGACCGAGTTCGTCGCGACCGTTTGCGGCGAAAGCGGCCAGTTTTACGGCTGGGGCGATGGCTCGTGCAGGTCTCCTTGATCGCCCTCGTCGGCGTGACCGACATCCTTGCGCATCTCGATGGTTTGCAGCGCCCGCGCTTTGGCCGGATCGAAGACGGCGAAGCCTGCGTCGATGCCGCTCCCGATGCCGCGCAGGCGGCCTTTCCGACGGGAGAAGGGCTTCATCCAGCTAATCAATAGCGGGAGCAGAACGAGCAAGGCCAGCCCTGTTGCCGCCGCGACGATACCATGCACAGCCAAACCCCCGTCGATGGAACGTCCGTTTCTAGGTGGATGCTGCCGACCCCGCCAAGGCCAAAATCGGGGGATGTGGCCACCTTTTCGTCATCCCGGACTTGATCCGGGATCCCGTTTCTTCCCTTATCTCGAAGGGGGAGCTGGACCCCGGATCAGGTCCGGGGTGACGGCTGAGCGGAGGGCGCTTTCGATCGCGATTGCCACGATTGAGCGGTGGCAGCTCAAACAAGAACGGCCGACCGCGCAGCACGCGATCGGCCGATACATTGGCTGGTCCGCGCGCCGGCTTGCGGCGGGCGGATCGCGGTTCGCCTCTTAGTAGGAGCCGCGCGAGAGCAGAACGCTGGGGATGGTGCGCGCCATGATCGAGATGTTGAAGCCGAGCGTCTGGTTGCGGACGTAGGCGACGTCCATCGCCACGCGGCGGCGGTAGGAGACGTCGTTGCGGCCGCTGACCTGCCACAGGCCGGTGATGCCCGGGCGGACCATGCAGTAGCGACCGAAGTAGCGGCCGTAGCGCACCTTCTCCGCCTCGACGATCGGGCGGGGGCCGACCAGGCTCATCTCGCCACGCAGCACGTTGAAGAGCTGCGGCAGCTCGTCGAGGCTGCTGCGGCGCAGAAAATTGCCGATCGAGGTGATGCGCGGATCGGTGCGGAGCTTGTGATCAAGCTCCCACTCGCGGCGTGCTTCGGCGTTGTTGGCGAGCAGATCGGCCAGACGCTTTTCAGCGTCGACGACCATGCTGCGGAACTTGAAGCAGCGGAAGGTCTTGCCATCCTTGCCCAGGCGGCGATGGCCGAACAGGATCGGCCCGCGATCCGAGCTGTAGACCAGGAAGGTCAGCGCCAGCAGCAAGGGGGCCAGAACGATGAGCAAAGCGAGGCTGACGACGACGTCGAGCGTGCGCCGGCCAAACTGATCGATCACGCTAGGCGGCGCGACCAAAAAACCATTCTCGTTCATACCGTCCGGACCCGAGGCCCGCGCATCCCACGCCATGGTAGCCATCGTTTGTCTCCTGGTGACGATTCGGTCTTAACATTGTTGCACTGCAGAATAAAGCGGAGTTTCACGAATTGTCCGTTAACCGCTGCGCATCGCCGCGCTCTGGTTGCGGCAGGCGTAATCGTTGCAGCGATCGGTTAAATCCTTGTTAACGTAAAATCCGGATTTCGGCAAAGCTGAGAAGATTACGTGCCCAGATGAACCGATCTTAATGCTGCCTTGTCGATGCGACCGACGGTTTTGGAACCAAAGTGCTCGCAATGGTGTTTAGTCGCGCGCCGGATGGCATCAGCCCACGCGCATGTCGTCTGGATGAACTTACGCAACCGATTGTTACTGGGCCGACGCGCGCGGGCTCCGGCCGGAACATGGTGCATCGCATCAGCACTCTCGCGCCATAAGTCGAGGCGATTGCGTCGAGCCGTCCGCTGGCGACGACGACCTGCAAAGTTGCGATAGAAGCGGCTCGCTCATGCGAATGTCTCGAGCAGCGGCGTGTATTCCGCCAGATTTCGCCCCTCGGCGTGCCAGCCGCGTCTCAACAGGAAGGCGTGGCGCACGATCTCTGCCTGCTGCTCGATGCCATAGGCGACGAACGACTGGCCCGGTACGATGCGATAGTCGTAGCGACAGAAAGGGTGGCGGCGCAGCGGCAGGAACAGGCCCTGCTGATGCTGCCACACATGGCAGAGTTCGTGGACGAACAGACCCTGCAGGCCGAGCGGCGCGTGGGCGAAATCGTCGTGATAAGCGGGGCTGTGCGGATGGAAATGGATATGGCCCGACGGCGCCATCACGATGTTGCGCGGCTGCAGCGGCCACCATTTGCGCCGCCGCATCTCGACCCGCGAAAGATCGATCGCATCGCAATATATTGACCGCGCGAGCGCGCACTCGCCCGCGGTGAGCGAGCGAACGTCGGGGGCGGGCGCCGCGCTCGTCACGCCGCGCCGCGCCGCCAGCGCCACGCGGCGACGCCCGCGCTGACCACGATCACCGCCGCCATCACTCCCAGCACGACGCCGCGCAGATCGTGCAGCCACGGATCGAGCATCTTGCCGAAGACGAAGCCCAGCCCCGCGATGAGCGGTGCCCAGAGCGCCGCCGCCAGGATGTTGAGCGGGATGAAGCGACGCGCCGGCACGGTCGAGACGCCGATCGCGATCGGGCTGACGGTGCGCAGCCCGTAGATGAAGCGGAACGCGAAGATGAACCCGGTCGGGCGGCGTTCCAATTCGCGCAGCGCACGGGCGAAGGCGGGTCGCTTGGTCATCGCCTGGATCCAGGGGTGATCGCGAAAGCGACGGCCGAGGAAGAACCAGATCTGATCGACGCAGCAGGAGCCGGCCGCCGCCGCGAGCGCTACCCCAGGCAGCGACAGCAGGCCTTGATGCGCGAGAACGCCGCCCGTGATGACCACCGCCTCGCCTTCGATCCCCGCGCCGGCGAAGATCGCCAGCAATCCGTAGTGGGCAATGATCGTGTCGATCGCCAAAGCAGATATTCCCCATCACACCGTCTCTCGGTGTGCGGGGCGGCAACCCATGGTGCCGGGCTAGGTTGCGTTGCGGTACGATAAAGTCTTCTCACCCGTCCCTGCTCGTGTCGCTGCCCAGCGCACGATCGGCATCGTCGATCGCGCTCAGCAGCGCGTCGAAGTCATGCGTCCCCTTGAGGCGGTAGAGCCGGCGGAAGCCCTGGCCCAGCACGGCCAGATCCTGCTCGGTGAGCAGGCCGACCGCGACGATACGATGCTCTTCGGCCATTGCCTGTTCCTCATCCTTATCGGCGTGAACGGCCGTCGGACGATCTCGTGCCATCGGCGATCGATTGGTGGGCCCGTTCTTTTCGACGGCTCCTGCGGCGGCAGCCTGCGTTCGGGCGTGCAGGAGCGAAGGAGACGATGATGGCCGATGTACCCGATCCTGCCGAACTACCCCCGCTGCCACCGATGGAGCGCATGATCGAATTGCTGTTCGATGCCGCGCGGCAGGGGCGCGACGACGTCATTCCGGCTTTGCTGCGCGCGGGCGTGGATATCGAGGCGTGCGATGCGCGCGGCTACACGCCGCTCGTGATCGCGAGCTATAACGGCCAGGAAAGCACCACCGAGCTTTTGCTGCAGGAGGGGGCGAGCCCGGACGGCGCGGTCGACGCGCAGGGCAACAGCGCGCTGATGGGGGTGGCGTTCAAGGGCCATGTTGCGATCGCACGCCGGCTGATCGCGGCGGGCGCGCAGGTCGATCGGCGCAACGGCGTCGGCCAGACCGCATTGATGACCGCGGCCCTGTTCGGACGGACCGACATCGTCGAACTGCTGCTTGCGGCGGGCGCGGACGCCAGCCTGATCGACGCGGCCGGGAACAGCGCGGCCTCGCTCGCGCGCATGCAGGGCAACGATGCGATGGCCCAATTGGTCTCGGCCGAGCGCGGCTGATGCCGGCATAGTCTGTTATTGCAAATCACTATCAGCAAAGGCAGAGGCGTCCGGGCCGATCGACGGCGAGGCAGGGCGAGCGGGTGACGCAGCGGACGATCAAGGCTTGGTATCTCGTCCACAAGTGGACCAGCCTCGCTTGCACCTTGTTCCTGCTGATGCTGTGCGTCACCGGGCTGCCGCTGATCTTTCGCGAGGAGATCGATACCTGGCTCCAGCCGCCGCCTCCGCTGGCGGCAGCGTCGGGCGTGCCGGCGCTGTCGGCCGACGCACTGCTCGCGCGGGCGTTAGCGCGGCACCCGGGCGAGACGCCGCTCTACCTGAGCTTCGACGACGAACGGCCGATCAGCTACATCACCACGGCGCCGACGATCGACGCAGCCGTGGCGAAGATGCATTTCGAGGCGTTCGACCAGCGCAGCGGTGCGACGCTGCCGACGCGGACGAGCGGGGTGATGGATTTCATCCTCCAACTCCACGTCGACATGTTCCTGGGCCTGAAGGGCGAGCTGTTCCTCGGCGCGATGGGGCTGCTGTTCGCGGCGGCGATCGTCTCGGGCGTGGTGCTCTACGCGCCGTTCATGGCCAAGCTGGCGTTCGGCACGGTGCGCCGGACGCGCACGGCCCGCCTGCGCTGGCTCGACCGGCATAACCTTCTCGGCGTCATGACCCTGGTCTGGGCGCTGGTGGTGGGGGTGACGGGCACGATCAACACGCTCGTTCTGCCGATCACCGCGATGTGGAAGGCCGATCAGCTTGCGGCGATGGCGGCGGGTGACGGCACAGGCGCGCCGGTGCGCGGCACAGCATCGGTGCAGGCGGCGCTCGACGCCGCCGCTCGGCTGGTGCCCGACGCGAAGCCGCAATTCGTCGCCTTTCCCGGCACGCCCTATAGCAGCCACCGCCATTACGGCCTGTTCCTGAAGGGGGCGACGCCGCTCACCGCGCGCCTGCTCACGCCGGTATTCGTCGATGCGCTCAGCGGCCGGGTCGCGCCGCTGCGCCCGGTGCCGTGGTATATGAAGGTGATGCTGCTCGCCCAGCCGCTGCACTTCGGCGATTATGGCGGGCTCGCGATGAAGCTGCTTTGGGCATTGCTCGACCTGCTGACGATCGTCGTGCTGGGCAGCGGGCTCTATCTGTGGCTCGGCCGGCGGGCGGCACCCGCCGCGGTGCGGGTGCGCGAGATCACCGCGGGCTCGGACGTGCCTGCGCTGGCGGACCTGTGAACGCGCCGCTGTTCCAGCGCGATCGACCGAAGGCGCGACGCCGGTCGGTCGCTGCGATCTTCGCCGTTCCCGCGCTGATCGGCACCGGCACCGCGCTCGGGCTGACCGTCGGCCTGCTCGGGCAGGGGGGCTGGGATGTGATCGCCTGCCTGTGCCTCGCGCCGCCGGTCATTCTCGCGCTCGTCCTCGCGCGCGGCCGCTGATCGGGAGCTTGGCGGAGGCCCGTCCGTTCTCTCCCCACGAGCGGCACGACAGGGCCGCCGCGGAGACAGCGCATGGACGACGAGATTGTGGGTTATGACGGTCCGGCCGGCGGCTGGGGATCGGTCAGCGGCATGGCCAAGATCCTCAAGGCCGAGCGCCCGGCGCCGTCCGTGCTCAAGGAGCTTGCGCGGCAGAACAAGCCCGAGGGCTTCGCCTGCGTCTCCTGCGCGTGGGGCAAGCCGGCCGAGCCGCACCCCTTCGAATTCTGCGAGAACGGCGCCAAGGCGACCTTCTGGGAGCTGACGTCGCGCCGCTGCACGCCCGATTTCTTCGCCGCGCATACGCTGACCGAGCTGCGCACGTGGCGCGACTACGATCTGGAGCAGCAGGGGCGGCTGACCCACCCGATGCGCTACGACGCCGCGACCGACCATTATGTGCCGTGCACGTGGGAAGAGGCCTATGCCGCGATCGGCGCGGAGCTGAAGGCGCTGGAGCCGAAGAGCACCGTCTTCTACGCCTCGGGCCGGGCGAGCCTCGAAACCTCGTACCTCTATGCCCTGTTCGCGCGCGTCTATGGGCACAACAACCTGCCCGACAGCTCGAACATGTGCCACGAGACGACGTCGGTCACGCTCAAGAAACTGATCGGCGCGCCGGTGGGCACCTGCACCTTCGACGATTTCGAGAAGTGCGACGCGATGTTCTTCTTCGGGCAGAATACCGGCTCGAACAGCCCGCGCTTCCTCCATCCGCTGCAGGAGGCGGTGAAGCGCGGCTGCAAGATCGTGACCTTCAACCCCGTCAAGGAGCCGGGGCTGGAGAAGTTCGTCAACCCGCAGAGCCCGTTCGAGATGGCGACGCAGAAGGCCACGCCGATCTCCTGCCAATATCACCAGGTGAAGGCCGGCGGCGACATCGCCGCTTTGGTCGGCATCGCCAAGCGCGTGCTGGAGGCCGACGACGAACAATGGGCCGCGAACAAGACCCACGTGATCGACCCCGACTTCATCAAGCAGCACACCGACGGCTTCGAGGAATATGCGGCCAAGGTGCGTACCACGCCGTGGGAGGAGATCGAGGCGCAGTGCGGCCTGCCGCGGCAGGCGCTGATCGACGCGGCGCAGGTCTATATCGAGGCGGAGAAGACGATCGCGGTCTACGGCATGGGCCTGACCCAGCACGTCCATGGCTTCGACAATATCGCCATGTTTCTCAACCTGATGCTGCTGAAAGGTAATATCGGGCGCGAAGGCGCGGGCATCTCGCCGGTGCGCGGCCATTCCAACGTGCAGGGCCAGCGCACCGTCGGCATCACCGAGAAGCCCGAGTTGGTGCCGAACGATCGCCTTCGCGAGATCTACGCCTTCGATCCGCCGATGGAGGAGGGCATGACCACGGTGAAGGCGTGCGAGGGCATCATCGCCGGTACGGTCAAGGCGTTCGTCGGCCTCGGCGGCAACTTCATCCGCGCGGTGCCCGAGCAGGTGAAGATGGAGGCGGCTTGGCCGAAGATGCGGCTGACCGTCCAGATCGCGACCAAGCTGAACCGCAACCACCTCGTCAACGGCCAAGTCGCCTATCTGCTGCCCTGCCTCGGCCGTACCGAGCTCGACCTGCAGGACGGCAAGGAGCAGATCGTCACGGTGGAGGATTCGCTCAGCTGCATCCACGGCTCGATCGGCAAGCACAAGCCGGCGAGCGAGCATCTCCGGTCCGAGCTGGCGATCGTGTGCGGCATCGCCGCGGCGACCCTGCCCGGCACCAACCTGAACCTGCACTGGGCGGAATGGACCAAGGACTATGCCAGGGTCCGCGCGCTGATCGAGCGGACCTACCCCGAGATGTTCCACGATTTCGAGGCGCGGATGTTCACCTCCGGCGGCTTCTACAAGGGCAACAGCGCGCGCCAGCGCATCTGGAAGACCGAGAGCGGCAAGGCCATGTTCACGACGCCGACGCGGCTCGCCGCCACCGGCTTTGCCGAAAAAGAGGGGCGGCTGCGGCTGATGACGCTGCGCTCCAACGACCAGTTCAACACCACCATCTACGGCTATGACGATCGCTTCCGCGGCATCCATGGCACGCGCGACGTGCTGCTCATCAATCCGGACGAGATGGCGCGGCAGGGGGTCGCGGCGGGCGACGTGGTGACCTTGCTGGGCGACGCCGACGATGGCGAGCATCGCGAGGTGAAGGGTCTGACTGTCACCCCCTTCGCCATTCCCGACGGCTGCCTGGGCGGCTATTATCCCGAGATGAACCCGCTCGTCCCGCTCTGGTATCACGATCAGCAATCGAAGACGCCGGCGGGCAAGGCGGTGCCGGTGCGCATCGTCAGGCAGCAGGCCGCTTGACCCGGTGAGCCTGTCCGGCGCCGCGCGCCCGCTCGACCTGCTCCGCATCGGCGCCGACGGATCGCGCGCGACGATCGCACGCGACATTGCGCGCGAGGTGCCGGTCGCGCTGGAGTTCGACGGCATCGGCTATGCGGTGCTGATGGCGACGCCGGAGGATCTGGTCGACCTCGCTTACGGCTTTGCCTTGGCCGAGCGGCTGATCGACCGCCCGGCGGACATCGTCGCGGTCGACGAGCATGCGGCGGAGCAGGGGCTGCTGCTCCGCGTGACGCTGGCGCCGGGCATTGGCGCGCGCGTCGTGGATCGGGTGCGCCATCGCGTATCGGATTCGTCGTGCGGCCTGTGCGGGATCGAGAATCTGGAACAGGCACTGCGACCGCTGCCCACGCTCGACGCATTGTGCCGCGCCGACGATGCGGCGGTCTTCCGCGCCTATGCCGCGTTGCGCGATCACCAGCCGCTCAACGCCGCCACGGGCGCGGTCCATGCCGCTGCATTGTGTTCAGCCGACGGGCAAATCCGCCTCGCACGCGAGGATGTCGGCCGCCACAACGCCTTCGACAAACTGATCGGCGCGATGCTGCGCGCAGGGCTGGGCTGGGATGGCGGTTTCGCGCTGCTGTCGTCGCGCTGCTCCTACGAACTGGTCGAGAAAGCGGTGCTGTCGGGCTGCCCCCTGCTCGCTACCATCTCGGCGCCCACCGAGCTGGCGGTGCGGCGCGCGGCCGAGGCGGGGTTGCCGCTGCGCGTGCTGGTGCGTGCCGACGCGCAGCTGGCGGTGCCCGAATGACCGGCATGCTGGGTGCGGTGCTGGCGGGCGGGGCGTCGCGGCGCTTCGGTTCGGACAAGGCGCTGGCCGAGGTCGGCGGCAAACGCCTGATCGATCATGCCATCGCGGCGCTCGCTGCGCGATGCGACGCGATCGTGATTTGTGGCCGGACGCTTGAGGGTTTCGCGACCGTCGCCGATCGCCCGGCGCCGGGGCTCGGCCCGCTTGGCGGGCTCGCCGGCGCGCTGGGTGCAGCGGTTTCGGGCGGCTACCAATGGGTGCTGAGCGTGCCCTGCGACGTGCCCGATCTGCCCGGCGATCTGTTCGAGCGGCTCGTGGGAGAGGGTGGGGGAGCTGCCGCTTATGCGCGCGAATGCCCGGTCGTCGGGCTATGGCCCGCCGGGCTCGGCACGCTGCTCGAGGCGCATCTTGGGTCGGGCGAACGTTCGATGCGCAGCTGGATCGCGCGGATCGAGGCGGTCGGCGTCGACTGGCCTGCGCCTTTGTCCAACATCAACACGCCGGACGATCTGCGCCGCATCGCGGGGTGATGGAAACGGCGCGCCGCCGCCCCATATGCGCGTCCGCAACGGAGGATTTCATGACCCAATATCGCAAGACGGACGAGGCGGTCGCCGCGCTCAGCCCCGAGCAATTCCGGGTTACCCAGCAGAGCGGCACCGAGCGCCCCGGCACCGGCCATTACCTCTACAACAAGGAGGCCGGCATCTATGTCGACATCGTCTCGGGCGAGCCGTTGTTCGCATCGGCCGACAAATTTGAATCGGGCTGCGGCTGGCCGAGCTTCACCAAGCCGATCGCGCCGGCCAACGTCGCCGAATTGCGCGACGGCAGCCACGGCATGATCCGCACCGAGGTGCGCTCGGCGCATGGCGACAGCCATCTCGGCCATGTGTTCGACGACGGTCCGCGCGATCGCGGCGGCCTGCGCTACTGCATCAATTCGGCCTCGCTGCGCTTCGTGCCGCGCGCCGAGATGGAGGCGCAGGGCTATGGCGCCTATCTCGACCAGGTCGAGGACGTCGCCTGAGCGGCGGCCGGCAGCGCGTGCCGGCCGCCTTGCGTCCTACATCGGCAGCGGCACCGATCGCGCGATGGCGAACTGCGCCGACTGGCCGGGGACGTTGGTTCCCGGCTGGCCGGATCCGACGCTGACCGAGTAACGCCCGGCCATCACCTGCCGCGCGCCGTCGACCGCGACCGCGCTCAGATCGCGCGGCGTCAGATCGAACGTGACGGTGCGATGCTCGCCCGGCTTCAGCGTCAGCCGCTGGAAGCCGCGCAACGCGATGCGCGGCGCGCCGGGCGTATCGGGGAAGTTGAGGTAGAGCTGCGCCACCTCGTCGCCCGCGCGCTTGCCGGTATTGGCGATCTCGGTCGTGACGCGCAGCCCGGTCTCGGCGCCCGCCGCCGCCGGCGTGACCGTCAGCGGGCCGTAGCTGAAGCTGGTGAAGCTCAGGCCGTAGCCGAAGGGATAGACCGGCGTGCCGGTGAAGTAGCGATAGGTGCGCCCGTCCATCGCATAATTGGTGAAGGCCGGCAGATCGTCGACGCTGCGATAAAACGTGAGCGGCAGCCGTCCCGCCGGATTGGTGCGCCCGGTCAGCACGTTCGCCACCGCGGTGCCGCCCGACTGGCCCGGATACCATGCCTCGACGATCGCGGCGGCATTGTCCTTCGCCCAGGCGAGGTTGATCGGGCTGCCGTTCATCGCGATCACGATCAGCGGCTTGCCGGTCGCCTTGGCGCGTTCCAGCAGCGCCACCTGCTCGGGCGGCAGATCGAGGCTGGTCTTGTCGCCGCCTTCGAAGCCCGGCACCTTCACGCCGGTCTCCTCCGCCTCCAGATCGGAGGTGAGCCCGACCACCGCGACCAGCACGTCGGCCTTGCGCGCGGCCGCGGCGAGTTCGGCATCGGCGTCGACCGCGACGCGCTTCCAGACGAGATCGGTGCCGCCGAAGCCGCGCGGCGACGAGACGACGCGCAGGCGATAGCGATGCCCCTGCTGCAGCGTGATCGTCTTGAAGGTCGGCAGCGGGCTCGGCCGATCCGCGCTCACGTCGAGGAAGGTCTTCCCGTCGAGCTCGAGCAGGCCGTTGCCGCTGAGGCCCAGCCGGTAGCTGCCGGTCGCAGGCGGCACGAGATAGCCGGTCCATTCGGTGCGGTGATAATCGTTCACCTGCGCCATGGTGAGGTTGCGGCTGCCGACGTCCGGCTCGCGCACGGTGACGACTGGCGCATCCTGGAACGCGATCGGCGTATTCTCGGCCCCCGGCGCGAACGGCAGGGTCGGCGGCGTCACCGGGTTGAAGTAGCGCGCGGTCAGGCCCGGCTTGCCGTCGGCGGTCCGTAGCGCGCTGGTCGGCACGCGGTCGCCGTCGGTGATCGACGGGCTGAACGGCACCAACGTCACGCGGCCCGCTCCTGCCGCCCGGCGCAGCCCCTCGACCACCGACACCGGTGGCGCCGACAGGGTCGACGAGTAATTGCCGCGCAGGACGCGGGTGGCGTCGCCGAGCGGGCCGATCACCGCGATGCGCGCGCCGCTGCGCAGCGGCAGCACGCCGTCATTCTTCAGCAGGACGAGGCTTTCCTCGGCGGCGCGCACCGCCAGGTTGCCGTGCGCGGGCGTGCCGATCGCCGAGACCGGGACGGTGCGCCCGGCATCCATCGGCAGGCCGGGCAGGTCGCCGTTGCGGATGCGTGCCGAGAACAGGCGCACGAGGCTGCGGTCGATATCGGCTTCGGCGAGGAAGTGACGGTCGAGCGCGGCGCCGAACCGCTCGGGCAGGCCGCCAATGTCCATCACCGTTCGCACGTTGCACTCATTGTCGACGCCGGCCTTCACCGACGCGGCGACGGCGGTCGCCTGATCGGGCGCATAATGGTGGTTGTCGGCGACGTCCTTCACCGCGTCGCAGTCCGACACGACATAGCCCTGGAAGCCCCACGCGCCGCGCAGATGCTCCTTCAGCAGCAGGTCGTTGGCGCAGGCGGGCTGGCCGTCGATGCGGTTATAGGCGCACATGATCGACCCGGCCTGCCCCTGCACGATCGCGGCGCGGAAGGCGGGGAGGTAGGTATCCTCGAGATCGTGCGACGAGACGTAGACATTCGCCTCGTGCCGGGTCGATTCGGGGCCGCTGTGCACCGCGAAATGTTTGGGCGTGGCGATGACGAGCGGGCGATCCGGATCGGGGCCCTGCATGCCGGTGACGAACGCCACGCCCATGCCGGCGGTCAGGAACGGATCCTCGCCATAGGTCTCCTGGCCGCGACCCCAGCGCGGATCGCGGAAGATGTTGATGTTGGGCGACCATGTGTCGAGCCCGGTGCCGATCCGGCCGAGCTTGCCGGTCTGCCGGCCGAGCGTATGGAGCGCGCGCACCTCGACGCTGATCGTGCCGGCGACGTCGTGCACCAGCGGCGCGTCGAAGCTGGCGGCGAGCCCGATCGGCTCGGGGAAGTTCGTCGTCGCCACCGTGCCGATCGCACCGTGGAGCGACTCGGTCCACCAATTATAGGCGGGGATGTCGAGCCGGGGGATGGCCGGCGCGACGTTGAGCAATTGGGGCAGCTTCTCGGCGGTGGTCATCCGCGCCACGATCGCCGCCGCCAGCCGGTCGGCCGTGGCACGCTCGGCGGATGGCGGCGCGGTCGGCTGCGCCTGCAGCGGCGCGGTTGCGATCCCAGCCAGCGCCGCGCCTGCCGTGCCGATCAACAAGGCGAAGCGGCGCGCGGCCCGCGCGGAAAAACGTCCATCCGGAAACTGAGTCATGACCTCTCCCATCGTTATGGGCCGCCCTTCGTGGGGCGGCGTGGCGGTCAGGTTAGCGCTAACCGCGGCAGAGATCGACGGGATTTTGATGCGGCGCGCGTCGCCGGCCGATGCGTCAGCGCGGCCTGGGCGGTCCGGCGGATTCGCGGCGGATCAGCTCATAGTCGAGCAGCATGTGCGGCAGCTCGCCGCCCGGTCGCGGCGGCTTGCCGATCGAGGCGATCAGCAAATCCACCGCGATGTGGGTGATCTCGTCGGTCGGCCGCCGGATCGTCGTCAGCTCCGGGAATATGGTGGTGGCGATGACGGTATCGTCGAAGCCGCAGACCGACACGTCGTCGGGCACGCCCAGCCCGCGCCGATGCGCCACGGCGACCGTCGCCGCCGCCATTTCGTCGTTGCTGGCAAAGATCGCGGTGGGCGGATCGCGGTGCGACAGCAGCCGCTCGGCCGCCTTGGCCCCCGAACGATAGTCATATTCGCCCGATGTCACGAGATCCTCGTCGACCTCCAGCCCCGCTGCCGCCAGCGCCGCGACATAGCCGGCGAAGCGGACTTCGGCGGACGCGAACCCCGGCACGCCCTTGATGAACCCGATCCGGCGGTGGCCGAGCGACAGCAGATGCTCGGTCATCGCGCTGGCAGCGTGGCGGTCGTCGATGCCCACCCACGGCAGGCGCCGCTCGGCACGCATCGCTCCTGTTGCGACGACCGCGATGTTCGCCGTCTTGAGCTGCAGCACCAGCGCGGCGTCGTCCGCCAACGGCGGCGTCAGGATCACGCCGCGTACCTTGCCGATCGCAAGCTCCTTCATCACGCCCTGCACGTCGGACGGATCCGAGACACGGTGGAAGGCGATGTCGACATGCGCGCGCGCGACCACTTCCAGCAGGCTGATCGCGAATTCGCCGAGATGGATCGGGCTCGGGAAGCGGTGGAGCAGGGCGACCTTGGCCGGGACCCTGCCGCTCAGCGCGCGCGCATTGGGATTGGGCCGATAGCCGAGGACGCGGATCGACGCCTCGACGCGCTTGCGTGTCTGCGGACGAACCGCGGCGTCGTTGTTGATGACGCGCGAGACCGTCATCGGCGAGACGCCGGCATGCTGCGCCACGTCGTGGACCGTGACCGCGCCTGCGGTCCGCCTCGGTTGCCTCGTCACCATAAGCCCTTTGGTCGAAGCAAGCCGCCGCCCTGTCAACGGCGCGAAGGTCGCAATGTCATCCCTTATGCTGCTCCGCCCGATACGTTCGCGGCGAGCGGCCGATATGGCGGGTGAAGAAGCGCGAGAAATAGGCCGGATCCTCGAAGCCGAGCGCGAGCGCGAGTTGTCCGATCGGCTGATCGGAGAAGATCAGCGCGCGTCGCGCCTCCAGCAGCGCGCGCTCGTCGATCATCGCCGCCGGCGAACTGCCGGCGACGCTGGCGCAGGCGGCGCGAAGCGCGGTTTCGCTCGCGCCGAGCGCGCTCGCATAAGCCGAAACCGGCTCGCGCAGGCGGAAGCGTGCCTCGATCCGCGCACGCAGCCGTGCCACCAGCAACCGCTGGCGCGTATCGTCGCGCGTCGGGGGCGCCTCGCGCAGCCGCAGTGCGGTGACGAGCAAAGCCAGCAGCAGCGACTGGATCGCCGCGTCATGGCCGATCTTCGACCAGCCGAGCTCGCGCATCAGATCGGCGGCGCATGTTTCGACGCGCGCCGCGTCGTTGGCGGCGAGCGGTATCACCTCGAACCGCGCCAGCAGATCGGCGATTTCGGGCGCCAGCGCGGCCAAGGCGGCGAGGCGGCGTGCGGCCACCGTGACGACCGCGCCGCTCGTCTCCTCGATCCAGTCGAAGCCGTGGATCACCGTCGCCGGCACCAGCATCAGGCACGGCGCCGTGCAGCGATGGGTCTCGTCGTTGACCCGGACGGTCGCGCCGCCGGTGGCGAGGAAGAAGATATGGGCGAGCCGCATATGAGTGTGCGGACGGATCGTCCACGCGCTCGGCCGCGAACGATCGTCGATCGCCTCGGCGTGGACGAAGCCATCCTCCACCGCGCGATGCGGCTCTCCGTAGAGGTAGAAGGTTGGCACCGTCCCGATGGTCACGCGCGTCTCTCCGGCCGGATCGTCCAAGTAAAATGCGGGTGCGGCCATGTCCATCCCGGCGACGCTGCGGTTAGCTTGACCCCAAGAAGCCGGATACCCGGCCGGAGAGGAGCAGGCGCACGTGCGCACCCAGATCGCGATCATCGGCGCCGGGCCGGCCGGCATGTTCCTGGCCCATCTGCTGCATGCGGCCGGCATCGACGCGCGCGTGATCGAACGCCGCGACCGCTCCTATGTCGAGGGCCGGGTGCGCGCGGGCGTGCTGGAGCAGGTGACGGTCGATCTGATGCGGCGGCTCGGACTGGCCGACCGGCTGAATGCATGCGGCCTCGTCCACGGCGGGACCAACCTGTCGATCGACGGGCGGATCATCCATATCGATATGGCGGGGCTCACGGGTGGGCGCACCGTCACCGTCTATGGCCAGCAGGAGGTGATGCGCGATCTGTTCGACGCCGCTGAGACGCGCGGGGTGACGGTCGCATGGAATGCAGCTGACGTCGCGCTGCATGATCTAAACGGGGTGCATCCTCACGTGACCTGGCGCGACGCGAGCGGCGAGCATCGGCTCGACTGCGATTTCGTGGTCGGTTGCGACGGCTATCACGGCGTCAGCCGCGGCGCGATCCCCGCCGAGGTGTTGCGCACGTTCGAGCGCGTCTACCCGTTTGGCTGGCTCGGCATCCTTGCCGACGTGCCCCCGGTCGAGCACGAACTGATCTATGCGAACCACGAACGCGGCTTCGCGCTCGCCTCGATGCGGTCGGCGACGCGCAGCCGCTATTATATCCAGTGCAGCCTCGACGAGGATGTGGCGGATTGGCCGGACGAGCGGTTCTGGGCCGAGCTGGCGGTGCGTCTCGGGCCGAATGTGGCGGAACGGCTGGTGCGCGGCCCGAGCTTCGAGAAGTCGATCGCGCCGCTCCGCTCGTTCGTCAGCGAGCCGATGCGGTGGGGGCGGCTGTTCCTTGCCGGCGATGCCGCACACATCGTCCCGCCGACCGGGGCCAAGGGCATGAACCTCGCCGTATCCGACGTCACCATGCTGGGCGAGGCGTTGACCGAACATTATCGGGAGCGATCGGACGCCGGCATCGATCATTATTCGGCGCGTGCGCTCGCGCGGGTGTGGAAGGCTGAGCGATTCTCGTGGT
Organism: Sphingomonas nostoxanthinifaciens; assembly: GCF_019930585.1. Classification (NCBI taxonomy): domain Bacteria; kingdom Pseudomonadati; phylum Pseudomonadota; class Alphaproteobacteria; order Sphingomonadales; family Sphingomonadaceae; genus Sphingomonas; species Sphingomonas nostoxanthinifaciens. The sequence goes on along the minus strand of NZ_CP082839.1, from coordinate 2,685,629 downwards.
GGTTCACGTCGCTCACGCACCGTTTTCCCGCGATGGACGGGTTCGATCGCCGGCTGCAGATGGCGGAGATCGATTATATCAGCGGCTCGGAAGCCGCGCAGCGCACCCTCGCCGAGAATTACGTCGGCCTGCCGCTCTAGCCTTCGATATATCCCACCGGCATTCGTTCGCCGCGCGTGGTCACGCCAGCGACGACGACGACCTGCGCCGGACCCGCGCGCTGCGGCCGAGCATGCCGAAGCCCGCCGCCATCGCCATCCACGTGCCGAGTTCGGGAACGGCGGCGGGGGCGAATGCGGTGCGGGTCAGCGTCGACCCGTCGATCACCGATGCGGTGCCGGCGCCGTAGCTGGTGGCATCGGTACGGAAGATATAGGTCGACGATGTCTCCGCCAGTGCGACCTTGTTGGTGACATCGTAGTTGATGCCGATGACCCCGTCGGATCGGTCCGCCGTCGCCGCTGTGCCGGGATTGTTCGCTACGGTGAAGATCCCGGCGCCGTCGAGATCGGCATCACTATATTCGGCGTCGATCGTGAAACCATCGAACTGATAGAAGGACATCCGCGAGATCGCGTTGCTGACCCCGTCGGTTCCCGGCCCCCAATTGTAGAATTGGTACAGAAAATCGAGCGTTCCGCTCGCCTCGCGGTAGACGGCGGCGCGGATCGTGCCGGAGAATGTCTGCGCCGACCCGCTGAGCTCTGCGCCGTCGACATATGTTCCCAGCGAGCCGGAGAAAAGGCTGAGGGGCACGCCCGAACTGGGCGAAAGCAGCAGGGTCGCCGACGCATGCGTCCCGCACAGCGTGGCGACGAGCGCCGCGAGGACTTTTGGCGTTCGTCTCATGGAATTCCCCTTTCCCGAGCGTCGAAGGATCATCGTGACCCGCAACGGAGGTTTTGAGGCTTCCAGCGTCCGTCCACACTAACACAAGTCACGGAAGCGGCCGATTTTATTTATAACTTAGGTTGATCGTCGTTGCTCGTCTGTCGCGGGGACAGGAGGTAGGCGTCGTTGAACATGGCGATTTCGCGAAGACCGCCGATGTTCAGGATCTCCAGTTCACGGTGCGACAGCCGAATGAACGAGCGGGTGCGCAAATCCTGGAGGATGCGGTTGACGTGGACCGGCGTCAGGCCGGTCGCCTCCGCCAGATCGGCCTGGGTAAGTGGCAATGGCATCGGCATGCTCACGCCGTCGGCTTGCCCGATCACCCGCATCCGGGCGTGCAATTCGCAGAAGAAATGCGCCACGCGCTCGACGGCGGTGCGCAGCCCCATGCTCATCGCCCGCTCCCTCGAAACGGCGGTCGCCATCAGCGTGTGATGCCACAGCGCGCGCGACAGCGCCGCCGACTGCTCGACCAGCAGGCGCAGGCGCTCGCACCGGAACTCGACGATCGTCACGCGGCTCAGCGTCGTGATCGAGCAGTCGGCGACGCCGCGCGAGAATATGTTCAGGTCGTAAAGGTCACCGGGAATCAGCACTTCGTGCAGGTGCGTTCGCCCGTCGGGCAGCGTTTGCGACTGGCGTGCCCACCCGTCGACGACCAGCAGCCCACGCGCCGGGCCCATGCCCTCGGTCATCACGCTCGATCGCGCATCGAACCTGCGGATGCCCGCGCCCAAGCCTGAGCGGATCAGCCGATGATCGGCGTTGCTCAGCGTCCCGAGCCTGCCGAGCGCACCGAGCACGGCATCCGATGCCACGTCTCCTTCGCTTTGCCCCTCGACCAACACGCTGTTGCGCCCCCCCGGGGGTTGAACATGAAGGCCCGGAATTTATCGCCCCCCAATCGAATGCCATGTGCAGTCCGATTGAACCGGGCGATTGATCTATTTGGCGAGATCGACTCACCGCGACGGATGAACCGAGCAACACTCGGCGTTGGCTGCGGATGATCTCGCGATATCCATAAAGCTGAGTTCTCATGACTTAACCTGGATTAAAATGCAGGGCCGGACCAAATTGTATGAGGCATGAACAAAGATGCGTCACGCGCAAACCGGGGGGGGATATTGCGATGGCAGCTGCCGTCCACGACATTGTCTCTGGGCGGCATCGGTGCGCCTCTCTTCGGGAGCGTGCCGAATCGGAGGAAGGCCTCATCAGGGCGATATTGTGCGAAATCGCCACCGCCGCGCATTCCGCGGGCGCGTTGCTCGCACATCTCGATCGACTCTCCAGCAGCCCGGTCCTGATCGGTGCCGTCGGACTGGAGCAACGCGCGATCGACCAGATCCTGCCCTGCGGTTTCGCAATGCCCGATCCGCAGCCGCCGGACGGATGCCGGCGCGTCGTTCTGGATGGCTGCGGGGAGATGCTGCTCTTCGATCTTTCGGACCATGGTGCCGGGCCGTTGCTGATCGCACTCAGCCGGGCAAGCTGGCCCGCCGCGGCCCGCATCGCGGCGCTTTCGATCGTGTCGGCGCGCCGCGGGGTCATCGTGGGGATCGCGCGGTTGTGGTGGGCGCATCGCCACAGGATCGATCGGTTCACCGCGCTCCAGCATGCGGTCGACGCGTGGGAGGCCGGGCTGCTGCTGGTGGATGATTTCGGAACCATCATCCACGCCAACCAGTCGGCCGAGGTTTTGCTCGCGACCGGCAATGGATTGTGCCGGATCAATGGCAGCGTGCGCGCCACCAACCTTTCGGATGCGGTGTCGCTGCAGGCCGCGCTCGCCCATGCGAGCCTTGGCGCCGACGGCGACGTTCGTTCGCCGTCGCTGGCGCCGATGCTGACCGTCCGCCGGCAGGGCCTGCCGTCGCTCGTGGCGACGGTGTTGCCGATAAGCGGCCTTGGGCCGGGGGCGGCCGCCGCCGCGATCTACCTGATCGATCCGCGCGTCGATGCCCAGCGGCTGCTACCTCCGCTCTGCGCGCTTTACCGCCTCACGCCGGTGGAGACACGCCTTGTCGGGCATCTGGTGCAGGGCGCCACCTTGATGGCGGCGGCCAAGGCGATGCGCATCAAGTTGCTGACCGCGCGCGGATATCTGAAGCAGATCTTCGTCAAGACCGATACCGGACGCCAGCCCGAGCTGATCGCGCTGATGCTGTCCAGCCTGTTCCGGGTCGCGCCGCGGGTACAGGGCGTCGGCCTGCCGACCCACGACGACCGGTCGATCTTCTATTGGGGCGAGACGCGGTAGGGCGGCCGCGCGCGCAGATGGCCGTTGCGGGTCCGGACGATCTGCGTTAGCCGGCGCCACTCGCTCTGGACCCGGTGAAATTCCGGGTGGCTATTCCGGCCGCCGATCCGCCGGACAACGCACACCGCCCACCAGCTGATCGTCTCGTCGAAACCGAGCGCATGGGCGGCCCATGCGGAATGCTTCATGACCTCCCAAAACATGCTCTCGCACTATCGCGCCGAATGGTTTTCCGGCGCAGCCGCCGCGCGGCGCGACGTGCTGGCCGGCATGGTCGGCACCTTCGCGCTCATCCCGGAGGTGATCGCCTTCTCCTTCGTCGCCGGTGTCTCGCCCGAGGTCGGGCTGTTCGCCTCGTTCGTGATCGGCATCGTCATTGCCTTTCTCGGCGGTCGCCCGGCGATGATCTCCGGTGCGGCCGGATCGGTCGCGCTGGTCGCAGCGGCTTTGGTCCACGGCTACGGCATCCAATATCTTCTTGCCGCGACCTTGCTCGCCGGGCTGTTTCAGATCGTGTTCGGGCTGTTGAAGCTCGATGTGCTGATGCGCTTCGTCTCGCGATCGGTCCGCACCGGCTTCGTCAACGCGCTCGCGATCCTGATCTTCTCGGCGCAGGTGCCGCAGATGCTGGGCGTGACCTGGCACACTTATGCGATGATCGCGCTCGGCCTTGCGATCATCTACCTGCTGCCGCGCCTGACCACCGCGATCCCGTCGCCGCTCATCTGCATCGTCGTGCTGACCGCGATCAGCATCGCCTTTCCGATGCCGATCCACACCGTCATCGACCTCGGCCGGTTGGCCACCGCATTGCCCACGCTGGCGATCCCGCATCCGCCGATGACGTGGAAGACGCTGCGGATCGTCGCGCCGTTCGCGCTGGCGATGGCGGCGGTCGGGCTGCTGGAGTCGATGATGACGGCGAGCGTGGTCGATGATCTGACCGAGACGACCAGCTCCAAGGCGCGCGAATGCACCGGCCTCGGCGTGGCCAACATGGCGGCGGGCCTGTTCGGAGGGATCGCCGGCTGCGGGATGATCGGCCAGACCGTCGGCAACGTGCGCTATGGCGGGCGCGGACGGCTCTCGACGCTGGTCGCCGGCGTGTTCCTGCTCGCGGTGATCGTGCCGCTGCGCCCGATTGTCGCGCAGGTGCCGGTGGCGGCTTTGGTCGCGATCATGATCATGGTCGCGATCAGCACCTTTTCGTGGGGATCGCTGCGCGATCTCGGGCGCCATCCGCGAATGTCGGGCGTCGTCATGCTCGCGACCGTGGTGGTGACGGTCGCCACGCACGATCTCGCGGCGGGGGTCGCGGTCGGCGTGCTGCTCAGCGGCGTCTTCTTCGCGTTCAAGGTGACGCGGCTGATGGCGGTGGACAGCCGCTACGATCCGGCCGCCGATCGCCGGACCTATGTCGTCTCGGGCCAAATCTTCTTCGCGAGCGCGGACATCTTCGCGGACCGGTTCGATCTGCGCGACACCGCGGCGAACGTAACGATCGATCTAACCACGGCGCATCTGTGGGATATCACAGCAGTCGGTGCTCTCGACGATGTCGTCGCGAAGTTGCGCCGTCACGGGATCGCAGTCGAGATCGTCGGTCTCAACGAAGCGAGCGCGATCCTGGTCGATCAAAACGCTCGACTAATGCAGGTTAGCGGCGCCAATGCGCCCACGATCGCTCTGTAGGTAAGTTCCACTCTGACGGAAAAATATAAGACTGGCCACGTCGCGCGGGGATACTAATTAACCATGCCGACTGGAGATTCCATGATGGCGAAGAGCATGAAGACCGCGGGCAAGGTCAAGGGTGAGAGTCCGGCGAAGGCGCCGCCGCTTCCGGCAGGGGCGGACCTGCCGACCAGCTATGCCGAGGCGCAGGGCAATGGCGGCGAGACGCATCAGACCACAGCCGATGCGGCGCTGACCATGACGACCCAGCAGGGCGTGCCGGTCGCGGATGACCAGAATAGCCTGAGGGCCGGCCCGCGCGGCCCGACCCTGCTCGAGGACTTCATCCTGCGGGAGAAGATCTTCCACTTCGATCACGAGCGCATTCCCGAGCGCGTCGTCCATGCGCGCGGCTATGGCGCGCACGGCGTGTTCGAGTTGACCAATAGCCTGGCCGAGTATAGCCGCGCCGACGTGCTGGGCACGGTCGGTCAGCAGACCGAGGCGTTCGTCCGCTTCTCGACCGTGGCGGGCAACAAGGGATCGATGGACCTCGCGCGCGACGTGCGCGGGTTCGCGGTCAAGCTCTACACCAAGCAGGGCAATTGGGACATTGTCGGCAACAACATCCCGGTCTTTTTCATCCAGGATGCGATGAAGTTTCCGGACCTGGTCCACGCGGTGAAGCAGGAACCCGACCGGGCCTTCCCGCAGGCGCAGTCGGCGCACGACAATTTCTGGGACTTCGCCAGCCTGACCCCCGAAGCGTGGCACATGGTGATGTGGCAGATGTCCGATCGGACAATCCCGCGCTCGTTCCGCACGATCGAAGGGTTCGGCGTCCATACCTTCCGTCTGGTCAATGCCGAGGGCAAGTCGACCTTCGTCAAATTCCACTGGAAGCCGCGCCAGGGCCTGCAGTCGGTGATGTGGAACGAGGCGGTGAAGATCAACGGCGCCGATCCCGATTTCCATCGCCGCGACCTGTGGCAGGCGATCGAGAGCGGCGACTTTCCGCAATGGGATCTCGGCGTGCAATTGTTCGATCAGGCGACGGCGGACAGCCTGCCGTTCGACCATCTCGACGCGACCAAGCTGATCCCGGAGGAGCATATTCCGGTCCGCATCGTCGGCACGCTGACGCTCAACCGCAACGTCGACAACTTCTTCGCGAATACAGAGCAGGTCGCCTTCTGCACGCAGAACATCGTGCCGGGCATCGACTTCTCCGACGATCCGCTGCTGCACGGGCGCAATTTCTCGTATCTCGATACGCAGCTGAAGCGGCTCGGCAGCCCGAATTTCACGCATCTGCCGATCAACGCGCCGCGCTGCCCGGTGGCCAATTTCCAGCAGGATGGCCACATGGCGATGCGCAACCCCAAGGGGCGCGCCAATTACGAGCCCAATAGCTGGGGGCCGGAGGGTGGCCCGCGCGAAAATCCCGAGATCGGGTTCCAGAGCTTCCCGGCGGACGTGCAGTCCACCAAGCAGCGCATCCGATCGGAGACGTTTGCCGATCACTACAGCCAGGCACGGCAATTCTTCGTGAGCCAGCAGCCGGTCGAGCAGAAGCATATCGGCGACGCGCTCGTGTTCGAACTGTCGAAGGTCGAGCGCGTGGACATCCGTGCGCGGGCGGTTTCGCACTTGCGCAACATCGACGAGGGGCTCGCCGCGACGGTAGCCGATGGCCTTGGACTGGCGTTGCCGGATGCGGCCAAGGCCGCCAAGCCGACGCTGGACCTGCCGCCATCGCCCGCGCTCAGCATCCTCGGCAACGGCCCGAAAAGCTTCAAGGGTCGCAAGATGGGCATCTTCCTCACCGATGGATCGGATGCAGCGTTGTTCACGGCGCTGACCGGCGCGCTCGATGCCGAGGGCGCGGTGTGGGAGGTGGTCGCGCCCAAGATCGGCGGGGTGACGCTGGATGACGGCACGGCGGTCGCCGCCAAGCAGAAGATCGACGGCGGCCCATCGGTGCTGTTTGACGCGGTGGCGGTGCTGCCCTCGGCGGCTGGCGTGCAATTGCTGGCGCGGGATGCGCCATCGAAGGATTTCGTCTCGGATGCCTTCGCCCACTGCAAGTTCATCGGCGTGGGGGCGAATGCGAAGCCGCTGTTCGACGAAGCGCGCGTTCCGCTCGAACTGGATGACGGCTTCGTGCCGCTCGCCAAGCCGAAGGATGCGAAGGCGTTCGTCGAGGCCTGTCGCACGCTGCGCTATTGGCCGCGCGAACTGAAGGTCGATCTCGACGCAGCATCCAGCCACGCGGGCTGATGCTGGCGCGGAACCTGGCATTGTCGCTTGGGGAGCCGGACGGCGCGTCGGTCGCCATCGGCGTGCCGGTGCGCAACGAAGCTGTCCGGCTCCCGCGCCTGCTCGGGGCGCTGGCGGCGCAGCGGGGCAATCCGCGCTTCACACTCTGCCTGTTCTTCGACAATTGCGACGATGGCAGCAGCGCGCTGGTCGAACGCATGGCGGCCGATCTTCCGTTCCCTGTCATCGGCGAGTGCTGTCACGCCGGTGGGCCACCCAATGCGGGCGCGGCGCGTCGCCGCGCCATGACGCTCGCATCGGCGGCGTGCCGCGATGGCATCCTGCTGACGACCGACGCCGACAGCGAGCCGGCACCGGATTGGGTCGCCGCCAATGTCGCCGCGCTTACGCATGGCGACGTCGTCGCCGGCCGGATCGTCCGGCCGGATGCGCGGACGCGGGATATGCTCGACCGGATCGGCACCTATCTCGACCGGCTGCACGAGGTTCGCCGCATGATCGATCCGGTGCCATGGGAGGCCGACCGGACGCACCACTGGACGAGCGGGGCGAGCCTTGCATTCAGCGCTGAGGTCTATCGTGCGCTCGATGGCTTCCGGCCGCTCGCGAACGGCGAGGATGCGGCGGTCGCGGATGCCGCCGCGCGGGCAGGCTATCGCATCCGCCGCGACGCCGACGTGGTCGTGCGCACCTCCAGCCGGCGGATCGGTCGGGCCGATCGCGGCTTTGCCACGGCGCTGGCGGCATTCGATCAGGCCATCGGCCTGCCCGAGGTCGCGCATCCCGACGACGAAGCGTGGCGCTTCCGGATGCAGGCGGCGGCGCGCGCGGCTTATGCGGCAGGGGAGGTGCGGTCGCTCGGTATCGCGCTCGGCCTGCCGATCGCCGAGGTCGAGCAGGTCGCGGCCGAGTGCGTCAATGACGAGGCGTTTGCGGCCCGGATCGTCGGTGCGCCACCGGGCGGCCTTCGCACCGTCAGTCTCGCCCATGCCGAGGCGCTGCTCGCGGGGTTCGAGCAATTCGACTTGGTCGGCGCGGCGTGAACCCGCCGCTCGAACGCGCCGATATCGCGGCGCTCACCGCGCGACTGGACGACCTGGCCGACCCCAAGGACGCCGCTGCCCTGCTGGAGCTGTTGCGCCTGCTCCATTGGGTCGGGCGACGCGATCTGCCGCTGGGGCGCGTGTTCGAGGGGCATGTCGACGCGCTCCAGATCATCGCGCGCTATGGCACGCCGGGGCAGGCGCGCGATGCGCAGGACGCGGCCCGTCGCGGTGCCGCATTTGGCGTGTGGAATGCCGATCAGCCCGGCGATCCGCTGCTTTTATGCGACGGCCGGCTGGACGGTGCCAAGGCGTTCGCGTCGGGCGCGGGCGTTCTTTCCCACGCGATCGTGTCCGTCGACGTCGAGGGACAGCGTCAGCTGATCCTGATCGATCTCGATCGTGTCGCGCCGATCATCGACCGGACCTGGTGGCGCGTGACCGGCATGCAGCGGTCCGAGACGCATATCGTCCGCTGGACGGATCAGACGGTCGATGCCGACGCGCTGATCGGCGTACCGGGCGATTATGTTCGCGAGCCGTGGTTCGGTGGCGGCGCGATCCGGTTCGCGGCGGTGCAGGCCGGCGGCATCGCCGCGATCGTCGATCAGGTGCGCGATCATCTGGTCGCGCAGGATCGTGTGGCCGACCCGCACCAGTCCGCGCGGCTTGCGCAGCTTTACCTTGCGGCTCAATCGGCCGCCGATGCGGTCGCGGCGGCCGCGCGATCCTGGCGCGCGGACGATATCGTCGGCACGCTCGCCCGCGTGGCCGCGGCTCGCGTCGCGGTTTATGAAGCGGGCGAACGTGCTCTGACGATCGCGCAGGCGGCGGTCGGGGTGCAGGCGATGTTCGTCGACCATCCACTGGCGGCGACGCTTGCCGATCTCGCGGTCTATCTCCGCCAGCCGGGGCCGGACGCGCAGCGCGCGCGCGTCGGCGGCGCGGTCGCCGCGAACATCCTGACGCCCACGCTGTGAGGAACGATCCGCTTTCGGCGCGACGCGTGCTGGTCGTCGCCCCGCATCCCGATGACGAGGCGATCGGCGCATGGGGCCTGATGTCGCGATTGCGGCGCGCAGGCGCTGTGGTCGAGGTGATCGTCGTGAGTGACGGCGGCGCATCGCATCCCGGCAGCATCACATGGCCGCGCCAGCGGCTGGTGCGCGCGCGCCGGCGCGAAACGCTGCAGGCGATGCGCGGGCTGGGTCTGTCCGGGCGATCTGTCCGCTTTCTCGATCTGCCCGACGGCCAGCTCTCGGACGATCCCCGGCGACTGCGAGCGACGATCCTGCGCGCATTGCACCGCCGCCGGCCGCCCGACCTGATCGCCGGCCCGGACGTGGCCGATGCGCATGCGGATCATGCTGCGGTGGCCGCGGCGTTGGCGGCCATTCGGCGTCGGGGCGAGTGGCGGCTTGGCTATCACGTCTGGCCCGAGGGCGCCGCGCGCGGCCCGCGCCGCTGCCGGGTGCCACTGGACGGCCGAGCGCTGGCCGCGAAGCGCCGTATCGTGCGCGGCTATCGTACGCAGACCGGGATCATCGCCGATGCCCAGGCCGGCTTCGCGATGACGCACCGTCATCTGCGCGCTTTCGTCCGCCCGCAGGAATGCTTTGCGGTGCGCGCATGAATCCGATCGCGCTGGCGGGTTTCGCCGACAAGTTTGCGGGCGATCACGATCCGTGGTCGACGTGGACCGATCCGGATGAGGCGCTCAAGCGACGCGCGATCCTGCACGGCCTGCCGCCCGGCCCCGTGGGCCGCCTGCTCGAGCTCGGCGCCGGAAACGGATCGAATAGCCGCTCTCTGGCCCGCCATGCGCTGCGGCTCGACGCGACCGAGGCCACGGGCGAGGGCACGGCCTTGGTCGAACGGGCGATCGTCGGCGCTCGCGGCGCACGTGCGATGCGATTGGTCGTGCCCGCACGGCCGCCGCGGGCCGCCTATGACGCGATCGTGATCGCCGAGCTGCTCTACTATCTCGATGCGCGCGCCATGCAGCGGCTGGCCGAGCAGGTCGCCGCGGTTCTGCGGGTCGGCGGCACGCTGGTCCTCGCGCACCACCGCATCACCTTCTACGATTTCGCGCAGCATGCCGATGGAATCCACGATCGGTTTTTGCGCCAGACCGGCGTGCGCTGGCAGTGTGGCCCGGTCTTGAAGACGGGGCGATGGGCGGTCGCGACATGTCGCCGCCAGAATGGCGCGCGGACCCAATCATGATCTCAAGCGCTTGAACAAGGTCGAGAATTTCGACCCGTTCAAAGGAGACCATGATGAGCATCAAAGGTGAGATCAAGGAAGCTGCCGGGTTCGTGAAGGAAGAAGCCTTCGAGCATGGCAAGTCGCCGGCCAGCCAGGAAAAGGCCCGGGAAGGACGCGATCTCCGCAACGAAGGTCGCATCGAAGACGGCAAGGCGCCGAAGGTCACCGTGCCCGGCACCGGCCATTCCGATAGCTGATTCGAATATTAGCCCCCGCTCGGCGGGGGCTAATCACCTTCTGGCGCAATGAAGCGCGCCGGCGTTCTGCCCGATGCAGGCGCCTGAACAGTATTGATATCGCGCGCGAACATGACGCGCCCCGGCCGGCTGAAGATCGATCCCAGCCCAGCATCGACAATCCCCGCCGCCGTTTCCCCGCATTTTCGATTTCGGATACGATTTGACGTCCGGCGGGAAGAGCCCGAATACAGGGCAGCCCCGCAGGCCCGCGCCCGATCATAACGAATGACGGGCGTGCGGATCGAATGGGTGCGTCGCATACCAAAAGGGGTATCAATGAAAGCACTTACGAAGCTGGCGTGCGCGGTCGCGCCGGCGGCCCTGGCCTTTACGCCGGCCCTGGCGGAGGAGCCGGTCCGTACGATCGTCGTGACCGGGGTGACGACGACGCCGCTGGACGAGGCGCCGACCTTGGACAAGACCGGCACGCCGCTCGCCGATCTGCCGCGCAGCATCCAGGTGATCCCGCACGAGCTGATCGAGCAGCAGGGCGGCGTCCTGCTCAAGGACGTGATCCGCAACGTCAGCGGGCTGAGCGAGGGCGGCAACATGGCGTTCGGCTTCTACGATCGCTTCTCGGTGCGCGGCCTGCCCGTATCCTTCCTGACCGACGGCCTGCCCGACACGACCTCCGACGTCGGCGGGTATATCCACTCGCTGACCGGCGTTGAGCGGGTCGAGGTGCTGAAGGGGCCGGGCTCGGCATTGCTCGGCGCGGCGCAGACGGGTGGCTCGATCAACCTCGTCCGCTACCAGCCGAACGGCACGTTGTCGGGCTCGGTCAGCGAGCAATATGGCTCGTTCGACACCACCACCTCGAGCGTGTCGCTCAACGTGCCGCTGTCCTCGACCGTCTCCGCGCGGATCGACGGCGAATATATGAACACCGACGGCTATCGCGGGCAGCGCAACTCGACCGCCGAAGTCTATGGCAGCCTCGCCTTCCGGCCGACCAACCACACTATCATCCTGCGGCTGGAATATCACGATCTGGCCGCGACGCCGGATGCGGTGGGCGTGCCATTCACGCCGCCCACGGGCACCGGCCTGCCCGCGCCGGTGAACCCGGAAAACCGCTATTATTCGCCGTTCGCCTTCGCCAACCAATCGATCAAGCGCGTGGCGCTGAGCGATGCGTGGGCGGTGAACGATACGCTGACGGTGAACGTGCGCACCGCTTATACCGATCGCGACGTCGATCTCGCGCGCAACGTCGGCGGCACTTTGACGCGCAACGGCAGCACCTATTCGCTCACGGCGCGGCAGCTTCGCGCGCAGACCGACAACATCCACGATTTCGTCTTCCAGGCCGAGCCCACCTGGCATTTCGATGCGGGCTCGATGCCGGTGATGCTGCTGGTGGGCGCCGAGGCGCGCAAGATCGACGCGACGTCGGTGCGCAGCACCGCCGATCTGCCCAACATCGCCAACATCTATGCGCCGGTGACGCCCGAGACGAGCCTGTCGTCGCTCAGCTTCCTGTGCAACGCCACGCACGGCTGCAACAATGCGAAGCTGGAGGGGCGCTTCTACGGCGTCTACGGCGTCGGCCAGATCGACCTGACCCACCGGCTGAAGCTGCGTCTTTCGGTGCGCCAGAACTGGTTCGAGACCTCGGCCGAGGGGCGGACGATCATCCCGCTCAATCCCAGCTCGCAGCATGTCTGCTCGCCGCCCGCCGCCACCGCCTGTGCGTTCGTGCCGGGCGTTCCGGTCGATCGCAAGGATCATCCGGTGTCGTGGGACGTCGGCGCGGTCTATCAATTGGTCGACGCGCTCTCGGTCTTCGGCGGCTATTCCAGCTCGACCAACCCGTTGTTCAACACCGAGGAGACGCAGAGCATCGGCCAGACGCCCGACAAGGGCACCCAGCTGGAGGCGGGGCTGCGCTTCACGCCCGCCACCTGGCTGACCGTGACGTCGTCGATCTTCAAGACCAAGCGCGACAACGTGTTCGTCATCCTCGCCGTGCCGGACCCGAACGGCACCGGCAACCTCAGCACCGCGCAGGTCTATTCGTATCGCACCAAGGGTTGGGAAAGCGATATCAACCTGCGCCCGTTGCGGTCGTGGACGATCACCGGCAACTTCACGCTGCAGAATGCGCGGATCACCGACTATCCGCAGTCGCCCGCTCTGGTCGGCAATCACGTGCAGAACGTGCCGAAGCGGATCGGCAACGTCTGGACCAACTATGACATCGGCTTGCCCGAGGACCTCGGCACGCTCCAGCTGTCGGCGGGTGCGCGCTACAAGAGCGCCTATTTTGCCGACGCCGCGCAGACCCGCACGCTGCCGAGCGCGACCCTGGTCGATGCGTCGGGCGCGCTGATCCACGGCCGCTGGACCTTCCGCGGCGGCGTCCAGAACATCCTCGACAAGGTGAACTGGACCCAGGCGGCGGGCGTCGGCGCCGGTGCCCTTCCCGGGCCGGGCCGCACCTTCTACGTCAGCGGCGCCGTCAAACTGTTCTGACGGCACACCGGCGGATGATGCGACCAGGCGGGGCCAGCGCCGGCCCCGCCTCGGACGCTCATGTCAGGCAGCGACGCGCTTGGGACGCTTGAACCAGAAGGTCCATGTCGTCAGGCTGCCCAGCAGCATCAGCGAGACACCCGACAGCGTCATCAGCAGCCGATAGGCGAGGCCGCCCACGCCGGCGGTGTGGAGCGGGAACAGCATGTTCTCGGCGCGCACCTGCGCGGGCAGGATGCGCGAATCCTGCGTGCCGATCATCCGCCCGTCGGCGGGATCGAACCATGCCAAGGTGCGGCCGTCGGGCAGCCATTCCTCGGGCTGGCGCATGCGCAGGATGATGACGCCCTTCTTGCCCATCGGCATCTGCAGCTTGCGGACCTCGGCTTCGGGGAAGCGCGCGCGCGCCTGGCGGACCATCGCCGCCCAATCGAGCGCCGGCAGGGCCTGCTTGGCGGGGACATAACGCGGGGGCGTCATCTTGCGCGCCGCGGCGATCGCGGCCGGCGCGCCGGGGCCGAACATGATCGCCGAGAAGGGGCGGAAGGCCATCAGCGTGCCGGTGACGAACGACAGCAGCAGCAACGGCGCGAGCACGATGCCGAAATCGCGATGCCAGCGGACGATCGCCGGGCGGCTCATTCGCTTGGGCAACAGGCGGAAGGCGAAGGTCTTGCGCGTTTGCCACCACAGCAAGGCGCCCGTGACGACGAACGCGATCGCGAGCAACCCGACGACGCCGACGACCCGCTCGCCGGCGTCACCGATCAGCAAATGATGATGCAGATCGAACAGCCAGAGCTCGGGACGCTGCCACTGGCTCGTCCAGTGCGTGACGATCGCGCCCGACTGATCGGCATAAGCGCCGCCCGCGCCCTTGAAGGCGAGCAGGTCGAGACCGAAATCCTTGGTCGCGAAGATGATCGAGTTCGGGCGGGTGGCACCGTCCTGCATCAGGCGCTGCGCGGTGGCGGCGAGCAAGGCGGTCGACTGGTCCTGCGCGTCGTGCGCGTGCGGCAGCATCACCCAGAAGCGGCGATGGACGAGGATCGCCCCGGTCAGCCCCATCATGGTGAGCAGGACGCCGATGAACCCGCCGGTCCAGCGGTGGAGAATGTCGACCATTCGCATTTTCGGATCAGCTCCCAGCCTTCGTCACGATCGTTCGCGGCTAGAAACCGACCGCGACGCCGCCATAGATTTTGCGCGTGCGTGCCGGCTCGATCCCGTTCTGGAACACGCGCACATAATATTTGCGGTTGCCGACGTTCGAGATGCCGCCGAGCAGGCGCAGGTTCTTCGTCAGATAATAGTCGCCTGAAATGTCGACCACCGTGTAGCCGGGCACCTTCGCGGGGATGAAGCTCGCGCCGGTGCCGATCGGCAGGTCCGAATCCTGCCAATATTGCGAGCTGACCGTCTGGCCCGACACGCTCAGGTCGTAACGCCGGTCGCGCATGATGCTGATACCGTATTTGGCGATGACGTGCGGGGCGTAGGCCGGGGTGTCGCCCGCGCGATCCACCAGCAGGCTCTTGGTGAAGGTCGCGTCCAGCAGGCTGAGGTTGCCGAAGGCGGTCAGGTGGCGCCCGCTCTTGTTGCCCGCGAGGAAATCGTAGGACAATTCGCCCTCGAAGCCGCGATGGCGGGTGTTGCCGCTGTTGCGATTGACCGAATCCGTGGCCGACAGCGTGATCGTCTCGATCCGGTTGCGGAAATCGATCCAGAACAGGCCGGCATCGTAGAACAGGCCCTTGATCGGCGTGCCGTGGACGCCTGCCTCGAACGACAGCGACTTCGACGGATCGGCGACGTTGCCGGGGCCGACATTGGCGAAGGGCGAGGCGACGTCGAAGAAGCGCAGCGGGCGATAGCCCTGCGTGACGCTGAAATAGGTCTCGTTCTGGTTGCCGAAGTCGAAGCCCGCGCCGAGGCCGCCGAGCGGCACCCAGCGCACGACCTTCTCGTCGATCAGCGACCGCGTGAGGAATGGCGGGCGCACGGTCTCGTTGATGTCGATCGATTCGCGCTCGACCCGGACGGAGGGCACGATGTGCCAGCTGTGCGGCAGGCGGAACACGTTCTCGGCGAAGATCGCGGCATAGGTGCTGTCGCGATCCTGGTTGAGGCGAGGCGTGCCCGAATGGTCGTCGCGCGCCTGCACCAGGTTCGTGCTGGTCCATTGCAGATAGGGTGCGCTGTCATGATAGCCGACCGCGCCCACCGTGAGCGCGTTGCCATGGCCCCAGCGCTTGACCAGCCGGGCATCGATCCCCTGGCTGCGGAACTCCTCGTCGGTGATCGTGGTCGTCGTCGGCGCCGCGGCACCGGGTGCCTGATTGGCAGCCGCCCGGCTCGACAAATTCTGCCACGCGAACCACGCCTTCGCGTCGAGCTTCCAGCCATTGCCGAGATTGCTCTGGTTGCCGAGCGTGACGGCGGTGCGGCGCACCCAGTCGCGATTGTACGGGGTTGGCGCGTAATTCGGGTCGCTCTGGAACTGCGAATAGCCGATGCGGCCTGGGTCGCCCGCGCTGACGTCGTAATGATTGACGTCGACATACCAGAGCTGATCCTTGCTCGCGCGATAGGCGAGATAGACGTCGCCCTGCAGCAGCCGCGAGCCCGCATTCTGGCGCTGGCCGTCGCTGCGTGTCGCGCCGAAGGCGGCGCGGAACTCGAACTTGCCCGACGTGCCCTCGATCGCATTGTAGGTGGAGAAGAGCCCGTCGCTCCCGCCGACATTCTCGCTATAGCCGCCGATCGGCTCGCCCGGCGTCGGCCGCTTCGACACGAAGTTCAGTGCCGGGGCCGGATTGGGGCCGTAGAGCAGGCTCGATCCGCCGCGGATCAGCTCCACCCTGGCGATGCCCTGCGGCAGCGGCTGGTAATAGAGCGTCGGGAAGCCGATCCAGTCGGTCGAGATCGGCAGGCCGTCCTGCAGCGCCAGTACGAATTCGGATTCCTGCGGATTGCCGAGGCCGCGGTAATTGAGGTTGAACTGCGACGGCGTCTGCTGATCGGTCACGAGCAGGCCGGGCAGGCGTGCGAACAGCTGGCGCTGATTATTGTCGATGACCGTCGGGACGAGATTGAGCTTGGTGACCGAGGTCTTCTTGGTGACGGTGATCTTGGTGCCGTCCACCTCGGGCGAGATATGATCGAGCTTCGCTGGCGTGTCGTCATTGTGCGCGCCGACGACCACGATGGTGCTCTGCTCCGGCGGGGGCTCGTGATACGGCGCGCGCTGCGCGGCGAGCGGGAAGATCGGGAGCGCGCAGGTCGCCAGGACGAGCGCGCGACGGCGTGTTGCAGTGCGAATGGCCAAACCCCTCTTTTGTCGACCGCTAGCGGCGTCCGCCCTCTGCGCAGCATTGTGCCGTCGCAGCGTTTTAAGCCTATTCATTCGTATACGAATCTGCTCTTTCGGCGCAACAGTTTGACATAGGGACGTGCGACAGATGCCGATCAAGGCGATGAAAACCCTTCCGATCCTTCTTTCGTTCGTCGCGACCGGCCCGATCGTCGCCGCAACCTCGAACATGGCC
This sequence comes from Sphingomonas nostoxanthinifaciens, assembly GCF_019930585.1. Lineage (NCBI taxonomy): Bacteria > Pseudomonadati > Pseudomonadota > Alphaproteobacteria > Sphingomonadales > Sphingomonadaceae > Sphingomonas > Sphingomonas nostoxanthinifaciens. The sequence goes on along the minus strand of NZ_CP082839.1, from coordinate 2,668,945 downwards.
TACGATCCGTCGCAATGGGCCGGGCTACATTATCGCGACGCCGGCCCGTGGCGCGGCGGGCGCGTGACGACGGTCACCGGCGTGCCGTCGCAGCCGCAGACCTTCTACATGGGCACGGTCGGCGGCGGCGTGTGGAAGACCACCGACGGCGGCCATAACTGGCACAATATGACCGACGGCCAGTTCGCGGTCGGCTCGATGGGCGCAGTGGCGGTGGCGGAGAGCAATCCCGACATCATCTATGCCGGGACCGGATCGTCCAAGATCCGCAGCAACGTCTCGATCGGGCGCGGCATCTACAAGTCGGTCGATGCCGGCAAGACGTGGACCTTCACCGGGCTGCGCGACGTGGGGCAGATCGCGACGATCCGCATCAACCCGACCAACCCCGACGAATTGTTCGTCGCGGCGGGCGGCGATCCGTTCAAGCCGACGCCCGACCGCGGCATCTATCGCTCGCGCGACGGCGGCAAGACGTGGACGAAGGTGCTGTACGTTTCCGACGAGCTCGGCGCGGCCGATGTCGAGATCCAGCCGGGGCATCCCAACGTGCTGTTCGCCTCGATCTGGCACGGCCGCCGCAAGCCGTGGACGATCGTCTCCGGCAGCAAGGACGGCGGCATCTACAAGTCGGTCGACGGCGGCGATCATTGGACCAAGCTGGGCGGCGGCCTGCCGACCGGCGGCGAGTTCGGCCGCTCCAACGTCGGCGTGACGCCCGCCGCGCCCGACCGCATTTACGCGCTGATCGAGGCGAAGCCCGGCTCGGGCCTCTACCGTTCGGACGATGCCGGCGCGACCTGGAGCCACGTCGACGACGAGGGCCGGATCATCGCGCGGCCATTCTACTATACCACGCTCGGCGTCGACCCGATGAACCCGGACGTGGTCTATGTTGGTGACGAGGACTGGTTCAAGTCGACCGACGGCGGCAAGACCTTCGCCACCCAGCGCGTGCCGCACGGCGACAATCACGACATCTGGATGAACCCGCACGACAGCCGGATCATGATCCAGTCGAACGATGGCGGCGCCAACATCTCCTACGATGGCGGTGCGAGCTGGAGCCCGCAATCGAACCAGCCGACCGCCGAAATCTACCAGGTCGCGGTCGACGATCAGTTTCCGTACCGGCTCTATGGGGCGCAGCAGGACAATACGACGGTGATCGTCACCTCGCTGCCCACCGGCACCGGGCAGGCCTTCCGCGAGGGGCCGGGCTGCGAGACCGGGCCGAGCATTCCGAAGCTGCACGATCCCAACATCGTCTGGGGCGGCTGCAAGGGGCAGTTCACGCGCCTGAACATCAGCAGCAACAATAACGAGCAGCGTTACTGGATCGGTGGCGAGAGCCTGTACGGCAGCGAGCCGACCAACCTGACCTATCGCTTCCAGCGGGTCGCGCCGATGGAGATCTCGCCGGTCGATCCGGAGACGGTCTATTACGGCTCGCAATATCTGCACCGCTCGCGCGACGGCGGCGTACATTGGGAGCGGATCAGCCCCGATCTCACGGCGAAGCCCAAGGGCACGCAATATGGATCGGGCGAGCCGATCACGCGCGATGCGACGGGCGAGGAGATGTATTCGACCGTCTATGCGATCCGCGAATCCGCGGTGAAGCCGGGCGTGATCTGGACCGGATCGAACGACGGCCTCGTCTACGTGACGCAGGATGCGGGCAAGACGTGGACCAACGTGACGCCGAAGGGGCTGCTGCCCGGCGGCCGCGTGCAGAATATCGAGCCCGGCGTGCGCGAACCCGGCACCGCCTATATCGCCATCTATCGCTATCTGCTCGGCGACTTCCAGCCCTACATCTATCTCACCGACGATTACGGCAAGAGCTGGACGCGGTTGACCGACGGCACCAACGGCATCGCCAGGGACGAGCCCACGCGCGTGGTGCGCGAGGATCCCGAGCGTCCCGGCCTTCTTTATGCCGGCACCGAGTTCGGCCTGTACGCCTCGTTCGATCGCGGCGCGCATTGGCAGAGCCTGCAGCTCAACCTGCCGGCCGTGCCGGTGACCGACATCCGGCTGACGCATGGCGACCTGCAATTGTCGACGCAGGGGCGCGGCTTCTGGATCCTCGGCAATCTCTCGCCGCTGCGCCAGCTCCCGGCTCCCTCGGCGGCGGCCGCGACGCGGCTGTACAAGCCGGCGACCGCGATCCGTATTCCGGCGGCGGGCGATCATGGCCCCGCACCGGGCACCGGCCCGGAATATCCGCTCGACGGCGCGCAGATCGACTATTTCGTGGGCGCCGACGCGCAGGCGGCACCGGTCACGCTCACGATCCTCGATGCCAATGGGCAGCCGGTCCGCTCGTTCAGCAGCGCTGCGACGGCGGGTCGCGCGGCCGGCGGGGGCGGGGAGGATGACGGGCTGCATTTCCGGCCGTCTTATTCGACCCGGCTCGACGCCAAGCCGGGCATGCACCGCTTCACCTGGGATCTGCGCTATGCGGGCATGCCGGCGTCGCCCGCCGGCGCCCCCACGCCCGGTGCCAACGCGCCGCGCGCGCCGGCCGGTCCGGTCGCGGCGCCCGGCCATTATACGGTGGTGTTCACCGAAGGTAGCGTCACCGCGCGCCAGCCGCTCGACATCGTCGAGGATCCGCGCGTCGTCGCCGACGGGGTGAGCGATGCCGATCTGCAGGCGCAGCTGCAGCACAATCTGCGCGCGCTGAAGCTGGTGCAGGATACCAACTTCACCGTGGCGCGCATCCAGGATGCCGAGGCACAGCTCAAGGCGCATCCCGACCGTGCCAAGGAAAAGGCGCTCGACGTACTGGCGGCGGAGCTGATCACGCCGCGCATCCGCTACAGCCAGCCGGCGCTGCAGTCGCAGGTGACCTACCTGTACAGCGAGAACACCATGACCGACCAGAAGGTCGGACAGGATGCGATCGATCGCTACGCCGTACTGCGCCAGAAGATCGACACCGCCACCGCCACGCTCGACAAGATCATCGGCCCGGCCACGCCGGACGATTATGCGCGCTATGTCAGCGGCGGGATGACGGGTGCCTCGCCGGACGACGACGATGATGACAATGACGACAATTGATCCGGCGCCGGGGCGCTGACACGACTTTGCGGGGACGAGACATGGTAGGGCTAAGGCTTGCGCGCATCTTCCTGTGCGGTCTGCTGGCGGGGAGTTCGATCGCGCACGCGCAGTCGGACGTCTCGTTCGGGCCGCTCAAGTGGCGCAACATCGGGCCGAACCGCGGCGGTCGCTCGATCACCGCGGCCGGCAGCCCCGGCCGTCCGCTCGAATATTATTTCGGCGCGGTCGGCGGCGGCCTGTGGAAGACCACCGACGGCGGCACGAGCTGGGCGGCGGTGACCGATCAGAAGATCGGAAGCTCCTCGGTCGGCGCGGTCGCGGTCGCGCCGTCCAACCCCGACATCGTCTATGTCGGCATGGGCGAGACCGAGCTGCGCGGCAACGTCATGCAGGGCGACGGCGTCTACAAGTCGACCGACGGCGGCAAGACGTGGAAGAATATCGGGCTGCGCGACACGCAGTCGATCGCGCGTATCCGCGTCGACCCCAAGGATCCCAACCTCGTCTACGTCGCGGCGCTCGGCCACCCCTATGACAAGAGCAGCGCGCGCGGCGTCTATCGTTCGCGCGACGGCGGCGCGACGTGGCAGAAGATCCTCTACAAGAACGACGTCGCCGGCGCGGTCGACCTGTCGATCGATCCGAACGATCCCAAGACGATGTTCGCCGCGATCTGGGACGTCTACCGCACGCCATGGTCGCTCTCCAGCGGCGGCCCGGCGAGCGGGCTCTACAAGTCGACCGACGGCGGCGACACGTGGACGGACATCACCCGCAATCCGGGCCTGCCGTCGGGCATCGTCGGCAAGATCGGCGTCGCGGTCTCGGGTGCGGATTCGAAGCGCATCTTCGCGATGGTCGAGAATGAGAATGGCGGCGTCTTCCGTTCGGACGACGGCGGCGCGACCTGGGCCAAGGTCAACGACGACCGCAAGGTCCGCCAGCGCAATTTCTATTATACGCGGGTCTATACCGATCCGAAGAACAAGGACGTCGTCTATGCGATGAACACCTCGTTCTTCCGCTCGACCGACGGCGGCAAGACGTTCAAGAGTATCCCGCAGCTCCACGGCGACAATCACGATCTGTGGATCGATCCCAATGATCCCGATCGCATGGTGCAGGCGAATGACGGCGGCGCCAGCGTCTCGGTCAATGGCGGCAAGAGCTGGACGCAGGAGAATTACCCGACCGCGCAACTCTATCACGTCGCCACCACCGCCGACATTCCGTACCAAGTGTGCGGCGCGCAGCAGGACAACAGCACGTTATGCGTGCCGAGCGACGACGGCGAGAATTTCCGCGATCCCACCAAGAAAGCGGGCGACTGGCTGTATGCGGTGGGCGGCGGCGAGAGCGGCTATATCGCGCCCGATCCCACCGATCCCGACATCTTCTACGCCGGCAGCCAGGGCGCTTTGCTGACCCGCTATAATCGCCACACCGGCATTTCGCGCGACGTGCAGGTCTATCCGTTATTCTTCTCGGGCATGCCCGCCAAGGAGCTCAAGGAGCGCTGGCAGTGGACCTTCCCGATCGTGTTCGATCCGCTCGATCCGAACACGATTTACACCTCGTCGCAGCACCTGTTCCGCACCACCGACAAGGGGCAGAGCTGGGCGACGATCAGCCCCGATCTGACGCGCGCCGATCCCAAGACGCTGGGTGACAGCGGCGGCCCGATCACGCACGATCAGAACGGGCCGGAAATCTACGGCACGATCTTCGCCGTCGCGCCCTCGCGCACGGTGAAGGGCGAGATTTGGACCGGATCGGACGACGGGCTCGCTTATCTCACGCGCGACGCGGGCAAGACGTGGGCGAAGATCACGCCGGCGGGGCTGCCCAACTTTTCGCGCATCAGCATCATCGATGCGTCGTGGCATGATGCGGCGACCGCCTATCTCGCCGCAAATCGCTATCAGCTCGGCGATCGCGCGCCCTACATCTTCCGCACGCACGATTATGGGCGGACGTGGACGAAGATCGTGGCAGGCATTCCCGCCGACGATTTCCCGCGCGTCGTGCGCGAGGATCCGGTGCGCGAGGGCATGCTCTATGCCGGCACCGAGCATGGCATCTATCTGTCCTACGACGATGGCGATCACTGGCAGTCGCTGCGGCTGAACCTGCCCGATACGCAGGTCTCCGACATCACGATCCATGGCGCGGACGTGGTGATCGCGACGCATGGCCGATCCTTCTACATCCTCGACGACGTGGCGGCGCTGCGCCAGTACGCGCCCGGCATCGCCGCCGAGCCGCTCCACCTCTATGCGCCGCGGCCGATGACAAGCGGCGTCGACAAGGCGGTGATCGACTACAGCCTCGCCAAGCCCGCGACGCACATCACGATCGAAGTGCTCAAGGACGGCCAGGTCGTCCACACCGCCAGCGGCGACGCGGCGGCGGACAAGGAAGCTGAGAAGGCCGAGGAGAATACCGGCGGCGACGATCGGCCCAAGCCCAAGCCGCCGACGCGGCTGGCCGGGCTCAACCGCACCGAATGGAACGGCTATTGGCCGGGCGCGGTCAAGTTTTCGGGCATGATCCTGTGGGGCGCGAGCGCCGATCGCGGCCCGATGGCGCTCCCCGGCGACTATCAGCTGCGCGTCACCGCGGACGGCGTCGTGCAGACGCAGACGTTGACCATCCTGCCCGATCCGCGCACGCCCACCGTCACCGCCGCCGATCTCGACAAGCAATATAAGCTGGCGATGCGGCTGCGCGACGAGGTGTCGCAGGCCAATACGATGGTCATCCATATCCGCGATCTGCGCGCGAAGCTCGCCGACGACGCCAAGGCGGCGCCCGGCCTCGATCGGGCTGCGGCACCATTGCTCGCCAAGCTGACCACGATCGAGGAGGCGCTCTATCAGGTGCGCAATCGCAGCGGGCAGGATCCGCTCAACTTCCCGATCAAGCTCAACAACCAGATCGCCGCGCTGATGCGGGTGGCGATGGACGGGCCGGGCGCGCCGACCGACCAGAGCTATGTCGTGGCGGACGTGCTGACGGCGCGGCTCGCCGCCCAGCAGACGGCCTACGATCAGGCGATGGCGGCGACGCGCGCGAAGCTGAACCCGATCCTGGCCAAGGCCGGCCGGCCGGCGATCGCCGGCTGACGCCGATGCAAGCGACAACGCGGCGAACAGGCATGCATTTCTATACGGAGAACAAAATGCGCGGGTTGCGGATGGCCGTTGCGGTCCTGCTGGCAGGAACGTCGTTCGCGCTGCAGGCGGCGCCCGCCAGCCCGGCGGCGGACCTGCCGCTCAAGGGGATGAAATACCGGCTCGTCGGCCCGTTCCGCGGCGGCCGGGCGAGCGGCGTCGCGGGCGTGCCGAACGATCCGAACACCTATTATTTCGGCGCGGCCGCCGGCGGCGTGTGGAAGACCACCGATGCGGGCCGGACGTGGAAGCCGCTGTGGGACGATCTGCACGATGCGTCGCCCTCGATCGGCGCGATCGTCGTGGCGCCGTCCAATCCGAACATCCTCTATGTCGGCACGGGCGAGGGCGCGATCCGCGGCAACGTCGTCGCGGGCAACGGCGTCTGGAAATCGGTCGACGCGGGCAAGAGCTGGACGTTCAGCGGGCTCAAGGAGTCGCAATATATCGGCCGCATGGCGATCAGCGCCACCGATCCGAACACCGTGTTCGTGGCTGCGCTGGGGCCGATCTTCGGCACCGCCGGCGAGCGCGGCATCTATCGCACGCGCGACGGCGGCAAGACGTGGCAGCGCGTGCTCCATGTCGACGACCGCACCGGCGGGGTCGACGTGCAGATCGATCCGGGCGATCCGAACGTAATCTATGCCGGCATGTGGGAGGTCTTCCGCAAGCCGTGGGATTTCGAGAGTGGCGGCCCCGGCAGCGGGCTCTATCGTTCGCGCGACGGCGGCACGACGTGGGAGAAACTCGCCGGACATGGCCTGCCCGACGGCATCATGGGCCGCATCGGCGTGGCGCCGACCTCCGATCCCAAGCGCGTCTATGCGCTGATCGAGGCGGACAAAGGCGGCCTCTATCGCACCGACGATGGCGGCGCGAACTGGAACCTCGTCAACGGCGACAATGCCTACAAGCAGCGCGCCTGGTATTATAACAATGTGTTCGCCGATCCGAAGGATCCGAACAAACTGTTCGTGATGAACACCAGTGCCTACAAGTCGACCGACGGCGGCAAGACCTTCAAGAAGATGCCGACCTTTCACGGCGACAATCATCAATTGTGGGTCAATCCGGTCAACCCGCAGCTCATGATCAACAGCAACGATGGCGGCGCCAACATCTCGGTCAATGGCGGCGAGACGTGGACGGACGAGATGAACCAGCCGACCGCGCAATTCTACCACATCGCGACCGACGCGCTGACGCCCTACAATCTCTACGGCTCGCAGCAGGACAACAGCTCGGTCGTGCACGCCAGCAGCAACGTGCGCGGGCCGATGGCGGTCGAAAGCTGGCATTCGGTGGGCGGCGGCGAGAGCGGCTATGTCGTGCCCGATCCGAAGGATCCGTCGGTGGTGATCGCTAACAGCTACGGCGGCAAGGTCACGCGCTACGATCACAAGACCGGCCAGCTGACCGAAATCGGGCCGTGGCCGCGTGAATCGATCGGGCAGGCGCCGAAGATCCTGCTTCATCGCGCGCAATGGACCGAGCCGCTCGCTTTCTCGCCGCACGATCCAAACGTGCTGTACAATGCCAACGAGGTGCTGTGGCGCTCGACCGACAGCGGCAAATCGTGGACGGCGATCTCGCCCGATCTGACGCGCAACGACAAGGACAAGCAGATCGCCTCGGGCGGCCCGCTCACCAAGGACGTGACGGGCGTCGAAACCTACGACACGATCTTCTCGGTCAATGAATCGCCGGTCGCCAAGGGACTGATCTGGGCCGGCACTGACGACGGCCTCGTCCAGCTGACCCGGGACGGCGGCGCGAGCTGGAGCAACGTGACGCCGAAGGCGATGCCCGAATGGGGCACGGTCGACATGGTCGAGCCGCATCCGAAGAAGCCCGGCACGGCCTATATCGCGGTCGATTGCCACCGGCTGGACGATCTGCGCCCGCACGCCTTCCGTACCGATGATTACGGCAAGAGCTGGGTATCGATCACCGACGGGCTGCCGGCCGACGCTTATGTCCATGTCGTCCGGGCCGATCCGGTGCGCGACGGCCTGCTCTATGCGGGCACCGAGAACGGCATCTTCGTCTCGTTCGACGATGGTGGCCACTGGCAGCCGCTGCAGCTGAACCTGCCGCGCACGCCGGTGCACGATCTGGTCGTCCACGCCGACGATCTCGCGGTCGCCACCCACGGCCGCTCCTTCTGGATCCTCGACGACGTCAGCCCGCTGCGCCAGTGGCGGCCGGCGATCGCCGACGAGACCGTCCACCTGTTCGCGCCGCGCGTCACCAAGCGCGTCGTCTATTGGGGGCATGGCGACGGCAGCACGACCTCGACCGGCGCCAACCCGCCGCAGGGCGCGATCATCTATTATTCGCTCAAGACGGCCGCCAAGCCCGAAGCGGTGAAGCTGGAGATCCTCGACGCGCAGGATCGGGTCGTGCGCACCTTCCCGCAACCGACGCAGGGTGCGAAGCCGGACGAGAAGCCCGGCACCGAGGAGGAGTTCCAGCCGCTCGCCAAGTCCAAGCTGACGATGTATGCGGGCCTCAACCGCTTCGCGTGGGACATGCGCTACGAGGCGCCGGTGAAGGTGCCGCACTCGCCGCTGTGGAACGCCACCGGCGGCGGCCCGATCGCGCTACCCGGCGCGTACAAGGTTCGCCTGACGGTGGCCGGCAAGAGCCAGGTCCAGCCCTTCACGATCGTGCCCAATCCGAGCCTGTCGGTGACGCAGGCGCAATTGCAGAAGCAGTTCGATCTGGTCAGCGCGATCAATGCCGAGTTCGACGCGGTGCAGAACGCCGTACTCGAGATACGCGGCCTGCATGCCAAGCTGGATGCGATGCGCAAGCAGGCGGCGGGCAATGCCGCCTTGCTGCAGGCGGCGGATGCGCTGCAGGCGAAGGTCGGGCTGGTCGAGGACAAGCTCTACCAGAAGAAGTCGGTCGCGTTCGAGGATCCGCTTAACTATCCGCCCGCGCTCAACAATATGCTGGCTTCGCTCGCGACCACGGTGGGCGAGGGCGATACCGATCCGACCCAGCAATCCTACGCCCTGTTCGAACAGCTCAAGGCGGAGGCCGCGCGCGATCTGGCGGAATGGACGGCGTTGAAGGCCAACGACCTCGCTCGCTTCAACGCCGCGGCCGGCCAGGCCAAGCTGGCGCCGATCGCGGTGACGACGGAGCTGGAGCGTCGCCGTGAACTTGCGCTCTACGGCGACGAGCAGGTCGGCGTGGGTGACGACGATCGGTAGCGACGGCGTCTTCCGACCTAGTATACGACCGACCCGAGGAGATTCGAAGATGAATGGCTGGCGCTTCTGGTTCGCGATGGCGTCGGCCGCATCGGCGTGGAGCGGCGACGCGCTCGCGCAGCGCGCGCGCCCCGATCCCAACGCGTTCGGGTTCCATTTTGCAGGCCCGATGGTCGGCAATCGCATCGCTTCGGTTGCGGGCATTCCGGGCGACTACAACACATACTATGCAGGCGCGTCGTCGGGCGGCGTGTGGAAATCGACCGACGGCGGCAACCGCTGGTCGCCCGTGTTCGATGACCAGTCGGTCGCCGCGATCGGCGCGCTCGCGGTCTCGCCGGCCAATCCGAACATCGTCTGGGCAGGCACCGGCGAGGCGTGGGCGATCCGCGACATGGATGTGATGGGCGACGGCGTCTATCGCTCGGCCGACGGCGGCAAGACGTGGACCAACATGGGGCTGAAGGGCACCGGCCGCATCGCCCACATGATTGCCAGCCCGACCAACGCCGACGAATTGTGGGTCTGCGCCGCCGGCCGCATGACCGGGCCGCAGCAGGAACGCGGCGTCTATCATACGGTCGACGGCGGCAAGAGCTGGGTGCGCTCGCTGTTCGTCGATCCGAACACCGGCTGCTCCGGTTTGTCGATCGACGCCAAGGATCCCAACACGCTCGTCGCCGGCACGTGGCAGGTCGTGATGCACACGTGGGGCGAGTTCAGCGGCGGCCCCGGCAGCGGCGTGTTCATCACGCACGATGCCGGCAAGACGTGGAAGCGCGTCGTCGGCCACGGCATGCCGAAGCCGCCGGTGGGCAAGATCGACGTGGCGATCGCCCCGACCGATCCGAAACGCATCTACGCGCTGATCCAGGCGCCGGGGCAGGGCTCGGTCTGGCGCTCAGACGATGGCGGCGAGAATTGGCAGCGAGTGAGCTGGGATCGCACGCTCGCCGGCCGCGCCGGCTATTATATCAAGATTGCGGTGTCGCCCGGCGATGCCGACAAGGTGTATGTCGCCAGCAGCAACTATCACGTCTCCAGCGACGGCGGGAAGACGTTCGAGATCCGCCCGTGGGGCGGCGACAATCACGATATCTGGCTCGATCCCAAGGATCCGAAGCATTTCGCCATCACCTATGACGGCGGCATCGACATCACCACGGTCGGCGGCGACGGCTGGCGCAAGACCGGCCTGCCGATCGGGCAGATCTACCATGTCGCGGTGGACGATCGCATCCCGTACAATTTCTACGGCAACATGCAGGACAACAGCACGATGCGGGGGCCGAGCAATCCGTTCGGCAGCACGTCGTGGGGGCTCGGCGCGACCGCGGGCTGGGAGCATGGCATGGGCGGCTGCGAGTCCGGCTGGACCGTGCCGGAGCCCGGCAATCCCGATATCGTCTGGGCGACCTGCTACGGCAACGAGGTGACGCGGTGGGATGCCAAGACCCACCTCGCGCGCTCGGTCGCGCCGTGGCTGCACACGCTCAGCTCGGCGCCGGGCGACGCCAAATATCGCTGCCACTGGACGGCACCGCTGGCGATCGACCCGTTCGATCCGAAGCAGGTCTATTATGGCTGCCAGTATGTCCTGAAGACGAGCGACGCGGGCGAGAGCTGGAGCGAGATCAGCCCCGACCTGTCGACGAAGGATCCCAGCCGGCTCGGGCCGTCGGGCGGCCTCGTCGGCGACAATCTCGGCCAATTCTATGGCGAGGTCGTCTATGCGATCGCACCGTCGAAGAAGCAGCAGGGCCTGATCTGGGCCGGCACCAACGACGGCAAATTGTGGTACACCACCGACGGCGGCGGGAAGTGGACCGACGTCACGAAGAACATCGCCGGGCTGCCGGCGTGGGGCACGATCAGCAGCATCGAACCGTCGGTGTTCGATCCGGCCACGGCCTACGTCACGGTCGATTTCCACATCAACGACGATCGCGATCCTTACGTCTATCGCACGCGCGACTTCGGCAAGACGTGGACGCGGATCGACGGCGATCTGCCGCGCGGAGAGCTCGGCTATGCTCGTGTGATCGCGCAGGATCCGAACACGCCCGGCCTGCTGTTCGTCGGTACGGGCAATGCGCTGCATTATTCGATCGATGACGGCGCGCACTGGACGCGGCTGAAGCAGGGGCTGCCGCCCTCGCCGGTGACGTGGGCGGTGGTGCAGCAGCGCTTCCACGATCTGGTGCTCTCGACCTGGGGCCGCGGCTTCTACATCCTGCCCGACGTCACCCCGCTGGAGCAGCTTGCCGCCGATCATGCTGCCGGCAAGGCCGAGCCCGACGTGCGGCTGTTCGATCCGCGCCCGACCTATCGTCTGCCGCGCAATCAGGCCGCTTACGTCAACTTCTGGCTGAAGGGCGCCGCGGCCAAGCCGGTCCGCGCCGAGATCCTCGACGCGTCGGGCGCGGTGGTGCGGACGCTCAGCCACAAGGGCGATGCCGGCATCAACCGCATCGTGTGGGATCTGCGCTACGACCGGCTGGACAACGTCAAACTGCGCACGACGCCGGTCGAAAATCCGGACATCTGGAACGAGCCGCGCTTCAAGTCGAACCGCGCCTATCGCACCGTGACCCAATGGGGCCTGCCGACGCGCCAGAGCGGACCACTGGTGCCGCCGGGCACCTACACGGTGCGCTTGACGGTCGACGGCAAGGTGCTGACCGCGCCGCTCGAGATCATGCTCGATCCGTCCAGCCCCGGCACCGCGCCGGAACTGGCCGCCACGACCACGCTGGCGTTGCGCATCAGGGACGATGTCCGCCAGACCGCCGACGTCGTGAACATGATCGAACGCATGCGTCGCCAGATCGAGGACATGCGGCCGCGGCTGACGGGCAGCAATGCCAGCATGAGCCGATCGGCCGACGTGATGGACCGCAAGCTGGAGGCGGTGGAATATCAGCTGTTCAACAAGGATATGCAGCCGAGCGACGACAAATATTACACCTCGGCCTACAAGACCTATTTCAACCTGCTGTGGCTCTATGCAGGCGTGAACGGTAACGTTCTGGACGTGGCGGGCAGCGCCGAGCAGCGGCCGACGAAGACGATGCCGATGCTGGTCGATCTCATGGAAGGCGAGATCAAGGCGGCACGCGCCGATTATGCGACGCTGATCGGCAGGGACGTCCCGGCGTTCAACCGCCAGCTGACGGCGCATGGCCTGCCCGCGCTCGTCACCTCGGCGCCTGCTGCTTCGGATGAGGATGCCGACGGCGACGACGATCAGGATGCCGCCGAGGGCGAAGCGGAGGGCAGCGACCAGTGACGAAGATCGAGCTGCGCCGCGCCTGGTTCCAGGTTCACAAGTGGATCGGGATCGCGTTGTGCGTGATCCTGATCCCGCTGAGCCTGTCGGGCTCGGTGCTGCTCGCGCATGACTGGATCGAAGAGGAATGGGGCGAGGCCGCGCCGGCGGCGCCGCTGCCATTGTCGCGCTACGTCGCGGCGGCACAGGCGACGCTGCCCACCGGCGCACGCCTCGCCTCGATCGGCCTGCCGAGCGAGGAAGCGCCGTCAATTACCGTGAGCGCCTTCCCGGCGGCGAGCGCGGATGGGCCGCCGCGTGGCCGTCCGCGCCCCGTGCGGGTCTCGGTCGATCCGGCCACCGCGCATATCGTCCCGACCGAGGAGGGCGACGATTTCTTCGAAGTGACGCTGCACCGATTCCACGGATCGCTGCTGATCCCCGTTGCGGGGCGGCCGATCGTCGGCTGGCTCGGCATCATCATGCTGGTGTCGTGCCTGTCGGGCATCTGGCTGTGGTGGCCCACGGTCGGGCGGTGGCTGCGTGCGCTGCGCTGGCGGCGCGGCGACAAGCTCGATTACAATCTCCATCATCAGGTCGGCTTCTGGATCGCGCTGCCGCTCGCGATCCTGTCGCTCAGCGGGGCGTGGATCTCGTTTCCCGGCTTCTTCGGCGGGCTGGTGGGCGAGCCGGCGCGGGGCGGCCGTGGCGGGTTCACGCCGGTCGCGGCGCCGCATCTGTCGCTCGATGCCGTGGCGACGCGCTTCGCGGCGCGCGGTGCGATCGGCCAGCTCGATTATCCGACCGAGCAGAACGGCCGCTGGATCGCGCAGATCGGCGGCGAGGGACAGCGCCAAAGGCTCGCGATCAACGACACGACCGGCGCGTTTGTCCCCGCCGACATGCGGCAGCAGGGGCCAGTGATGCAGTGGATGCGCGCCATCCACGAGGGGCATGACGATACCGGCCCGGTCTGGCGCCTGATCGTCATCCTTGGCGGCGTCGCGCCGGCGGTGCTGGGGGTGACCGGCATCACGATGTGGCTGCGCAGCCGTCGCTGGCGGGCGACGGTCGACGCCCGGATGGCCGCCCGCCGGCGCTAGGATCGGATCCGCGTTACCGCGTCCGCGCGGCGTGGAGATCTTCGATCGTGTCGATGTCGCGAAGCTCCGCGGGGGGCGCCGCGACGAGGGTCGCCTCACGAAGCAGCGCGCGCGCGCCGGCATCGCCGGTCAGCGTTTCGAGTGCCGGGAAATGCGTCGCGTCGAACAGGGCCGGCGGCAGGGCCCGACCGCCATCGCTCGATGCGACCACGCCAGCGTCGCTGTCGAACTGGACCATCAGCGCCGCGATATGGGCGATCGTGACGAACGGCATGTCGGCCAGCGCGATCAGCACTGCGCGCGGCTCCGCCAAACGCGCCGCGGCGAGACCGAGGCGGATCGAACCGGACTGGCCGGCGTCCGGATCGGGATTGATGACCGGCGCGAACTCCTGCGACCGAAAGTCTGGGCCGTCGGGTCGGGTCACCGCGATCCGCGCGGCGAAGGGTAATCGGCTGAGGGTCCGCGCGGCATGAAGCCCGAGCGGCAGCCCGTCGAGTGTTTGTGCAAGCTTGTCGGCTGTGCCGAACCGGCTCGAGCTGCCGGCGGCGAGCAGGACGACCGCGATCGCCTCAGGCGGGATCACGCAGCGCCCTGACCATGCCGGCCGCGACCGAGAGCGCGATCTCCGCCGCACCGATCGCGCCGATGTCGATGCCGGCCGGCCCCTCGATCCGCGCCAGATCGGCCGGGCCGATGCCGAGCGCCGCCAGCCGTTCGAGGCGTGCGGCGTGGCTGCGCCGCGAGCCCAGCGCCGCGACATAGCCGGTCGGTGCGGCCAGCGCCGCGACCAAGGCCGGATCGTCGATCTTGGGATCGTGGCTGAGTGTGATGACCGCGGTCGAGGCGCCGGGCCGACAGGCCGCGACCGCCTCGTCGGGCCAGCGATCGTCGAGCGTCACGCCAGGAAAGCGCTCCTCGGTCAGGAAGCGGCTGCGCGGGTCGATCACGGTCGTCCGGATGCCCAACGTATCGGCGATCCGCGCGAGCGACTGCGCGATCTGCACCGCGCCGACGATCAGAAGCTGGCGCGGCGCGGCATAATGATTGGCGAACCCCGCCTCGCCGGCGATCGGTGCGAGACCGCTTCGTCCACTTGCGAGATCGGTATGCACTGTGACGCCGCGGCCGTCGTCGCGGGCCGCATCGATCGCATCGAACAGCACGGCCGGGAAGCCATCGTCGCCGATCGGCTGCACCAGGATTTCGATCGTGCCGCCGCAGGGGAGCCCCACCTCCCACGCCGCGCCGTCCGCCACGCCATAACGCCGCCGTTCGGGGCGCCCGCCGGCGATGACCTCGCCCGCCAGCGCCAGCACGTCGCCCTCGACGCACCCGCCCGAGACGGAGCCCTCCAGCCGGCCGTCGGCATGGACGAGCATATGGCTGCCGCGCGGCCGCGGCGCCGATCCCCAGGTGGAGATGACGGTGGCGAGCGCGACGGGGGCGCCGTGCCAGCTACGATACGCGGCGAGGACGGAATCATTATCGGCCATGGAGGTGTCTTATCGCGAGGTCGCGCTCATGCCACTTCGGGCAGTTTATCGAGGTGCTTGTCGAGCGTGATCGGATAATCGCGCACGCGCACGCCGGTGGCGTTGTAGATCGCGTTGGCGATCGCCGCGCCGACGCCGCACAGGCCGAGTTCGCCGACACCCTTCGCCTTCATCGGCGACGATTTGTTGTCGGGATAGTCGAGGAAGATCACCTCCTGATGTGGGATGTCGGCATGGACCGGCACCTCGTAGCTGGCGAGATCGTGATTGACGAAGAAGCCGAAGCGCTTGTCCACCGCCAGCTCCTCGACCAATGCCGCGCCGACCCCCATCGTCATCGCACCGATCACCTGGCTGCGCGCGGCCTTGGGGTTGAGGATCCGGCCCGCATCGCACACCGCGAGCATTCGGCGGATGCGCGTCTCGCCGGTGTAGTTGTCGACCGCAACCTCGACGAAGTGCCCGGCGAAGGTCGATTGCTGATATTGCTTGTCGAGCGTCCCATATTCGATGCCGTCCTCGGCGACGAGCGGCCCGGCCTGCGCCGCCTCGGCGAGCGGGATCGCGCGATTGCCGGCGGAGACCTTGCCGTCGGCGAACGTGGCGTCGGCGGTGTTGAAGCCGAGCCGCTGGGCGACCTGCTCGCGCAGCTTCACGCAGGCGGCGTAGAGGCCGGCGGTGGAGTTGTTCGCGCCCCACTGGCCACCCGATCCGGCCGATGCCGGAAAGTCGCTGTCGCCCAGCCGTACCGTGACACGCTCGATCGGCACACCCATCATCTCCGCCGCGGTCTGGGCGAGGATGGTGTAGGTGCCGGTGCCGATATCGGTCATGTCGGTCTCGATGGTTAGCTGGCCGCCATGCTCCAGCCGGATCCGCGCCGCCGACTTGGTGAGCTGGTTGTTGCGGAAGCCAGCGGCCATGCCCATGCCGATCAGCCAGCGCCCCTCGCGCACCTGCGCCGGTTTGGCGTTGCGCTTCGACCAGCCGAAGCGTTCAGCGCCGGTGCGCAGGCACTCGACCAGATGGCGCTCGGAGAATGGGCGGCTCGGCTTTTCGGGGTCGACCTGGGTATCGTTCAGGATACGGAACTCGACCGGATCCATGCCCAGCGCCTCGGCCATCTCGTCCATCGCCAGTTCGAGCACCATCAGCCCCGGCGCCTCGCCCGGCGCGCGCATGGCGTTGCCCTCGGGCAGATCGAGCGTCGCGAGCTTCATATAGGTCTCGCGATTGGGCGCGGCGTAGAGCAATCTGGTCTGCGCGACCGCCGTCTCGGGCCGCCCGTCGGGCAGATTGCCACTGGTCGAATTGTGCGCGATCGCGGTCAGCCGGCCGTCGCGCGTTGCGGCCAGCCGCACGCGCTGGATCGTCGCGGGCCGGTGGGTGGTGTTGTTCATCATCATCGGCCGCGTGAGCGCGATCTTCACCGGCTGCTTGGCCGCCTTCGCCCCCAGCGCGGCGAGGACGACGTCGGAGCGGATGAACAACTTCCCGCCGAACCCGCCGCCGATAAAGGGCGAGTCGACGCGCACGTTCGCCGCCGGGATCGACAGCGTCTTGGCGAGACTGCCCTTGCTCCACGCGATCATCTGGTTGGAGGTCCACACGGTCAGCTTGTCGCCGGTCCAGGCGGCGATGGTGGCGTGCGGCTCCATCATCGCATGGCTCTCGTCGGGCGTGGTGTAGGTCCGGTCGATCTTCACCGGCGCGGCGGCGAAGGCGTCCGCAAAGTCGCCGACGCGATCGATCGGCGGCTTGTCCTTGCTGTCGGCCGGCGCAAGCGGTGCGCCATCGACCTCGGCGGCGAGATCGAACTTGCCGGGCGTGCGGGCATAATCGGTCCGGATCAAAGATGCTGCGGCGCGTGCCTGTTCGAATGTCTCGGCAACGACGAGGGCGATCGCCTGATGATAATGCGCGACCTCCGCGCCGCCGAACAGGTGGGCGATGTTCATCATGCCGAGCGGCAGAGGGGTGGGGTAATCGAGCGTCGTCACCACTGCGATCACGCCCGGCGCGGCCTTCGCGTCGGCGGTGTTCATCGCGGTGATGCGGCCCTTGGCGATCGCGGCACCGACGACGAAGCCATAGGCCTGATCCGGGACGACGTCGTGCCGCTCATAGGCGTAGGGCGCGGTTCCGGTGGTCTTGAACTTGCCGTCGATGCGGTTGGTGGGGCGGCCGACGACCTTGAGCTGGTCGATCGGGTTGGTGCCGGCTGGCGTGTCGAACTTCATGCGCGTGCCTCCGCCATGACCGCGGCGAGCGTGCGCTCGGCCAGAGCCAGCTTGAACCGGTTGTCGTTGGTCGGCCGCGCATCGGCGAACGTCTGCGCCGCCACCGCCTTCGCGCCCCGCCGCATCGCGGCCTCCGCCGGCTCGACCCGCCACGGCTTGGGCGCCACGCCGCCGAACGCGACGCGGCCGCTGCCGTCGGGCTGGATCACCGCTGCGACCGACACCAGCGCGAACGCGTAGGAGGCGCGGTCGCGCACCTTCTGGTAGAGATGCCGGCCGCCAAGCGGACGCGGCAGCGTCACCGCCGTGATCAGTTCGCCGCGCTTGAGATTGGTCTCGACGTTCGGCGTGTCGCCCCACAGCCGATGGAAGTCGGCGATCGGGATCGTCCGCTTGGCGCCGGTGGGGTCGACCGTCTCGACCTGCGCATCCAGCACGCGCATCGCCACTGCCATGTCGCCGGGATAGGTGGCGATACAGGCATCGGACGTGCCGACGATCGCCAGTTGCCGCGAATAGCCGCCGATCGCTGCGCAGCCGCTGCCGGGCCGGCGTTTGTTGCACGGCTGGTTAGTGTCGTAGAAATAGGGGCAGCGCGTCCGCTGGAGCAGATTGCCCGCGGTCGTCGCCTTGTTGCGCAATTGCCCCGATGCGCCGGCGACGATCGCGCGGGTGAGCACGCCATAATCGCGCCGCACGCGCGGATCGGATGCCAGCGCGGTATTACGGACGAGCGCGCCGATGCGGAGCCCGCCCTCCGGGGTCGCCTCGATGCGGTCGAGCTTCAGATCCTGCACGTCGACCAGATGCGTCGGCGTCTCGATCTGCAGCTTCATCAAATCGAGCAGATTGGTGCCGCCCGCGAGGAACTTGGCGCCCGGCGTGTGGGCCACCGCCGCGGCAGCCTCCGCCGCGTTCTTCGCGCGGCTGTAGGTGAAGGCCTTCATGCGTGGCTCCCGGCGACCTGTTCCATCGCCTCGAGGATGTTGGAATAGGCGCCGCAGCGGCAGATGTTGCCGCTCATGCGCTCGCGCAGCTCGAGGTTCGTCGCCTTCGGATCGGCCGCGACGTCGGCCTGCACGTGGCTCGGCACCCCGCGGCGGATCTCGTCGAGGACGGCGACAGCGGAGCAGATCTGGCCGGGCGTGCAATAGCCGCATTGGTAGCCGTCATGCTCGATGAAGGCGGCCTGCATCGGATGGAGATGGTCCGGGCTTCCCAGCCCTTCGATCGTGGTGATCTCGTCGCCCTCATGCTGGAGGGCGAGGCTGAGGCAGCTGTTGATGCGCTGGCCGTTGACGATCACCGTGCAGGCGCCGCACTGGCCGTGGTCGCAGCCTTTCTTGGTGCCGGTAAGCTGCAAATGCTCGCGCAGCGTGTCGAGCAAGGTGGTGCGCGTATCCAGCTTGAGCGCATGGTGCTTGCCGTTGACCGTCAGCGCGACCGTCATCTTCGGCGGGTCGGCACGCGGCAGCGCTGAGTCCGCCTCGACGAGCGGCACCGTCGTCAGCGCGGCGGTCGCAGCGCCGCCCGCCATGATGCCGCGCCGTGAAATTGCCAGGTCGGCGGGTCCGTACATTGATGATCCCTTTCAATGCCGCGCGATCAGGATGGCTGCGGCACGCTGAGTGCGGTTCGAGTAGATGGCCGGGCCCTCTCACACCGCCGCCGATCCTGTAACGCGCCAGCCGCCTTTCTTATACATTCGGTTGGCCGCATGAAGCCATATCGACCATTCATGAATGGCGCCGCCTGCGCGAAACACGACAGGTGGCGCGCCCGCCTCGACGGACGACTGCGCGCGGCGGTTCCATTGCCGGTCGTAAACGCGCATGGCAGGTGCTTGTTCAACCGGAGGTGGCCGATGCTGTTGCGGAGCGACGAGGTTCAGGATGTCGCGGTGCCCGGCGGCGGCGCGATGCGGATGCACCTGTTCCGACCGGCGATCGAAGGGCGCTTTCCCGGCGTGCTGTTCTTTTCCGAAATCTATCAGGTCACCGGGCCGATCCGCCGGCTGGCGGCGATGCTTGCCGGCCATGGCTATGTGGTCGCGGTTCCCGAGGTCTACCACGAATATGAGCCTGCCGGCACCGTATTGGCCTACGATCCCGCCGGCACCGATCGCGGCAACGCGCTCAAATTCGCCAAGCCCGTCGCCGCCTATGATGCCGACGCCCGCGCCGGCCTGAGCGCGCTGGCCGAACATGCGGCGTGCAATGGAAAGCTGGCGACGTTCGGCGTGTGCCTCGGCGGCCATCTCGCCTACCGCGCCGCGCTCGACCCGCGGGTCGTGGCGGCGGCCTGCTTCTACGCGACCGACATCCATTCCGGCACGCTCGGCGAAGGGCGCGCCGACGATAGCCTTGAGCGGATGGCGGATCTGAAGGCGGAAGCGATGTTCGTGTGGGGTCGGCAGGATCCGCATGTCCCCTATGACGGGCGTGAGCTTATCCGCACGCGGCTCGAGGCGGTGGGCGCATCCTACGAATGGCACGAGGTCAACGCGCAGCACGCCTTCCTCCGCGACGAGGGACCGCGCTACGATCCCGCGCTGTTCATGCAGGCGGTGGCATGGACACTCGCTTTATACCGTCGCGCCATGGGCTGAACGGTCAGCGGCGCTTCACTGATAGCGTTTGATATTCGCGAAGCCTTCGTTGGCCTTGGCGCTCTTCATCAATTTGCGGATATAGGTCCGCACGTGGCGATCGAAGCGATCGTCGTTGTAGACGCCGCGCCAGACATAATCGTCACGATCGAGCAGGCCCTTGAGCTCCTGGACCAACATGTCCTGCTGCGCCGTCACCCGCTCGTTGCGGACTGCGGTGCAGACCAGCTCCTCGGCAGCCGCCTTGTCGCAATCGTCCTGCCGTTCCCGACCGTAGCGCTCGGCCGCGACCTGATCGGCGCGCGCCGCTGCGATCCGGCTCTCCAGCCATGTGCGGACGGCGGCGCCGTCCCATGGCTTTTCGGGATCACTCACGGATGCTCAATCGTCTTCGTCGATCGAAGCCACGAAATCGCGCGCGGCCTCGCGATCATCCTCTTCATCGAACGCGTCCTCCAGATCGGGCGCGGCGCCGAGCATATAGAGCAGGCACCAGATCGCGAACCGATCCTCGCCGTCTTCTTCGGCATCGAACTGGGCGCGGAGCTTTTCGACCCCGGCCAGAAGCTGGTCGTGCGGCAGCGCCGACAGGTCGCTGGTGCCAAAGGCGCGGAGGAGGAGCTGATCGAAATCCATGACGAGGCTCTAGCAGGCCCCGGCCGCGCATCAACCGTCGACCGGTCCGCCCGCTAAAGTCCGACCTTGTCGAGCGCCGAGGCGAGTTCCGCCGTGATCGATGTTCCGCTTTTGGGCGTCAGCCGGTTGAGCGCCGTCTGGACGCGTTTCTGCGCCACCTGCAGCGTCTTGTAGCGCACCTCGCGGATTGCGTTGGTTCGCCATGACGGGCTCTCGCCGCGCAGCGCCTCCCATTTGGCCTCCTCGGCGGCCAGGATGGCCAGCGCGAGCCGCAACCCATCGCGCCGGCCGTGATCGTAATCCTCAGACATCGCGCACCTCGCCGGGCCGCAACCTGCTCCCGCTCACTCGATCCTGCCTAAACGATTGGCGGCCGCTTGGGCATAGGCGGTGTCAGCGAGCTGCAAACCAGATGGTGTGGGTCGGTCCCTTGCCGTTCGATCGCGCGCGCACCTTCACTTCATCCACGGCGAAGCCGGTCTGCTGCAGCCGTCGTGTGAAGGCGGCATCGGGCTCCGCCGACCAGACTGCCAGAACCCCGCCGGGCCTGAGCGCCGCCCGCGCGCGCGCCAGCCCGGGCATGCCGTAGAGGGCGTCGTTTCCCGGCCGGGTCAGGCCGTCGGGGCCGTTGTCGACGTCGAGCAGGATCGCGTCATAGGCGCCCTTGCCCGCGGCGATCGTCGCGCCGACGTCCTGCAGGACGATCTCGACGCGAGGATCGTCGAGGCAGCCCTCGGTCATCGCGAGCATCGGCCCACGCGCCCACTCGATGATGCCGGGCACGAGCTCGGCCACGGTGATGCGCGCGTCAGGGCCGAGTTCCGCCAGCACGGCGCGCAGCGTGAAGCCCATGCCGTAGCCACCGATCAGAAAGCGGGGTGCGGCCGCCGATCGCAACCGTTGGCAAGTCATCACGCCGAGCGCGATCTCCGACCCGCTCATGCGGCTGCTCATCAACTCGTTGCGATCGAGCATGATCATGAAATCGCCGCCATGCCTGACGAGGCGGAGCGGCGGCCCGCCGGGAACCTCCGCGACGCCGATCACCTCGCGCGGGATCACTTCTTTCGCGCCTTGCGCGCTGCATAACGGGCGTCGCGCAGTGCCTTGCGTTCCGCGTCGCTGAGCTGGGGGCGCTCCGGCGCCTGCGCGGCGCTTGCGGCCAGAGCCTCCGCTTTCTTCACCGCCGCGGCGGCCTTGGCTTCCTCCGCGGCGCGCCTGCGGGCGGCGCGACGCTCGGCCTCGGCTGCCTCGCGGGCGGCACGGGCCGCCTGTCGTTCGGCGACGATCGCAGGATCGTGCGCCGGCTTGTTCCGCAGCAGTTCCATCGCGCGCTCGCGCTGGGCCTGCGCCGCCGCCGCGCGCTCTTTGAAGTCCGGAGATTTGAATCCTGCCATCTGCCCTGCACCTGCCGATCGCAGCCGCCTTTATGGCGTCTCGCGACGCTCCGCCATGGTTCCTGCCGCCTCGCTTCGCGAAAACGGCCCGATGGCGATGCGCGACCGACGATCGTCAGGATGCATCACGTGGACGGTAGCAGGCTGGGTCGGATCACAAGCCCTTCGATCGCAGCTCGGCCGCCGCCGCGTCGAACCTCGCGACGAAGGCCGGCGTTTCCATCAGTCGTTCGGTGATGAGCAGGCCATATGCCTCGCCGGCGGCGATATCGCCGGGGAAGTGCTGCTCGCAGACGATGCGGCTTTGCGAATAGGTGCGTGCGCGATCGAGCAACTGCGGCGCCTTGTCGGGCATCAGTCGCGCGAGCAGCGCGGCCGTCGAATAGGCCATCGAGACGTGCCCGCTGGGATAGCTGGTCTTCGGCTCGTCGTCGGGAGCGCAGCTATGCAGCTTGGGATCGACGATCCACGGGCGGTTGCGCAGGAAATGCGTCTTCGCGCGTGCCACCGCCGCTTTTTCTTCCTGCCGCAGCGTGGCGAACAAAGCCGTCGTGACCGGCAGTGTCGCCGGATCGAAGCGCGGGCCAAGTACGCCGGCGAAGACGGCGGTGCTCTTCAGCTTGCCCTCGGCGGCGGCCTCGGTCGCTTCCGCCGTCGTGCGGACCTTGTCCTCCGCCTGCAGGAACGCCAGTTCGGCGCGCGCTTCGGGCGTGCCTTCCGCCGCGGGGGGCGGAAGGAGCTTGGCCGGATCGAACTTTTCGGGCGTCAGGAAAAGCGCCGGTTCCGGCGCGGCCTTCGCTGCCGTGAGTGCCAGCAGCGGCAAGGCGTACAATGCGATCCGACGCATCAGAACTTGACCGTGATGTCGCCGGTGATCTGGCGGCCGGGCTGATAATAGAATTGGTCGCTATTCTGGTTGACGCCGTGGGCGACGTTGCCCGTCGGCCCGTTGCCCGAGAGACCGATATTCTCGACCTTCTTGGAGTCGAACAGATCGGTGACGTTCAGGCCGAAGCGCAGGTTGCGCCACTGGTAGCTCGCGGCGAGGATGGTGGTGTTATAGGGCGAAAGGCGGACGTTTCGCGACACCACGAAGAAGCTCTGCGTGGGATCCAGTGCCTCCTGAGTGGCATATTGCGGGCCGGTCCACTTGTCGATCAGCGAGAAGCGGATCGGGCCATGCTTGTACAGCACGCCGCCTGCCGCGGTCGACTTGGGCGAGTTGGACACCGGATTGTGCGTCCCGGCTTCCTTGGCATAGTTGAGCGAGCCGTTGGCGAAGACGGCGATGCCGCCGTTCAGCGCATAGGTCACCTGGCCCTCGATGCCCTTGTAGAGGACGCGGCCGGCGTTGAAGTAAGCAGTCTGCGTGGCGCCGGTATTGTCGGTCACCGTCTCCTGCTGAATCTTGTTGTTGATCTTGATGTAATAGACATCGCCGTCGAGGCTGAGACGCTCGCCGTGATAGACGGCGCCCGCCTGATAATTGGTCGAGGTCTGCGGCTGGATCGACGACAGGCTGGGATTGTTGACGTAGAGCTCGCTCAGCACCGGCACGGCCATGCCCTGCGCATATTGACCGTAGACCGACAGCTGCGACGTGACCGCATAGTTGATCGTCGCGAACGGCAGATCCTTGCGATAGGTCTGGCTGATGTCCTGCGCGTAGCGCGTCGTCTGATTATAGGCGGCGTCGATCGTCAGGTTGAACTCGACATGCTTGTAGCCGGGCGTGATCGTCAGGCCGGGCAGGGGGCGAAGCTCGAGCTCGGCGAATTCCTCGGTGTGATTGTAGCCGCTATTCTGGTTGAACTTGACATATTGCGGGGTGGCCGCGCCGGTCGTCGGATTGGTGACCTTCTTCTCGACATAATTGAAATTGCCGGTGAGCAGGTCGACGTCGGTCTGCTGGCGGAACGTATCGGCATGTTCGAACCACATGCCGACGGTCAGCGACGCCATGTCGAGCAGCTTGAACTTCGCCTTGGGGATGTCGCCCCACACGCGATACTTGTTGGTCTTGGTGTAGCCGGGGACGCCAGCGGCGGTCTTGCCGGTCGACAAGGTGACGGTCGTCGCGGCGACGGACGACGACAGCGTGCCCGTCGGGATCGTCGTCGCGCTGTTGCCGCTCAGCGTCTCGTTGTCGTAATAGAAGGTGTAGGCCGAGTTGGTGAAGGTCGTGCCCGGCGCGATCTCCGCATCCAGCTTCGCGATCTCGAAGTCGGTGGTCTTCGTGGTCACGTTATACTTGTAGTAGCTCTGGCTGGTCGGATCGTTGTTGAGGTTGTAATATTTGCCGTAGAGCGCTTCCTGCGCGAGCGTAACGCCGTTCTTGTCGGGCTGGAAGAAGTGGTTCTTGTTATAGGTGCTCAGGAACGACAGGTGGACGTTCGGGGCGATCGGGATCACGACCTTGCCGAAGATGTTCTTCTGGTTGTAGCCGCTGAGGCTCAGCGCGCCATCGGTCTTGATATATTGCGCCGAGACGACCGCTTCGGTGCCGCCCAGTTTGTCGATCGCGCCCGTCTGGACCAGCCCGCGCAGCAGGTAGGTGTTGAAGCTGCCGTAGGTGCCCTTGAACTCGGCCGACGGATCGGCGCGCGTTTCGCGCGAGAACAGGTTCATGCTGCCGCCATAGGTCGCCTGGCCGATCGCGCTGGCATTGCCGGGGCCGCGATCCACGACCAGCGTCTCGATCGTGTTCGACGGGAAGAAGGTATTGCTGTGATGGCTCGGCCCGTTGGTGTCGCCGAACGGCACGCCATCGTAGGTGATGTTATATTCGCCGTCGCCGAAGCCGCGGATCGTGGTCTTGGATTCGTTGAGGCCGACGCCGTTCTCACCGCCCGTATTGCTGACCGAGGGCGAGATCAGCGCGACGTCGTTGAAGTCGGCGCTGGCGGGCAGCGAATCCTCGATGAACGAGCGCGACACGATCGATGCGGGCTGGGTCTCCTTCAGCGACGCCGTCACCGGCGCGATCTCGTTGGCTTTCGTGCCGGTGACGAGGATGTCCGATCCCTCGGCGATGCCGTTGTCGACCGGCGGTGCCGGCCCGTCGGCGGCGCTCGCCTGGCTGGAAAGCGCGATCGTCATCGCGAAGGCGGACGCAATGGAGAGGGCGTGCAGGCGCCGCGCTGAAATCGTCATGTCTAGGTTCCCCGTTTCGGCCGATGCCGTCAATGGGCGGGTACGAGCGCTGCATGACAGTTCGGCGGAGAGTCGTTCCCTAAGATTGCGGAAATGTAAGGTTGAAAATTTGCAACGTTCGGCCCGAAAATATGCCTGCGATTCCAGTCCCCCGGATCGGCTTCAGAGTGCCGATTGTTCCGCCGCGTCGGAATGGTGGGCGCTGTCGTTTGCCGGAATGCGTACCTGCACGACCAGACCCGGGGTCGCGTCGGTCAAATCGAGGCTTCCGCGATGAAACCGCGCGATCGCATTTGCGATGGCGAGCCCCAGCCCGCTGCCGCCGCCCGACGATACGGCGGACCCGCGCTCGAACGGCTGCGTGACGCGTGCGAAGTCGCCGACCGCGAGGCCGGGCCCGTCGTCGCGCACGACGATGACCGCGCTGCCGCCGTCATGTTCCAGCGAGAGGGTCGCGCTCGTTCCGGGTGGCGTGTGCGTGGCGACGTTTTCGAGCAGGTTGATGAGGAGCTGATTGATGAGGTCTGGATCGCCGGTGATCGAAACGTCGTCCAGCCTTCGGACGCGGAGCGTGCCGCCATGGTCGCTGATCACCGGCTCCATCGTGTCGGCAATGTCTTCGATCAACGGGCGCAGCGACACCGCGCTCATCGCCGTGGGGTGCCGCCCGGTCTCGATCTCGGCGAGCCGGAGCAGCGCGTCGAAGATGCTGATGATCGACGCGCATTCGCGGTCGGCGCGCTCCATCAGCGACGGGAAGGTCGACTGGCCCTCGCGCGATGCCTTCTCCAGCAGGCTGCGGAGCCGCGTGAGCGGCGTGCGCAGATCGTGCGCGAGGTTGCTGGAAAAGAGCTGCTGCGCGCGCACCAGCTCCTCCATATGGTCGAGCATCCGGTTGAGGCTCTCGGCTTGCACGGCGAACATCCCGTCCAGTCGGTCGGTTGGGATGCGGCGGCTGAGGTCTCCGGCGGCGATGGCGGCCGCGGTGTTCTGCGTTTCGGACAGCCGCTTCGCGGTCAGGTGCGCGAACAGCAAGGTAGCAGACAGGCCGAGGATGAGGGCTGCCAGCGAGATGATCAGCACGACGATTGGCAGGAGCGCGTGGAGGCTCATCGCCGCCTCGCTGTGCTGGACGACCACGAACAGGCTGCCGCTGGGCAGGCGCGTCGCGAGCCCGCGCCCGATCTGGTAGTTATGGCCGCCGCCGGTGAAGCGCAGGTCCGAGAAGCCGGGGGGTGGCGGCGTGATGTCGAGGCGACCCGCGATCCTTTTGCTGGTCCGGTCGAACAGAACGTAGGTCCGTTCGCTCAGCACCTTGCGGTGCTGCCACTCGAGGATCTTCGCCTGCAGCCGGGCATCCTCGCCCGGGCCGTGCCCGGCCTCCGACAGATATTTGGCGGTATGATAGCGCAGCGACGTATCGATCCGGCTCGACACCCAATTGTCGGCGAGGCTGAAACCGACCATCCCCACCGTGACCATCGCGATGGCAAAGGCGAGGCCGAGCTGGATGGCGAGACGGTCGAGCCGCGCTGGTCCGCGGAAGATCCGCCAGGTCAGGCGCATCGTTCGGCGCGCAATATGTAGCCCGCGCCGCGCTGGGTCTCGATCGGATCGCAGCCAATCTCCTGCAGCGCCGTCCGCAGCCGGCTCATGTTGCTTTCGATGATGTTCGTGCTCGGCGAGAACGAATAGGACCAGACGTTCTCGATCAGCATGGCGCGGGTGACGAGCCGATCCGCGTTGCACATGAAATAAGCGAGCAGCGAATATTGCTTGCGATTGAGCGCAGCGCTGGCCTCGCGATAGGCCACCGAATGGCTGCTGGGGTGAAGCTGCAGCCGGCCCACCTCGAGGCTCGTTTGCTCCGTGCGTGCGGCACCACGGCGGGCGATCGCGATCAGGCGCGCGGCGAGTTCGTCGACGTCGAACGGCTTGGCCAGATAGTCGTCCGCGCCGCCCTGAAGCCCCTCGATACGGTTCTTCACCGATCCGAGCGCGCTGAGCATCAGCACCGGCGTGGAATCGCCGCGGCTGCGCATGTGGCTGATGACGGACATGCCGTCGATATCGGGCAGCATCCGATCGAGGATCATGGCATCATGCGCCTGATCCGCCATGGCCCTGATCGCTTCCGAGCCGGTGCGCGCGAGCGTGGCGCTGTGACCGATGTCGATCAGGCCAGAAACGATATGATCGGCGATGATCGGATCATCTTCGACGACAAGCAAGCGCACGCGGAACTCCTCCGCTTTACCTCCTCGTCAAATACCATGACAGATTAATGTCATTGGCTGTTCGTCCGATGCCGGGGGGCGCCCGTTTGAGCAACAAGATCAATGCGTCGTCGACGTCACGGGGCGGTATAGCCCGGCGGGCCGGCGTAATATTGCTCGTCCGTCACTTTCTCCAGCCAGATCACGGCCTTGCCATCGAGCGCTTCCTGGATGGCGATATGCGTCATCGCGGTAGTCGGCGAGGCGCCATGCCAATGCTTGTGGCCGGGCGGACACCAGATCGTGTCGCCGGCGCGGATTTCGACGATCGGTTCGCCTTCGCATTGGGTCCAGCCGCAGCCGGCGGTCACGAGCAGGATCTGGCCGAGCGGATGCGTATGCCATGCGGAGCGCGCGCCGGGCTCGAACGTGACGGCGGCACAGGACACGCGGGCCGGCTCGGGCGCCGCGTGCAGCGGATCGATCCGGACGGTGCCGGTGAAGAATTGCTCGGGGCCTTTTTGCGAAGGCTGCGAGCCGGCGCGGATAAGCTTCATATCGGCATGTCCTTCGAAGGTGACAGGATCGGGAGCAGGACTATCGGCAGCTGACGGCCTTGCTGCACAGCCGGATCGGATCGGTCTCGATCAGCCGGAGCGCGCGCACCATCGCGGCGGTCCCCTTCTTGTATTTCAGGAAGTGCGGCGTCGTGAGATGCCGTTCATAGGCCGCCTCGTCCGCATAGATTTCGAGGATGCGGATCTGGGCGGGATGGTCCTTCACGGATACCGCATTGAGCGCCAGCACGCCGGGCTCGATCTTGACCGAGGTCTCGATCTCTTCGGCCAGCATCGCCGTGTAGTCGGCGAGTTGCGCCGGATCGATGTCGAGTTCGGCCATGCGGACGACCGGATCGTTCTGGGCCTTTGCCATCGCTGCATCTCCTGCCAGGATCGATGCGACCGCCAAGGCTGCCATCAGCCATATGCGCGCCGGCCACATCCGCACCGCTTAAACGCCCGCTTCCGCGAACACCTTCTTGAGGATCGGCAGCGCCGTCATCGCGGGCGGCCAGCCGGCGTAGAAGGCGATCTGCGTCACCGCCTCGACGATTTCGTCGCGGGGGACGCCGTTCTCGATCGCCTTGTTGATGTGGAAGGGTATTTCGTTGAGTCGATACATTGCGATCAGGCAGGTGATCGTCACCAGGCTGCGATCGCGGGGTGTCAGCGCGGCATTCTCCCAGACATCCCCGAACAGCACCTTGTCGGTGATCTCGGCGAGGTGCGGGGCGATATCGCCAAAGGATTTTCGGGCGTTGGTCGGCTCGGTGGTCATGACGATATCTCCTGCAAGGATTGCCAGTCGCGGCGGCATCAATGGACGGTGAAACCGCCGTCGACGGGCAGGCCGACGCCCAGCACGAGGCTCGCACCGTCGCTGCAGAGCCACAGCACCGCCGCGGCGACCTCCTCCGGGCGGCCAAGGCGTCCGATCGATTGCTCGCGTATGACCTCCTGCAGCGCCGCCTGGTCGATGCCGGATGCCATCGGCGTCTCGATCGTGCCGGGGCAGACCGCATTCACCCGGATGTTCTTGGTGGCGAAATCGAGCGCGGCGCACTTGGTAAGGCCGAGGACGCCATGCTTCGAGCTGTGATAAGCGGCGCGGCCGGGCAGGCCGACGAGACCGCCGAGCGACGAGCAGTTCACGATCGCGCCGCCGCCCTGCTTCTCCATCTGGATGAGTTCGTGCTTCATGCAGGCCCAGATGCCCTTGAGATTGACGGCGTGGACATCGTCGAAGCCGGCTTCGGTCTCCTCGGTGACCGGACCCCATGGGCCGAGGATCCCGGCATTGTTGTAGGCCATGTCGAGGCGGCCAAATGCGGCGACCGTGCGATCGACGAGCGCCTTGGCTTCGGCCTCGACGCTGACGTCGCAGACGACGGCGAGCGCGGTGAAGCCGTCCGAGGTGAGCGACGCGACGGCGGCGGACAGAGCGTCGGCATTGCGATCGGCCAGAACGACCGAGGCACCGCTCTCGGCAAAAGCGCGGGCGGCGGCAAAGCCGATCCCCTGGCTCGCCCCGGTGACGAGTGCGACCTTGCCGGTGAAATCGTAGCTTGGCGTCATGGAATGTTCTCGCATGGGGGTGGGCGCGGTTTCGGCCCGTTCGAGCGAGACATAAGATCCGCAGCGGCGCGCGTCAGCCGGGCCGGCATTCCATGCTACGTTGCACGCCGCTCATCGTGGAGGCCGGAACTTTACAGCCCGAGCGGACGAAGCTCGCGGATCAGGTCGATCAACAGGCGAAGCCCCGTCGGCACCTGCCGCCGGCTGGAATAATAGATGTGGAAGCCCGGACCCGGCCCGGCCCAGTCGCCAAGCACCTCCTCCAGCGTGCCGGCGTCCAGCATTTCGCGCAGCAAGGGTTCCGGCCCGTACATCAGCCCGGCCCCGCGCATCAGTGCGCCCACGATGATGTGGCTGTCGTCGAAGGTGAGCGTGCCCGGCACCGCGATGCTGAGCGCTTCTCCGTTTCGCTCGAACTCCCAACGATAGATGCTGTCGTCGCCAAGGCGAAAGCGCAGGCAGCGATGGGCGAGCAGGTCGTTCGGATGGGAAGGGCGCCCGAACCGATCGAGATAAGCGGGCGTTCCCGCGACGAGCCAGCGGATATCTGCCGAGAGGCGCTGCGCCACCATATCCTCGGGCACGGTCCCACCATAGCGAATGCCCGCATCATAGCCGCCGTCAATGACGTCGGTCATCCGGTTGCTGACGCTGATGTCGAGCTCGACATCGGGATAACGCTCCACGAAGGGCGCGAGCACCGGTGCGATCAGCAGGGTAGCGGCATCGACCGGCACGTTGAGGCGGATGCGCCCGGTTGGCGCGTCGCGATAGCGATTGAGCCTCTCCACCGCCTCGGCGATCTGATCGAACGGGCCGGTGACCGCTGCCTGAAGCTCCGCGCCGGCGGCGGTGAGCATCACGCTCCGGTTGGTCCGGTTGAGCAGGCGCACGCCGAGCCGCGTTTCCAGACCTTTCAGGGCATGGCTGAGCGCCGACGCGCTGATGCCCAGTTCGAGCCCGGCCCGCCGAAAGCTCAGATGCCTCGCGATCGCAAGGAAATAGGTGAAGTCGGTGAAGTCGGATCGGCTGGTCGGCATCGCTCGAGATGTGAGCGCCCGGCTTCGAGAAGGCAATCTGCCGTCCGCGCAGAGCCGTTGCCGGGCCTTTCTGATAAGCGCGCTTGCGTCTAACTGGACATGTGCTGCCGCCTCTCCTCGACATCGACAATCTCCGCAAGACCGTGCCCGGCGGGCGGCTGCTGTTCGACGGTCTCTCGATGCGGCTTCGCGCAGGCGAACTGGTCGCGATCATGGGGGAATCGGGGGTCGGCAAGTCGACGTTCCTCAACCTGATCGCGGGACTGGATACGCCCGATGCGGGATCGGTCGTGCTGGACGGGACCGATCTCGCGACGCTCGACGAGGATGGCCGCGCCGCCTTGCGTCGCGCGCGGATCGGCTTCGTGTTCCAGGCCTTTCACATCCTTCCCCATCTTACCCTCGGCCAGAATGTCGGTTTGCCGCTCGCCTTGCTGCGTGCCGCACCGGCGGATGTCCGTTCGCGCGCCAAGGAATTGCTGACCGCGGTCGGATTAAGCGGACGCGATGCCGATTATCCGAGCCAGCTTTCGGGCGGCGAATTGCAGCGCGTGGCGATTGCGCGCGCGCTCGCGCACCGCCCGGCGCTGATCCTTGCGGACGAGCCGACCGGCAATCTCGATCCCGAGACGGCGGCGCGGGTGTTGGCGTTGCTGGTCGCGCAGCTGCGCGAGGCCGGGGCCAGTGCGCTGCTCGTCACCCATTCGGATGTCGCTGCCGCCTCCGCCGATCGCGTGATGCGCCTCACCTCCGCCGGCCTCGTCCCCGCGTGACGATGGCGCTCGACTGGCGGGCGACAGCGGTGCCGCGCTGGATGATCGTCGGTGAGTGGCGCGCGCATCCGGTGCGGATCGTGACCGCCGTGGTCGCCATCGCGATCGGGGTGGCGCTCGGCTTCGCGGTGCATCTGATCAATGCATCCGCGCTCGACCGGTTTGCGCGCGGCCTCGCCACCGTCAATGGCGGTGCCGATCTTCGGATCGCGGCGACCGGCGTGCAAGGCTTCGACGAGCGCGTCTATCCGCGGGTCGCCCGGCTGGCGGGGATCGCCGCCGCGAGCCCGGTGGTGGTGCTGCATGCGCGTCTCGACGGGCGGCCGCTCGATCTGCTCGGGCTCGACGTGCTGCGCGCGGCCGCGGTCACGCCGCTGCTGCTTGCCAGGCCGGAGCGGGAGAGGGGGCTCGCCTTGTTCGATCCGGACGCGCTGTTCCTCTCGCGCGCGGCGCTGGCCGGACATCATGTCGGCGACCATGTGGCGCTGGTCGTCGCCGGGCGCGTCGAGCGTTTCGCCATTGCCGGCCTGCTCCCCGGTGTCGATGGACGCGCGCTGGCCGTGATCGACATCGCCGCGGCGCAGGACCGTTTCGATCGCCTCGGTCGGCTCGACCGGATCGACCTGAAGCTCGCCGCTGGCGCCGATGCCAGGCGCGTGCGTGCGACGCTCGCCGCCACCCTTCCTGCCGACGCCGCGGCGGCCAGCACCGCCGACGATGCCAGCCGCACCGACGCATTGTCGCGCGCCTATCGCGTCAATCTCGACATGCTCGCGCTGGTCGCGCTGCTGACCGGCGCCTTCCTCGTCTATTCGGCGCAGGCATTGTCGATCGCGCGCCGCCGCGCCCATTTCGCGCTGTTGCGCGTGCTGGGCGCGAGCCGGGCGATGGTGATGGGGCAGATATTGGCGGAGGGGTTGGCGCTCGGTGTCGTCGGTGCCGCGATCGGGATCGTCGCCGGCCTCGGGCTGGCAGCCGGGGTGCTGCGGCTGGTCGGTGGCGATCTGGGGAGCGGCTATTTTGCCGGACAAAGCGCGCCGCCCCTGCTGTTCGCACCCGGCGCCGCACTGGGCTTTGCCGGGCTGGGCCTTGCCGCCGCCACGCTCGGCAGCCTGTTGCCCGCACGATCCGCGGCGCGGGTGACGCCGGCGGTGGCGCTGAAGGCGCTGGGCGATGCGGTCGATCCACGCCGCCGGCCGCCGATCCTGCCTGCGCTGCTGCTGGCGCTGGCGGGTGGGGCGTGCGCGCTGATGCCGGCGGTCGGCGGGATCGCGCTGTTCGGCTATGGCGCGGTCGGGCTGCTGCTCGCGGCGGGGATCGCGGCGATGCCGTGGCTGGCGCGGACGTTGCTGGCGCCGCTCGCCCGTCGCCACTTCGCCGCGCCTGTGGTCGAATTGGCGGTCGACCGTCTGTGGGGCGCACCGAGCCAGGCGGCCGTGGCGCTGTCGGGCATCGTCGCCAGCGTCGGGCTGATGATCGCGATGGCGGTGATGGTGGCGAGCTTCCGCGGATCGGTGGATGCGTGGCTCGACCAGATCCTTGTCGCCGATCTCTATGTCAGCGCGAATGGCGACACACCGTTCGATCCCGCGCTGCAGGCGCGGCTGAGCCGGCTGCTGGGGGTCGGCGCGATCACGTTCGGTGCGCAGCACCCGATCGTGCTGGCGCCGAACCGTCCGGCATTGACCCTGATCGTCCGCGCCGACCCCGACCACGCCGATCCGCCGCTGGGGCGCGTCGTGCCGCCCCCCGCAGGCGCATTGGCGGTGCGCGTGTCGGAGCCGGCGGTGCGGCTGTATGCACTCGCGCCCGGCGCGACGTTGACGCTGCCGTTGGGGGCGCGGCGGGTGCCCGCCTTCGTCACTGCCATCTATCGCGACTATGCGCGGCAGGATGGCGCAGTGATGATCGCCGGGCACGATTATGATCGGCTGACTGGCGACACCGCGCGCGGCGAGGCGGCGATCACGCTCGCCCCCGGCGCCGACCTCGTCGCGATCCAGGAGGCGTTGCATCGTGCATTGCCGGCCGCATTGGCCGACGAGGTGCAGATCGTGCCGACGCGGCTGCTCAAGGCGCGGGCGCTCGCCATCTTCGACCGCAGCTTCGCGATCACCTTCGGGCTGGAGCTGGTCGCGATCGTCGTCGGTCTCGCCGGCGTCGCCGCCACTGCCTCGGCGCAGACGATCGCGCGCACCCGCGAATTCGGCATGCTGCGCCATCTCGGCGTCACCCGTCGCCAGATCGTCGCGATGCTCGGCATCGAGGGGGCGCTGCTCGGGCTGGTCGGCGGGGTCGCCGGCGTGGCGCTGGGCTGCGGGCTGGCGCAGATCCTGATCCACGTCGTCAATCCGCAATCGTTCAACTGGACGATGGACACGCGGCTGCCGCTCGGGCTGCTGGCCGGCGTCGCGCTCGCCTTGATCGTCGCGTCGGCGGCGACCGCGATGCTGGCCGGGCGGCGCGCGGTCTCGGCCGATGCCGTGCGCGCGGTGCGGGAGGATTGGTGATGCGCCGACTATTCGGCGGGCTGGCGGCGCTCGCGCTGGTGGGTGCCGCGCCCGCCCCGCACTTCGCCGATGTGCGGCCCGGCGTGCCATTGGCCTTCCCGCGCGATCATGGCGCGCATCCGGATTATCGCACCGAATGGTGGTACGTCACCGGCTGGCTCGACGGGCCGGGCGGCAGCCATCGCGGCTTCCAGATCACCTTCTTCCGCACGGCGACCGGCATCGGCGCTTCGAGCCGCAGCGCGTTTGCCCCGCGCCAGATCCTGTTCGCGCACGCGGCCTTGTCCGATCCGGCGGTCGGTCATCTGCTGATCGGCGAGCGGATCGCGCGCGAGGGGCTTGGCCTCGCCGGCGCGTCGCGGGCCGATGCGGATGTGTCGATCGACGACTGGCACCTGCGCCGGGATCGCGACGGGCGCTTCGTCGCGCATGTCGCCGGCGAGGGCTTCGCACTCGACCTCACCTTCCGGCCGACCCAGGCGGTGCTGCCCGAAGGCGAGGGCGGCTACAGCCGCAAGGGCCCCGATCCGCGATCGGCCAGTCATTATTACAGCATGCCGCATCTCGCGGTCACCGGCACGGTCGTGCGGGGCGCGCGCGCGGATGCGGTGACGGGGGCTGCGTGGCTCGATCGCGAATGGTCGTCCAGCTATCTGCCGCCCGACGGGGCCGGCTGGGACTGGACCGGGCTCAATTTCGACGATGGCGGCGCGCTGATGGCGTTCCGCATCCGCCGCACCGACGGGGCGTCGCTCTGGGCTGGCGGCTCTTGGCGCGCCCCGGACGGGCGGGTGACCGTGCTCGGCCCGCAGGACATCGCCTTCGTGGCGCGTCATCGCTGGCGTTCGCCCCGCACGGGGGCGGTCTATTCGGTCGATCCTGTGCTGCGCATTCGCCTGCCCGGTGGCATCCGCAGCCTGCCGTTGCGCCCGCTGTTTCCGGATCAGGAGCTTGACGGCCGCGCAGCCGGCAGCCCGGTCTATTGGGAAGGCGCGGTGACGACGACCGGCGGCAGGGGCTATCTCGAGCTGACCGGCTATGCCGGCCATCTGCGATTGTGATCGACCGGGCGGCCCGGGCGTCAGTCGAGCCATTCGGGTAGCACGACGCGCGTGCGCGCGCTGGCAGGTTCGATCGCCAGCGCGACAAGCTTCCCACCGCGCAACGTCGCATCGACGCGCGTCGCATGCGGCGCATGAAGGCGGAACTCGACGTCCCAGTCGCGCGGCCATGCCGGGAACAGATGGATCGCGTCGCCCGGCGTCTGCATCAGCATCTCCTGCAGCCCGATCATGCCCGATCCGCCCCAATTATGATCGGGCGCCCAGTCATGCCCCGGCCCCCAGAAGCTCGGATATCGCCGCGCCGAATCGTCCAGCTTGAGCGCAGTGAGCCGGGCGGCCTCATCGGTCAGGCCCATGCGTGCGCAGAAGATCGCGTCCTGATGCCAGCTCTTGATGTCCTTCTGCACGGGGGTGTCGACGCCGTATTGCCACGTGTCGATCGCGATCTGCAGGTCGGGCCGCCCGACGCCATATTGGCCGTATGGAAAGACCGGGTAGAGCTGCGGGATCTCGACATTCTGGATGCGATCCCACAGCCGGGCAGGGGCGATGACGCGCCGGCCAGCCATGGTACGGAACGGGATCGGCGGCAGCGTCGCGCGCATCGCCGAATAACGCGCGCGCAGTTCAGCGCCGACCAAGGGCTCGGGCAGCGCGAGCAGCGCGGACAGGACCGCGTCGAGGCCCGCGATCGTCACCGTCGAGTCGAGCGCGTTCTTGTAGGTCTCGCACGCCGTGCCGGGAAACAGCACCAGCTTGCCGTCCTCGCCCAGCTCGCTGCCGGCGACGCGCAGATGCTCGCGGCGATAATGCTGGTCGAAGAAAGTGAGGCAGCTGTCGATGAAGATCAGGTCGCCCGAAACGTCGGCGGCGGTGAAGCGCCCGACCTCTAGCATCATCAGGCAGAATTCGAGAACCGTGTCCCATAGATGATCGACGAACGCGCTGTCCTCGACGCCGGGCAGCCGCGTCGCGGGCCGGTTCCAGCCGCGCGCCCAGCCCCATTCCTGGCCGCAGCACAGCCCGAAATTCTCGATCTGCTCGACGAAGCAGGCACCCTTGTGGCCCCAATAGGTCTGGCTGCGCAGCTCGGCCGTGCGCCGCAGGCGGCGGTAGAAATCCAGCTGGGGCAGCATGAGATCGGCATCGCCGCTCTTCAGCATCGGCCAATGAACCAGCCGTTGATTCTGTGCGGTGAATTCGCCGCCGCCCCAGGCGCGATAATCGGGCGACAGGCGCAGGCTGGGATCGGTGAATTCGGGATCGACGGTGAAATTGCCGCCGTTGAACTTGGTCGGCCAGCTGCCGCGGGCGTTGGTGCCGAGCTGGTGGCGGAAAAGCTGGTAGTTGCGCCCGATCCGCCATGGCTGGCTGTGCGGCCGGGCGGCCCCGGCTCGATCATGATGTAGCTGCGCGACCAGAAGGCACGCCACCAGCGCCGGCTGCGCGCGCGCGATGCCGCCGCGCCGACGTCGGCCGCGGCCAGCCGGCGCAGGCCGACCAGCCAGTCTTCGCGCGTGGCGGCCTGCGCCACGTGGCAATAGA
Organism: Sphingomonas nostoxanthinifaciens; assembly: GCF_019930585.1. Lineage (NCBI taxonomy): Bacteria > Pseudomonadati > Pseudomonadota > Alphaproteobacteria > Sphingomonadales > Sphingomonadaceae > Sphingomonas > Sphingomonas nostoxanthinifaciens. Next base: position 2,632,289 of record NZ_CP082839.1, on the reverse strand, counting down.
GGCGGAGCGCGTGTGTGCGCTGCGGCTTCGCACTGGCCAGCGTCCAGCCGGTGAAGTCGGTGCTCGCGTAGCGCCCGTTCGTCTGACCTGCCGGCACCAGCCCGTCGCCACGCATCGATGTGCCGAAGGTCAGTCCGCTCAGCGGGTTCCACAGCTGATCCCTGACCGCGCCCATGCCCTGCTGCTCGACGAGCAGGTCGAAGACCGTGCCCTCGTCGCGGTTGCGATGCAGGCTGACCACGCCGCCGTCCGCAAAGCCGGTCGCGTCGGCATATTGGCGCGGCGTCACCGGGGCGCCGTCATAAGAGCGGTGCATCGACATTTCGGTCGGCAGATAATCGCGATCCGCCGTGCGCCAGCTTTCGAACGTCGCCGTGAGCGAAACTGGCGCGGCGCTTTCGCAGGCGACGTGTACCACGGGTGCCTCGGCATCGGCCCAGATCGTGACCGACACGCCGTTGCAGCTGATCTCGATCTCGCCGTCGAGCAGGCGCAATTCCTGCCGGAACGGCTTGCCGGACGCGAAGGGCGACGGATCGAGCCGCAGCCGCACGCGGCCGAGCTTCAGATAGCTGTTGGTCTCGTCGAACGCGCCGCTGCGGGCAATGTAGAACAGGATGTCGTCGCCTTCGACCCAGACGTTCAATCCGATGTCGCCGGCCCCGCATGGCATCGACGCGCCGGCATTGTCGCTGGGGCTGGTCCAGACCGGATTGTAGGTCGCGATGCGCCGGGCGGTCCCAGGCTCGTCATGGTAGGCGGCGGAGCCGGCGGCTGCGGGCGGAATGGCTGGCACGACGGCGGTGGCCGCCAACTGTTTCAATGTCTTGCGCTTATGCCTGTCCATCGTGGGACGTTCGCAGCCGTTCGACGCGGATGCAACGGCCGCCCGGACAAAGGGCGCGAGGGCGCGTCAATGCGCCGGCAGGATGAAGCCGTTGACCTGCGCCATCCAGCGGCTGGCCGGCGTCTCTGGGTCGCTCTCGGTCTGCCACACGAACCAGTCGGTATCGCCGCTGACTTCGCTCGCCACGTCGGCGAACTGATAGCTCAGGTCGCAGCCTGCGGCCGCGAGCGCATCGTGCATGGCGGCATAGCCGGTGGCCATACGATTGTCCGCGCGCATCCGGTGGCGCAGATCGAAGACGAAGGGGCGGTCCTGCGCCGAATAGCCGGTCAGCGGCATGGCATGGCTCCACTCGTAGACGCCCAGCCGCATATGCTCGGCGTCGAGCACCGTCTTCCATTGCTTGAACAGGCGTGCCTGGTCGGCGATCGAGCGATACGGCACTGTGGTCGTGAGCCCGGTGCCGTCCATCATCGCCCTGAATGCGGCATCCAGCCCAGCCGTGCCGCCCTTCGCCCAGGCGACGACCTTCGCGCGATCGACGTCATTCTCGGACGGAATGCCGAAATAGGCGGCGACCTGGCCGACATCGAAGCCGCAGTCGCCGAGCGTCTTGGCGTTGATGCCCAATTCGCGTGCCGCGAGCAGCGCGCCTTCCTTGCGATAGAGCGTCGAAGGCCAGACCGCCTGGAAGCCGAGGTTGGTCACCAGCCGGTCGCGCTTGCCGGCGAATGCCTTGATCGCACGCTGCATCACCTGGGTGGCGCGATAGGCATAATATTGCAGCGGGCGGCTGCCGCCCTGCGGCAGCTTGGCCATGAAGGCGCGCTCATTGCCCTTCTCGTTCGCCCAAACGCCCTGCAGGAAGGCCGCGTTGAATTGCCAGCCCATCTCGTTGCTGTAGGCGCATGAATAGCGACCGGTCAGCGTGTCGCGGATCTGGGCGACGAACTTGTCGACCGAGGCATTGTCGAACTGATGCGGCACCGGCAATTCGGCGATGCTTACCTTCAGGTCGTTCGCCAGCTTGCAGCAGGCCGCGACCGGCACGCCGGCATTGTAGGTGTTGTAGGTTTGGTCGTCGACCTGCGGCAGATCGGCGAACGTCTTGAACGGGCTGCTGTTGGTATGCAGCCAGTCCATGAAGCGGATCGCGCCGAAGCGCCGCAGCTTGTCGAGCATCGGCGCGCTGTAGATCGAGCCGTTCTCGAATTCGGACAGCCGATCATAGCGCACGACCCGGATATATTCGTCGGGCTGGAACGGTGAGCCCAGCGCGGTGATCGCGAGCGTGCCCATGCTCCAGTTCGGGTCGCTGCGCGCCCATTGATAGGGCTCGAACACCATCGTGTCGGACCGCGACAGCGCAGCGACGATGCCGGCGGTGGAGAAGGTCAGATCCCGCTTGTTGGTGAGCGCGACATAACGCTGGCCGGGCTTGCCGGCGCCGTCGGTGGGAAAGAAGCAGCCGACCTGTGTGGCGCCCGCCGGGATCGACGTTGGATAGCCGCGCGCGTCGACGGGCGCGGGGAAATCGGGCCGGCCGGGCATCGAGACCGTCCAGGGATCGGCGCCGAGCATGCGGTCCAGCATCAGGTGCGCCGTCCCGCCATAGGCGAAATGGCCGCCCGCCAGGTTGATCCCCACCGTGCGCGCATTCGGTGCCGGAACGACCATGGCAATCTCCATCTCAACCAGCGCAGCGCGGATGGCTGCCACAGCGGCGCCGACCGTAGCAAGCCCGATCGATCGTGTCTCCGAAAGGTCTAAAGCGGCAGGGATGCCCCGAGCGTCACGATGTGGTGGCCGTGATCGTCGCCACCATACCGGTCCGAACGGGGGCCGCCGACCGTCCAGCCCGCCTCGAGCTGGACGCGGCCGAGCCGCCGCGCAAGGCCGAGCCGCGTATCATAGCGGAGCTTCGGCACGGTAGCCGGGCGTCCGTCGCTCAGCCACAGGAGCAGGCCGCCGTGGAGCGCCAGGCTCCAGCGATCCGACAGCGGAAACTGATGTGCGATCTCGCCATAGGCGGTGACGTTTCCGCGTCCGAGCCAATCTGGCGACAGGCTGAGGCGCGCGCTCGACCGGTTGTCGGCAAGCCCGATATAGGCTTCGCTATAGTCGGCCTCGCGGCGGAGGCTCGAATGACGCGAGAAGCGGGTGTGGGTCAGTCCGGCATCGACGGTGAGATCCGGGCCGACGCGCCAGGCATAGCCGGCATAGGCCTGCGCGCTCAGAAATTGCGGCGTCGCGCCGCCCGCCAGCACGCTTTTGCCCTGCACGCCGACATAAGCGCCGCCAACGTCGTCATAAGCGAGATCGAGGCCGATCGCCGGCCGCCCTGCGCTGATCGACCGGCCGCGGAACGTTTCCTCGCTCGCGATCGCAACCCGCCCACCAATGTCGGCGATTGCGGGCGAGGCGGTCGTGAAAAGAAGCGCCAATGCAAGGCGGCTCCCGCATCGCCTAGCACGCGCTGTTGCACAGGCACTCACGGGCGTCATGGTCGCGCGTCAGGCTCAGGCAGGCGTTGACGAGGCCGCCACCCGCCGTCGCGAGCTCGATCGGGCGATCGGCCGGCTGCCCCTCGCGCAGCAACGCCAGCAGTCCGCTTACATGCGCTGCCGAATAGGAGCTGCCGTTGACGATCGACCATGAGCTTCCCGGCTCCGTAGTGGGAATGTCGCGACCCGGCGCAACATAGACCGGATTGCGGCCGCCGCGGACAGGCCGATCGCTGACGGCGATCACGCCCGTCATCGAAGCCGGAAAGCCGCCGTCCGCCGCCGCCGGATCGACCGCGGCGACGATCGCCCGGCCGCGTGCGAGACCTGCCTCGATCAGTCGTTGCAGAAGCAGATCGGGCGGCCCGCTCAGGCTCATGTTGATGATTGGGGCGCCGCGATTAAGCGCGAAGTCGAGCGCCTTGGCCAGGCTGAAGCTGTCGCAGACGGTGGGCGCATGAGTGGTCGCGCCGGTTTCCCAACACGCGCGCAAAGCAAGCAGGCGCGACGCGGGCGCGATGCCGACGATTCCCGCGCCGTTTCCACCCCGCGCGGCGATGATGCCCGCCACGCCGGTGCCATGCCATTCGGCGCGGAGCGGCACATGCCCGGTAAAATCCCGGTCGATCGATATCTGGCCGCGCAGATCGGGCTGCTGCGTGTCCACGCCGCTGTCGATCACCGCGACCGCGACACCCCTGCCGGTGGCGACCGCATGCAATTCCGCGAGCCGCCACGCTTTCGCCGCGGGTTGGGCCGCGAACAGCGGATCGTTATAGGCCGGCGGCGCGCCCTGCGTCTGATAAAGCCGAATAGGCTGCGACCACGCGACATCCTTGTCGGTGGTGACATCCACCGCCACGGCGCCGGCCGATCGTTCGGGCGACGTCCGCATCACGAAGCAGTCGATCCCCAAGATGGGCATCGGCCAATTCTCGATCACGGTAAGGCGGTGGCGCGCGGCCACGCGCCGCGCGATCCGCATCCGGGCGCTGGCGCCGAGCTCGTCGCTATAGCTGCCGCCATAGCTCTGGTCCGGCCGATAGTGCGAGGGTGCCGCCCGCAGCATCACGAGAATGCGATGATCGGAGTCCGGCGGCGCGGCGTACGAGGGTGCCGCCAGCAACAGCGCCAGCACGACCATCACGAACGCCGGCAGTCGCGGCCTCATGGATCGATCGGCTCCGCCATCGCGACGGCGGGCTGCGCGCGCAGGCGTGCGATCCGGTCCGCCCGCTCGCGCGGTGCGACACGAGCCAGCCACGCGCCCGCGTCGGTCGGCCCGTCGACGATCCGCGCATCGACGGATGCCAGCGCGTGCATCATCTCGTCCGCCTTGGCTTCGGGGCGAAACATGATGAGGGCGTTACCCCGCGCCGGCGCCGGCGTCGCGCTGAGGACGTGATAGGCGGCCGGGCGCCCGATTGGCGCGAAAGTAACGACCGTCGACACCAGCAGCACCAGCTGTGCGGCCAGCGCAAGCCCGATCCAGCGTGGTCGGCGGGCGAGCCGCGGGCCGAAGCTTCGCCGGCCCTGCGCCGGCTGGCGGGCGAGCCGCTGGCGCATGTCGTCCCAGCCGACCTCCACGTCGAGCGACAGGTTCGCGACGCGTCGCCCGATCGCTTGCTCGGTCGCCAGGGCGGCGCGGCATGCGCCGCAGTCCGCCAAATGGTCATCGACCTGACGGCGATCCGCGTCGTCCAGCTGCCCGGTCGCGTACCATGGCAGCAGCAATTGCGCCTCGTCGTGCGGGGTCGGTCGATCCAATTCGCTCATGTCAGCCGTCCCACAGCCAATCCTCCCGATCTCCGGCCATCAGCGCCCGCAATTTCCGACGGGCATGGAACATGCGGGTTTTAACCGTATCGACGGGGCACCCCATCACCACGGCGATGTCGCGATAATGGAGTTCGTGGAAATAGGTGAGGTCGATCACGGCGCGATGGTCGGCCGAAAGCTGTGCCATCGCTTCGATCAGGCGCCGGTGCGATTGTGATCGCCCCAGCGTCTCATCGGGAGCGGGCTCGTATGTCTCGTCCTCGTCGATGGCTCCTGCCTCGACGGGAACGTCCTGGCGCTGAAGCGCCTTCAGCGCCTTGCGATACGCGATTGCGAAGATCCACGTCGCCAACTTGCTCTCGCCCCGATAGGCGCCCGCTTTCTCCCAGATCACGACCATCGTGTCGTTCAGAGCCTCCTCCACGATCGTCGGCCGATGCGTGACACTCAGCAGGAACCGCGTCAGCCGCGGATGGAAACGGCGATAGAGCTGCTCGAACGCCGACAGGTCGCCGGCGCCGATCCGCGCGATCAGGGCAAGCTCGAACGCGCGATCGGTCGAGCCGCCCACAGCGCGTGCGCCGCGGCCCCAGATCGCCGGCCGGTTCAAGATCCCATCCCCATCGATATGTGAGTGCCTCTCTTCCGCCTTTTGGTTCAAAGCGTTCCGCACTTTATTTTCGGATCGTGCCGCGGACGTCCGTTGATCGCTCTACCGAAACATTTCGCCGATCGGATTGAACCTTTCGAGCGCGATCCGAAACCAACCGATCGAATGCAACGACGGGAGGTGGAACATGCGCAAATCCTTTAGCATCATCGCGACGGCGGCCAGTCTGTTCATGGCGGGCGGAGCGCTTGCCGCTTCGGTTTCGGATCCGGTCGGGGATTTCGCCAGCGGCTATGTCGGGCCGCATCAGGCGGACCTCGACGTCACCGGGTTCAGCGTCTCCTACGACAGCGCGGCCTCGTCGTTCCTGCTCGAAAGCACGATGGCGGGGCCGATCGATCCCAGCCTGCCCGGCTTCTACGCGATCGGCGTGAACACCGGAACGGGCCCGGCCAGCTTCGCCAGCATCGGCCTCCCCGGCGTCCGCTTCAATCAGGTCATCGCCGTGCAGAAAGCGGGAACGGCCGTCGTGAGCGGCAGCAGCCTTCCCGCCGGTTCGGTCACGATCGTGGGCGATCTGCTGAGCGTCGTCGTGCCGCTCTCGCTGCTTCCCTCGACCGGCTTCGCGCCCGAGGCCTACGGCTTCAACATCTGGCCGCGCAGCGGGGCCGGGGGCACCGAGGTGATCAGCGATTTCGCCCCCGACAATGCGACCGTCGCGGCGGCCGTGCCGGAACCGGCGGGCTGGATGATGATGATCCTCGGGTTCGGTGTGCTGGGTATCCGGATGCGCAGCCGCCTCGTGTCGAAGCCGGCCTGACCGACAGCCGCTTCGGCACCGGCCGGGTCCGGACCCTCCCCCTATCGGTCTGCGACCCGGCCACCCCATGGAGGCAAGCCATCCTTATGAAAGACGCGATCGCGGCGTTTCTGCTACTCACATCCTCCGCGGCAGGTGCCCAGCAGACCGATTGGTCGCGAGCTGCGCGGGTGGACGTCGATCTGTCGAGCTTCAGGTTTCGGCCGGCCATCCTGCATCTCAAACACGGCCAAGCTTACACGATCGTCTTTCACAACAGCGCCGATGGCGGCCACGATTTCGTGGCCAAGGACTTTTTCGCCCACGCGATGCTCGCGCCGGCTGCCCGCCGGACGGTCAGCGACGGTGAGGTCGAGCTCCATGGCGGCGAGAGCGCGACGATATCGTTGATCGCACCGCCGTCCGGAACCTACGAAGCCCATTGCTCGCATTTCATGCACAAGACGATGGGCATGACCGGCGAGATAATCGTGGAATGATCGCGCGACATCGCTGCCGGTAAGTCGCCGAGTGCGCTCGACCGATCGGATAGCCGCTAGGTCGGTCCGTTTGCCGTCCACCCGCCGCCGAGCGCCCGAATGAGATTGACCGCCGCGACGAAACGACGCGTCCGAATGTCGAGCGCCGCCTGCTGCGCCTGAAGCAAGGCCGTCTGCGCGGTGACCACATCGAGGTAGCTCGTTGCGCCATTGCTGTAGAGGCCCATCGCCGCGGTGGTCGTCTGCTGGGCCGCGGCGGCTGCCGCGCTCGACGACGTGCCCTCCTGCTCGAGCCGGAGCAGCAATGCCCGATTGTCCTCGACCTCCTTGAAGGCGGTCAGGGCGACCGACTTGTAATGGGCCGACGTCTCGCGGAAGCGGGCATAATTATAGGCAAGCTGGCCCTTGAGCTGCCCGCCGTCGAACAGCGGCAGGCTGATGCTCGGCCCCAACGACCAGAAGATGTCGGCGAGGCTGAACGGGTTGGTGCCCTGGCTCATCACGCCGCCATTCGCGCCAAGCGTGATCGTCGGATAGAAAGCGGCGCGCGCAACGCCGATCTCGGCATTGGCCGAGGCGATCGCGCGTTCGGCCGATGCGATGTCGGGTCGGCGCTGGAGCAGGGTCGCCGGAATGCCCTCCGGAATCGCCGGCAGCGTCATCGGCACGTCGGCCGGGTCCAGCGCGAAGGTTGACGGGCTCTCGCCGACCAGCACGGCGAGCGCATCGGCCATCAGCGCGCGATTTGCCTCGATATCGGCCGCGGCGGTCTTGGCCGTGTTGAGCTGCACCGACGCGCGCGATACGTCCATCTCGGCCGCGACCTTGCCCTTGTAGAGCGTCACGGTGAGATCGTAGCTTTTCTGATAGGCCGCGACCGTCCGGGTGAGAAGCAGCGCATCGGCGTCCAGCCCGCGCAGCTGGAAGTAGGTGCCGGCGAGTTGCGCCTCGAGGCTGAGCTGGATGGCGGCGCGATCGTCGTCGCTGGCCTGGGCGAGCGCCTTGCGGCTGTGCAGTGTGTTGCGCAGTTTGCCCCACAGATCGAGCTCGTAACCGGCGACGCCGTTGACCTGATCCGAGCCATAATTATCGGGCAGGTTCGAGCCGCGCAGCGGCCGATCGCGCGACTCCCGGTTCTGCATGGCATTGCCCTGCAGCCCGAGCGTGGGCAGCAGGCCGCCGCGGGCCTGCTCGACATAGCCACGCGCCTCGTCATAGCGCGCGACCGCCGCCTGAAGATCAGGATTGCTGCCGTCGAGCTTTTGCTCGAGCCGGTTTAGGATCGGATCGTCGAACACCGCCCACCAGGCGCCGCGCGGTGCGCCGTCCGACGGGGTCGCCGGCGTCCAGCCGGGCAGCGGCTTGTACGCCGCCGGCGTCGGCACCACGGGCGGATGATAGGCCGGCGCCAGATTGCATCCGGCGAGGAGGCTCGTCGCCAACAGGGCGAGCGCCGCGCGGCCGATCGTGGAGCGCATCGTCACGCGCCCGTGGCCTTGCCGAGCTGGACGTGGTCGCCGTTGCGCAAAGTCTCGGGCGGGCTGTCGATCACGCGATCGCCCGGTGCCAGACCGGCGACGACATCCACCTCGTTACCATAATCGCGGCCAAGCTTGACGCTGCGCAGATAGACAATGTTGCCGGCGCCGAGCACGGCGACCTGCGACCCCGCATTGGCGGTCGGAACGAGCGCCGTCGCCGGGATGCGGGTGGCGCTGCCGGTTCCGGCAGCTTGGAACACGACCTTGCAATAGGCGCCGGCGCCGATCGCGCCGCGGGGATTGGATGCCTGCAGCTGGACCAGCATGGTGCGAGTATTGAAGTCGAGCGCGTGCGAGATTGCCGCGATGGTGGCATGTTCGGTCTTGCCCGGCGTCTCGGGCAGGGTGAAGTCGACATGCTCGCCGGGCTTGAGCTTGGCGGCCAGCGTCTGCGGCACCTGGACGTAGATGCGCAGTTTGGTGAGGTCCGAAACCTCGAACAATTCCTGTCCGTTGGCACCTGCATTGATCAACGCGCCGATATCGGTCTTGCGCGCGGTGACGATGCCGGTGAACGGGCTGGCGATACGCTTATAGGCGACCAGCGCCTCGACGCCGCGAAGTTTGGCCAGACTGGCATCGACCACCGCGCGGTTGGCGGCGCTGGCGCCGACCTTCTCGTCGATGATCTGCTGCGACACCGCGCCGGTCTTCTGCAAAGCGGTCCAGCGCTGCGCGGTCAGGTCGGCGAGCTTGGCGTTGGCGCGCGCCATCTCCAGGTCGCCCTTCGCCTGCGCGAGCTGCTGGTCGAGATCGGGCGTGTCGACCGTCGCCAGCGTCTGCCCGGCCTTCACCTGCGTGCCGATGTCGGCCTTCCACGATCGCAGATAGCCGCTCACCCGCGCGTAGATCTGCGCCTTCTGGAACGGCTGGGCGGTGCCTGGTAGCTCGATGCTGCTGGCCTGGTCAGGCTGCATCTTGGCGAGCGTAACCGTCGGCACCGACTGCGCCTGCGACCATTGCGCGTTCTGATGCGCACCGTGTGCGCGCGAAACGAAACCGGTGCCCGCCACGACGGCGGCGACGGCGGCCGCGCCGATCCCGGCGGTGAGGAGGAAGCGCCGGCTGGGCGTCTTGGCTTGGAGCGTGGTCATGGGATCTGCTCTCAGGAATGAGCGGGCTGGGGAGGCGAAGGTTCGGCGTCGTGCCGGTCTTCGCGCGACGTCTTGCGGTGCATGACGGCGAACAGGGTCGGCACGAGAATGAGCGTCGCGAAGGTGGCGAACAGCAGGCCGCCGATGACCGCGCGGCCGAGCGGCATGTTCTGCCCCGGCTCGATCGCCATCGGGATCATGCCGAGGATCATCGCCGTCGCGGTCATCAGCACCGGGCGGAAGCGCGCGGCGCCGGCCTCGCGCGCCGAGGCGAGCGCATCCTCGCCGGTCGCCATATGCTCGCGCGCGAAGGCGATGACGAGGATCGAGTTGGCGGTGGCGACACCCATGCACATGATCGCGCCCGTCAGCGCCGGCACAGACAGCGGCGTGCCGGTCGCGAACAGCATCCACGCCATGCCGGCGAGTGCGGTCGGCAGACCGAGCACGATCACCAGCGGATCGAGCCACGACTGGAAGTTGACGACGATCAGCAGGAAGATGAGCACGATCGCGGCGGCAAGGCCGGCATAGAGCTGGCTATAGGCGCTCTTCATCGTCGAAACCTGGCCGCGCAGCGTCGCAGTCGCGCCCTTGGGCAGGCTCCGGGCGGTATCCTTGATGACCTTCTGCACGTCGGCCGCGACGCCGCCTAGATCCCGATCCTGCGGGCTGGCATAGATGTCGATCACCGTGCGCACGTTGTAGTGCGAGACGATGGCGTTGCCGGGGGTACGGTCGATCGTCGCCATGTTGCGCAGCAATTGCGGAACCTGGCCAGCCATGCCCGACGGCGTGATCGTGGTGTTGCGCAGCGCGTCGATCGAGGAGACCTCGCGCTGCGGCGTCTGGATCGACACCGGATAGGACACGCCGGTCTTGGGATTGAGCCAATAGGTCGGCGCGACCTGGGTGCTGCCGGCATAGGTCGTCAGCATCGCGTTGGCGGCGTCCTTCTCGGTCAGCCCGACCATCCCGGCGAAGGAGCGGTCGACGTTGACGTTGAGCTGGGGCTGCTGGAACGCCTGCTGGATGTGCGCATCGGCGATGCCGGGGATCGCCTTGATCCGCGCCAGCACGATATTGGCATAAGCGCGGTTGGCCGCGGTGTCGCTGCCGACGATCTGGAGGTCGATCGGCGCGGGCGAGCCGAAATTGAGGATCTCGCTGACCATGTCGGCGGGCAGGAAATCGAACTCCACGCCGGGGAAGCGGCGCGGCAATTGCTCGCGCAGCAGCTTCACATAGGTGGCGGTGCTGCCATGCTTGGGCGACAGCGTCACCGAGATCGTGCCGTCCTCGTTGCCGATCGTGCCGGCATTGTCATAGGCCATGTTGATGCCGCTGACGCTGAGGCCGACATTGTCGACGATGCCCGCGACCTCGCCCTGCGGCAGCAACTGGTGGATCGCGATGCCAACCTGATCGGCGATCTTGGTGGTCTGCTCGATCCGCGTGCCGGTCTGCGCGCGCATGTGGATGCGCATCTGGCCGCCATCGAGCTGCGGGAAGAAATCCTGGCCGAGCTGCGTCACCAGCAGCAGCGACAACAGCGAGCAGCCGAGGAAGCCGATGATGACCGCGCGACTGTGCGCCAGCGCCAGCTCGAGCAGGCCGACATAATAAGCCCGCACCGTCTCGAAGCGGGCCTCGAAGCCGCGCTGGAAACGCACCAGCGCACGCGCGATCCGGCAGCGCGGCTCCTTCTCCTGATCGGGCTCCTTGATCAGCCAGTCGGCCATCGCCGGGACGAGCGTCCGCGACAGGATGAACGAGGCGATCAGCGCGAACACCACCGCTTCCGCCAGCGGCAGGAACAGGTTGCCGGGCACGCCGGTGAGCAGCAGCATCGGCACGAAGGCGATGCAGATGCACAGCAGCGAGACAAAGGCCGGCGTGGTGATCTCCTCGGTGCCGGCGATTACCGCGTCGCGCACGGCCTCGCCACGCTCGAGATGGGCGTTGATATTCTCGATCGTCACGGTGGCATCGTCGACGAGGATGCCGACCGCGAGCGCCAGGCCGCCGAGCGTCATCACGTTGATCGTCTGGCCGAACGCCGACAGCGTGGCGAGCGAGGCGAGGATCGACAGCGGGATCGACACGGTGATGATCAATGTCGAGCGCCAGCTGCCGAGGAACAGCAGGATCATCAGGCCGGTCAGCGTGGCGGCGATGACGCCTTCGCGCACCACGCTCGACACCGCGCTCGTCACGAACACCGACTGATCGCCGGTCGCGAGCAGGTTGAGCCCGGCGGGCAGTGTGCCCTTGATCTGCGGCAGCAGCGCCTTCACCCCCGAGATCACCGACAAGGTCGAGTTCGCGCCCGACTTGATGATGCTGAGCAGCACCGCATTCTGACCGTCGACATGGACGACGTTGGTCTGCGGCGGATTGCCGTCATGCACGAAGGCGACGTCGCGCATGTAAACGGTCGCGCCGCTCACCGTCTTGATCGGCAGATCGTTGAACGCGGCGATGGCGTCGGGCGAGTCGTTCAGCTTCAGCGTATATTCGAGCTTGCCGATCTTCTGCGTGCCGACCGGCGTGATGATGTTCTGGTTGGCGAGCGCGGCCGACACGTCGTTGGCGGACAGGCCATATTGCCGGAGCGCCTGCGGGTTGAGGTCGGCCTGCACCTGACGGACCTTGCCGCCATAGGGCAGCGGTATCGAGGCGCCCGCGACCGAGGCAAGCTGCGGGCGGATGAAGCTCGATGCCTGGTCGTTGAGCGTCGTGTCGGGCAGCGTCTTGCTCGACAAAGCGAGCTGGAGGACGGGGACGCTCGAGGCGTCGAAGCTCAGGATCGTCGGCGGCGTGATCCCGGCGGGCATCTGCTTGAGCACGGTCTGCGAGGCGGCATCGACCTGCGCCAGCGCGGCATTGATGTTCACCGACGGCTGGAAATAGATCTTGATGATGCCGTAGCCGGGGATCGACTGGCTCTCGATATGCTCGACATTGTTCACGCTCGTCGTCAGCGCGCGCTCGTAATAGGTGACGACGCGGCCGGACATTTCGTCGGGCGACAGGCCGGTATAGCTGAACACCGCGCTGACCACCGGCACGTTGACGGCCGGAAAGATGTCGATCGGCGACTTGGAGATCGAGAACAACCCGAACAGGAAGATCAGGATCGAAAGGACGACGACGCTGTAGGGGCGATCGAGCGCGATCCGGACGATGCGGTTCATGCGCGGTCCCCGGCGCGCGATGAGACGCCATGCCCGCTCCGCTCGACCGCATGATAGCGGCTGGCGCGGGCGACGAGCTCGACGAGGAAGGTCTGGATTGCGCGGTCCGTCGCCCCGACGCCAACGGGAAGGATCATCGTCCGGATATCGATCGCCGACCGTCGAAGCGTGTGGATCAGCTCCTCGAAGAACCGGCCGTCCGGATCGGCGTCACGATGGTGCTGGACGAACCTGAAGGCGCCTTGCGCCGGGGGCAGGCCGACGACGACGCCGTCGGGCGGCAGATCCACGATGATCGCGCTGACGTTTCCCAAGACATTGCAGAGCGCGAGATCGAGCGCACGTTGGCCGGCCATGCCGAAGCCGATCAGGACGATCTGCAAAGGATCGAGCCCCAGCCGCTTCGTTTCGTGTTCGACCAGCTCGCGGACGGGTGCGAATGCGATCTGCCGGTACGCCAGGTTTGTCTCGAGGCCAGCAAATGCGCAGCCCGGCACCAGACTGGCCCAATGCGCGGCAAATGACCTCGCATGGGGCAGAGATCCGGCCTCGCAGATGATGAGCGCGAGGGTCTCGGTCGCCGGGGGGGCTTCGAACGAGTGCCAGCGGAGAGGCGTGGACGGATTGGAGATCATTGAAACGAGATGACGGCAGCTTGCTCATCTATCCAACTCATTATAGGAATTGATGCATGCATCAGATGCATATCTGGGAGAGCAATGCGACATGCGGATCGATCTCAATCTGCTGGTGGTATTCGAAGCCGTGCTGCGGGAGCGGAGCGTCACCCGCGCAGGAGCTCGCCTCGGATTGAGCCAGCCCGCGATGAGCCACGCGCTCAATCGGCTGCGCCATCTCACGAAGGATCAGTTGTTCGTGCGATCGTCCGAGGGGATGATTCCGACGCCGCTTGCCGAGCGGCTTGCCGAGCCGGTGCGTCGCTCGCTCCTGGATCTGCGGACCGCCCTGGAGGCCGAAGAGTTCGTCCCCGAAGATGCGCGACAGCGCTTCATCATCGCCGTCAATAATTATGCGGCGGTCGCGCTGGTCGCGCCGATCATCCAGCGCGCCCGCGCCTTGGCGCCGAACCTGCAGTTTCGCTTCCGGCCCAGCGGTACGTTGGATGTCGCCGACATGCTCGATCGGGGCGAGCTCGATCTTGCGCTGGTCGCGCATACCCCCCGGCTATCCCGATTTCACTCGCACAAGCTGCTTGAGGACGAGTTCGTCGGGGTCGTGCGGCGGGGTCATCCAATACTCAAGACCGAGCTCGATCTCGCGACGTTTGCCGGCCTGCCGCAACTTGCGATCTCCTCGAGCGGCGACGATCTCAGCTTCATCGAGGATCTGCTCGACGCTGCCGGGCTGACACGAACCACGCAATTCGAGGTGCCATATCTCGCTGCCGGTGCGGTACTGACCCAATCGGACATGATCGCGATCGTCGCGCGCCACGTCGCCGAGGAATTCAGGCGCGCTTACTCCGTCCAGATCGTCGACCTCCCGTTCGCGTCGAAGCCCTGCATGTCGGTAATGGTCTGGCAGGGCCGCTTCGAGGACCAGGCGGCGCACCGCTGGATGCGTCAGTCCATCATATCGGTTGCCGATGAGATCAGCCGCTGACGCAACTCAGATGCGCGCCGGACCAACCTCAGGGGACGGGTTGCGCGGTCGCGTCGAGGGCGTCGAGTTCACCGGCGTCGAATGCGCGCGAGCGCGTCAAGAAACGCCGTTCGCGCCCGTTATCCAGCGAGAACATGCCGCCCCGGCCGGGCACGACGTCGAGGATCAGCTGGGTATGCCGCCACAGCGCGAACTGCTGGCCGCCGATATAGACCGGCATTCGATCGACACGGCCGAGCAGCACGTCGTGATCGCCGATCAGGAATTCGCCTTGCTGGTAGCACATCGGCGAGGAGCCGTCGCAGCAGCCGCCTGATTGATGGAACAGGACCGGCCCATGTTCGGCGACGATCTCGCCAAGCAGGGCCGACGCCGCCTCGGTGGCGCGCACGCGAGGCGGCGCACCCATCAGAAGAAGCCCAGCTTCTTCGGGCTGTAGCTGACCAGCATGTTCTTGGTCTGCTGATAATGGTCGAGCATCATGCGATGGTTCTCGCGCCCGATGCCCGACTGCTTGTAACCACCGAACGCCGCATGCGCGGGGTAAGCGTGATAGCAGTTGGTCCACACCCGCCCGGCCTGGATCGCACGGCCGAAGCGATAGGCGCGCGTGCCGTCGCGCGTCCACACGCCCGCGCCGAGGCCGTAGAGCGTGTCGTTGGCGATGGCGAGCGCATCGGCATCGTCCTTGAAGGTGGTGACCGACAGGACCGGCCCGAAAATCTCCTCCTGGAAGATGCGCATCCGGTTATGCCCCTCGAACACGGTCGGCTCGACATAATAGCCGTCGCTCAGCGCCCCGCCGCGATCGGCGCGCTTGCCACCGGTCAGCACCTTGGCGCCTTCCTGCTTGCCGATGTCGATATAGCTGAGGATCTTCTCCAATTGCTCGGACGAGGCCTGCGCGCCGATCATCGTCGCGGGATCGAGCGGGCTGCCCTGGACGATTGCCTCGACGCGCTTGAGCGCCTTCTCCATGAAGCGGTCGTAGATACTCTCGTGCACCAGCGCGCGGCTCGGGCAGGTGCAGACCTCGCCCTGGTTGAGCGCGAACATGGTGAAGCCCTCGAGCGCCTTGTCGAGGAAGTCGTCATCCTCGGACGCGACGTCGGCGAAGAAGATGTTGGGCGATTTGCCGCCCAGCTCCAGCGTCACCGGGATCAGATTCTGGCTGGCATATTGCATGATCATGCGGCCGGTGGTGGTCTCGCCGGTGAAGGCGATCTTGGCGATGCGCGGGCTCGACGCAAGCGGCTTGCCCGCCTCCAGCCCGAAACCGTTGACGATGTTGAGCACGCCCGCCGGCAGCAGATCGCCGATCAGTTCGGCGAGGACCATGATCGAGGCCGGAGTCTGCTCGGCCGGCTTAATAACCACGCAATTGCCCGCGGCGAGCGCGGGGGCGAGCTTCCACACCGCCATCAGGATCGGGAAGTTCCACGGGATGATCTGGCCGACGACGCCCAGCGGCTCGTGGAAATGATAGGCGACCGTATCGTGGTCGATCTCGGAGATGCCGCCTTCCTGCGCGCGGATGCAGCCGGCGAAGTAGCGGAAATGATCGATCGCCAGCGGCAGGTCGGCGGCGGTCGTCTCGCGGATCGGCTTGCCATTGTCCCACGTCTCGGCGAGCGCGAGCATGCCGAGCTTTTCTTCCATCCGATCGGCGATGCGGTTGAGGATCAGCGCGCGCTCGGCGGGGCTGGTGCGGCCCCAGCTGTCCTTGGCGGCATACGCGGCGTCGAGCGCCTTCTCGACGTCGGCGGCGCCGGAACGGGCGATCTCGCAGACCTTGCCGCCGGTGATCGGGGAGACATTGTCGAACCAGCGACCCTCGACCGGATCGACGAACGCACCGCCGATGAAATTGCCGTAGCGCGCCTTGAACGGCGAGCGCAGCGCGGGCTCCCGCGGCGCTTCGGCGACGTCCGGCGCGGCGTCCAGCATGATCTGATCCACGACTCTCTCTCCTATTGTTATCGCCGCAGGATAGCCCAAGTCGGGCCACCATCCCAGCAGGCAAGCAGGAGCCGCCGACCGCTTTACCGTTCCGTCTTCGTCAGTTGGGCGATTTTCGATACCGGAACGGCAGTCGGCCGGTCATCGCTGAACGACGGGCAGTGCTTCGCGCGATCGAGCCAATTGATGCCGAAATCGGGTGCGGCATCGTGAGATACCGCACCCGGCAATTCAGCAGTTATTGAAGCGCCCGACCTGGCCGCGGCAGCGTTCCACCTTCACCGGATGCTTCGCCTTCAAATTGACCCTCGGCGCGACGACCTTGTGGCAATGGAAATGCTTGTCGTGGCTGTTGCGGCACACGCGCGCCTCGGCGGGCGTAACACTGGCAACGCTCACGCAGACGAGCACGGCAGCGGCGATCGCTTTCAACATTCGATTCTCCCTGGCGTACATCGACGCCATCAGACCAACGAACCGGCCGATGAATGGATGCGATGCCTGCCGTCGATCGAAACGACCGCACGCGCGTTGAGGCAGGCATGACCGATACGATCGAGACGCTACGCGTGAAGATGGAAGCGGCGGCGCGCGACCTCGATTTCGAGGAGGCCAAGCGGCTGCGCGACAGGATCAACCTGATCAGGGGCGGCGCGACGGCCGGCGAAGCCGAGGAAGCCGATGTCGCCGGATTGATGCGCCAGCGGCCGGGCGCGATGGGCCTTGGGACCAGCCAGCAGCGGATGGAGCCGCCGTCCGGGTGGACGCCGCCGCCCAAGCCAGACCTTCTGACATCCGGTCGTCGGCGACGCGGATCCTAGGCGGCCCAGGCCGCGGCGTCGTCCTCGAGCCCGATCAGCGCCAGGCCGTGTGCGATCGAGGTCAGTTCCCCGCCGCTCTCGATCTTCGCTTCGCCGAAACGCTCGATGAAGATGCGACGAATACATGGCACGAGCGAGGTTCCTCCGGTTAGAAACACGCGATCGATGCCGGCTGCGTCGAGCCTGGCGGCGTCGAGCGCACGATCGACCGCACGCTCCATCTGCGCGACATCGGCCGCGATCCACGCCTCGAATGCTGTGCGGTCGACGTCCGCTTCGATCTTCAGGCCGCCGCCTTCGAATCGGAACGCGGCGGTGTCGGCGGTCGACAAGGCGCGCTTGGTCTGCCCGACCGCCTCGTACAGCGGATAGCCCAGCTCGCCCTCGATCACCGCGATCATGCGGGTGATCGCGTCTCCGTCGACCGCCGTGCGGCGAAGGCGGTCCAGCTCAGCCATCGTCCGCGGGTTGCGCATCAGCGCGAGGCGCGACCAGTCGGCGAAGTCGTTGAACCAGGTGCCAGGAATTTCCAGCAGCTTGTCGAACGAGCGATACTGGCTGCCTTTGCCAAGCATCGGCAGGACGAGCCGGTCGAGCAGCCGGTAATCGAGGCGGTCGCCGGCGATGCCGACGCCGGCGTGCGCGAGCGGCACGCAGCGCGGTGTCTCGCCCCGCGCACCGATCCGCACGACCGAGAAGTCGCTGGTGCCGCCGCCAAAGTCTGCGACGAGGATCGTGGCGGGCTCCTCGAGACGCGCGGCATAGCTGTAGGCGGCGCCCAGCGGCTCGTAGACATAATGGATTTCGGTGCCGAACGCCTTGAACATCGCGTCGTAGCGCTTGCGCGCCAGCGCCTCGTCAGGCCGCGCACCGGCATATTCGACCGGCCGCCCGACCACGATGCACGGCTGCCGGGAGTCGAGCTGGCCACCGGCATGGCCGGTCATCCGATCGAGGAACAGGCGGCCGAGATCCTCAAACTCGAAGCGCTTCCCGAAGATCGTCGCTCGCTCAAAGCTTGCGCTCGCCGCGACCGTCTTGAACGACTGGAGGAAGCGGCTGTCGGTCGGATATTCGAGATATTCGGCGATCGCCCACGGGCCGGCCTCCGACGCCAACCCGTTCTTGATCGCGTCGTCATGCCAGAAGCAGAGCGCCGAGCGGAATATCGGGATGCTGCCGTCGGGCGTGTCGAACGCGAGCAGATCGGAGGCGCCGTCGCGGCCAAGCGCCACGACGCTGTTGGTCGTCCCGAAATCAAGGCCGATCGAGCTGCTCGCCATATCCTGTCTCCCGGGCAACGGGCTGGCCGTGTGCCGATGGTTGCCGGGGAGTGCAAGCGTCGACCGCGCTTGCCGAACGACGGCATTGCATGCCGCGAGGTCCGGCGAGCGGGTGGGAAAGAATGGCGCGAAGCGTTAGGGCCGGCGGATGATCCGGCGCCCCACCTTCTTTTTCGACGGAGGTTGCCAGCCCAATCCGGGCCCGATGGAGATCATGGTCGTGAGCCATGGCGAGGCGCACTATCGGTGCGATCTCGGCAGTGGGGACAATAACGAGGCCGAGTGGCTCGCGCTCCGTTATGCGGTGGAACTGGCCTGCGCTGCCGGGGTGACGGACGCCCTGTTCGTCGGCGATTCCGCCTTGGTGGTCGCCCAGGCGGCAGGTCGCCAGCGTTGCCGCAGCGCACATCTCCAACCGCATCTCGCGGCGTTCCGCGATGCCGTGGCGGCGATACCCCACGTCACGCTGAAGCAGGTCGCCCGATCGAAGAACCTTGCGGGCATCGCGCTGGCGCGACGCGGTCACCCGTGACGCGCCGACAAACGCTCATGAAGTCCTACGAAAAGCGTTTGGCTCGAACCGAAATCAGCCGCCGCATTGCGCGGGGAGCGTGATCGCCGCCGAACCCTTAGTCGCCCACGCGCCGCTGACGCTATACGCACGGCCCGTCCTCAGCCCGGCGAGCGTGTGACAGCCGATCGACGCGGCGAACGCCTCGATCGGCACGTTCTTCGCCTGGGCGACGCGGGTATAGCCCTCGCGCCGCTTGATGTTGATCGCGTCCACTTTCGCCTTCAGCCCCGGCACCGGCGCGCGGGCGAAGCCGAGATAGCCGTCGGCCTGCTCGCCTACCGCGCCATTGTCCAATGCGGCCTCGACCTCATTGTCCATCTGGGCGGCGACGGGGGCCGTCAGCGTCAGCATCGCCAGCGAGGCGAGGGCGATCAGGAGAGGGTTGCGGTTCGTCATTTCGGGAACAGATCCGGGTTGCTGTTGACGAAGTCCTCGGCATCCTTCTTCAGGCTGACGACGACCTCCTGCTTGACGCTGATGTTGAGGTTGATCTCGATCGGTTTGTCGGGAGCCTTCACCGTCACGCATCCTGCCAATGCCAGACCGAAACCGAGGGTAAACCAGCGCATCACGCCCCATGGGCTCGCATCCGAACGCGTCAGCGTCAAGCATGCAGCCTTCATCGCACGGGGCCGCTTGCCGGAGGCTGAACGTCGGCCGTGGTCGTCGGCGTCGCGGGCTGGGTGAGCAGCAGGCGCGGATCCATGTACGACCGCGCCGAACCGAGCAGGCCGCGCAGCGGCGCCCGGATGCGGATGTTGAAGCGGAACGGCAGGTTCTGGATCATGCGCGCGAGGAGGCTCCGTTCGGGCGTCGCTTCGCGGACCCCGGTAAAATTGACCTGACTGATCATCTCCCCGTCGAGCCGCCCGTCGAAACGAAGCTCGAGCGAGGAATAGCGGATCGCCTTCAGCGCGTCGAACGCCAGCTTGCCCATCGTGCCGATCTCGGCCTGGGAAAGCTCGCCCACATAAGCGAGCGTCCCGCCGCCGGGCCGCGCGACGAGCGAGCCGCCCTCGATCCGTCCGCCGTTGCTGTCGAAGATCATCGGCAGCACGCCGTCGAATTTGCCTTTTGCCGCCAGATTGGGAAGATCGAGCTGCTGGACGAATGACGCCGCATCGAGCCCGTCGACCCGGAAGGTGAGGCGGCGTTCGGCATCGGCGCCGAAATCGAGCGTGGCCGGATCGAGGCGGATGCTGCCCGAGGCGAACGGCCATCGCGCATCCTCGATCGCGACGCGATTGCCGGCGACGAGCTGGAGATGGACGACGCCGTCGATGACGGCGACACCGGGGTTGGTCTCGGCGATCGTCAGCGCCTGATGGGGTGCGCTGACCAGCCCAAGCAGGTCGGTGAAGTCGATCCGCCCCTTCACGCCGGAAACTGGCCCGAAAGCGGCGGCGAGATCGAGCTTGTCGGTGCCGAACGAGCCCGTGCTGCTGACGTTGCCGCCCGACCACTCGATCCGCCCCTCGCCCGAGACGGTGCCGGCGACGTTGGCGATCACGCCCAACGTCAACGGCGTCAGCATCTCCGGCTGAAGCCCCTTGGGCGAGAACGTGATCCCCGGAACGGCGAGTGCGGCGTGGCCGACCCCGTCCGCAAGGCGATGGCTGAGCGATACGCTGGTGACTTCCACCCGCGATTTGGGCTCGCGCAGGATTGCGCTCGCCGTGACCGCTCCGTCGCGCAGCGTCAGGTGCATGTCGTCGGTGACGAGCGGCAGGAAGTGCGGGCTCGCCGCGGCATCGGCGACCCGGAGGCTGCCGGCGAGGTCGAGCGACCCGTCGGCGAGCGTCCATTTGCCCACACCTTCGGACAGGAGCAGCGGGACGTGGGCGATGGCGCCTTCCGCGCCGGAATAGTCGCCGCTGATCGTGCCGCCCAAAGTGCCGGTGAGAGTGGCGATCCGCAATCGGCTGTCGCCCAGCTCGGCAGCGAGCGCGTCCGCTTCGAACCCGCGTTCGGACAGATGCGCGCGCTGGATGTCGAGCGTCACGCGCTCGCCGCCTGCAGTGCGTCCGGCCAATTGGATCGGCCCGGTCGTCGCGTCCAGCGTGCCCGCACTCCCGGCGAATAACGGCCGACCGCACAATGTCGTCCGCGCTGCGCCGAAGCTGAAGCCAGCCAGTCTCAGCGCGCGGAAGCCGACGGGCTGGCACCCCTGACCGACGAGAAAAGCACCGTCGTCGGAGATCGTCCCCTGCAACGGCAGGTCGAGACCCGCGACGAAACCGCCGCCAATCGGCCCGTCGATCACGGCGTCGATGTCGAAGCGGACACGCTTCCGGTCCCAATCCAGTCGGGCGGCCGGCAGAGCGAGCTGCGATGCGCCGACACCGTAGGGCGCAATCTGGCCAATGGCAGTCAGACGTGCGCCGGGGGCAGCCTGGCGCAACCGGAAATCCGCCGTCGGAAGCTCGGTGCCGCGAAGGCTGATGTCGCCGTCCGCCTGCCAGCCTGCCTGGCCCCACGCGATACCGCCGCGCTCGGCTATGCCGAGCGAACCAGCGGCTGTCTGAAGCGATGCCTCACGCAGGCGCACCGCGACCTGTTCGCCGGTGATCGCCGCATCCACCCGTGCCTCGGCGCGCGCATCGCTCAGCAACTGCACGAACGCCCGCTGCGCCCGCTGGACGGCCGGGGTGATCGGCAGGCCCTGCGGCAACGATCCGGCTGCGGCCAGCCTGCGGGACAGAATCGGCGTTGCGAAATGGTCGACCCCCAGCCGCGCCGTGACGCCCAGCTTGCCGAGCATGCCGCTCGCGCCGACCGGGCCGTCAATGGCGGCGAAGCGGCTTGGGCCGGCAGAGCCGCCGAACCCGTCGAGCCCTGCGGTGAGCGCGACGCGATCGAAGGCCGGGTTCGACGCTGCATCCACCCGCGCGCTCCCCGCACCGAGCCGGACGCCGGGGCAGGCGACCGTGCCGATCGCGACGATCCCGCGCGTGCGCGGCTCGCCCTGGTCGACCGCGATCGCCATCGTCGCCTCGGTTCGGCCGAGCGCGCAGGAGGCGAGGCGCAGCGCCTGCGCCTCGACCTTTGCCGTGCCCCGGAACCGCCGGGCCGGATTGCCCTGACCCTGCAACGCGACATCGAGACTGCCGTTCGGCGTTTCGAGCGCCAGCCGTCCGTCGGATATCGCCACCCCGAGATCGGGCATCGCCGCGCCGCCGCGCGAGGATCGCGGCATCAGGCGGTCCAGCGCCCCGAGATGGAGCCCATCGGGCTTGAGCGTCGCGCGCAACCGCGCTCCGTCGACCGCGACGCCGCTCACGTGCGGGCCGCGGAGGCTATAGCCGATCGCGACGTCGATCCGCCGCGCAATCAGATCGGGATGCGCCGGGTCGCCGATGCGGACATCTTCCATCCGCTCGAGGAACGGGCCGATGCGCGTGATCCGGTAGCTGCCGCCGACCCCGGCGGCGGCCAGCCTGCGATCGACGATCGCGGTCGCCACGCGCATGCGCGACCACCACAGAGCCGCGACCACCGATGCCAACAGGAGGATGCCAACCGAGCAAATGATACGGACGGTCTTCATCTCATCCCACGCTAGAGCGTTCGGCAGCGGAAGCCGACCCCCTCAACCCACAATGTGGCGGTTACGTCCGTTCCCAGGAGGGCGTTCCACGAAACGCCTCGCTCAGAAAATCGACCATCAGCCTTACTTTGGCCGAGAGATGGCGGCGACTGGCGTAAAGCGCGAGGATGTCGATGTCCGGCAGGCTGAAGCCGGGGAGCAAGGCGACGAGCGCGCCGCTGCGCAGATCGTCGCCGATGAGGAAACTTGGCTGCCAGGTGATCGCTTCGCCGGCAAGGGCGACCGAACGCGCCGTGTCGCCACTGTTCGTGCGTAGCCGGACACCGACGCGAACGCGGCGCTCGCGCCCGTCCTGGTCGAGGAAGGTCCAGACGTCCGGTTCCGGAGCATAGCCGTAGATCACGCAACCGTGGTCGGCGAGGGCTTCCGGATCGTGCGGCGCGCCATGCCTCGCGAGATAGCCGGGTGAAGCGCAGAGGATGTTACGGGAGGTCGCCAGCTTGCGCGACACATAGGCCTGCGAACCGCCGCGCGAAATGCGGATGCCCAGATCGTAGCCCTCTTCCACGATGTCGACCACGCGGTCGGTCAGCGCGATGTCGAGTTCCACCTCGGGATGGATCGCCATGAAACGCGGCCAGAGGGGGGCGAGATGGCGAATGCCGAACACGAGCGGCGCGTTGATGCGAAGGCGCCCGCGCGCCCCCGCGGCACGCGCGGTGGCGGCGGCTTCCGCCTCGGCCACGTCGTCGATGATCGTCCGCGCGCGCTCGTACAGCGCCTCTCCGGCCTCGGTGAGCGAGACCCGGCGCGAGGTGCGATGGAGCAGCCGGGTGCCGAGATGCGCCTCAAGCTCGGACACGTAACGGGTGACGTTGGCCGGCGATGTCGCGAGCGTATCGGCGGCGCGGGCAAAGCTGCCGCGCGCCACCACGGTCGCAAAAACCTCGAAGGCGCGCAGGCGATCCATCGGCTCATCCTTCAGCTTTCCTGAACTAATGAGCCATCTTTCGCCCATCGATCAAGCCGCGCCGATCGATTAGGTGATGCCTATCGCCGACGCGATGACCGCCGGCTTCCGATCGAAGGAGCTTCCCATGACCCGTCTCGCCAGGAAATTCGCCCTCGTCACCGGCGGCACCAGCGGCATCGGCCTCGCAACCGCCCGTCGCTTCATCGAGGAGGGCGCCGTCGTCGCCATTACCGGCACAAGCGAGGAGAAGCTGGCCGCGGCCAAAGCCGAATTGGGCGATGTCCTTACCATTCAGGCCGACGCCGGCGACATCGCCCACCAGGCGTTATCGCAGAGACGATCCGCTCGGCGTTCGGGCGTCTGGATATTCTGTTCGTCAATGCCGGCATCGCCGACTTCCGCCCGCTGGCGGCGTGGGACGAGGCCGGGTTCGACCGCTCGTTCGCGGTCAACGTGAAGGGACCGTTGTTCCTGGTTCAGGCGCTGGTGCCTGTGCTGGGCAATCCGGCCTCGGTCATCCTCAACGGCTCGATCAATGCCCGGCTGGGTAAGCCCAACTCGATCGTCTATGCGGCAACCAAGGCAGCGCTCATCTCGATGGCGCGTACGCTCTCCGGCGAGCTGATCGCGCACGGTATCCGCGTCAACGTCGTGAGCCCGGGGCCGGTCGTAACGCCGCTCTACGGCAAGCTGGGCCTATCCGATGCCGATCTTTCCGGCATGAAGGATTATCTGATCGGCGCCATCCCGGCCGGACGCTTCGGCGAGCCGCGCGAGATTGCCGACGCGGTGGTCCATTTCGCCTCGGACGAGAGCCGCTACACGGTTGGCAGCGAACTGATCATCGACGGCGGCATGAGCAATATCTGACGACATCGTGCGGCGCCTGCGCACAGGCGCCGCACGGCGATCAGCGTTCGCGCGCGACCCCATGCGCTTCCGACGCCAACAAATTGACCGAGCGGCCGGCGATCACGCCGCCTCGCTCAGGGCGCCGATTTCCAGACCGCCGAGCGCGATGACCGTCACCATCCGTTCGTCGGTCGTCGCGATGCCCTCGATCAGCGCCTGCATGGTATCGCCACCCAATGCCGGAGGGGATTGCAGCTCGTCGCGATCGATCGAGACGATATCGTTCACGGCGTCGACGATAAGCCCCTGCAATTGGGGCCCGATCTGGACGACGACAATGACGTGCCGGCCGGAGGGTTCGGTGCGGCCCCAGCCGAGAAGATGGCGCAGGTCCAGCACCGGCAACACGACGCCACGCAGATTGACGACGCCGCGAACGTGCGGCGGCGTGTTGGGCAAGGGCGTGGCGGGCGACCATGCCCGGATCTCGCGGACGGCCATGATGTCCACGCCCAGAACCTGGTCGCCGAGTTGAAAGGTGATGAGTTGTTGAAGCGTCACGGCGTGGACCCTTTAAAACTCGGACCAATTGTCTTGCGCGACCGCGACGGCGGCATTGCCGGCGCGGCGGGGGGCGGGCTTGGCGATGCGACGCCCGGCATTGGCGGCGCGCTCCTGCAGCTGGTGCACGGGGGAGCCCGATGCGGCCGACACGCTGCCGGTCTGGAAGCGGGCGATCTGCCGCGTCAGGCCGTCTGCCTCGCCGGCCAGGCTGCGCGCAGCGGCGGTCGCCTCTTCGACCATCGCCGCATTCTGTTGGGTCACGCTGTCCATTTCCGACACCGCGGTATTGACCTGGTGGAGGCCACTCGCCTGCTGCTCGGTCGCGCTCGCGATTTCGGAAACCAGCGAGCTCGCCTCGCCGATGCGGTTGATGATGCGTTCCAGCGCCTTGCCGGTTTCGCCGACCAGCTTCACGCCGGCATCGACCTGCTCGGACGAAGCGGTAATGCGTGACTTCACGTCCTTGGCCGCTTCGGCGGAGCGCTGCGCCAGGGCACGGACTTCGGACGCGACGACGGCGAAGCCCTTGCCGGCGTCGCCTGCGCGTGCCGCCTCGACGCCTGCGTTCAGCGCGAGCAGGTTGGTCTGGAACGCGATGCCGTCGATGACTGAGATGATCTCGGAAATCTCGTTCGACGTCCGCTCGATCCCGCCCATGGCTTCGACCGCGCTGCGCACGACGGTGCCCGAATGCTCGGCCTCCTGGCGCGCCTGGTGAACGGCATCGTTGGCGCGGCCGGCATTCTCGGCGCTGGTGCGAACCGTCGCGGTGATTTCATCCATCGCGGCCGCGGTCTCTTCCAATGCCGCCGCTTGCTGCTCGGTGCGCTGCGACAGGTCGTCGGATGCCTGACGAATCTCGCCTGCGCCGGTGTTGATGCCGGCGGCTGCCTCCGCGACCTGCGACATGGTCGCCTGGAGCGACGTGGCGGCGTCGTTGAAATCGCTCTTCAGTTTGGCGAACGGGCCGTCGAGGTCGGCATCCACCCGCGAAACCAGGTCGCCCTGCGCCAGCCCGGAAAGTCCCTTTCCGATGCTGTCCACGATCAAGGTCGTCTGTTCGACCTTGGATCGCTCGGCAGCCGCCAGCTGATCGCGGAGCCCGGTCATGGCCTGGCCAAGGCTGGCGATCTCATCGGCGCGCTGACCCACATCCGCCCGTGCGTTCATGTCGCCGCGCGACAGCGCACCAAGGCCGTCCGTCACCAGCTTCATCGGCTTTGCGATTGCGTTCACGAGCATGACGAGCATCCCGATGCAGAGCACGACAAATGCCAGGGCTGCCGCGATGATGATCGCGCGCGCCGTCTTGTACGTTTCCTCGGCGGCCTGCGCACTCTCGTTCATCACCGCGGACTGCGCCGTCTGGAGCGCCACGGCGGAGGTATTCATCGTGTCGTAGGTGGACTTGTCGGCGCGGAACGCCGCGATCGCCTGCGGGTCGAGATTCTGTTTCGCCAGCACGCTGACCTGATCGGATCGCTCCTGATAGGCGGCGACCTGCTGCTTGAATTCGGCCAGCGCGCTGCGCACCGCCGGGATGTTGATGTGAGCGTCGAGCCAGCTTGCCTGATCCGAGATCAGTCGCCGCTGATCGGCGATCATCTTGGCCGCTTCGCTCAGAGAGGCGGGGTCATCGGCCAGGATCTCGTAGGCTTCGGCCACGCGCAGATCCGATGCCGCGGTGTTGATCGTCGCCGCCGCTTCCAGCTTCGCGCGGCGCTCCACGCCAAGATCGTGCGCAGTATCTGCCATACCGCCGAGCTTCGTGATCGCGAGAGCGCTGACCATCAGGAAAGCGGCCAGCAAGGCGCCGAAGCAGACCAGCAGTTTTTTACTTATGGACAGATTCGACATTGCGCTCCCCGCTCAGAATCGATTGGATATCGACGCGAGGCGTAACAGCAGGAAGTTAGCGCAAGGTTAGAATAAGCGGCGGTTAACGGCGATCCCGCAGCTTTTTACGCAATTTGCATAGCGGGATATGGGCGAAGCGCGCGCGGCATCCCGCAGCTCGCACGCTGCGGCCACGCCGGGCGCCCGAACCGGGTCCGTTCACCCCCCGCGGATAGTGCCCGTCAGGATGATCGGGCCGGTCGGCTGTCCGGTCGGCGAACCACCGATCGGTTCCAGCGAAATGGCGAGCGTCGCCCCGGGCTGAAGCATGGGCGCGGCGATCGGCTTGAACGAGCGCCACGTGGGGTGGGGGAGTGGCACGAGCCCCAGCGACACCGGCTTGGCGGAGGCCGGCACCACCCACAGCTCCGCCGCGTGCCCGTCGGTCGAAAGCCCGTTCGCCGCGAGCAGCATCGTGCCGTCGGCGGGATTGATGCCGACGGTCACCGATGCCGCGTCGGACTTGCCGGAAAGAATGGCGACCAGCGGACGCGCGTGGGCGGTGGCTTGCTGCACGCCTGGATGGCTTGACGGGCTCGGTCGCTCGAACGCGACGACGGCGAAGGCCAGAGCCGCCGCAGCAGCGAGCGCAGTCGAGATCTGCCAAGGGCGCTTGCCTGCGCTGCGCATCGAACGCTCCGCGCGGAGTGCCACATCGATGCCTTCCCATATGCGCGTCGGCGGCTGCTCCTCGCGCCCGTCGGCCATGTGGCTAAGCTGATCGTCCCACCCGGCCTTGATAGCGGCGAAGGCCGGGTCGTGGGCGACCCGCATCGTCAGAGCCAGTCGCTCGGTCGACGGCAGGAGACCAAGCGACAGCTCGGCTGCGGCGATGATATCGTCCTCGTTCGGCATGGTCTGGGTCATTGCATGCACTCCCTTAACTTAAGGAGTGCGCGGCGGATTTTGCTCTTGATCGTGCCGAGCGGTGTCGCGGCCCGGCTTGCCAGTTCGGCATAGGTCGCCCCTTCGTAAAATGCCGAGCGGATCAGGCGCGCCTCGAATGGCCCCAGACGATCCATGCACATCAGCAGCCGGCCGGTCTCCTGCCGCTGTTCGACGAGATCGGAGGCGAGGGGTGCGGCGTCGGGCACGTCGTCGCCGGGCTCGATCGGCTCGATCGAGACGCGGGTCACGAGGCGCAGTCGATCGATGGCATGATTGCGCGCGATGGCGACGAGCCACCCCATGGCGCTTCCCCGACCCGGATCGAACGTGGCCGCGCGGCGCCAGATGGTGAGGTAGATTTCCTGCAATACGTCTTCGGCATCCTGCCGTCCCGGCGCGATGCGCAGGCAGAGCCCGAACAGGCGGCCGGACGTCGCTGTATAAAGATCATGCAGCGCCGCCACTTCACCCTGCGCCACCCTGCGGACGGTCGATTTCAACCGACCGTCGTCGTCGATGATGTGATTGACCGCCGCGGCGTCAATGCTGCTGTTCGTCACCGCAAGTTCCCCGCTACAAGATGACAAACGCGCCGATCCCCGGTTCGTGCCCGCAAGCGGTAGCAAGAGGATGCGTGATGCGTGCATGGTGGCTTTGCCCGCTTCTGGCGCTCGCTTCGCCGTCGCTCGCGGCTGCAGGCGAAGACGAGGCGCACCGTCTCGACCGCATGGAAACCAGGCGCCTCAACCAGGCCGCAGCGCAAAGGCTCCCGCGACGATCGCTGACACCGGCCGAAAAGGCGCTGATGATGCGCGAAGAACAGGCGATTGCCGAATGGCGCCGGGGAGCTGTGCCATGCGGGGTCGGCGATCGACCGGCATGTTGATGCTAGGCCGCAATTAATCGACAGCCGGCCGACTTGCCGAACGGCGCGATCAGATTCCGATATTGAGCCTCGGCTTCGCCATAAGCGTCGCCGGCACGCTCTTCCAGCGCCGAGCGATCGCGGATCAGGATCCTGCCGCGATTGCACCGGATCAGCAATTCGCCTTCCAGCATGTGCAAGCCATCCGTGATGCTCGCGCGACGCACGCTCAGATTGGCGGCGATCTCGTCATGCTGGACGAGCAGCACGTCACCGCCGAGGCGATCATGCCGCATGAGGAGCCAGCGGGCGATGCGCTTGTTGACCGTATCGTGGAGATGCGAGGCGATCGATCGGCCCATCTGCACGATGATGAGATGGACGAACTGCAGCAGGGCATCGAGCACACGCACGCCGCAGTGACGCCGCAGCGGCTCGACCGCGATGCGCAGCGTCGAGCCTGCGCGAAGCTGCGCGACCACTGCATGGGTCATGACGTCGGATCCCAGCAAGGCCGGCCAGCCGAGCAAGCCCTCGCGGCCGATCACCGCCACCTCGATGTGGCGTGACTGGCCAACCTGCTCCTCCAGCGAGAAAATGGCGCTCTCCGGGAAATAGAAGTCGCTCAGTCGGTCGGCGGGGCTGAACAGCCTGGCACCCCGCTGCACGGTAACCGTTTCCGCGAACGGTTCGAGCAACGCCTGATCGGCGGGCGATAATCGACGCAACAACAGATTGCTGCTGGATGCCACCAGCCTCGGCTCGTTCCCCTGCACGTGCGTCCTCTCCGCTCGTTTCAGATCATATACGGAGCCCGCTGACGCCCGGATGCGTCGCATGTTAATTTAATGGAACCAATTCGAAATCATTGGAAAATTGGCGGCGGGCGGTACGCTAACGTACCTCCTGCCAAAGCTGCTTTTTACTATCCTGAAAACATGCAAGCTCTCTGCCTACGTCTGCAGGAGCACATAATCATGGCGGATCAGCTCGCGCTACTCGAAGCGCTCGAAGAACGGTCACAACGCAGAGAAAGCCGACGAGCTCTATTCAAGGCATTTGGGGCGATTACTGCTGCCGCCGGGGGGATCGCTGCGGGCAGCATTCTGAGTCGCGCGGATGCCCAGACTGCGATCACGGACGCGGACATTCTCAATTTTGCGCTGAACCTGGAATATTTGGAGGCGCAATTCTACCAATATGCCGTCTTCGGCACGGGCCTGCCGTCGACCATGCTCGGCGGCACCGGAACACAGGGCGCGGTCACGGGCGGTCGCAAGGTGAACTTCACCGATCCGGCGGTCGCAGCCTACGCCAAGGAGATCGCGCAGGACGAGGTGGCGCACGTCACCTTCCTGCGCACCCAGCTTGGAGCCTCGGCAGTCGCGCAGCCCGCGATCGACGTCGGGACGGACCCGAGCGGAGCATTTTCCAGCGCGGCGCGCGCGGCCGGGCTGATCGGCGCGGGGCAGTCGTTCGATCCTTATTCGAGCGACGAGAACTTCCTGCTCGGTGCCTTCATCTTCGAGGATGTCGGGGTCACCGCTTACAAGGGCGCGGCGCCGCTCATCAACAACAAGACCTATCTCGAGGCGGCCGCAGGCATCCTCGCCGTCGAAGCCTATCATGCGAGCATCGTCCGGACGACGCTCTATCAGAAGGGCATCGCGACGCCGGCATTGATCGACGCGACCGAGAAGATCTCGGCGGCGCGCGACAGCCTCGACGGGTCGAGCGACGACGATCAGGG
Organism: Sphingomonas nostoxanthinifaciens; assembly: GCF_019930585.1. Taxonomy (NCBI): domain Bacteria; kingdom Pseudomonadati; phylum Pseudomonadota; class Alphaproteobacteria; order Sphingomonadales; family Sphingomonadaceae; genus Sphingomonas; species Sphingomonas nostoxanthinifaciens. The sequence continues at coordinate 2,601,823 of NZ_CP082839.1, read as the reverse complement.
CATTCGCGGAACCGGCACCGCGAGCAACATCGTCCCGCTGGACGCCAACGGCATCGCCTACAGCCGCACGACCGGCCACGTCCTCAACATCGTGTACCTGAACAGCGGTGCGGTCTCGAAGGGCGGGTTCTTCCCCAGCGGGGTGAACGGCACGATCGCAACCAGCACCGCCAACTGAGCGCAGCGGACCCGAGAGAGGATCCCCACATGAACCAGCATCATCTGATCGCCGAAGTGTTCGAACGGCAGGCCAAAAGGCGCGAAGAGCGGCGGCAATTCCTGAAGTTCGCCGGCGGCGCGACCGCGGCGGCGGCAGGCGCCGGCCTGCTCGCCGCCTGCGGCGACGACAACAAGACCAGCACGGGCGCTGCCACCCCCACCACGCCATCGACCGTGGTCGGCGACGGCGACATCCTAAACTTCGCGCTCAACCTCGAATATCTCGAGGCGCAATTCTACGTCTTCGCCACCACCGGCGCGGGCCTCGACCAGAGCATGCTCGGCGGGATGGGTACGCAAGGGACGGTGACGGGCGGGCGCAAGGTCGCCTTCACCGATCCGGTCGTCGCGCAATATGCCAACGAGATTGCGGGCGACGAGCGCGCCCATGTCGCCTTCCTGCGTACCGCGCTCGGCAGCGCGGCGGTCGCCCAGCCGGCGATCGACATCAGCGCGAGTGCCACCGGCGCTTTCTCCAGCGCGGCGGTCGCCGCTGGCCTGATCACGCAGGGACAGGTGTTCGATCCCTATGCCAGCGACGAGAATTTCCTGCTCGGCGCCTTCATCTTCGAGGATGTGGGCGTCACCGCCTACAAGGGCGCGTCGCCGCTCATCAAGAACAGCACCTATCTGGAGGCGGCCGCCGGCATCCTCGCGGCCGAGGCCTATCATGCCGGCCTGATCCGTACCGTGCTTTACGGCAAGGGGCTGCAGGCGCCGACGCTCATCACCGCGACCGAGAAGATTTCGGCCGCGCGCGACAGCCTCGACGGCGCGAGCGACGACGATCAGGGCATCCAGGGATCGAACGGCGCGTCGAACATCGTGCCGACCGACAGCAACGGCCTCGCCTACAGCCGCACAACGGGGCAGGTGCTCGACATCGTCTACCTGACCAAGCTGGCGGCGCAGAAGGGCGGGTTCTTCCCGAACGGCGTCAACGGCACGATCAACCTCAGCACGGCGAGCTGAGGGCGGCGATCTGATCATGGCGAACGGCATCCTCCTCGAACTGTTGCTGGCATCGGCCGTGGCGTCCGCCGCGGCCGGGCCTGCGATGGCGGACGTGTTCGAGGTCGCCGCGGACGGGGTGGTGCATGCGCGCGGCGTCACCGCCCAGGCACCGTGGTCGATCCGCGATGCGGACGCGGCGCCCGACGATGGCGATCGGATCGATGCCCCCCAGGACGGTGCGCTGCCGAACGGTGCCATGACCCTGGTCGGCGCACCGGAGGCGCCCGAACGGTTCCGGTCCGCTCTGCTCGATGCAGCACGCCGCTACGATGTCAGCCCGAGCCTGCTCGCGGCGCTCGTCTGGCACGAAAGCCGGTGGCAGCCGGCGGCGCTATCCTCGAAGGGCGCCATCGGCCTCGCCCAGCTCATGCCGGCGACGGCGCGCGCGCTCGCGGTCGATCCGCACGATGCGGGCGCCAATCTGGCGGGCGCTGCGCATTACCTCCGTCAGATGCTCGATCTGTTCGACGGCGACGTCGAGCGCGCGCTCGCCGCCTACGATGCCGGGCCGGCGCGCGTGCTGAAGGCCAACGGCATTCCCCCCATCGCCGAAACACGCACCTACGTGGCGTCGATCATCGACCGGCTCGGACGGTCGGACGCCGCTTCTGTCCAAGGAGATGTCCGATGAAGAAGCATCATTCGCCGGCGCTGGCCGCTTCGCTGCCGGTCAACCGCCTTTATGCCCTCGCCGCCGCATTCGTGCCGACCGCGGCCCTGGCGCAGGCCTCGGGTGACCCCGCCGGATCGGGCCCGATCGTGTCGGCGCTCGGCTGGCTGCAGGGGACGTTGCTCGGCAACGTCGCGACGGCAGTCGCGGTGATCGCTGTCGCGATGGTCGGCTTCATGATGCTGACCGGCCGCGTGAACTGGCGCTACGGCGCGACGGTGATCGTCGGCTGCTTCGTCCTGTTCGGGGCGTCGGCGATCGTGTCGGGTATCCAGTCCACCGCCGCGCAGAGCCGCTGAGCGATGCTCGCCCGCGCTCCTGTCTTCCGCGCGCTGACCCGCCCGCAGATGTTCGCGGGCGTCACTTACAGCTTCTTCATCCTCAACGCGGCGGTGACGACCGAGGCATTCCTGATCTCGCGCAGCTTCCTCGCGCTGCCGGTGGCGCTGCTGGTGCATGCCGGCGGCTACCTCGCCTGCCTGCGCGAGCCGCGCATCTTCGACCTGTGGCTGACCAAGGTCAGCCGCTGCCCGCGCACCGCCAATTGGAAGCGCTGGGGCTGCAACAGTTACGCGCCCTGAGGCGCGGGAAGGACCGACGATGGCGACGTGGATCGGACCGGCGGCATGGGCCGCTAAGGAAGCGAAGGCGGGCGACCGGCTGCCTTACGCCGTCCACGTCGACGATGCCACGATCCGGCTGCGCGACGGCGCGCTGATGCGCATGATCCAGGTGCCGGGCCTGCCGTTCGAAACCGAGGATTCGCAGGCGCTCGATCATCATCTCGCCGTTCGCGAAACCGTGCTGCGCAGCGTGCTGGATGCGCGCTTCGTCGTATACCACCATGTCATCCGCCGCCGCGTGTCGGTGACGGTCGACGGCACGTTCGACGATCCGTTCGCCGCCGCATTGAACGAGCGCTGGCAGCAGCGCCTGGAGGAGCGGCGCCTGTTCGTGAACGAGCAGGTGCTGACGCTGGTGCGCCGGCCGGCGCGCGGCAAGAGCGGCTGGGTCGACCGGGTGCGTCGTCGCTTCGGCGCGGGCCGGGAGGGCGTCGATCCCGCCGACCAACGCGCGCTCGACGCCGCCGTCACCGCGTTGATCGCCGGGCTGGAACCCTATGGCGCGCGCGGCATGGGCATCTATGACGGGCCGGGCGGCTCCTGCTCGGAGCCGCTGGAGATATTGTCGGCGCTCTACAATGGCGAGATGCGGCCAGTGCGCGTGCCGTCGGCCGAAGCCGATCTCGGCCGGCATATCCCTTATGCCCGCGTCAGCTTCGGGCTGGAGGCGATCGAGACGCGGCGCACCGACGGCCGCGACTTTTCGGGCATGCTCTCGATCAAGGATTATCCCGACGCGACGCGGGCGGGGCTGATCGACAATGTGCTGCGCCTGCCGCACGAAATGGTGCTGACCGAGAGTTTCGCGCCCGCGGACCGCCAGATCGCGCGCGAGCGGATCGACCTCGCGCTGCGCCGGCTGCGGTCCGCCGACGAGGAGGCCGGTGCGGAGCGGCGCGAGATGCTCGCTGCGAAGGACGCGCTGGGCGCGGGCCAGATCGGGTTCGGCGATCATCACCTTTCGCTGCTGATGCGCGCCGACAGCCTGCCGGCGCTCGACGATGCGATGGCCTCGGCCGGCGCGGCTTTGGCCGATCTCGGTGCGGTCGCGACGCGCGAGGATCTGAACCTCGAGCCGCTTTTCTGGGGGCAATTGCCCGGCAACGAGGCCTATCTCGTCCGCCGCGCGCTGATCTCGACCGCCAACGCCGCCGGTTTCCTGTCGCTGCATGGGCTGGCGATCGGCCGCGCGTCGGGCAACCATTGGGGTGAGGCGGTCACGGTACTCGAGACGACTGCCGCCACCCCCTATTTCTTCAACTTCCACGAGGGCGACCTCGGCCACTTCACGGTGGTCGGTCCGTCGGGATCGGGCAAGACGGTGGTGCTCAACTTCCTCGCCGCGCAGGCGCAGCGCTTCGCGCCGCGCACCATCCTGTTCGACAAGGATCGCGGCGCCGAGATCTTCCTGCGGGCGGCGGGAGGCCGCTACAGCCGGCTGCTGCCGGGCGAGCCGAGCGGGCTCAACCCGCTCCATCTGCCCGACAGCGCGGTGAATCGCGCCTTCCTGCGCGACTGGCTGGGCGTGCTGCTGGGCGTCGACGGTGCCGAGGAGCAGGCGACGGTCGCCTCCGCGGTGGACGCCTGCTTCGAGGCGGATCCAGCCTTCCGCCGCCTGCGCTATTTCCGCGAGCTGCTGGGCGGCAGCCGCCGACCGCAGCCGGGCGATCTCGCGCATCGGCTGGAGGCGTGGATCGGTACTGGCGAACATGCCTGGCTGTTCGACAATGCCGAGGATCGGCTCGATCTCGACGCGCGCACGATCGGCTTCGACATGACCGCTCTGCTCGACGCGCCGGCCTTGCGCACGCCGGCGATGATGTATCTGTTCCACCGCGTGGACGAGCGGCTGGACGGCACGCCCGCGACGATCCTGATCGACGAAGGCTGGAAGGCGCTCGACGACCCCGTCTTCGCCGCCCGCATCCGCGACTGGCTGAAGACGCTGCGCAAGCGCAACGCCATCGTCGGCTTCGCCACGCAGTCGGCGCGCGATGCGCTCGACAGCCGGATCGCAAGCGCGCTGGTCGAGCAGACCGCGACGATGATCTTCACGCCCAACCCCAAGGCGCGCGCCGAGGATTATTGCACCGGCTTCGGACTGTCGCCGCACGAACTCGAGCTGATCCGGCAATTGCCCGCGCACAGCCGCTGCTTCCTTGTGCGCCATGCCAATCATTCGGTGGTGGCGCGGCTCGATCTGGCGGGCATGCCCGACATCCTGACCGTGCTGTCGGGCCGCGAGGCGAGCGTGCGCCGGCTGGACATGCTGCGCGCGCAGGTCGGCGACGATCCGGCCGACTGGTATCCGCTGCTCGTCGGCCAGCCGTGGCCGGCGGATCGCGCGATGCCGGACTATGCCGAGGCCGCCGAATGAGCGGGTGCCCGGCCTTGATCGGTGGCGAGGGCGGCGCTGCGCTGTCGGCAGCTTTGCGCAGCGTCGACTGCCAGACGGGGGAGGCGACCGCCTTCGCCTTCGGCCGCTTGTTCGGCGCCGACGGGCGGCTGCTGCCGGCGCTGACCCTGCTGCTGACGCTCTACGTCGCTTTCTTCGCGATCGGCCTGCTCACCGGCCGCACGCGCGTCGGCATCGGCACGCTGACGCCGCGCATGATGACGCTGGGACTCGTGCTGACCTTCGCGACATCGTGGGCGGCCTATCAGAACGTCGTGTGGACGCTGGCGACCGGCGCGCCCGACCAGATTGCGGGCGTCCTGACAGGGGCTCGCGGCTCCGCCACCACCGCCTTCGCCGATCGCCTGGATGGCTTGTTCACGATTGTGTCCGACGCCGCCGACGCCGCCAGCCGCCCCGCTGCGCCGAGCGCGACCGGCATCACGCCCGCGACGCCGATGGCGGGCGGCTTCACCGCGGCGACGGTGCTGTCGCTATCCTCCGTGATGCTGATGCTCGGTACGGTCGGCGTGCTCGTCACCAGCAAGATCGCGCTTGCGGCGATGCTCGCGCTCGGCCCGGTGTTCATCACGCTGGCGCTGTTCGGTCCGACGCGCGGCCTGTTCGAGGGCTGGCTGAAGGCCGTGGTGCTGTTTGCGGTCACGCCGTTGCTCGCGGTGCTGATCGGGGGCGGGGCGGTGATCGCGCTCGCGCCGGTCGCGCGTGCGGTCGCGATGGAGGGGGCCGAGCCGTCCAGCCGGCTCGTCGGCGTGCTGTTCCTCGGCGCGGCGGTCTATCTCGCGCTGATGGTGATGGCGCTCCGCACCGCCACGACCCTCGTCGGCGGGTGGCGCCTGCCCGGGACGGCGCGCGAGCGCGGCGACGATCGGGCGCAGACCGGCACACAAATCGCGGCCGTGTCGCCGGCAGCTTCCTCCTCAGCGATCGTCTCCAGCTCGACCCATGCCGATGACCGCGTGCGGGCGCTGGTGACAGGGCTGCGATCGTCGGACCCCGCCGGCGCCATCGTCGCGGCGGGGCCGGTCTCCAGCCAGCATCGATCGGCGCAGGTGATCTCCATCAACGGCACGCCCGCGCCCACGATCGCCACTGACATGCGGGTTCACGGCGTGGGCGCGCGCTTCCGTCCTCGGGCGCTGCCCGCGCCGGCCATCGGCAAAGGGAGGCTCGCATGATCCGGCCGTCGCAGCTGCTCGCGCTGCTCGCCATAAGTTTCGCGGTCCCGGCCCTGGCCGATCCGCGGATCACGACGCGCCTCTACGAGGCGAGCAACGTCGTGACGCTCCACGGCCGGACCGGCGTCGAGTCGACCATCGCCTTCGCACCCGAAGAGCGGATCGAGAATATCGCGGTCGGCAATTCCAGCACATGGCAGGTGACGCCGAACAAGCGCGCCAACCTGCTGTTCGTGAAGCCGTCGAGCGCACGCGCGCGCAGCAACATGACGGTCGTCACCGACCAGCGCACCTATCTGTTCGATCTGGTCAGCAGCCCGAATACGGCGCCGGTTTACATGCTGCGCTTCAGCTATCCGGTGCCCCTGACACCGGTCGCCGCCACGTCGCCGCCACCTGCGCCGCCGGTCACCGTGGTGGCGGTGAACCAGCCCGCCGCACCCGATCCCACGCCCCCGGATCTCCATTTCGACTGGCATGGCAAGGGTGATCGCGCGCTTCTGCCCGCGCGATCGTTCGACGACGGCCGCGCGACCTATCTGTCGTGGGCGAAGGACGCGACCTTGCCGGCCATCCTCGCGCGCGGACCGAACGGTGCCGAGGGGCCGGTGAACTACACCGTCGCGGGCGACTATATCGTCGTCGACGGCGTCCCGGCCGAATTGATCCTGCGCACCGGCCGCCAGATGGCGACGATCACCGCGCCCGCGCGGCAGGCGCCGGCCTCTACCCAAACCGCGAGTGCGCAACGATGAGCAGCACGAAGCAACCGACCCGGCTGATCCTGCATCCGCTGGATCGGATCGATCCGCGCGCGATACTGGACGATCGGGCGCTGATCGAGGCGAGCAACAATGCCTATCCGATCGTCGCGCAGGCGCGGCGGCGCAAGGATGGGGCGGGGCTGCTCGCCGGCAGCGGCATCGCGCTCCTGCTGGGCGGGCTGACGTTCTGGTCGATGAGCGGCCACCGCACCGCCCGCCCTGCGCCGCCGCCCCGGATCACCCCGGCACAGGCATTCATCGTGCCGGGCAAGAAGCCCGTTGTCGCGCCGCCTTCGTCACTGCTGCTGCCGTCGGTTCCCTCGGTTGCGAACCAGATGGCGCTCGCGCCCAACGAGGCGCGCCAGCCCGCGCCGATCATGGTGTTCGACACGAGCAGCGCGCCGCTTCCGGCGCCGGTCGCGTCGGCGGCTCCGGCGGTCATGCCGAACGCACCGGCCGCGCCACGCACCGCCAATGTCGGCAGCGGCGAGAACGAGCAGTTCGCCGCCCGCGCCGGCGATGGCGAGGTGCAGGTGGCGAGCGCGCACCGGCTGACCAATCCGGCCCAGACGGTGACGCAGGGCACGCTGATCGCGGCGGTACTCGAAACCGCGATCGATACCGATCTGCCGGGCTATGCCCGCGCGCTCGTCAGCCGCGACGTGCGCTCGTTCGACGGCAGCCAGGTGCTGATCCCGCGATCGTCGCGGCTGATCGGCCAGTATAAATCGGGTCTCGCCGCCGGCCAGACGCGCGCCTACATCATCTGGACGCGGATCATCCGGCCCGACGGCGTGTCGGTCGCACTCGGCTCGCCCGCGGTCGATTTTTCGGGCAGCGCTGGTCTGACCGGCAAGGTCGACGGGCATTTCATGAAGCGCTTCGGTTCGGCGGTGCTGCTGACGGTGGTCGGCGGTGTCGGCGCGCTGGCGAGCAGCGGCACGTCGGTGGTCCTGTCCTCCGGCGGGCAGAGCGCGGCGTCGGTCGCTGCCCAACGCGACACCGCAATCCCGCCGACGATCCGTGTGGCGCAGGGGCAGCCGATCCGGATCTTCACCGCGCGCGACCTCGATTTCTCGACCGTGGGCACGGAGGGCGTCGGCGAATGACCGCCACGCTGCATGCGCTCGACGAACCGAATGTCTTCCTCGGTGCCTATCTCGCGCCGTTCCGGCCGTGGCTGGAACGCGAGGATGTCACCGAGATCCTGATCAACCAGCCGGGCGAGGCGTGGATCGAGCATGGCGGCGCCGTGCACATGGAGCGGTTCGCGCTGCCGGACGTCGACGATCGGCACATCAAGCGTTTGGCCGAGCAGATTGCGCGCGCCAGCCACCAGGGGATCAACCGCGAGCAGCCATTGCTGGGGGCGACCCTGCCCGATGGCGCGCGCGTCCAGTTCGTCGCGCCGTCGGCCACGCGCGGCCATTGGGCGATGGCGATCCGCCGCCACCGCATGCTCGACATGCCGCTCGACGCCTATGCCGGCGATGGCGCGACGCCTGAAACGCCCGCTCCCATGCCGGACCGGCGCGCCGACCCCGTCGCCTTCCTGCGCAGGATGGTGCGTGATCGCCGCACCATCCTGGTGAGTGGGGGCACGTCGTCGGGCAAGACGACCTTTCTCAACGCATTGCTGGCCGAGGTGCCCGCACACGAACGGATCGTCCTCGTCGAGGACACCCCCGAGATCCGGCTGCGCGCCGCCAATGGCCTCGGCCTCGTCGCGGTCAAGGGCGAGCTGGGCGAGGCGCGCGTCACCACCGACAACCTGCTGCAGGCCGCGCTGCGGTTGCGGCCGGACCGGATCGTACTGGGCGAGCTGCGGGGCGTGGAGGCAGTCAGCTTCCTGCGCGCGATCAACACCGGCCATCCCGGCTCGTTCACCACCATCCACGCCAATTCGGCCGCGGGCGCGCTGGAGCAATTGGCGCTGATGGTCATGCAGGCCGGCCTCGGCCTCGGTCGCGCCGACACCATCGCCTACGCCCGATCGATGATCGACGTGATCGTCCAGCTCGATCGCGTCGGCGGCCGGCGCCGCATTGCCGACATTCACTGCGTAACCAGCGCCGCGTCCACCACCGAACTACTCCCACCTCAACAGAAGGGGTTCTGACATGCGTACGTCCACTTTGCTCGGCCTGCTCGCCGCCGTCGCCGCCGCGCCTGCGGCCCAAGCCTTCGACTTCGGCATGCCGAGTACGTTCCGCGGCTTTCGTGTGGAGGGCAATGTCGGTGGCGATCGGTTCCAGTCGCAGGCGATCCACACGGACAAGTTCGGTTATGGCGGCACCGCCGGCTTCGACGGCGTGTTCGCCGATCGCATCGTCGTTGGCGCGGAGGCGAGCTACTGGACCGCCAACAAGGGCAGTGAGAATAACTCGGCCGGTCTCAACGGCGGTCTCGTCCACGATAAATCGTTCGAGGAGTTTGGCGGCGCGATCCGCGCGGGCTACCTGATCACGCCCAAGCTGCTGATCTTCGGCAAGGGCGGCTACGTCAACAGCGAGCAGCGCAAGAGCTTCAACCCGACGACCAACCTGTTCTACGTCAACGGCAACATCGTCGGTCCGGAGCGTGGATATTACAACCACATCCACACCGATGGTTTCCAAGGTGGCGGCGGTGTCGAATACAGCCTGACCGACATGTTCTACGTGAACGCCCAATATGTCTATTCGGGCTATGCCGATCATACGGCGCGTCAGCGGATCATGGCGGGCGCGGGCGTAAGGTTCAAATAAGCGCTGGCGGTCGCACCACTCTTCCGGGATCCACAGCACGGCGTCTGCGATCGGCTCTTAGGCCTTCGTCTTGATCACCCGCACGTCGCTTCTTTCGCAAAGTGCAAGCAATGCGGCGTCGGCCCGATCGTCCGTCACGAGGAAATCCATGTCGGTGACGTTGCCGATCCGGACGGGCGCGGGGCGGCCGATCTTCGACGAGTCCGCGACCAGGATGACTTCGCGGGCGTTGCGGATGATGGTCTGCGACACCTTCACCTCGTCCACGTCGAAATCGAGCAACGTCCCGTCGCGGTCGATCGCGGAGGCGCCGATCAGGGCGAAATCGACCTTGAAGTGGTTGATGAACTCCATGGCGAGCGCGCCGACGACGGCGCGATCATGCGCGCGGATCCGGCCGCCGACGACGATCATCTCGATCCCCTTATGCCCGGCCAGCATGTCGACGACGTTGAGGTTGTTGGAGATCACCATCAGGTCGCGATGATCGCCCAGATGCGCCGCGACCGCCTCGGTCGTCGTGCCGATGTTGATGAACAGCGACGCGCCGTTGGGGATGAGCCTCGCCGCCGCGGCGCCGATCGCCGCCTTCTCGCGCGTGGCGACAGTCCGTCGCGTATCGTAGGCGATATTGTCGACGCCCGACGTGATCATCGCGCCGCCATGCACGCGCGACAACATGCTCTGGCGCGCGAGGATGTTCAGATCCTTGCGGATCGTCTGCGGCGTGACGGCGAGGCTTTCGGCAAGCTGCTCGACCGTGACGCTGCCTGCGTGGCGCGCAAGATCGAGGATCCGGCGATGGCGCGCGGCGACGATCTCGGCCGATCCCGCCGGGCTCGGCGTGTCGGAAGACGAGCCCGTCAGCGTCCGCGCCATTCGATCATCCGATCGCGCGGTCGGTGGCGGCCGCCCGCGGACGGTCGCGCTGCGACAGATATGCGGCGAGGTAGGCATCGATTGCCGCGTCCGCACCCGCCGGCACATGCAGACCAAGCTTGCTGCGGCGATAAAGAACATCCTGCGCGCTGGTCGCCCATTCCTGATCGACCAGATAATCCAGTTCCGCGGCGTAGAGGCCCGCCCCGAAATGCTGCCCGAGATCGGCGATGGTCTTCGCCTCGCCCAGCAGTGCATCGATCCGCGTGCCGTAGGCGCGCGCAAGGCGGCGGATCAGCAGGCGAGGGAGCTTCGGGCGCTGCTGAGCAGCACGATCCACATAGGCGTCGAAATCGGCGCCCGGAATGTCTCCGCCGGGCAGCGGCTTGCTCGCCGTCCAGCCGCCGCTCGCCTGCGGGAAGAAGGGCGCAAGCTTCTCCAACGCATGCTCGGCAAGCTTGCGATAGGTCGTGATCTTGCCCCCGAAGATGCTCAGCATCGGCGCCCGACCATCCTCCGCATCCAGGTCGAGCACGTAATCGCGTGTCACCGCCGAGGCATTGGCGGCGTGATCGTCATAGAGGGGGCGGATGCCCGAATAGGTCCAGACGATGTCCTTGGCCTCGACGCGCTTCTCGAAATAGCGCTCGACCGTCTGGAGCAGATAGGAAGTCTCGGCATCGTCGATCGTGGCACGGCCGGGCGCGCCCTCCCATGCCTCGTCGGTCGTGCCGACCAACGTGAACTCGCCCTCATAGGGGATCGCGAACACGACGCGCTTGTCGGGGTTCTGGAGCAGGAAGGCGTGGCTGCCCTCGAACAAGCGCGGCACGACGATATGGCTGCCCTTGATAAGGCGGACGCCGCGATCCTCGCGCGCATCGGGCACCTTCGAAAGCACGTCCGCCACCCACGGCCCAGCGGCGTTGACGAGCACGCGGGCCTTGACCGTGCGGCGGCCGGCGGCATCCTCGATCGTCGCGGACCAGCCGCCGTCTTCGCGCACCGCATCGACCAGACACGTATGCGTGAGGATGTCGGCGCCGCGATCCGCGGCATCGCGCGCATTGAGGACGACGAGGCGGCTGTCCTCGACCCAGCAGTCCGAATAGACGAAGGCGCGCGGCTTGCCGGGCTTGAGGCCCTTGCCGAGGGGGTCGCGATCGAGGCTGACGGTGCGCGTCGCCGGCAGCTTCTTGCGACCGCCGAGATGGTCGTAGAGGAACAGGCCCAGCCGGACCATCCATGCGGGGCGCGGTGAATTGGTCTGCGGCAACACGAACTGCAGCGGCCAGATGATGTGCGGCGCCATGTTGAGTAGGCGCTCGCGTTCGATCAGCGCCTCGCGCACGAGGCGGATCTCGCCATATTCCAGATAGCGCAGGCCGCCGTGGATCAGCTTGGTGCTGGCGGACGAGGTGTGGCTCGCCAGATCATCCTTCTCGACGAGCAGCACCGACAGGCCGCGCCCGACCGCGTCGCGTGCAATGCCCGCCCCGTTGATCCCGCCGCCGACGATCAGCAGATCGACCCTGTTCATATCTTCCATGGCAAGCCTTCGAGCGAAACCGGCAGGCGATGCTGCGCGTTCGTTTCATATACATACGAAAGCTATTATGCGCAATGAACGCTCCAAACGAAGCTTGTTGACGTTCAAACGAAACGGGTGAAAGGAAGCGGGGATAAGGATGAGAGGATCGGCGCAATGACTCCGGCGAGGCGATTTTTCGGCGAACTGATTTCCGAATGCGTCGCGGTGGCGATCGTCATCACGCTGGGGGATTCGGCCGCCGCGATGTACGCGCTGTACGATCCGAGCCCCTATGCGACGGCCTATTGGGGCGTGTGCATCGCCTGGGGCCTGGCGGTCACGCTTTCGATCTACGTGACGGGCGCGGTGTCCGGCACGCACGGCAATCCGGCGGTGACACTGGCGCTGGTGCTGTTCCGGAAGTTTCCGAAGGCCAAGGCGCTGCCTTATGTCGCCGCGCAGATTGCAGGTGCGTTCATCGGCGCCGCGCTCGTCTATCAAATGTTCTCGCCGACGATCGACGCCTTCAATGCGCTGCACGATGTCGGGCGCGATGCGGGCGGCGCGGCCGGCGTGTTCTTCACGCATCCGAACACCGGCATCACGCCGATTCACGCCTTCTGGGACGAGGTGATCCTCACCGGCATCCTGATGCTGGGCATCTTCGCGATCACCGACGAATATAACACGTCGGCGCCGATGGCCAATTCCAGCGCGCTGATGATCGGGTTGCTGGTGGCGTGCATCGGCGCCTCGGCGGGCTATCTGGAAGCGTGGCCGCTCAATCCGGCGCGCGATTTCGGCCCGCGCCTGTTCTGTTGGCTGATGGGCTGGGGCGATCAGGCGTTGCCGGCGCCGCAAAATTACTGGTGGGTGCCGATCTGCGGACCACTCGCCGGCGGGGTGGCGGGCGCGAGCCTCTACAGCTTCCTGATCAAACCCTATCTGCCCCCGCGCGATGCGTCGCCGTCGGCGCGCTGAACAGACTTAGAGGAGAGGCCCCTTGGCACAGCCCACGCACATCCTGGCGATCGATCAGGGCACCACGTCGACCCGAAGCATCGTCTTCGACCAGCACGCGACGCCGGTCGCCACCGCGCAGCGCGAGTTCCAGCAGCATTATCCCGAGCTGGGCTGGGTCGAGCATGATCCCGAGGATATCTGGCGCGATACGCTCGCCACCGCGCGCGAGGCCGTCGCCGAGAGCCGCTTGTCCGCCAAGGATATCGCCGCGATCGGCATCACCAACCAGCGCGAGACGGTGGTGGTGTGGGAGCGCGCGACCGGCAAGCCGATCTACAACGCGATCGTCTGGCAGGATCGCCGCACGGCGGACATCTGCCAGAAGCTGAAGGCCGACGGGGCGGAGCCGATGGTGCGCGCCAAGACCGGCCTGCTGCTCGATCCCTATTTTTCCGGCACCAAGCTCGCCTGGATTCTCGATCAGGTGTCCGGCGCGCGCGCGCAAGCCGAGAAGGGCGAACTGGCGTTCGGTACGATCGACAGCTTCCTCCTGTGGCGCCTGACCGGCGGCAAGGTGCACGCGACCGACGTCACCAATGCCGGGCGCACCTTGCTCTACGATATTCGTCGCCAGAGCTGGGACGACGAATTGTGCCGCCTGCTGCGCGTGCCGGAGGCGATCCTCCCCGAGGTGCACGACAACAGCCATCTGTTCGGCACGACCGAGCCCGGCCTGTTCGACGCCGAAATTCCGATCGCCGGCATGGCGGGCGACCAGCAGGCGGCGTTGTTCGGCCAGGCCTGCTTCGCCAAGGGCATGGTGAAGTCGACCTACGGCACCGGCTGCTTCGTGCTGCTCAACACCGGCGAGACGCCGATCGAATCCGAGAACCGATTGCTCACGACGCCCGCATATCGCCTCGACGGCAAGATGACCTACGCGCTCGAAGGCTCGATCTTCGTTGCCGGCGCGGCGATCAAGTGGCTGCGCGACGGGATCGGCGTGATCACCAGCGCGCGCCAGACCAACGACATGGCGACGCAGGTTCCGAACAGCCACGGCGTCTACATGGTCCCCGCCTTCGTTGGGCTGGGCGCGCCGCACTGGGATCCCGATGCGCGCGGGGCCATTTTCGGGCTGACGCTCGGCGCGACGGCGGCACATCTCGCGCGTGCCGCGCTGGAGGCGGTGGGCTACCAGACGCTCGATCTGGCGGAGGCGATGATCGCCGACGGCGGCAGCGCGCCCGCCACGTTGCGCATCGACGGCGGCATGGCGGCGAACGACTGGCTCTGCCAGTTCCTCGCGGACATGCTCGAGACCACCGTCGAGCGCCCGAAGCATCTCGAGACGACCGCGCTGGGTGCGGCATTCCATGCGGGCTTGGCCACGGGTGTCTGGCCCGACCTGGACGCGCTCTCGCGGACATGGACGCAAGGGGCGTCGTTCGAGCCGAAAATGGCGAAAGCGGATCGGCAGGTGCTGATCGACGGCTGGCGCTCGGCACTGAAGAAGACGCTTTCCGCGGGCTGAGGCGCCGCGCCGGGCCCTCATGATCCGGCGGTGTCGGGCGCGGCCGGCGCCAGGGCCGCCAGCCGATCCGTTCCGCGCGTCGTTTCCTCGGTTCCGTCTAAGTCTTTGGGTGTGAGGCCGTTCCGCAGGGAACTTCGCGCGGCCTGAGCCCTTCCTGCTGCTATCCCCAAGCACAGGACAATCGCGGCGATGAAGCTCGATATCGAAGGCCGGATCGCGCTTGTGACCGGCGCAGATAGCGGGATCGGCAAGGAAACGGCACGATGCCTTCTCGCAGAGGGCGTGCGCGTCGCGATCAGCGATCAGCCGGGCGGCACGCTTCAGCAAAGCCTCGCGGACCTGCGGTCTTTCGGTGAGGTCGTGGCGTTCGAGGCAGACGTCACGAAGCTCGACAGCGTGCGCGCGCTCTACGGCCAGGTTCGCGCGGCCCTCGGCGAGCCGGATATCCTCGTCAACGCGGCGGGCGTCACCGGCGCCACCGGCGATTTCGTCGAGGTAGACGACGATGGCTGGCTTGAGACGCTGAACATCAACCTGATGGGTGCCGTGCGGATGGCGCGCGAAGCGATCCCCGCGATGCGCGCGAAAAAATGGGGGCGGATCGTCCTGATCGCGTCCGAAGACGGCGTGCAACCCTATATCGACGAGCTCGCTTATTGCGCATCGAAGGCCGGGATCATCAATCTCGCGAAGGGTCTGTCGAAGGCCTACGGCTGCGACAACGTGCTGGTGAACACCGTCTCGCCGGCCTTCATCGCAACGCCGATGACCGACGCGATGATGGAAAAGCGCGCCGCCGAAAAGGGCGTCAGCTTCGACGCGGCGGTGCAAAGCTTCCTCGAGGAAGAGCGCCCCGGAATGACGCTGAAGCGCCGTGGCAGGCCGCAGGAAGTGGCCGCCATGATCGCCTTCCTCTGCTCGGAGCGTGCGAGCTTCGTCAACGGCAGCAACATGCGCGTCGATTCCGGCTCGGTCACGACGATCTGAGCCGGCCACCACCCTCGCTTTCAAGGAGAGCCAAATGACCGACCGCCTGACGATGCAGGATCCCCGCGCGCAATATCCGCAACCGCCTTTCCCCCGCCAGCCGCAGCCGGTGCCGGGCCTCGCCGCCGACATGGATCCCAAGCCCGATCATGGCGAGACGAGCTATAAGGGCTCGGGCAAGCTGACCGGGCGCAAGGCGCTGGTGACCGGCGGCGATTCCGGGATCGGGCGCGCCGCCGCCATCGCGTTCGCGCGCGAGGGCGCGGATGTCGCCATCGCCTATCTTCCCAGCGAGGGGAGCGACGCCAGGGAGGTCATCGCACTCATTGAGGCGGAGGGGCGCACGGCCGTCGCGCTGGAAGGCGACGTGACCGACGAGGCTTGGTGCCGGGAGCTCGTCGCCAAGGCGGTGTCGGGGCTCGGCGGCCTCGACGTGCTCGTCATCAACGCCGGCCACCAGCAGAGCCGGCCGTCGATCGACGCGGTCACCTCGGCCGACTTCGACGCGACGATGAAGACCAATCTCTACGCCATGCACTGGATCGTGCAGGCGGCGGTCCCGCATCTGCCGGCGGGCGCGTCGGTGGTCACCACCGCATCGATCCAGGCGTATGAGCCGTCGGAGACCCTGCTGGACTATGCCACCACCAAGGCCGGCATCGTCGCCTACACCAAGGCGCTCGCCAAGCAGCTGTTGAAGAATGGCATTCGCGCCAACGTCGTCGCACCCGGCCCGTTCTGGACGGCGCTGCAGTCGAGTGGCGGCCAGACGCCCGATAAGGTCGTCAAGTTCGGCGAGGAAAGCGCCTATGGCCGCCCGGGCCAGCCGGTCGAGATCGCGCCGGTCTACGTGCTGCTCGCTTCGCAGGAGGGCAGCTTCATCAACGGCGAGGTCTATGGCGTGACCGGCGGCGCCGGCATCGCCTGAAGCGTCGCGGGGCCGGACGCGCTGTCCGGCCCCGCTTGCTCGCGCTAGGCCTGGTCGCGCAGCGCCAGCGCGGCGTCGATGATCGCGAGATGGGTTAGGCCCTGCGGGATGTTGCCCAGCCAGCATCCGCTTTCGGGGTCGATCATTTCGGGATAAGGCCCTTCCGAACCAAGCACCGCGACGAGCGCCTCGAACGCGTCGCGCGCTTCGTTGCCCCGGCCGAGCAGCGCCTTGGCTTCGGCAATCCAGAAGCTGCAGGCGAGGAAGCAGCCTTCCTCCTCCGACATCCCCGTGTAGCGATAATGGAAGGGCCCCGCGCCAAGCTCCCGATCGAGCGCGTCGATCGTGCGTTCCAGCCGCCCGCAATCCTCGAACCCGAAGCGGACGGCCAGCGCGAGCGAGGCGTCGAGCGTGTCGCTGCCTGCCCAGCCGGTATAAGCCTGCTTCTCCTCCGACCAGCAATGTTCGCCGATCCAGGCGGCGATGCGATCGCGCTCCCGCGACCAGCGTTCGCGGCAGGTCGTCGGCAGATGGCCGTCGTCGGCCAGTTGCACCGCGCGGTTCATCGCCTGCCAGCAGCTGATCTTCGACATCGTGTAATGCCGCTGCTCGGGCAATTCCCACATGCCCGAATCGCGCCGGCGCCAGCCATCGGCGCATTCGTCGGCCAGCTTGGACAGCGTTTCCGCGGTGCGGGCGTCGAGGATATTGTTCTGCTCGACGAACCGATAGGCCATCTCGAAGATGTCGCCGTAGACGCCCTGCTGGAATTGTTCGCCGGCGGCATTGCCGATGCGGACCGGGCGCGATCCGCGATAACCGGGTAGATCGACGTCGGTCACTGCGGGAATAAGATGGCCGTCGAGCGTGTAGACGACCTTGGCGCCATGATCGGTGATGCGGCGGATGAGCCAGGTCAGCGCCGCCTTGGCCTCCGCATCCGCGCCGATGCCGAGGAAGGCCCTGATCGTGTAGCTCGCGTCGCGTACCCAGGCGTAGCGATAGTCGTAATTCTTGTCGCCGCCGATCCGCTCGGGCAGCGACGAGGTGGCGGCGGCGGCGATCGCGCCGGTCGGCGAATAAAGCAGGATCTTCAGCCCGAGGGCGCTGCGCAGGACCAGATCGCGATAAGGCCCGTCATAGCCGATCCGCGCCGACCATTCGCCCCATTCCTTGTGCGAGATGTCGATCCGCCGGTCGATCTCGTCGATCGTCGGAACGACCAGTGGCTCGCTTTCGCCGGCGATGATCGCGATCAGCGCGCGGTCGCCGGGGCTGACCGAGATATGCGCGCGGAACACCAGATCGTCCTCGCGATCGACCACGAACCCATCGCTGCGGCGGATCAGGCCAAGGACGTCGCCCGCGTGGAAGACCGGCCCCGCGCGGCTTGAGATGAGATACGGGCAACATGTGTCGGCGCGCGTGCCGAAGCGGATCTCCACGTCGAGGCGGACATGACCGTCCAGCCCCTCGATCCGGCGGGCCAGCTCGCACCACGGCAGGCGGCCTGCCGATCCGCTGTTGATGCATTCGACAAGCTTCGCCCGGCCCGTTTCGGTGACGAAGATCGTCTCGTGGACGTTGCTGCCCTCCAGATATCGCCGTTCGACCGAATAGGGGCCGGATGGGACGATCGCGAACCGACCCCCTTCTTCCGGGCTGAGCAGGCGATCGAACAGCGGCGGCGAATCCAGATTGGGGACGCACCACCAGTCGATCGAGCCGTCATCGCCCGATAGCGCGACCGACCGGCCATCGCCGAGAGCGGAATATGCCGACAGCGGAAGGAAGCCCTGGCTGCGGAACGTTGTTTCGAGGGTCAGAAGCTTGCCATTTCGCGATTGAGTTCGGTTCGTGATCTGAACCAAGCGCGACGCGACTTGTGCCCGCGCGCGCTGCTTATTCCGACGCGGCCGAATGCCGTTCGGCACCGCGACCTGCCTGCTCGTCGCCGCTCCAACGCCACCTAATGCTTGTCAATTTACGATGCCGCTCTAGATCTGCTCTCTGCAATCGATTGAGAACGGTCCGATGATCACGCTGGCGCTTGTGATGGCTTCCACACTGGCTGCGCCCGACCCCGCCGCGGGGGCGGTCAAAGCCGATCAGCCGCTGCGGCTCGACGGCGGCAACGTCACCTATGCGCTGGGCGTGGATGAGCATGGTTTTCTGGAACCGCTCTATTGGGGTCCGAAGCTGCCGGCCGGCGCACCGCTCATCGCCAAGGCGCCGGGCGAATTGTCGGGGTTCGATCCCGCCGGCTCGGTCACGCCGCAGGAATATCCGGGGCAGGGCGGGGGCCTCGTCACCGAGCCCGGCGTGAAGGCGGTGTTTGCCGACGGCAATCGCGATCTCGTCCTCACCTACCGCGCCCACCGCGCGACGGCCGGCGGGTTCGACGTGGATCTGGCGGATATATCGCGGCCGGTCACGGTGACGCTGCATTATCGGATGGATGCCGCGACGGGCATTCTCGGCCGCTCAGCCACGATCCGCAACGGGGGGCGTATCCCGGTGCGGCTGGATCAGGTCGCGTCGGCGGTGTTCACCCTGCCGGTGGGCGGCGACTATCGGCTGCACATGCTCACCGGCCGCCATGCCGCGGAATGGACGCAAGCCACGCAGCCGGTCACGCCCGCGCTGACCGTGCTCGAAAGCCGCCGCGGGTCGACCGGGCATGGCGCCAATCCGTGGTTCGCGATCGATCGCGCCGCGACGACCGAGGAGAACGGCCCGGTCTGGTTCGGCGCGCTCGCCTGGTCGGGATCGTGGCGGATCAGCGTGGGGCAGGACAATCTCGGCCACGTGAAGATTGCCGGCGGCTTCAATCCCTACGATTTCTCGTGGACGCTGAAGCCGGGGGAGACGCTCGACACGCCCGTCTTCTACGCCGGCTATACCGACGGCGGGGACGGCGAGGCGGCGCGTCTGTTCCACCGCTTCACCCGCACTGTTATTCTACCCGGCGGCGACGCGGCCAAGCTCCGCCCGGTGCTTTACAACAGCTGGGAGGCGACCGAATTCAATGTCGACGAGCCCGGCCAGATCGCGCTGGCGGAGCGCGCGGCGAAGATCGGCATCGAGCGGTTCGTGGTCGACGACGGCTGGTTCGGCGCGCGCGACAATGATAGCGCGGGCTTGGGTGACTGGGTGGTCAACCGCCGCAAATTCCCGAGCGGGCTGAAGCCGCTGATCGATCGCGTCCATGGGCTCGGCATGAGCTTCGGTTTGTGGGTCGAGCCCGAAATGGTCAATCGCGACAGCGATCTCTACCGCAGGCATCCCGATTGGGTGCTCAACTTCCCCGGCCGGCCACGCACCGAGGGGCGCAACCAGCTGGTGCTCAATCTCGCGCGCGAGGACGTGCGCGATCATCTGCTGACGGTGCTGGACACATTGCTGCGCGAGAACGACATCCAGTTCCTGAAATGGGACTATAATCGCAACTGGACCGAGCCCGGCTGGCCCGAGATGAAGCCGGCCGATCAGCAGCGCGTCTATGTCGATTACGTGCGCAATCTCTATTGGCTGCTCGCCGAATTGCGGCGACGCCATCCGGGGCTCGAGATCGAGAGCTGTTCGGGCGGTGGCGGCCGGGTCGATCTCGGCATCATGGCGCTCACCGACGAGGTCTGGCCATCCGACAATACCGATCCCTACGATCGGCTGGCCATCCAGGATGGCTATACGCGCGCTTATCCGGTCGCGGCGATGATGGCGTGGGTGACGGACAGCCCGAACTGGGCGAACGGACGCACCACGTCGCTCGACTATCGCTTTCTCTCGTCGATGCAGGGCAGTCTCGGCGTCGGCGCCAATCTGACGAAATGGTCGGATACGGACGCCGCCACGGCCACAAAATGGATCGCCGCCTACAAGGATATCCGCGCGACCGTGCAGCGCGGCGACCTCTATCGCCTCCTGCCGCCCGAGAACGGGGAGACGGCTGCGACCTTCTATGTCGCGCCCGACAAGCGGCAGGCGGTGCTGTTCCAGATGCTGCACAGCTCGCACTGGAGCGACAATCCGCCGCAGATCCGGCCGCGCGGGCTTGATCCGGCGCGCAGCTATAAGGTACGCCTGCTGGGTGGTGCGCCGCTGCCGGCGGCCGTGCCGGCGCAGGCGAGCGGCGACTATTGGATGGCGCACGGGCTGCGGGCCCCGCTGAAGGGCGATTATCAGGGCGCGGCGTTCGTCTTCGACGCCGTCTGATCCCGGCCCCGCACGTTCTCAAACAGGTGACGGGCCGCTCCCCGAAGGGAACGACCCGTCTTTGCTCCGGCGGCAGGCCGGGGCAGGCGCCTGCCGCCAGAACCGGATCAGAAGCGGAAGCGGATCGAGGCCTCCGTCGTGCGGCCGTAGATGCCGGTGTTGGTGTAGTAAGAGGTGCCACCGCTCTGCACGACGTTGCCGCCGTAACGGAAGCCGAGCGTATTGAAGAGGTTGTTGACGTTGATCCCGAGCTCGAGATTCTTGACCGGGCGGATCTTCAGGAAGGCGTTGACGAAGGTCGTTCCGTTCAGCTCGTACGTGCCGAAATCGTCGATCGGCGCGCCGGTCTGGCCGTCGATCGTGAAGCCCACCGCCGCGATGCCGCGATCATAGGACGGCTGGATGAAATATTGCAGGCGCGGAATGCCGCCCGGCCGGTTGCCGATAATGGCAGCCGTGGCGCTGTCCTTGATCTTGGCATCGGTATAGGTGAGGTTCGCGGTCAGGTGGAAGTTGCCCATCGCGATGTTGCCGGTGAATTCGACACCGAACGAGCGATATTTGTTCGAGATATTGGGATTGTTGTTCGGCGGCGAGTTGGCCAGCCGGGTGAAGTCGTAATTGTTCTCAGTCAGCGTCGAGTGGAAGAAGGTGGTCTCGGTGGTGTAACGGCCGGTCATCCCGAACAGGCTGAGCGTGCCGCGCTGCTTCAGGCCCGCTTCCTGCTGGTTGAGGAAATTGACCGCGGTCGAATTGCCCTGCGCGTTGAGCGAGCCGTCGCTGTTGAAGTTGCCGCCCAGCACGCGCCGATCGGCATTGAAGCGGCCGCCGCGGCTGGCGCGGACGAACACGCTGGTGTCGCTGCCGAACGCATAGAGCGCACCCGCGGACCAGCTGGAGTAGCTCTTGAGGTAGTTGATATTCTCCTTGGCCGACGCGGCGATCAGCGACGGGATCACGGCGGTGCCGAGCGCGTCGGACACGGTGTAATTGGCGCCGGCGACGCCGCCCTGCGCGAAACCCTTGCCCGCCACGCGATCGAAGCGGACGCTGCCGTCGAGATTGAGGCCGCCGACCGAATAGCCCGCCGACAGGAACGGCGCGTCGTCGGTATAGGTCAGGTCGACATTGCGCGCGCAGCAGGTGCCCCAATTGTCG